>JACKBT010000012.1 GCA_020634415.1 Ardenticatenaceae bacterium
TTCTTAATAATCGTTCGTTTTTAACTTAGCGATTTTGGAGATTGGAGACTGGTCAATCTCTAGTCTCTAGTCTCCAACGAAACCATGAAGTTATTTGTGAACGATTACTTATAAGGATCAAGGAGGTAAATATGAACAGGTCGAGGTTAGAAAGTCTGTTGAATCAACAGACTGGTTTTGTTCCCCCCAATCCCTATGATACAGCCTGGGTGGCTTTAGTGCCCGACAAGCACAATCCCGCCCAACCAGCCTGGCCCCAGGCTCTGCAATATTTGCGTGATACCCAACTGGCGGATGGCGGTTGGGGAGATGAGCATGTCTATCATGCTCACGGGCGCACAATTTGTACGTTGGCTGCTTTATGGGCCTTGTTAGCGTGGGATTGTGATGAGGATATGGCTCGCATTGAGGCGGGGATTCAAGCCCTGCATGAATATGCGGCTTGTATGGCTTTAGAACCTTATGAAACGATAGGCTTTGAAATGCTGCTGCCACGATTGGTGGCCGAGGTCAAAAAATTTGATCTCGATTTGCCTTTGGCGGCTTGGGCCAGGTTCGAGGCATTAACGGCGCAAAAGATGGCACTCATCGGCCGTTTACAGCCAAATTATGACTCGCCGCGTTCCTGGTGGTTTAGTATGGAAATGTTGTCGGAGGAGCAATTAGGGGAAATTGATGATCGGATACTGAATGTGTATGGCTCGGTGGCAACTTCGCCAGCGGCGACGGCCGCCTATTTACGCGCCAAACGGTTAAAAGGTGAGGATTCCCGTTTGGCGACTGCCTATATTGCCCAGGTGCTGCATGTCAGCCGCGCTGGGGTGGGCTTTTGTTACCCGTTAGAGCAGTTTGAAATGGTGTGGACGTTGGATATTTTGCGGCGGGCTGGTGTTGACCCAGCTTCGCCGCATTTAACCCCATTCATCCATAAGTTAGCCAAAAGCTGGCAATCTTCACCACAGGGTATGTCTTGGAGCCAGACGTTTCCTATTGCTGATGGTGATATTACGGCCGTTAGCTATACCATCCTTTCTTGGGCTGGGATGCAGCCCAACGATGGCCCCTTCCGCCGCTTCTGGGGGGCAGATTACTACCTCAACTATCCCGATGAACTGGTATCCTCCATTTCGGCCAATATTCATGCGTTGGCCTCGCTGCGCTATCAACCCGATAACCCGCAGCATTTGCACATGGCCGAGCGCATTACATCCTGGCTGCGCGAACAAATGGCCCGAAAAGGACAGTTCCACGACAAATGGCACTTTTCGCCCATCTACGCCACCTCACGCGCCATCGCCGTCTTAGCCGATTGGGATAATGAAATGGCCCGACAATGCCTTGATTTTCTGCTGGTGCAGCAGAATAGAAATGGCGGTTGGGGTAGTGTGGGGGCGGTTAATTTGGAAGAGACGAGCTATGCCACATTAGGACTGATGGTTGCGCATCGCAAAGGCTTGTTGCCAGATAAAGGCCCTCTGAAAATGGCTGATGCTTTCCTCAAAAAACATATAGGCTGTAGACCTGTTGAACCTTTCTGGATTGGTAAAACATTGTACCAGCCAGTAGGAGTGGCTCATGCTTATGTGTATGGTGCCTATGTCGCTTTGCAGCAGTTGGATGTGGATTATAAACGGCCGTCTTTCTGGCCTAAACTATCCATATCCCAACTCAGACAGTCTTGGTCGTCATCATAAAAAGCAGCAAGGGGCTATATTATACTGCTCTCTCCAAAGCTGTGGGGAGAGCAGTTAAATCCTTCAGCACCCCATTTGCCAGATCATGCGCCAACAGACGGCGGTTAACCAGACAAGTGTGCATCCCCACCGCCTGCGCCCCCGCGACATAAGCTGGATCGTCATCAAGCAGCAGACATTCATCAGGTAGCACATCTAATTTCTGGGCTATGTGCTGATAAGATTCTGCTTGCGGTTTGGCATAGCCAATGACGGGGGCTGCTGCCGCATAATCTACCCACGTCCCTAACCCGCCCGCAGCCAATGATTGATCTAAAGTTGCCAGTGAAAAGTTGGAAAGCACCCCCACCTTTAACCCCATCTGCTTACAATATTGCAGAGCAACGGCGGCATCGGCAAACGGCCGTATCACCCCCAAATAGTCAAAATCAAACAACTCCTGGCGCACAGCCTCACTCACCCCCACCAGATCACTGATATACGTCCAAAACCCCCGAAACAGATCCCCCTCCTCCACCTCACTTTTGGGCGTTCCAATCACATCACTCCACTTCACCCAACGCTGGGCCAGCTCAATAAGCGGCATATGCAGCCGAGGCTGTAAAAACGCCTCGGCCGCATCAATATCAAACTCCGTTAAAACACCATCACGATCAAAAATAACTGCTCGAATTGCCACGCTGCACACTACTCCTGGTAATTCAAAAATTTGTGTAACTATGTAATTACGTAATCACGTAATTGCTGATCTAACAACTGATTTACTAAGGCCGGGTTGCCCTTGCCCCGCATGGCCTTCATCACCTGCCCCACAAAAAAGCCGCGCAACTTATCTTTGCCCCCCAAATAATCGGCCACCATTTTAGGATTATCGCGCAGAACCTGAGCCACTATCTCTGCAATGGCCGCCTCATCCGAAATCTGGGCCAGCCCCTTAGCTTCCACAATTGTCTGCGCCGACTGTCCCGTTGTGAACATCTCTGCCAGCACCTCTTTGGCTGTGTTGTTGTTGATGGTCTGTTTGTCTACCAGGGCAATCAACCCCACTAGCGCGGCGGGAGTGACTTGAATATCGGTAATGGCTTGCTTTTGCTCATTCATCAGGCTGAACAGGTTGTTAATCATCCAATTGGCGACAGATTTGGGATCGGCGTTGTGGGACACGGCCGTTTCAAACCACTCCGCCACCTCCCTTTCCGCCGTCAACACCCCTGCATCATACGCCGACAAGCCATACTCAGTTTGGTAGCGTGCCAACTTGGCATCCGGCAGTTCAGGCAAGGCTGCCTGAACCTCAGTCACCCATTCATCGGTAATGTCTAAGGGGGGCAAGTCCGGTTCGGGGAAGTAGCGGTAATCTTCCGCTTCCTCTTTGCTGCGTTGGCTAAAGGTTTCGCGCCGGCCTTCATGCCAGCCTCGTGTTTCTTGCAAAACTGTGCTGCCGGACTGAAGAACGGCCGTTTGCCGTGCAATCTCATAGGCCGTACCATCGGCCAACACGCGGAAGCTGTTCAAATTCTTCAACTCCGTGCGTTTGCCAAATTCGCTGCTGCCCACTGGCCGAATACTAATATTCGGCTCCACCCGCAGCACCCCCTTCTCCATATCACCCGAATTCACGCGCAGATAGCGCAAAATCTGCCGAATCTTGGTGGCATAGGCCCGCGCCTCCTCGCCAGAACGAATATCCGGCTCCGACACAATCTCCAGCAGCGGCACACCAGAGCGATTGTAATCCACCAGCGAGCCGCCCTCATCCAGATGCGTCAGCTTGCCCGTATCCTCCTCCATATGCACCCGCCGCACCCCAATCCGCTTTGTCTCACCCGACTCCAACTCAATATCCAGCCAGCCCTTCACGCCCAACGGCAGTTCATACTGGCTAATCTGGTACGCCTTGGGCAAATCGGGGTAAAAGTAATTTTTGCGGGCAAAGATATTGTGCGACTGGATGGTGCAGTTCAAGGCCAGGGCCACGCGCATGGCATACTCCACTGCACGGCGGTTAATCACGGGCAACATTCCCGGCATCCCGAGACAGATGGGGCAAACGGCCGTATTTGCCTCCGCCTCCACACTATCCACCACCCTACAGCCACAAAACATCTTCGAGTCCGTCATCAACTCGGCATGAATCTCCAACCCAATCACTGCTTCATAATTATTCATAGTTCAATCCACAAAAGTCAGGCTCAAATCCTGCAAATTAATAACCGCCCCAGCCTGACGCAAGAAATCCATCCCCAGAATGCCATTAATTTCAAAACCATAATCCATCCCACCCACTTCAATCTCCAAATTTGGCACTTGTTGCTCACCAATTTGAACGTAATCCACACGCCGTGTGAAAACAACCTCAGTGCCACCCACACCGCGAATGGTGTGCAAAGTATCTTGAGGTTCAGGGGTGATGTGAACGGCCGTTACCCGATCCGCCGCCAAAATCGTTGTTGCCGAACCCGTATCAATCAACACATTATCAATCGTCACCACCAGACCGCGATAAGCAACCGTAACTTGACTAAAAGGCAAATTATCAACCAACGTGAGCTTCATGGCTTCTGCGAACTCCTAACCAATAACGCACTTCAATAGCCAACTCTTCGCGGCTAGTATGCACAAAATAAAACTCACGTTCAGGATATTGTTGATGAAGCCGACGATAACTTTGCATCGCACTACCACCATCATCACATTGCTCAATCACTCCTAAACGCTCAACATCCCTTTGATTATCCTCGGTCGTATAAGCTTCCAATGCCTCAACTACCAACCATTGCTCAGGATAAGCCTTTCGTATTTCAGTCCACGTCATAACGAACCTCCAACTTCATTCGCCTCCGCCTCCACACTATCCACCACCCTACAGCCACAAAACATCTTCGAGTCCGTCATCAACTCGGCATGTATCTCCAACCCAATCACTGCTTCATAATTCGTCATGAATTTATCTCTCTATGGTTCGATATCCAATTGCTTTTGTAGCTGTGGCAGGAGCGATTGAATATGATCCTGTAAATGTTCCAACGCAATCGTCAGTTCAGCGGCCGTTTCTTGAGCATGATTGGCATCAGAACGATAACTATCGGTACGCAACACAGTCAGTAGTTCCAGTACATTCTCTGCTTCCGTTTCGATTTCTTGGAGGTGAACGGCCGTTAACCCACCATCACCCACCAACCCCAACAACTGACAAACTTCCTGCCAAATATCCTGTGTAATTGCTTGCTGCATCTTACTATCTCCCGCGTCGGCGACGCTGCGCCAAACGCTCTTCTAAACGCTGCACACGAATTGTAAACCCTTCAATCTCCCGTTCCCAGTGCCGAATGACACCTTCATTTGGCTTGGATTTGAGGCGTTCTTGGGCAATCTTCCCCTCATGCAATTCAATTTGCTGCCGCAAACTTTGAATAGCCTTGCGAATAGCACGATTACCCATTTCCTGCCTCCACACTATCCACCACCCTACAGCCACAAAGCATCTTCGAGTCCGTCATCAACTCGGCATGTATCTCCAACCCAATCACTGCTTCATAATTCGTCATTCGCATCTTTCCAAAATAAGAATATGTTCTTCCACATCTATCTTCGTCACTGTAGATAGTCGTGTACGCCACAATATCGTTTCCGATTCTCGATAGTTTAGCTTTTGACAGGCAATTAGGCTCAGAAGTTTAGCCGTATAAATCGGCACACGAAAATAGCTCATTTGATCCCCCACCACAAAAGCCAATTTGGCTCCAACAGGTGTAATCTCCTGCAACTGCTCTAAAACACGAAACATACCACCAAAATATTCTGTTACCACACGATGGTATAGTCGCTCAAAACCAGAAGTTGCCCCACGTTCAATACGCTTCTGTTCAATCTCTTGGGCCAACTGCTGAATTTCTGGCACATCAGCCACATATTTTGAATCGTCATCAGCTACGTATATATTGCGCGTATGGGAACGCAGCATTTCCTTTTTGATAGTCCGCAGATCGCCTTTACTCTGCATAAATTCCAGTAAAATCAATTCCAAGCGAGTGGTGCGGGTGTAATCCTTCTCATTGGGGTAGGGAGGTGAGCAGATAATGAAATCAACAGGTGTATCCACAAACCCAGCCAACTGACGTGCATCTCCTCTAAAAACTGTTACCTGTCCTGGTTCTTCAATCTTCTGCACCTTTGCCAAATCAGTCCGCATCCGGCGCAATTTATCTACAAACAAATTATATACATCCACATCTTTACGCTTTTTAGACACATACACTTCTGGTCCAAAACCCAAATTGGAAGCTGCTACAAATACATCCGCCAAAGCTAGACGGAATAAATCAGTCAAAGCATCCTCTGGTTCAGTATCTAGCACTTGCTTGATGATTAAACATTTCTGTAAAGGTGTGGAACTAATCCAGTTTTTAGGCAAAAGGCTCCGAATCGTTTCTCCATCTATTTCCAGTTCAGATTCCGCCAAAATCGTGCCGGGTTGCAACAAATCATCAAATGAAAGCTGAGTGGCGTACTGTTTACCAATAGCCCGAATCGGCTGCCGAATTCGCTGGCGGAGGGTTTGAAATCGGGTATCAAATTCAGCTAGATCAATATCCCAATTGGCTTTGACACGACTGGCAAAGGCGGTGACGGGGTTAGCATCTATACCAACGGCCGTAATTCCTCGCCGCTTACATTCCACCAGAGTCGTCCCCGTCCCTACAAAGGGGTCCAAAACTACATGATTGCGCTCAATGCCAAACGTCTCAATCAAACCAGACACTAGATGATCAGGATAAGATAAGACAAAGCGATACCAATCATGAACAGTAGGATCATCAAGTTGCTGGGCTGTGTGATTTGGTCGTTGTAAATCAATCATGATTCTTGCACCAGTAAGTATCGTTTGTATCGCTTGGTGGCAATTTGGTTGGGGTCGGCAACGGCCGTAAATTCCAAAAACATATACGACCCATCAGACAACAGTTTGAGACCGATCGGCCGTACCATCAAATCAGGGAACTGCGCTTTGGCAAATCGAACCATTTGCGTCACTTGAATTACTCCCAACTGGTCTTTAGCTGAATCAACTTTGGCCTCAATCGGCAAAATAAAACCATTCCCGTCCGTATCTAGACCAATATACAAATCATCAATTTCAATCTGGCCTGTTTCAGCCACCGCCGTCCGAAAATGGCCTTGCAGATGATAAGTGGTCAACGAAGTAAAAATGTCTAACAGGCGATTATGGCGAATCCGCGCCAAGATTGCTTGTTCATCAGAGCTTTGATATTTCAACACAATTTGCGGCGTGGCATCAGGGATTTTAGTGATTTCGATGTCAGAAGGAATGTCAAAATAAGGCGAACAAGCTAACTTGCGAAAGGCATATTTACTTTTGCCCTTGCCTTCAATTGCCCAAGAGCCATATTGCATAATAAATTCTGGCAAATCCGAGCGACCAGAGCGATAGGTATAAACAATATCAGGCACATTTCTGGTCGAAAGCTGCAATCCTAATTCACGAATAGCTCTCTCAATATCTGCTTTCGAGAAAGGCAAATGATCGGCATTCGCTACAAAGACGCTTTCAAAAACTCGAATGATCACTTGATCATAGACTTTCAAACTTTCAGTTTCCAACAGATTCTCCTTACCCATGCCGCCGCATAAAGCGTTCCAGACGGTTGAGGGCTTCCTCGATTTTTTCGTAGGCGGTGGCGTAGGAGGCCCGCATGAAGCCCGCACCGCTAGCGCCAAAGGCTTCGCCAGGAACCATCGCCACCTCTTCCTCTTCCAGCAAGGTCATGGCAAACTCATCACCCGACATGCCCGTGCGGGCAATGGAGGGGAAGGCGTAGAAAGCCCCACGCGGCTCGAAGCAGTCCAGCCCCAGTGTGTTGAAACCGCCCACAATCAGTTGGCGGCGGCGGTCATATTCCTGGCGCATCTGCTCCACGTAGCTGTCGGCTTCGGGGGTGAAGGCGGCGATAGCGGCGGCTTGGGCGGTGGTGGGGGCGGACATGATGGTGTATTGATGCACTTTACGCATGGCGGCCAGCAGGTCGGGATTGGCGCAGGCGAAGCCCAAGCGCCAGCCCGTCATGGCGTAATCTTTGCTAAAGCCGCCCAGCAAAATGGTGCGGTCGCGCATTCCGGGCAGCGTTGGCACACAAATATGCTCAATGCCGTACACGAGGCGGTCGTAAATCTCGTCGGAGATGACGAGGAGGTCGTGTTTTTCGGCAACGACGGCGATGTCGGCCATGATGTTGGGGGTCATGACGGCACCGGTGGGGTTGTTGGGATAGCCAATGAGCAGGGCTTTGGTTTGGGGGGTGATGGCGGCTTCGATGGTTTCGGCCGTTACTTGAAAATCATCCGCCACATAACAGGGCACAGGCACGGCCACGCCGCCTGCCAATGTTACTTCGGGGGCATAGGAGACGAAGCAGGGTTCGGGAATGATCACTTCGTCGCCGGGGTCGAGAACGGCCGTACACGCCAAATACAACGCCTCACTGCCCCCCACCGTGATAATCGCCTCCGTCTCGGCATCATACTGCACCCCATACAGCTTGGCTAAATTAGCCACCAACGCTTGGCGCAGCTCTTGAATGCCGCTGTTGGAGGTGTACGCCGTCTCGCCGCGCCGCAGCGAGGCAATGCCCGCCTCCAAAATGGGCTTCGGTGTCACAAAATCTGGCTCGCCAATACCCAGCGAAATCACATCCTTCATGGTGGCGGCAATATCAAAAAACTTGCGAATCCCCGACGGGGGAACCTGTTGGACTCGTTTGGAAATATAGCGTTGCATCTTGTCTCCTGGTGTATTGGTATAGTGGTGTATTGGCATAGTCTTTAATACACCACTATACCAATACACCAATACACCCATTATTCCTTTATTTATATCCGCCACTATACCGACAAATCACCCCTATGCAAAGCGCCTACGGCGTATCGGTGGCGCAGCGGAAGCCGAGGTTGGCGCGGGCCACGAGGGGGTCGAAGGAGGTGCGGGCGGTGGTGGACACGTCCTCGATGTCGGAGAGCCAGGAGCCGCCGCGAATGACTTTGAATTCGCCTTCGGTGGGGCCAAGCGGATTGGTGTCGCTGATGTCGCGGTAGGCGCGGAAGTCGTACCAGTCGTTGACCCATTCCATGACGTTGCCGCTCATGTCGTAGAGGCCGATGGGGGAACGGCCGTTCCCATAACTCCCCACTGGTGCCGTATCCCGATGTCCATCATCCACCGTCAAATCATGCCGCTCATTAGGGCAGTTGGCATCACAAAAATTCAGCTTCGTGCCATCAAACGCCTCGCCCCAGGGATAGCGCAATTTAAGCTGCTGCACCGGGTCGAAGCTGGCGGCCTTCTCCCATTCCGCCTCCGACGGCAGCCGCGCCTCGCGCCATTCACAAAACGCCTCCGCCTGGAACCAGTTAACAAAGAGAACGGGATAGTCGTTGTAGGCAGGATCGTCATAATACGAATCGTGATAGGTGGCGCGGGGGCTTTGTGGCGGATTGCACACGCCAGCGGCCACGCATTGGGCATATTGGCCGTTGGTCACTTCGGTTTCGTCAATGTAATAAGGATTGAGCCGCACCAATTGCGACGGCTGTTCATCATCCTCGCCCTCATCGTTGCCAATGCGGAAGACCCCGCCGGGCATGAAGATCATCCGCGCTCCGGTTTCGGTGATGATGGGTTCGGGAGTGGGGGTGGGGGCTTCGGTGGGGGGCGGCAGGGGGGTGGGCGTGGGCGCGATGGCGGTGAGGGCGGCGATGACGACGGATTCGACGGTGGCGGTGGCCCCGATTTCGGCCTCGTTTGGTTCCTGGTTGCGGCTGGCATAGCTGAAGAGGCCGATGAAAGCGATGAGAAGGACGAGGACGGCCGTTAATCCCCAAATCGTCCTTTGTTCAATCTGTTTGCGGCGGACGGCGGGCAGGACGGGCGGCGGGGCGGCTGGCTGGGGAACGGCCGTTCGTCGCAGTTCCTCCGTGGGCAGCGGGTCGGGATGGCCGATGGGGCGATTGAGTGCTTTGGCAAAATCAGCGGCCGTTTCGTAACGGGCATCGGCGCGAATGGTCATCGCCCGGGCGGCCACCAACGATAGATACGGTTCCACATCGGGGTTCACCTCTCGCGCCGGCACCAAATCCACCAGCCCGCTTTCGCGGCTGAGGGCTTTGGGTGGCACACGCGCCGTCAGCAGGGTGTAGAGGGTGGCTCCCAGGCTGTAGATGTCGCTGGTGGCCGCAACCTCGGTTTGCGCCTGCTGTTCTGGTGCGCCGTAGCCATCAGCATGGGGCCGCACGCCCAAACCCGGCAGGCCGGTGTCTACAAGATAGAGGGTGTTATCGGCCGTTAGCCGCAAATTGGCGGGCTTGATGTTGAGATGCAGCACGCCCTGCTTGTGCAAATAGCCCACTGGTTCACAGGCCGCTTGCATCCAGCCAATAATCAAATCGGAGGGCAGGGCGCCATACTGGTCAATCAGGCTTTGCAAATCTACGCCGTCTATATAGTCGCTGACGAGGTATTGCCCCACGCCTTCCAGGGGAAAATGATCGCGGAAAGTGGCCAGTTGGGGATGGCTGAGTTGGGTCAGGCGGCGGGCTTCGGCACGGAATCGCTTTTGAATGTCGGGCGAGGGATCGAGGTACTCTTTGATGGCGTAGTGGCGTTTGTCTTTGGTGTCATAGGCGCGGTAGGTTGCGCCGTATGGCCCCAAGGCCATCAGGCTGACAATGCGGTAACGGTAGTTGAGAATTTCGCCAGGAAGCAGGGGCATAATCAAATCCCGTAGAGACGTTGCATTGCAACGTCTCTACATTGCAACACGAATTATACCAGACCCTTACGCATCAAACCGCAGCATCACCTCTTCCAGCTTATCTGGTGCGCCTACCATGGTTACCTTGTCGCCCAGGTGCAGGCGGGTGTAGCCATGCGAGATGATGGTGTTTTGGCCGCGACTGACAGAGAGGACGAGGACATCGAAGGGCAGGCGCAGATCGCGCAGGGTGAGGCCATCCAGATCGGGGTTGCGCACTTCGATGTCCATCACATCCTGACGGCCGTCCATGCCCAACAGCAGCGACGCGCCCACAGGTGAACGCACATATTGTTCCAGGAGAGTGACAACGGCCGTTTGCGGCTCCACAATCAACACCCCCAACTCATGCAAACGCGCCCCATTCTCCCACTCATTCAAGCGCACAATAACCGTTTCCGTGCCAAAATGCTCATAAATTAATTCACACAGTTCATAATTCTCCTCATCAGACAAAAGCGCCACCACACTATCCGCATTCGCCAAATCCAAATTGCGCAGCGTCTCCACATTCCATTCGGCCGCCAGATGAATCTCAATATCCGCCTGCTCTAGCTCCTGCTGATACATCTCATTGCGCGTGGCAATCTTCACCTGCCAATCATGCTGCCGTAATTGGCGGGCCAACTGCACCGATTGAGGCGATAGGCCAAAGATAATCACATCGCGGAGGCCATCAAAAGCACGGCTCTCGGCCCGCGTGTGGGATTCGCCCACGCGGTTGATGGCCCACTTTAGCAAGGGCGGCCCAACGATTTGGTTGAGAACAATCACCCCAATGGAAAGCGTGGCTAGTTCTGGCCCCCAAGTGGCAAACTCCACGCCAATCTCCTTGGCCAAACCCACACTCACCCCAGCCTGGGTGATGAAACCAAAGCCCAGCAAGGCATTGCTGCGGCTGCGGTCTTGGGCCGCCAGACTGCCAGCAAAACTGCCAATGAAAATGCCTGCCAGCCGCACTGTGAAGAGGATGAGGATGATGCCCCAGGCTTCACCAATCACATCCAGCTCAAGCTCGATGCCCACCAGGGTGAAGAACAGCAGGAAAACCAGCGGGGACATCTCTTCGATGGTGTGTTGAAAGTCGGAGGCGAGGCGGGAGTAGTTGGCAACATAGAAACCGGCTGTCATGCAGATGAGCAGCGGTTCGGAAAAGAGGCCAACGGGCAGCGAGAAGAGATGAAAATCATGAAGCTCGGTGGAAAGCAGGAAGACTCCCAGCCCTACCAGCAAGATGAGGACGCTTTTGAGGCTGTGGTGGGGGAGTTTGGTGATGGTGTGCAGAAGTAGGCCGATGAGGATGCCTAACCCAATGTCTAGCAAAATCTCGAAGAGAACCAGGATGAGCAGGCCGATGTTGAAATTGGCGCCTTCGACGAAAACGGCCGCTATTGAAACCGATGCCGCAAAAATGATGATGACCACAGCATCCTTGAGCACCGTTGCGCCTAAGACTTTGTGCGTAAAAGGGCCTCGCGCTCGCAGCTCTTTGATAATGGCCAATGCGGACGAAGGCGAACGGGCAATCATGATGGTGGCCCCCAACAAGGCGATGGCCAAGACTTCGCGTTGGGGCAGTGAAGCCATAAAGGGAACCATCTCTTTGATGAGGACAAAGGCGGCGATGCCCAGGGCGAAGACGGCCACCACCTGGCCGCTGATGATGGCAATGATGCTGCGAAAGTAGCCGCGAATGACTTGTAGCTCTAATTCAGCGCCAGCGGCGAAGGCAATGAAGGCCAATGCCAGCTCGTCGAGCAGCAGAAATTGGGGGATGTTTTGCTCGTGAACGAAGTCCAGAACGAAGGGGCCAGTGAGGATGCCGACGAATAAAAAGCCGCTGATGAGGGGGAGTTTGAAGCGGGCGAAGATGTCGCCCATTTGCCGTGAAGCCAGCACGAGAATGGACAGACCAATGAAGACGGGGGCGATTTCAAGTATTTTTTCCATGTTCTCCTAATGTAGGGGCGCGGCCCTACGAATAATCCATCCGCTCGAAGCGGCGCAGTTGGGCTTCTTCGTTGGCCCCTATCATTTCTACTTCTACCAGTGGGGCGGCTTGGGCCGATTCGGCAAATTCGGTGAGCATGGCGTAATCGCTGGGGATGATGCTGTTTTGCTGGTGCAGGGTGTGGAGTTCGGCGCGGGTGAACCAGGTGACAGCACCTTCGTATTGTTCGCGGGCGGTGCCGGCAACGGCCGTTACTTCACACACCAACAGCAAAAAATGGGCCGCTGTGCCATCGTCCACCAGCCGCTCGCTGACGAGGCCGCGCACCGCTACGAATTGGGTGTCGAGGCTGGTTTCTTCTTTGACTTCACGGATAACGGCCGTTGCCAACTCCTCGCCAAAATCCCACTTGCCCCCCACCAAGGCCCACATCCCCTTGTAAGGCTCGCTGTTGCGCCGAATCAGCAGATAACGGGAAACCGGCGCGGTTTGATCGCAGATAATCGCCACAATGATGGGCGCGGGGTATTTCTGTTCGCGCCAGCGTTGGGCCAGGGGCAAAGTTGTCAGTTGCTCAAAATGTGTCACGAATCTTCCTCAGGGTCTTTAGGATTTGAAGGGATGATCGGTATTTGTGGTGTCCACCCCATGAATTCCCAAAGAGACATCTTCCTCACTACTAATAGCCGTTGCGTCCTTGCGGGGCTGTGCCGGTCTCCTGACCGAGCTACCCGTCTGGCGCGGTGTGACCCCGGACAGAGCAACTGCGTAAGTCTTGCTTAAATAATGTGCTGTGGTGCTTGAAGGTGCAGCTCATGTGGCCCACTTTTGGGGGAAATGATGATTTTGGATTGTTACCACTCACAGTGGAGTTTAACGGATGTTATAATGGGGGGCGAGAGATCAGATTTTTTTTTACAGATTGATAACAATAAGGAGTTACACACTTGAAGGGCTGTGGCCGACCTCCTGGCCGAGCTGCCCGTCTGGCGTGGTGTGATAGCGGCCAGAGCAACTGCGTAAGTCCTCAGAATATGATGAACAGTAAAAGTAGTTGGCAAGAAGCCTTATGGCAAATTTATCGGCGGCCGGATGTGCCCCAATCTTGGGTGTATGGAGATGGCAATTTACCCTGGAATGATCCTGAGTTTTCGCAGCGGATGCTGCGGGAGCATTTGGATGAGGGGCATGGGGCGGCTTCGCGGCAAACGTCCGAACGCACTGTCCAAATTGAGTGGCTGTGGCGCAAATTGCAGTTGCAGCCCGGTTGTAAGCTGCTGGATGTGACGTGTGGGCCGGGTTTGTATGCGGTGGCGTTTGCCCAACGTGGGGTGGATGTGACAGCGGTGGATTTTAGTCCGGCGGCGATTGGGTACGGGCGGGAATTGGCTGAGGCAGCGGGGATGAACGGCCGTTGCCACTTCCACCAACAAGACATCCGCCACATGGAACTGGGTGATGACACTTTTGATGCCGCCATGCTGATATACGGTCAGTTGGCCGTGTTTCGGCGTGAGGAGGCGCAGGCTGTTTTGGCCGATATTCGGCGGCGGCTGCGGCCTGGCGGCAAACTGTGCCTCGAACTGTTGAATCCTGAGAAGGTAGACCGTAATGCCAGCCGTTGGTGGTTTACCGATGACAAGGGCTTGTGGGGCAATACACCGTTCCTGCATTTGGGCGAGCGCTTCTGGCTGGCGGAGGAGCAAACATCGGTGGAGCGGTTTTATGTGATTGACATTGAATCGGGGCAGTTGATGCACATTGAACTATGTGACCAGACCTATTTGCCGGGTGAGATGGCGGGCATGTTGCAGGCGGTGGGGTTTACGGCCGTTGATGTCTACACCAACTGGGATGGCCTGCCCTTGTACGATGCAGCCGAATGGATTGTGTATGTGGCACAGTAGCATCAGCATCGCCAAAAGTCATACCCAAATTACGACGATTGTCATAATTGTGTACAAATCTGACTTGATGCCATGAGCTTTATGAGCATACGCCCTCTATATACCTGACATGCCTGCCCCGATTCCGTGACATTTGATTCTAGATACTGAGGGGCAAAAGGCTTAGAGTTATAACCATCACAACATTTTTTTAGACCTCGACACAGAGGTTAAATAGGAGAGATAAAGATGAAACAGGTTATAACACGCAAGGGAACAATTGTTCAGGACCCGCCTTTAGCCCAGATGCTCTTTAATGACACACGGATGGGTTGGATTTGGTTGGTTTTACGGATATGGATTGGTTATCAATGGGTCAGTGCTTCCATGCACAAAATATCCGAACCTGCCTGGGTGCAAACAGGTGAAGCACTGAAAGGCTTCTGGATGGGTGCGGTAAGCATCCCAGAAACAGGTCGTCCGGCCATTACTTTTGATTGGTATCGCAGCTTCCTTCAATTCCTGATTGATATGGAGGCCTACACCTGGTTTGCTAAATTGGTAGCTTACGGGGAATTGTTAATCGGCATTGCCTTGATTCTGGGTCTTTTTACAGGCATCGCCGCCTTTTTTGGCAGCTTTATGAACTGGAATTTCATTATGGCTGGTTCGGCTAGCAGCAATGGGTTGCTCTTCTCCCTCACCGTTCTGATTATTCTGGCCTGGAAAGTAGCTGGTTACATTGGGCTTGATCACTTTGTTCTACCCTACATTGGCACACCCTGGCGCAACAAAGAACCAGAACCAGACTTGGCTTACGCAAAGTAGCAAATAACGTTCATTCCTTTCTTGCTTAACTTAAAAGCAGCAGAATAGCGGTACCATTGAAACATGGTACCGCTTTTTGTTTTTACGAGTTCTGCCTATTTTTCCAGTTGCCATCCCCTTAAATTCTGCTAATCTCCCCGCCAGAATTCAAGAGAACATGTGTTGACGGCACGCCCAACTGGGTGTGCCGTTTGTTATGAGGTAGGGTATGTGGCGCGATTGGTTGGCAATGTGGCGGCGGGAGTTTGCCGGGTATAACCGGGAGACGTTGCAGAAGGATTTGTTGGCGGGGGTGACAGTGGCGGCGGTGGCTTTGCCCCTGGCGCTGGCTTTTGGTGTGGCTTCGGGGGCGGATGCGGCGGCGGGGTTGGTAACGGCCGTTCTCTCCGGCATTCTCATCGGCATTTGGGGCGGCGCACCTTACCAGATTTCTGGGCCGACGGGGGCCATGTCGGCCGTGCTCATTGTGTTAGCCACGCGCTATGGGCTGCAAGGTGTGTGGCTGGCTGGCGTGTTAGCCGGGGTGATGATTTTGCTGTTGGGGCTGTTTCGCCTGGGGCGTGTGGTTGCCCTTATTCCCAGTCCGGTCATTACGGGTTTCACCAGCGGCATCGCCATCATCATCGCCCTGGGGCAGATTGATAACTTTTTGGGTGTGAAAACGCCAGCGGCCGAAAATATCCTGCTTAAATTGGGTCACTACTTCACCAACCCCATCAGCCCCAACTTCCAGGCCATCATCGTGGCCTTGCTGGTGATGGTGACAATGATTGTGTGGCCGCGCTTCAAGTTTGGGCAGCGTGTGCCAGGCTCACTGGTGGGGATTGTGCTGGCAACGGCCGTTGTCCTCCTCACTGGCTGGCAAGTGCCCAACATCGGCACCATTCCCCGCACCATTCTGCTCGAAAATCGGCTGAACCTGGGCCAAATTGTGTGGGCCGACTTGCCCGATCTGCTCGTGCCGGCTATGTCTATTGCCGCTTTGGGGGCCATCGAGAGCCTACTGTGCGGCGCGGTGGCGGGCAATATGACCGGCATTCGCCTGCACAATAACATCGAACTGGTGGCGCAGGGGTTGGGCAACATCATCATCCCCTTTTTTGGCGGTGTGCCGGCCACGGCGGCTATTGCCCGCACCAGTGTGAACGTGAAAAGCGGCGGTGTCACCCGCCTGGTGCCCATTATTCATGGCCTGACGCTGTTGGTGGCGGCGTTGTTGTTGGGGTCGCTGATTGGCCGGGTGCCGTTGGCGGCGTTGGCCGGGGTGCTGCTCGTTACGGCCTGGCGCATGAATGAATGGCATGCCATCCGCTTTTATTTCAGCCATCGTCTGAAACATGCCATTATTGCCTTTATTGTGACCTTGTTGGCGACGGTTTTTCTGGATTTGACGCAGGCGATTTTGATTGGGTTTGGTATTAGCACGCTGATTTTTATGGCGCAGATGAGTGAACTGCAAATTACGCGCCGCCCGGTGGAGCGGGAGCGGCTGACGGGGGCGGGGCAAGCCGTCCCCGATGCCAGCCATAATGTGAGTGTTTATTATTTGGATGGGCCGCTCTTTTTTGCGGCCTCGCGCCGCTTGATGGAGTTTGTGGAGCAGCATGATGACGCTCAGGCAACCCTCATTTTGTCTATTCGGGGTGTGCCGCTGGTGGATGCGACGGGGGTGGAGGTGCTGCGGGAGTTGTGGCAGCGGCAGCATGTGGGTGGGGGTGATTTGTTGGTGAGTTCGATGAACGGCCGTGTGCAAACACTCCTGCAACGCAGCGGCTTTTTGGCGCAACTGGGCCAGGAGCGGGTGTTTTGGAGTGCGGATCGGGCGATTGTGGCTTTGGGGGCCAGGCTGCAGCCGGGGCTGAATGCGGCGGAAACGGCCGATTCCACTCTCACCGAGTCTGTTCTCATGGCTCCCTTTGCTGAAAAAATGGAATAAATTGGGACGTAAGAAAACAGCCAAAGGCAGCATCAGTAAACTTGGCTAATGGACTGAAGTCCGTTTTTGTGAAAAATGCCCTTGAATTTGAAAAACGTTTTGTTATACTCACGGGCAATTGAATTTTTATCAATTTTTTCTTTTTTATTGGTGAGTGAAAGATATGTTTGAGCAATATTGCAGGTGTATGAAGCGAGAGTACTGATTACTTTTTGCTTCGCGGCTTCAACAAACGGCAAACAGTAACGGGTACTCTCGCGCAGCACGATTTTGTGTTCTGCCCTTGATGGCTGTTACTGTTTTTTTATGCCTATGTGTTGAAGAAAAGTAGCTGGCGATCTTCTGAGGAGTAAGCTCCTGGAGGGTCGGTTGTTACGAGGAAAATCTGTATGTTGCCGAAAATGTATCGAACGCTCCCAGCCGTCCGTGCTGGTTCATCTCTCAATTCAATTGACGCTCAGGTAGGGAATACGCCGCTGCTGCGTTTGTGGAAAACGGCCGTTGCCCATGACATCCCCGACACAGTAGCCATCTACGCCAAAGCCGAATGGTTCAACCCCAGCGGCTCGGTCAAAGACCGAGCGGCTCTTAGCATCATCCGCACTGCCGAGGCCAACGGCCAGCTTGAGCCGGGCATGACTTTGCTTGATTCCACATCGGGCAATATGGGCATTGCTTATGCCATGCTCGGCGCGGCGCGGGGCTACCGAGTGCAGTTGGCGCTGCCGCGCAACGCCAGCCCCGAACGCATTGCCATCCTGCAAGCCTACGGCGCGGAGCTGGTTTTCACGGATCCGCTGGAAGGTTCGGATGGGGCCATTGTGGAAGCGCGGCGTATTGCGGCCGCCAATCCGTCCGTCTATTACGCCAATCAGTACAACAATTCGGCCAACTGGCGGGCGCATTACCTGACCACAGGCAAGGAGATTTGGGAACAGACGAAGGGCAAAGTGACCCATTTTGTGGCTGGTTTGGGGACGAGTGGCACATTCACGGGCACGACCCGCCGTTTGAAGGAGTTGAATCCGCAAATTAAGGCCATTTCGATGCAGCCGGACAGCCCTTTTAATGGGCTGGAAGGGCTGAAGCATATGGCGACGGCGATGAAGCCGGGGATTTATGATGAGACGTTGGCGGATGAGGATACGGCCGTTCGTACCGAAGACGCACACAGTATGGCCTTGTTCCTGGCGCGACAAGAAGGGCTGTTTGTGGGCATTTCAGCGGCAGCGGCCGTTGTGGCTGCGTTGCAGGTTGCCCGCGAATTGGATGAGGGTGTGGTGGTGACGGTTTTGCCGGACAATGGCTTTAAGTATCTGAGCGAGAGGTTTTGGAAGGGGTAATTAATTACGTCATGACGTAGTGCTTAGTTAAGAAAAATTTTACACTATCAAAGAAGAGCGTACAATTACGCTCATGAGTAAACATAGAAAAATAACCTTAACAACCGAAGAAAGAACAAGTTTAACCAGCATCATCAGAAGTGGGCAAACGGCGGCTCGTACCCAAACACGAGCACGCATCCTCTTGCTAACAGATTACAGTCAAGGGGAGCATTGGACAAATGCCAGGATAGCTGAGGCCATGCAGGTGAGTAAGAAAACAGTGGCCAATATTAGGAAACGCTACTTGGATGAAGGGATGGAAGCCACCTTATATGACAAACCTCGGTCAGGGTCTCCCCCAAAACTAACAGGGGAGGTAGAAGCGCAATTAACGCTTTTGGCCTGTAGCGACCCACCAGAGGGAGTGAGTAAGTGGACAATGAGATTGTTAGCCGAGCAGCTGGTAGAACTAGAAGTCATAGAGAGCATTAGCCACGTAGCCGTCTGGGAACGGTTAAAAAAAACGACCTCAAGCCATGGCGAGTGAAAAGCTGGTGTATCGGTAAACCCTCAGCCCAGTACGTGGCTAAGATGGAAGATGTTTTGGAAGTGTATCAACGACCTTTTGACCCCAAGCGACCCCAAGTTTGCCTGGATGAACAAAGTGTGACCTTGCATGAAACGCCTCGGGGCCATTTACCGATGACCCCTGGTGAGGTAGTTCGTCAGGATTATCAGTACACACGTAACGGGACTGTCAACCTTTTTATCAAGGTACAACCTTTGACAGGCTGGCGCAGGGTTCATGTCACCAACCGACGCACAAGTCTGGATATGGCTCAAGAGCTACGCCTTTTGGTGGATGAGGACTTTCCTGAGGCGGAGAAGATTGTCCTTATCACCGACAATCTCAATACTCACTCCCCTGCCTGCCTTTATGCAGCCTTCCCCCCTCAAGAAGCCAGACGCATTGCGGCCAAGTTAGAATGGCATTACACGCCTGAACACGGCTCTTGGCTTAATGTGGCCGAATGTGAACTTTCCGTTCTCACCCGTCAATGTCTTAATCGTCGCTTGCCGAACAAGGAGACTGTCGCTCAGGAAGTTGCCGCTTGGCAGCTTCGGCGCAATTCCCTACAGGCTAAGATTCATTGGCAATTCACGGCTGAGGATGCTCGTATCAAACTGAGAAAACTTTATCCGGTTGTTAAAGAACAATGAACGACGATTTTGGCTATTTTGTAGCCCTACATATTGTGTAAAAATTAACTTAACTAAGCAGTAGTTACGTAATTTTCTTTGGGCAATTTGTTCATTGACCAATCCAAAGCCTCTTGTTAAGATTGCGACCAACAATTCAATATGTTGCTTATCTTATCAAGAGAGGTAGAGGGAACGGCCCGATGAAACCTCAGCAACCGTCCTAATTGGGGAAAGGTGCTAATTCCGGCAGGTAGATGAACAATCTAGCCTGGAAGATGAGAGAAGGGATGATGATTTTTAGACACCTTCCTCATTTTCAGGAAGGTGTTTTTAATTGTATGCAGCAGAGATTGGCTCAATCTTCAAGATTGAGCCAATCTGGCAAAGATATGTTGAAATTTAGTAAGGAATTACACGAGCAGATTAAGGCGCATGGGGTAGCTTCGTACCCGTATGAAGGGTGTGGGCTGCTGCTGGGTCTGGTGGAAAATGGCGATAATGTGGTAACGGCCGTTCAGCCCATGGCCAATGTGTGGCCGGAAGAATCGGAAAAGCCGATTCGCTTTTTGATTGACCCCCAAGCGTGGCAAAAGGCCGAAGTGGAGGCCATGATGAATGGCCTGGACGTGATCGGCATCTTCCACAGCCATCCCGACGATGTGCCGGTGGCCTCGCCGCGTGATCTGGCCTGGGCCAGTTGGCCCGGTTACAGCTACCTGATTACGCAGGTGCTAAATGGTGAACCAACCTTCAGCCGCTCCTGGCAGTTGCAGACGGATCGGTCTGGTTTTTTTGAAGAAGAGATTGAGGAGACTAGAGACTAGAGATTGGAGACCCTTCAGTCTCCAGTCTCTAGTCTCCAGTCTCTAAAAAATACAGAGAAGGAGAATTTTAATAATGGCAACAATTCGCATTCCTACCCCATTACGGCCGTATACTGGCAACAACGCGCAGGTAGATGTGCTGGGTGGCACAGTTGGTGCGGCTTTGAGCAATCTGACGGAGAAGCACCCCGACTTGCGGCAGCATCTTTTTGATGGCGATGAACTGCGCAGCTTTGTCAACATCTATCTGAACCAGGAAGATGTGCGCTACCTGGATGGCGCGGATACAGAGGTGGGCGAGAAAGATACGTTGATGATTATCCCGTCTATCGCGGGTGGAAGTTAGAGATTAGAGATTAGAGATTGGGCAGCCACAATCTCCAATCTCTAATCTTTAGTCTCCCCAATCTGGAGAAATTATGAGAGAGTTAATTGATCAAGCCGCTATCGCTGATGTAAGCCTTTCCCACGAGGAGGTGCAGCGGTACAGCCGCCATCTCATCATGCCGGAGGTGGGGGCTGAGGGGCAAAAGAAGTTGAAGGCAGCCAGTGTTTTGTTGATTGGAGCCGGGGGGTTGGGATCACCTCTGGGGATGTATTTGGCGGCGGCGGGAATCGGCCGTATTGGGCTGGTGGATTACGATGTGGTGGATTACACCAATTTGCAGCGGCAAATTATTCACGGCACAAAGGATGTGGGCCGCCCCAAGCTGGAAAGTGCGCGGGATCGCATTTTGGACATCAACCCCCATGTGCAGTTGGATTTGTATGAAGTGCCGCTGACTTCGGACAATGCGCTGGAGATTTTTGCGCCGTATGACATCGTCATTGATGGCACGGATAACTTTCCCACGCGCTATTTGACCAATGATGCCTGTGTGCTGTTGGGCAAACCCAATGTGTATGGCAGCATCTTCCGTTTTGAGGGGCAGGCTTCGGTCTTTTATGCCGAAGAGGGGCCATGTTATCGCTGCCTTTTCCCGGAACCGCCGCCGCCGGGCCTGGTGCCAAGCTGTGCTGAGGGCGGTGTGTTAGGCATTCTGCCTGGTACGATTGGCGCGATTCAGGCGACGGAGGCGATTAAGCTGTTGTTGGGGATTGGTGAGTCGTTGATCGGCCGTTTGCTCCTCTACGATGCCCTAAACATGAACTTCGACTACGTGCGCCTCCGCAAAAACCCCAACTGCCCCGTATGTAGCGCCAACCCCACGCTAACCGAGTTGATTGATTACGAGCAGTTCTGTGGTATGCCCGCCCATGATCGCAGCCTGTATGTGAGCAGCGAAAACGGTGACAGCGATGCTGTGCCGCAGATGTCGCCCGCCGAATTGAAAGCGCGGCTGGACAAAGGCGACAACCTGTTCATCCTGGATGTGCGCGAGCCGCACGAGTGGGACATCTCCAATTTGGGCGATTTGGGTGCGGTGCTGATTCCCAAAGGGCAGGTTTTGGAGCGCATGGGTGAACTGGACACAGCGCAAGAAATGGTGGTGCAGTGCCGCACGGGCGTCCGCAGTGCTGATGTGATTCGCCAACTGCGTGAACATGGTTTCAAGAAGATGTGGAACCTGGACGGGGGCATTAACCGCTGGGCGCAGGAAGTGGATGAGTCGCTGCCGACTTATTGATTGGAATAGACCAGTACTGGAATGGGAGCAGTACTGGTCTATTTAAATGTTTGCCTCAATAACTTTTCAAGATTTCATGGAGTACCTGAGCTATAGTGGGGGCATCCGATATTTCAACATTATCTGATGTATGTTTGTGTTCTGGCTTAGATAGGGGAGGACGATGTAGCGCGTTATCATAGCGAAAAATCAATTCGTCATTTACATCCTGATAATGATAAGCATACATCAATCTTGGCTCAGACAATGTGACATCAACATATTCCCGAAAGTAAAGTTGTGACCCATTTTCAAATTGAAGCATACCAGCCAAAAAGCCGATAACGGCCGATCTGTGATCAACCTTAATGTCCCTTAATACAGCTTCGCCCGTACCAATCACCTCATCTAAAGCTGCCTCAATGTTGCGAACATATTCAGTGAAGCTGGTAGCGGACATTTTTTAGCTCCGTTAACTCGGATTCTAACTTTTCCAAGATTCTTGCTTCACCTGCCCACTCAATGTATTCCATATCCCCGCCCTGTAAATCTTCGGCAGCCATATTTTGCAAAAAATATTTTGTAGAGACATTATATTTTTCTTCAAATTCCTGAAGATGTTGCTGTGTACGGCTAATACTTGTTTTCAGTTTGGCTTTGTAAACTTCAATGGCCTGTAAGATAGCTTCTGCACCTTGTTTTCGGCCTAACTCAAACACCATTTGTACACTCATAATTTTCTCCTTATTAATCCACAAACAACGAGACAACTTCAAATTTCGTCACATCTACCAGGCCGAGGTCGGAGATGCGGAGTTCGGGGATGACGACGAGGGCCAGTAGACTAAGCTGCATGTAGGCGTTGTTGAGATGGCAGCCGCAGTCGTGGAAGGCTTGCACCATCCGCGCTGCTTTGTCGGCCACCACTTCGGCGCGTTCGTCGGACATGAGGCCAGCGATGGGCAGTTCGACGAGGGCGATCTCCTGCTCATCTTTGTAGACGACGATGCCGCCGCCAACTTCGCCCAGACGATTGGCAGCTAAGGCCATGTTCTTTTTGCTCGTGCCAACAACGATCATGTGGTGGCTGTCGTGGGCGACGGTGCTGGCGACGGCGCAGGGGACGTTGAAGCCAAAGCCGGTGACAAAGCCGTTGACCACGCCGCCTGTAGCCTGGTGGCGCTCTACCAGAGCAATTTGGGCGACATCTAGGCGTGTATCGAGTTGGACGATGCCATTTTCGACAGGCAATACGCGCTCTTCGGCGTGGGTGGGGGCCTGGTTTTCGACGACACCGATGACGCGCACTTTGGTGTGGGAGCGTGGGGAGTGGATGTGGAAGTCTTCGCGGGTGAGGGTTTTGCCGAGTTTGACTGTGTTTTTGGCGAAGTCGGGGTAGGTGTGTGGGGGGATGTTGGTGTGGAGACGGCCGTTTTCCGCCACCACCGCACCGCCAGCAATCACCATCTCAATGGGCAGCGCGGCCAAATCACTGCTAATGACTATATCGGCATAGCGACCGGGCGTAATGCTGCCAATATCCTTCTCCACGCCAAAATGTTGGGCCGTGTTTAGCGTTGCCATTTGAATGGCGGTGATGGGGTTTAGCCCCTGGGCAATGGCATGGCGCACCACGCGGTTCATATGCCCATCATGCACCAACGTGCCGGAGTGGGAATCATCGGTGCAGAGGATGAAGTTACGGCTGTCCAGCCCTTTTTCGGTGATGGCTTTGACCTGTGTGGCCACATCATACCAGGCCGAGCCGAGGCGCAGCATCGCCTTCATGCCCTGGCGCACACGGGCGATGCCATCTTCCAGGCGTGTGCCTTCATGGTCATCGCTGGGGCCGCCCGCCACATAGCCATGAAAGGGCAGCCCCAAATCGGGCGAGGCGTAGTGTCCGCCGATGGTTTTGCCAGCTTTCATCGTTTCGGCCATTTCGGCGTGCATTTTGTCGTCGTTCATGAACACGCCGGGGAAGTTCATCATCTCGCCCAGGCCGATGATGCCGGGCCAGGTCATGGCTTCGGCGACTTCGGCGGGGCCGATGGACGCGCCGGGGGTTTCCAGGCCGGGGGCGCTGGGGACGCAGCTGGGCATTTGCACGTAAACGTTGATGGGTAAGGTTTGGGCTTCGTCGTGCATGAGTTTGACCCCAGGTAAACCAAGTACGTTGGCGATTTCGTGGGGGTCTATGAACATGCTGGTGGTGCCGTGGGGGATGACGGCGCGGGCGAATTCGGTGACGGTGACCATGCCGCTTTCGACGTGCATGTGGGCATCGCAGAGGCCGGGGATGAGGTAACGGCCGTCTGCCTGCACCACTTTCGTCTTTTCCCCAATGGTGTGGCTGGCATCTTCGCCCACGTAGGCGATGCGGCTGCCGCAGACGGCCACATCGGTGCCGGGGATGATTTCGCCGCTGTGGACGTTGACCCAACGGCCGTTTTTGATGACGAGATCGGCCGGCTGCCGTCCCATCGCTACATTGACCAAATTTTGTGCGGCTTCATACCATGTTTGTCGTTTCGTCATTGTTTTTCTCCTGTGATGTGTGGCTGAGGGGCAGCCACACGCGAAAAGTTGTGCCTTTGTTTAGTTCGCTTTCGATGTCAATACGGCCGTTGTGCAGCGTCACAATCTCCTTCACAATGCTCAACCCCAGACCCGTACCGGGGATATTGGATTGACTCGTTGTTTCACCGCGATAAAACCGGTCAAACAACAAAGGAATTTCCTTCGCCGACACACCCATGCCCGTATCCGTCACCTGCAAACAGATCATCTGCTGTTCGGTATCTGCATAGGTAAACACATCAATCTTGCCTGATGAGGTATATTGAATAGCATTGGCAATCAAATTCTCTGCCACCTGCTGCAATTTAGAAGCATCCCCGCTGATCAGCGGCAGCAAATGGCCCGGCCAAAAGTTTAAGTCCAGCCCCATTAGCTCGGCTCGCTGCCTGTGCAGGGCAATGGCCCGGTCAATCAGCTCATTAAAATTGACGGGCAGAAAAACCACCCGATCCACATCCGCCTCCAGGCGGGAAATATCCAAAATATCACGAATCAACATCTCCAGGCGGTCTGTTTGCTGGTTGATGACAGCCAGGTAACGGTCTCGTTTTTGAGGGTCGCCCCGGTCTAGCAGGTTTAGATACAGCTTGAGATTGGTGATGGGGGTGCGCAGTTCATGGCTGACATCAGAGACAAATTTTGTTTTCAGCCGATCCAGCTCTTTTAATTGCTCGTTGGCCTCGGCCAGCGCCTGGGTGCGCTCGGCCACCTGCCTTTCTAAATCTTGGGCGTAATGGCGCAGGCGTTCATATAAACGAGCGTTTTCAATGGCAGTGGCGGCCTGGTTGGCAAAGGCCAGGGCTATTTCGGCATCCTGCTGATTATAAAAGTAGGCCCGGCTGTGGGTGATGTTTAACATGCCGATGATTTCGTTGTGTGCAATAAGGGGCACGCCCAACCAGCAGCGTGTATAGGCTTTGGCGGCCAGTTTGTGCCAATGGGGCGACTCATTTGTGTCGTTTATGATGACGGGTTTGTGAGTGGTGAGAACCTCCTCGATGTGGGGGAACTGTTTGATGGTGAGTATGGGGTTGCTGGTTTGTTCGTAAATGGTGCGGCTGGCTAGCTGGTGTATTTCTTGATCGGCAAGCTGGTAGAGGGAGGCGCTGTCGTAGGTGACGACTCTAGCCAGTTGGTCGAGGATGATTTCCAGGACTTCGGCTGGTTCGAGGCTGTTGGTGAGGGTGTGGGTGATTTCGCGCAATGTTTCGGCTAACTGGCGCTGTTTTCGTTCGGAGTCTAGCAGTTGGGCTTTGGCGATGGCCAGGGCGATCTGTCCGGAGGCCTGTTCGCCGCGCTTGATCTCGTCGGGAGTGAAGGTGTGGGTTTGGTTGAAGGAGATGAGGGCGGCTCCTAGTTTTTGTTCGGAGACGATGAGGGGCAGGGCCAGGATGGCGCGGGAGGGAAAGAGGGAATCGAGGCGGGGGCTGAGGTGGGGGGATGTTTGGGTATCTTCTACGGCTATGATCTGGCCGGATTTTAGGACGTGGGCTGTGAGGGTGGGTTCGTTGGGTTTAACTTCTACTTGGGTGTAGATGCTGCGGAGGGGGCCGTAGGCGGCGGCGGGGATGGGTTTTTGCTGTTTTTCGTCCCATAGGGAGATGTAGCAGCCATCGGCGTTGAGGAGTTCGCCGAGGCGTTCGGTGAGGACTTGGAGCATTTGGTTGAAGTCTAACATGCCGGAAGCGGCCTGGGTGATTTCGTTGAGGAGGGTGAGGTTGCGGGCGTTGGCTTTTAGTTCGTCTTCAACGTGTTGTCGTTCGCGGCGCATTTGGGCTTCGGTGATGGCGCGGGCGACGGCGGGGATGAATCGGAGCCAGCGGCCTTTGACGATGTAGTCGTAGGCTCCGGCTTTGATGGCGGTAACGGCCGTTTCTTCCCCCACTGTGCCGGAGACGATGATGAGCGGGGTGTTGGGGGCGTATGTTTGGGTGAGGGTGAGGGCGGGGAGTGCGCCAAAGCCGGGAATGGTGTAGTCGGCGATGATAATGTCCCAGGGGTCGGCCAGGGCTGCCAGCATGGTTTCGGCCGTTTGCACCTGTAACCAGGTGGGATCGTAGCCGCCAAGCCGCAACTGCCGAATGAGCAGTTCTGTATCGTCAACGGAATCTTCTACTAACAAGACACGTAATGCCTGGGTCATTTGCGATCCTTCATTGCTGTCTTTGAACGAATGCCCGTAAGGGGTTAGCTCAGTGTAAAGTAAAAGGTAGTTCCCTGCTGTATGGCTGATTCGGCCCAAATACGGCCGTTATGCCGGTGAATAATACGCTGCACCGTGGCTAAACCGATGCCGAGGCCGGGAAACTCATCTTGGGGATGTAGACGCTGAAAGGGGCTGAACAGTCTATCTGCCTGAGCCATCTCAAACCCAACGCCATTATCCCGTACAAAGTAGATTTGCTCCCCATTGAATGTCATGCAACCTAATTCTATCTGGGGAAACGGCCGTAAGCTACTGAACTTCCAGGCATTATCCAAGAGATTATGCAAGGCCACATGCAGCAAATTGCGGTCACATTTGGCAACCAGATCCGGCTCAATCGCCACCGTTACCTCTTTCGTTGGCTCACTTTGCTGGAGTTCCTGCACAATTTGCCGGGCTAACTTGCTCAGGTTTATAGAATCCAGGTCTAGGGTCTGCACAGAAATGCGCGAGAGGTTCAATAGATCATCAATAAGCTGGCTCATGTGGTGGCTGTTGGCTTGAATGCGCTGCAAATAATGTTGGGCCATTTCGTCCAGATGCAGCCCAGATGTCTGGGCTAAAGCCTGGATGAAGCCGTCAATGCGGCGTAAGGGGGCGCGTAAATCATGAGACACGGCATAAGCAAAAGCTTCTAATTCTTGGTTGGCAGCCATGAGCTGGGCCGTTCGGCTTTCAATCCGCTGTTCCAATTCCGCATTCAGGCAGCGTAGCTTTTCTTCTGCTTCCACTTGTTGGGTGATGTCTTGTACCAGCGACCAGATAGAGAGGAGTTGTCCGTTTTTGTCAAAGAGGACAGATTCATACCATTCGCAGTGGAGTAAACGGCCGTTTTTGTGGTAATTTCTGTTGCGGTTGATGCTGCGTGTACGATGCCCCTCTATTAACTGAGACACCACCTCATGAACCCCTGCCATATCCTCTTCATGAATATAGCCAATATCCAGCGGGTGCTTGCCCACCACCTCTTGCGCCGTCCAGCCAAACATCTCCTCCGCTCGTTTAGACCAGCGCTTAATGTGAAACTGGTTGTCCCACTCAATCACAGCTAAAGGGGAATTTTCAATGTGTAGAGCCAGTACCCGCGTTGCAAATTCGCTCTCCATACTCGTTTCATCATCCCAAACTGTATTCATGATTGCCGGGTATGATAACATAGTTGTGGTCAATTTACTGTTTTGAACGAAAGCACACTTGATAAAAGTGTCTGTATCTTGCCGTAAGCCATCTGTCGTGAATGAAATATGAAAAAACGATTCCTCTCTGGTAAATCGCCTTTTCCCCCTTGCTTTCCAGATACGTTTGTTTTAATATGGTCACGTTCAGGAGAGAACCACCTGAGACAAAATTCTTATGTAAAGGAAGGAATTAAAAAAATGGCATACAGTGTTCAAAATTCAAAAGGGACAACCTACTATTTACATCAACGTGAAACGACGTTGAAGAACGGCCGTAGCCAAACTATCTACTTCTTCGCCAAAGAAGCCAAAGATGGTGTCCTTGATGCTGTACCCGCTGGCTATCAGGTTAGTGAAACCAAGAATGGTTTGCCCGTACTCAAAAAGGCTTAAGCAAACATCACAGAAACTATAAAAAAGCCCTGCTCAAAATTAGCAGGGCTTTTTTATTGCGCGGGCACATACAAATTGGGGACGACCCATTTATCATCTAGCGCACGGCCGTTCTCATCGAGTACCGTGAGGCGGCGGGCATCCGCCAATAGATACCAGCCAATAATCAGGCGGTATGTGCCAGGGGGCAGGGGGCTGGCAAGCTGCACCAGGTAGGGGTCCACAATCGTATCACCGGGCGACCATTGGCTGGTGGGCAATGTGCCTTGCAGCGGCCAGGCATCTACCTGCCCCACAATTTGGTCTTGCTCGTTTAGCACCTGAATGAAAACGGTGTAATCCTTATCCATCGCCGCCAGGCTTTGCCAGTGCAGGGTGAGGGGCAACTGCCCGCCCGGTTGCAGTTCGTTGGTGGCGAGTTCAACGCGCAGAAGGGCAATTTTGTCTTCGTAATTGGTGGCCTCAGCCGGCAGGGGCACGCCGCTGATTTCGACTTCGCCGATGATGCAGTGGGTGACGGCCGTTTGCCACCACCCACAAACCGCTCCCTCTGGCGACTGGGCGATGAGCGCGTAACGGCCGTTTGCCCAATTGGTGTCCAGTTCGGTTTGCATGGTGAAGGGCGGTTGGGCGCGGGGCGCGGGGCGCGGGGCGCGGGGCGCGGGGCGCGAGGAGGCTGATAGCTGTAGGCTGATGGTGTGGGGATCGCCAAAGCCGGTGAGGGTGACGGGCAGCGGGGTTTGGGGGCGGATGGTGGCGGGGATGTGGATGCCGGTCAGCACGGCGTTGGCAAATTGGGCGCGTAACGGCCGTAACCCTTCAATCTGCCCTGTGGGCGGAATGTCCACCACTGTGACCAACTGCCAGGCCAGATCACTGGCGGGCGTGAAAGGCGGGGCGAGGGCCACGTGCAGCCCCACAGTTTGCCCCGTGCCCGCAATGGGATTGGGCAGCAGATGAAAATCGGCCACGATCTCGTCACCCTTCCAGGCCAGTGTGGGGTAATTGTTGTTGGCTGGGTGCTGCCCGGCGGTGGCTGTCTGGCTCTCTTCCCAGCGCAGATACACTTGCTGCAATTGGGTGAGGGGCTGTGTGGCCTGCCAATAGAGGGTAACGGCCGTTTGCCCCTCGGCAAACAGCTCGCCCATCTCGTAACCAAGCAGCGAAATCGGGCCGAAATCCAGAGCCATGGGGGTGGCAGTTGGCGGCAGTTGGCGCAGCGGCTCGGTGCTAACCTCCGTCAGCGGGCCGACGGAGCGCAGGTGGTAAGCACCTTCCAGCCCCGGCAGAAAGCGGGCCAGGTAGATGGTTTGGTGGGCGATACGGCCGTTTAGCTCGGCACGATAAGCAGCTTCATCGGGCAGCACCATGATGTCCAAATCGGGGCGCATTCCTTCGGCCTGCTGCAAGTAGTAGAGTGGGGCGATTTTTTCGCTGTCGGCCAGGATGGCGGCATTTTCAGCGAGGGGGAGGTGGAGAACGGCCGTTCCCCACTGCGTCAGCCCATCCTCAGCCGAGCGGTCTAGCTGCGGCCAGTGGCGGATGGCAAGCAGCAGAACGGAAAGGAAGAGGAGACTGGAGACTAGAGACTGGAGACTAGAGCCTAATCTCCAGTCTCTAGTCTCCAGTCTCCCAATCCCCCCTATTGCCATCACCCCCGCCGCCCAGCAAATGCCGATGATGAGTTGGGCGGGGATGAGGAAGACGGCGAGATCGGGGACGTAGTAGTTGAGGGCGTAGAAGCTGAAGCCGAACCAGGTGATGAGGAGGAGAACGGCCGTGCGCCAACGCCGCCGCAGCAAATAAATCAATCCCACCACCGCCAAGGCCAGATTCACATAGCCCCAATTTTCTACGAACAGCCGACCCACCACCTCGTAGCGGGTAAAGTCGGTGCGCCAGGCCGACCACTGCAACGCACCTTGAAAACGGCCGCCTATCACCCAATCCACAAAACGGCCGAATCCCATTCTGTCCTCATTCACCGCCGCCCAGCGCAGCGGTAGGTAAGCGTACAGCGTAAGCGGAGCAATGGCCGCCAGCAGCAGTTTGGGCAGCAGCCAGTAATCGGTAATCAGTAAGCGGTAAACATCTTTTAACGAACCGTATTTGTGAAGGGCAAAAATCGTAGCCGCGACGGCAGCAGGAATAAGGAAAACCGTCGTCAAATGATTCGTCAACCCCATTCCAACTACAAAAGCCAAAACAAGTGCCAGTCTCCAGTCTCCAGTCCCCAGTCCCCAGTCTCCTATTTGCAAAATCAGCCAAAGTGCCACCACCACCACCAGTGCATGAAGCGCATACACCTCCGCCTCAATCGCCTGGCTCCAAAAGGTGGGGGTCAGCCCCACAGCCACCGCGCCCAGCAGGGCGGGCAGCGGGCGAAAATCGAGTTGCAGGATGATGAGGTAGAGGATGGTGAGGGCGGCCAAGGCTAAAACGGCCGATGCCAAATTAATGCGCCAGGCCACTGAGCCAAAGGGGATGAAGGTGAACACCTTCGCCAGCAGCAGATAAAGGGGATAGCCGGTAGGATGGGCAATGCCCAACTGCGGGGCCACTACCTGGAATTCAAAGGTGTCGGCGCGGCCTACGGTGTGGGGCATGGTTAGCAGGTAGATGGGCAGCAGCCCAGCCAGGATGAAGGTGAGGCCAAACCAGGGGAAGGGGCGCAGGGTGCGGTGGTGGTGGGTGATGAGAACGGCCGTTAACCACACCGAAGCCGCCAAAATAAGCCGACTTTGTACCAGATCAACGGTGGGGTTGAAGATGACGAACAGGTTGAGGAGCAGGGGGGTGAGGAGGGAGGAGGGGAGAGGGGAGAGGGGAGAGAGGAGGAGGTGGATGATGAGGGTGAGGGCGAGGGCAAAGAGGGTGGCGGGAAACGGCCGTGCTAACCACAACCAGTTCGGAAAAATCCCCTCATAGAGCAGACGGGTGGCGGCCAGACTGAAAATGAATAATAACGTAAAACGTAAAACGTAAAGTTTGAGGGCCGCCAGGCGCGGCTGCTGCCAAATTGCCTTCATAGAGGGCCAATTGTATCGTAGGCTACTCAGTCGGCGAAGGCCGACTTCGCAGTCGTCGCCGCGAATTCATTCGCCCGCAATCAGCCAAAGTGATAGACAGCACTGGCCGCATACACAATCAAAGCCTGCCCAGGGCCATACGTCAGCCAGATGACATCGCCGATCAGGGGAAATTGCAAGCCGCTAAACAGTTCGCCCGCCAAAATGAGATCGCTGAGGAGGAAGAGGGCTGCGCCAAGAGCCATCGGTACGAAATGGGAAGATTGCAGGGCTAGGCCAGTGGCGAGGCCAGCCGTGCTAGCCAGCAGCAGGGCATAGGGTAGAGCCGCCCAGTGCAGCATCGTCACCTCCTGGCCGCGAAAGACGACGACATACCAGCCAATCAGCCCTATCAACAGCCAGCCAGCCAGGGCTAACCAACGAGCACCGGGCGCATTGAGCTTGTGTTGGTTGGCAAAGGTGAGAATGGCACTGATGTAGAAGATGTGACCGATGCCAAAGGCCACAATGCCGCCGATGACGGAACGGCCGAATGGCAGCACCCCCGCCAGCCACAAATCGCCCACAAAGCCCAGCGTCATACCCAGGGCCAACAGCAGAGAGAAGTTGCCCCGGTTAACCACGAACCAACTCCAGGCGGCTATGACTAAAACGGCCGATGACACCATCCGCGTCCAGGTCGGCATCCGCCGCTCACCTGAACCAAAAATAAAGCCGCCAAACAAAAAAACAGCCCACAAAATCAACAACCCTATCAACCAATATTGTTGTGTAGTACGAAGAAAAGAAAACATCTTCAAGACTTACCCCTTATCAGCGGAATCATTTTGGTAAATCGGCAATCCAATTGTTAATAGCAAGCTATTATTATTTGGTCGTTCCCATTCCAAGTAACCGCCCTGCTGCTCAAAACTCATACTTGCCCAAAGTAATATAGGATCATTTTCAAAGACATAAAAATCTGTATCCCCCTGGATGAGAATTTGCAACAATACGTGAGTGGAACCACTCACTACTTCCATGAAAATCTTTCGCTCGTAATCAACATATGGCAGCAACAACAATTTTCCTAAGATTAATTGCGTCAAATGTTCATCAACCGAAACAGGTGGAAGATGTCCAAAGCTCTTTTTTCCCTCAATAACTGATACATTGAGTTGGTTAACAAGATGATCCAGATTTACGTCTTTGGGTTCACTCATTTGCCAATTGGGAAACTGTACAATGTGATACATCGTAGTGATCTCATCAAAAATTCTGCTTAATCTTTGGGCAGCCTGGTAAACAGCATTCACAGACTCAGCTTGTTTCTCATTTAACGGCCCTAGTTCTTGGTGAAGCAATAAATTTGCATAGCCTTTGATGAGGGTTGTGGGAGTTCGTACTTCGTGTGACAAGCTTGAAAGCATAAAGGCTACTATCTCAGATACTTCTTGGAACTTTTTTAGTTTTTCATCACTCGATTCTTTTTTAGATTCAGGCAATTGTGTCACTGCACATTCTCCTTATCTACGAGAGATTTCTTCTCACCCATGTCTAGTAGATGTCAGTTATCCTTCAGTAAACGGCCGATCTCCTCCGGCCCGCCCAACACAGCCAGCACATCCCCCGCTTGCAGCACCTTCTCGCCAGACGGATGAAAGTCCGAATCGTGGTTTTGGCGATGCAGCACCACACTCAGGTCGTACTTTTGCTCGATGTCGGCCATCGAACGGCCGATCAGCCCCGACTTTTCCCGCACATTCAACCGCGCCAGACTAAACGCCTCACCCTCCACCGTAATCGGCCGGGTAATATCCACCCCCGCCGCCGCCGCCGCAAACGAGGGCGAAGCCATAAATGTGGCACTCATCGCCTTAAAGCCAAACTGATCTTCCAACATTTGGGCAAACTCATCGTCAAAAATCCGCATCACCACGCGGATGTCGGGCTTCATCTTGCGGGCTTTGAGGGCGATTTGCAGATTCAGGCTGTCATTTTGCGTGCACAACACAATCGCCTTAGCCTTGCTCACCCCAGCACCGGTCAGGGCCTTATCGTTGCGGGCATCATCGGCAATCACCGGAATGCCCATCGCCTGGGTGGTGGTAATCAAATCCTCCTTCGGATTTAGCTCAATCGCGGCCACATCCTGATCCATCTCCACCAACTGCCGTGCCACACGATAGCCCAGATGGCCTAGGCCAATTAAAACGACATGGTTATTCAATGTTGAGGCTACTGCCATTTCCCACTCCTTGCTGCGTGCATGACGATTGAACAGTAAAAAGCCAAAATCGGCCAATCCCTGTGCCAAAATACTGAGGCCAACGATAGGCATAAGAAAGAAAAAGATTTCCAAATACCAGACATCGGGAAAATCGCCCAACGGCTGTAAAAAGGTGAGGCTGATGATGAGATAGATGGCCTCGGCTCGATTGGCGGCGGCAAATGGGGTGGGCGCTGCCAGCGAAAAGTAGAGGAATCCGCCGCCGATCATGGCCAGGGAAAAGAGAAACAGGGGCCAGGCAAACTCCCGCACGAGTAAGAGGGTGTCGCGGACGCTGGCGCGAAAGCGCCGCCAGCGCAGATTGCGGGAGAGGGAGCGGGGGAGTTTCATGGGGATGGTGACAGGTGGCAAGTGGCAATTGGCAAGTGGCGGAATATGCTTGCCTGCCATTTGCTGCTTGCCCCCAATTTATGAAGGCAGAAAATTACTGGTCGCCAGTTCATCAAAAATCTCCTAAGCGCACGGGCTGGCGGCGACGACCCCAGGTTCCGGGTTTGGCCTCAAAGACACCAGCGCAGGGTGTGCCACAGTTTTGACAACGGCCGTTTCCATCCAACCCCCACCCCGTCAGCACATACCAGTCTCGGCCAATCACCGGCTGGCCGCAGTTGTGACAATAGGTGCTGCCGCCATGCGCATCATGCACATTGCCCGTGTAGGCATAATGCACCCCATTCTTAACGGCAATAGCCCGCGCTCGGCTGAGCGTGGCTGCTGGCGTAGCGGGAATGTCCATCATCTTGTAATCTGGATGAAAGGCCGTAAAGTGCATCGGCACATCCGGCCCTAATGCCGTCACCACCCACTGCGTCATCGCCTCCAACTCCTCATCCGCATCATTTTGGCCGGGAATCAGCAGATTGGTGATTTCCAACCAGACATCTGTTTCCTGTTTCAGGTAAAGCAATGTGTCCAACACCGGCTGTAACTGGCCTGCACACAGCTTCTCGTAAAAGGAGTCCGTGAACCCTTTCAAATCCACATTGGCGGCATCCATGTGCCGGTAAAATTCCACACGCGGCTCGTCGCAGATGTAGCCAGCGGTGACGGCCACTGCTTTGATGCCCACTTCGTGGCAAGCCTGGGCCACGTCTATGGCGTATTCCATAAAAATGACGGGATCGTTGTAGGTGAAGGCCACGCTGCGGCAGCCCAATTCGTGGGCAGCGTGGGCAATGGTCTCTGGTGAAGCAGCGTCGGCCAGGGTGTCAATTTCCCGTGATTTGCTGATGTCCCAGTTCTGGCAGAATTTGCAGAAGAGGTTGCAGCCGGCTGTGCCGAAGGAGAGGATGGGGGTTCCGGGCAGGAAGTGGTTGAGGGGTTTTTTCTCGATGGGGTCTATGCAGTAGCCGCTGGAACGGCCGTATGTGGTTAACACAATCTCATCCCCCTCGGCCATGCGCACAAAACAGAGGCCGCGCTGGCCGTTTTTTAGCTTGCAAGCGCGGGGGCAAACGTCGCATTGAATACGGCCGTCGGCCAGGGTGTGCCAGTAGTGGGTAGGATGGTTTGTCATGTCTGTATTATACTATGGGTTCGGACAAAAATAACTTATTGGAGACTGGGGACTAGAGATTGGAGACTGGGTAGTCTCTAGCCCCCAGTCTCTAGTCTCACAGGCATAAAGATGCGAATTCGGAAAACGGCCGTTGCCGGACAATTCTACCCCGCTCAACCCGACCAACTGCAAGCCATGATTCGCGGTTTTTTGGCGCAGGCCAGCGGCAGCGGCCCCACCCCCAAAGCCATCATCGCCCCCCATGCTGGTTATCGCTTCTCTGGCCCCATTGCGGCTGCGGCTTATGCGCGGCTGCAAGGAGCCAGCTTCCAGCGTGTGCTGTTGCTTGGCCCGGCGCACACTGTCCGTTTGCAGGGCATTGCTGCCAGCAGTGCTGAAGTGTTTGCCACGCCTTTGGGTGAGGTGGTGGTGGCTGTAACGGCCGTGCAAACCAGCCTCACCCTCCCCTCCGTCCAACTGATGGACGAGGCCCATCTCCGTGAACATGGTTTAGAAGTGCATTTGCCTTTCCTGCAAATGGTGTGTCCCGGTTTTGAGCTGGTTCCCTTTGTGGTGGGGGTGGTGGAAACGGCCGATCTCACCCACCTCCTCACCACCCTCTACACGCCCCACACCCTCATCGTCATCAGCTCCGATCTCAGCCACTATTATGATTACCACACCGCCCAGCAGCTAGACAGAACCACCTCTCAAGCCATTGAACAGTTGCAGCCCGCAGCCGTAGAGCAGGCATGCGGCCGTTATCCCATTTGCGGCTTGCTGCAATTCGCCCGCCAACACCACTGGCAAGCCCAAACCATAGACCTGCGCAACTCCGGCGACACCGGTGGCCCCCGCGACCGCGTCGTTGGTTATGGCGCGTACATCTTCTCATAGACCTGCCCTTCAGTGCTTAGGAATGAGGATTGAATTAGGAGTTACGTACTTGAAGTGCTGTGGCCGGCCTCCTGGCCGAGCCACCTGTCTGGCGCGGTGTGACACCGGCCAGAGCAACTGCGTAAGTCCTATGAATAATCTACGAAACTGCGATTGGAGATTGGAGATTAGCCCAGTCCCCAATCGCCAATCTCCAGTCTCCTGTAAGGTATTAAATTTTCGGATCTTTGGGAATTCATGGGGCTGACACCCAATGTAGGGTCGAGGCACGCCTCGACCCTACCACAAATACCGCTCATCCCTTCAAATCCTAAAGACCCTTAAATTTTCATGCCTTAGCTCACTTAGCGAATCCTCCGGGAGGGTTTCACCAGAGGCAGCCTCCATTACAAAGTCTCCCGGAGGGTAATGTTTAGTTCAGTTCATTCTTAGCGAATCCTCCGGGAGGTTTCACCAGAGGCAGCCTCCATTACAAAGCCTCCCGGAGGGTATGGAAGAAGTTGAACTTCTAAACGGGCAAATTAGGAAGAAATCATTATCCCCGAAGATAGATTTTTGTAAGATGATAAAAGAATGCTGATTTTTGCTGTATGATTGAAAGCCAAACGAAAATCCAAGTTTCTTAGTGGATTGCTGTTGTGATTTGCTTGCACTGAGAAGAAGATAAGATTAAGCTGTAAAGCAAAAAATCTCGTATAATTCCCACGAGAGGTATCAAGAAGTTATGCTTGAGAAAAAAGTGACCGGTGCTCTGTTAAAAATTCTGCTTGTTGAAGACAACCCCGCTCATGCGGAACTGATTATCCGTAGTCTGGAAGATCACAAAGTGCCCAATGATATTTATCATGCGTATGATGGCGAAGTTGCCCTCGACTACCTCTTTCAGCGTGGGCCTTATAACGATGCTCTGCAAAACCCACGCCCCCACGTTATCTTGTTGGATATTCGTATGCCCAAAATTGATGGTATTCAGGTGCTAAAAGAGATCAAAGCTTCGACTGAGCTAAAACATATACCTGTTATCATTCTCACTACCTCAGAAGCTGAAGCTGACGTGCAGAAAGCCTATCAGAACTACGCCAATAGCTATCTGGTCAAACCAGTAGATTTTGATGAATTCATGCAACTGATGGATGAACTAGGATTTTACTGGCTTAATTGGAATCACCACCAACTGTCGTGATGGAGGCCGTTTATGGCTGACAAGGTTCAGATTTTATTGGTTGAGGATGATGTTGCACATACAGAATTAATTCGTCGTGCCTTTGAATCGAGAAGCGGTCGTATAGACCTGACCGTTGTGCATAACTTACGAGAAGCCCAAAAGCATATTGCGGCTTCAACCCCTGATTTAGTCATTGTAGATTTTCTGCTGCCTGATGGCACAGGCATAGAATTTTTGTCCAAAAATAAGTCCCAGTTTTCCTTTCCTATTGTGCTGATGACCAGTCATGGGGATGAGCAAGTGGCGGTTGATGCGATGAAGGCGGGCGCGTTGGACTATGTGGTGAAATCGGCCGATTCGCTGATGGATATGCCGCGTATTGCCGAGCGGGCCTTGCGTGAATGGCGGCATATGGTTGAGCGGCAGCAGTTTGAAAAAGCACTGAAGGAGAGTGAACAGCGCTTCCGCAGTGTGATCGAACAATCTACCGATGGGATTTTTCTGACGGATGAGCAAGGGCTGATTATTGAGTGGAATCATGGAGCGGAGCGTATTACGGGGTTGACACGGCTGGCTGTTTTGGGCCGGCCCTCTTGGGATGTGCAGCAGCAGTTGGCGGCGCCTTCTGAGAAAGATGCCCCTATTGAATTTGATATTTTCAAGCAGGAGTTGATTGATTTTTATGCGACGGGTGAGGCTCCCTGGCTGAATAAGGTTGTAGATGCTTATTACTATCATGTAAATGGTCATCGCAGTATTGTGGAGACGCTCTCTTTTCCCATTAAGACGGAGAAGGGGTATATGGCTGGCAGTATTTTGCGCGATGTGACGGCCAGCCGTCAGGCGGAGGAGCAGTTGCAGCAGCAGCAGCGGTTGGCGGCGGTGGGGCAGTTGGCGGCGGGTATTGCTCATGATTTTAACAATATTATGGCGGTGATTGTGTTGTATGCTCAGATTTCTCTGCAAACGCCGGGTTTGCCGCTGCGGGTGCAGGAGCGGTTGGATACGATGGTGAAGCAGGCGAAACGGGCGGCGGAGCTGATTGACCAGATTTTGGATTTTAGCCGCCGTACTGTGTTGGAGAGACGGCCGTTAAACCTCATCACCTTCCTTAAAGAACATGTCAAACTATTACAGCGTACCTTACCCGAAAGCATCACCGTCACCCTTTCCCATGATGACCAAAACTGTGTCATCAATGGCGACCTGACCCGCATTCAACACACCGTGATGAACCTGGCCCTCAATGCCCGTGATGCCATGCCCGGTGGGGGCAGGCTGGATATAACCATCAAGCGTCAGCATTTTGACACGCATGAAGTTCCCATCCCGCCCATGGAGGCTGGTGATTATGTGTGCTTGATGGTGACGGATTCGGGCACAGGCATCGCCGATGAGATTAAACCCCATCTTTTTGAACCGTTTTTCACCACCAAACGGCCGGGTGAGGGCACAGGACTAGGGCTGGCACAGGTTTATGGCATTGTGAAACAGCACGAAGGCCAGATTGATGTCCAAACTAAACTGGGTGAGGGTACGACGTTCTCGATTTATTTTCCGGCCTTGTATGAACAACAGGACGATGTGGTGAGTGAGGGCAGCACAGATCTGCTTTTGGGGCGTGGGGAGATGATTTTATTGGTGGAGGATGACCCATCGGTGCGGGAAGTAATGTCTGATAGTTTGAAGATGCTGAATTATCAGGTGGTGGATGTGCCCAACGGCCGTCAGGCCCTCAATGTCCTTGACCAAAACAATTTCAAACCAGCCCTTATCATCAGTGATGTAGTCATGCCAGAGATGGGCGGTATTGAACTGTTCCATGCCTTGCAGCGGCGGCAACTATCTTGCCCCGTGATTTTGGTGAGTGGTCATCCTTTAGATCAAGAAATTGTGCCGTTAAAAGCTCTGGGGCGTGTAGACAGCCTAGCCAAGCCGCCTGATCTCAGCCAGTTAGCCCAAATGGTTCACCAGATGATCCAGTAAATCAGCCCATGTACCAACTGCGCCCGGCTGTGTTCGCAGACTTTGATTTTCTTTACGAGTTACACAAAGCGGCCATCCGTCCGTCGGTGGAGGCTACCTGGGGGGCATGGAATGATGCCTGGCAGCGGGATTATTTCGCCCAAAAGTTTGGGACACAGGGGCGGCAGATTATTGTTTTTGAAGGTCAGGATGTGGGGGTGGTGCTGCTGGAGGAGCGGGAAGGGGCCATTTACATTGGCCTGATTGAGGTGCTGCCCGCGTTTCAGGGGCGGGGGATTGGATCGGCCGTTATTCAAGACATCATTCAGCAGGCTCAGTTGCAGCAGCGGCCGGTGATGCTGCATGTGCTGAAGGCCAACGAGGCGGCTAAACGGTTGTATGAGCGGCTGGGTTTTGGGGTAACGGCCGTTGAAGACCTCAAATACAAAATGCGGCACGCCACCGCTTGAAAATCTCCTCACCTTGTGCCATGATCCCCGGCATGATAACTGCACAACTTGCCCTCACTTTGTACGATATTGGCGCGGTCAGCCTTGGCGAATTCAAGCTGCACAGCGGCAAAATTTCACCCATTTACATTGATTTGCGGCTGCTGGCCTCTTTTCCGCACGCTTTGCGGCAGGCGGCGGCGGCCTATCGCACCGTCTTGGAGAAGCTGCAATTTGATATTATCACCACGGCTCCGCTGGCGGGCTTGCCCATTGGCACGGCCGTTTCTTTGGCTATGGACATCCCGCTGGTTTATCCGCGCAAAACGCCCAAGGCGTATGGCTCGGGTAAGTTGGTGGAGGGGAAGTGGGAGGTGGGACAAACGGCCGTTGTCATTGACGACGTAACCACCTCCGGCGACAGCATCTTACAAACCATTCAAGCGGTGCAGCAGGTGGGCCTGCACGTCACCGATGCCGTGCTGCTGATAGACCGGGAGCAGGGCGGGGCCGAAAACATTCGCGCCGCTGGTTACAACTTCCACGCTGTGATTTCTCTGACGGAGATTTTGGCCCATTTAGAAGCGGCGGGCCGCATAACGGCCGATCAGCACCAGCACGTCCTCCGCCACCTTAAGGCGTAATCGCATCATAACGCAATTCCGCGATTGCGATATGATGCTTCTTCCCTCAACTCGCCTCTGCCTTATTTCTGGATAAAATGGGTTGAATGCGCCGATTACCCGAACGAGTTTGGCATTTGTTGATGATGACGCTGTGGGGGCTGCCGTTGGTGACACCGCTGTTCCGGTGGACGGCCGTTCCCTGCACCCACGACGGCCATCTTCACTACCACCGCATCGCCGCCATGCGCCATGCCTGGGAGAATGGGCTGTTTTTCAGCCGTTGGCTGCCCGATCTGGCCTTTGGGTATGGCTATCCCTTCTTTGTGTACCGTGAACCTGTGCCGCTGTATGCCAGCTTAATTCCCCATTTGCTGGGCGTGCCGCTGCCGGCTGCCGAGAATTTGTTGTATATCGTCTGCATTTGGGCGGCGGGTTGGTTTATGTATTTGTGGGTGCGCGATCTGTTTGGGGCGCGGGCGGGGTTGGTGGCGGGGCTGGCCTATATGGCAGCGCCGTATGTGCTGGTGGATGCGCTGATTCGGGGCAATTCGCCGGAGTCGGTGGCTCTGCCGCTGCTGCCGCTGCTGCTGTGGATTGGCCGGCGTTGGCTGGTGGGGGGCAGTTGGCGCAGTTTTGTGGCGGCGGTGTTGGCTTTGGCGCTGCTGTCGTTGAGCCATAATATTTCGCTGCTGTTGTTTACGCCCTTTTTGCTGGTTTATCTGGTGATGATTGGCTGGCTGCATGAGGTGCGTTGGCGGGTAACGGCCGTTCGTCTTCTCCTCCTCTTTGGCCTGGGTTTAGGCATGACCAGCTTCTATACTGGTGGGGCCTTGCTGGAGATGGATGCGGTGACGTTGAGCCAATCCACAACGACGCGCAATAATGATTTTCATTATAATTTTGCCACGTTGGGCGAGATTTTTGCGCCAGTGCCGATTGAAGACCCGTCGCTGTTGAATCCGCCGCTGCCGTTTCGGTTGGGGTGGGTGCCGGTGGCGTTGGCGGTGTTGGGGGTGGCCCGTTGGCTTGTCTCCCGCAAAGGCGCAAAGGCGCAAAGGGCAGATCGGGAACAGGATTGGCATGTGGGGTTGATGGTGGGGGTAACGGCCGTTTACCTTTTCTTGGCCTTACCTGCTTCCCTGTGGCTGTGGGAAAACATCCCACTGATTGATTTTACGCAGTTCCCCTGGCGCTTTGTGGGGCGGGCGGCCTTGCCGCTGGCGATGTTGGCGGGAGTGGGGCTTTGCGATTTACGATTTACGATTTGCGATTTACGATTTACCCCTTACGTTTTACGTTTTACGTTTTACGCAGCCCTCGTCCTGTTGGTTTTGGAGGCGTTGCCACTGCTTTACCCGGCCGTTTGTGAAGAGCCAGCTTTCCCCACCATTAACACGGTGCATCGTTATGAGGCGGAGACGGGGTTGGTCGGAGTTGATCCGGAGGGAAGTTATTTTCCGGTGACGGTGGAGCAGCGTCCGCAGACATCACCCCTGGTGGCAGATTATGGGGCGGGTGGGGAGATTGCGCGGTGGGATACGGCCGTTTTCCCCGCCGACACAGCAATTGTTGACATAACGTATGAGAATCTGGCCGCAGCGGTGCATGTGGACGCGCCGGAACCCTTTACGGCGCGGTATTTGACCTTTGCTTTTCCAGGTTGGACGGCCGTTGTGGATGGCGAACCTGTGCCCATTGAACCAAGCGATCCAGAAGGGCTGATCACCTTTGCTGTGCCTGCCGGTGAGCATACATTGGCTGTGCGCTGGCAGTCTACGCCGCTGCGGACGGTGCTGCTGGGGCTGAGTGTGATGGCCCTGGCGGGGGTGGTGGTGACGGCCGTTGTGCTGGGCAAGGGGCAGGTGGCAAGGGGCAAGGAGCAAGGGGCAAGGGGCAAGGGGCAGGTGGTGAGGGGTGAGGTGATGGCGTTGGTGTTGGTGGGAGCGGGGTTGTTGCTGGGGAAGGTGTTGTGGGTGGATAGGGGGGAGAGTTTGTTTAGACGGCCGTCTGTGCCGGATTTGGCGGTGCCGCTCGCGGTGCAGGGGGATGGGCTGCGGCTGTGGGGTTATAACTTGAACCGGACGGAAGTAGAATCGGGGGGGCTGTTTGATGTGGATATGGCCTGGACGGCCGTTGCGCCGCCCAGCACCACTTACCAGACCAATGTGTGGCTGGTGGATGAAGCGGGGCTGGTGTGGAGTGATAAGGAAACGCAGCGGCCCCGTCTGTATGAGGATGTGCCCCCCACGCCGTTTTGGCAGCCAGGGCAGTGGGCTTGGGACAGCCGTGAGGTGGCTGTTTTGCCGGGAACACCGCCGGGGGAATATCGCTTGCTGTTGACGTTGTTTGTGCGTGAGTCGTTGCAGCCGGTGACGTTGACGGATGTGAGCACGGGGGTTGTGTTGGGGCCAACGGCCGTTCTGGGCACAATCACTGTTACCCCACCCCCTGCTGCCCCGGAATTTGCGCCCCAATATCGGTTGGAAACGGCCGTTGGTTCAGCGCAGTTGCTTGGTTATAACCAGGATCGGCAGGTGGCGGAGCCGGGTGAGCCGGTGCTGCTGACCTTCTTTTGGGCGCAGAGCGCGGGTGAGCGGCTGCCTTTGTCGCTGCAATTAGGGAATGAAGTGGTGCGTGTGTGGGAGGTGGTGCTGCCCAACGGCCGTTATCGCAGCCAACACCTCGTCACTCTGCCCGCCAGCTTGGAAAGTGGGGCGTATACCTTTGACTTGGATGGGGTTGCTTTGGGCCAGTTGCAGGTGAATGCGCCGCCGCGGATTTTTACGCAGCCTGGGGTGGCAACGGCCGTCAACACCCCCTTCACTCTGCCTGACGGTACACCCCAAGCCACCCTCATCGGCTACACCCTCTCCCCCCTTACCCTCCTCTGGCAAGCCAACGCTGAGATGACCACGAGTTACCGCGTCTTCGTCCATCTGGTGGACGAGAACGGCACGATTTTGGCCCAGGCCGATGGTGAACCCGCCAACTGGACGCGCCCGACAACGGGCTGGGCGGTGGGCGAGTTCATTGTGGATGAACATCAACTGGCTGTGCCAGCCGAACGGCAAGGCGGCGAATTGTCGCTGCGCGTGGGGTTGTATGAGGCAGAGACAGGGGAGAGATTGAGGGGGGAAACGGCCGATTATGTGACCATCCTACTACCGCCATAGTAAAGCAAGTAATAGATGGTTTAATAAACGGCCGTTACTGTAAAACTATCACACCTTACAAGGAACAAGCGATGCAAATAACAAAAGCCCTCCAATACAAACGCATTTTTGCCCTCATCACCCTCGTCCTCTTGCTGATTTCATTGACCCATCTGTTATAGATACTCGTCAAACCAATGCAAAATATGATTCAATCACACGATCCGCCTGTTCGTGTGCCCCCATACGCGAGATCTGATCTGGTGCGTCTCTCTATAGTGGTTACAAGTTCCCCCTTTGTAAGTTGACGACCAGCCGAATAACGCCTTCCACTTTTAAGATGGGTTAAATTTGAATACAGTGCCGCTGCGCCACACACTAAGCCAGTCATTTTGAACCCTAATGGTCTTCGCTAAGTATCAATTTATTCCTCATACCAATACCAACAACAGGAATTCAATCCCAAAACATCATCCAATTCAATTGGTTTGTTCTGTAGATCAGACAAATAAACATGATCTTGCCTTTCACCATCAATGAGCGTCATATTATTCCAGAGGACATGTTGCCCATTTGGAGACCAATAGAGAGGCCAACCGATATCATGGACTAATTCAGTTAACTCGCCCGTTTCTAAATTAACCTCATAGAGGGTAACATAATCAGAAGCTTGAACATGGTTGTTAAAAAACCAAAGTTCTCCCACATAACCCATCGAAACAGCAGGAATGTTTTTTTGGAGAGTCATGAAGGGATCGCGATTTGGGTCTATGTGCCAAATATGAATAGTTCCAGATGCCTGATAATGGAGTAGCGTTGTTTCATCTAGCCAAAGTGCATCATCACTTATTGGCCCAATGGTAGATTCAGGTACTTCTATGATGCGATTCGTGTCACGTTCGATAACGCGCAGTTCCCCATACTCAAAAAAGTGTTCTTCAATCAGTAGATAACGGCCGTCTGGAGACCACAGATAAGGTATGAACGTGGTAAAGACAGGGACAGGGTCTTTATCTGAATCAGCTGGATTAAGCGAAGCCATAAGGAAAGTATTTGCGCTGGGAGCAATGGCTACAACAGGTTCGATAGAGCTACTATTTAGATCGGCAATCCATATTCCAGATTCATCACTCCAACTGATTTCATTTTCCGTCGGCCACATCATATAATCGTAAGGCCAATTCCAACCGTTTCCTTGAGTTATTGTTAAAACAGGTTCGCTGAGAGTCAATTGTTGACCTTGAATTATTATCTCTCGAACCGTTATCACGGCCGAATCTTGAGAGTCGCCAGTCACATAAGTTAACCAACGGCCGTTGGGAGAGATGGCTGTATTACTAGACCTCAATACAGACGTTAATGAAGCGGATGTCCTCGATATTTCGATCTCAGACTGGGTAGGAATATGAAAAGCGACTAGTGCATATTCTTCGTCGGATACAATGTCCCGCTCAAACACAACTATGTCACCTGAATAAGAAATTCTACGAGGCTTTACATTTTCAACCAAAGTCGTAACCTCGCCCGTTTCAAACATTAATTGCTGTAAGGTCATCGGTTACAAGTTAAGGGTTTGAAGCAATTGTCAAGGGCCATGATTCAAACACAGACATCTCGTTTTTTCGCTTTCGTTTGACGATACCCAGGTCAGCAGAGCGGTCAGCCAGGTACTCAGGAAGAGGTCGACCATCGCCTCGCTCGACGGCTTTGGTGTAATAGTAAATCGAGCGAAAGAGCATCTCCACAGAGATGCGCTCAAATGGTAACTTTAACAATCCGGCAACCTCGTCACAGAGGTCAATTAACACGGTATAGACAATCCAGGTAGACCAGAGTTGCAGTTCCACCGCATTTTGGGAACCACACCAGAAGTAGGCCAAACCAAGTAATCGCTTGATGGTGGCGTAGGCGCGTTCAATCGTCCAGCGGCGATAGTAGAGGGCGACCAGATAACGAGCCGACAATTGCTCAGGGTTCAGTTCGTTGGTCAGGAAACGACGCCAGGTGTTGCCATAGAGTACTTCTATCAGGCGCACCTGCTGGCGGTCATCGCCCGCCCCTATCCAGACAATGGTGTCCCGAAAAACGGGTGTTTTAACCAGAACTTGGGCTCCTTCATATTTCAAGTTGCTCTTGGCACGGGTGATGAAAGTGACACCCTTCTGGGTCAATTGACCAAAGCGGGTAAAGTTGGTATAGCCTAGGTCAAACAGGAGCAAACTTCCCGCTTGGATGTGAGCCAGAATTGCTTCCCAAAAGCTCTGGTCGTGACGGGTCGCCTTCGCCTCAAACCAGATTTTATCTGGCAGTTGCGACCCCAAATGGAGCAAGGCAGTCATTTTGCCTGCCAACGGATGGCTCTCCAGGTCGCGCAGCAAGCCCACTTTGCGTATGAGCGCATCCAGCGTTGAGCCATCGGCGATCAGGCAGGTAGTAAATCTCGCCTGTGCCCAGGCAATTTCTGGTGGTAACGGCCGTTCCCGTTTTTGCCATCGTTGCTGCATCAAAGGCAAGAACTGGTTCAGGACATTGAGAAACAAGATAGCTGGCAGCGTGTTGAATCGTTCTGCAAGAGCTTGTTGGCTGACCTTTTTGGGCTCTTCCCAGAGAATCGCTTCGTCACGAATCAGGCGCACCAATTCATTCACAGCGGCGATTTGCCGCCAAACGGCACTCAGCAATAGAGCCATCATCACTGGAAGTGTGAGCGTGCGTTCGCGCAAACCCATCTGCCGGAATACCTCACATTGCATCATTGTGAGCGGATGAACCAGGCTACGAAATAGAGCTTCTACGTCATCGGTTAAATTGTCAACGAGCGGTCGTTTTTGCCTATCGGCCTGAATAGCCCGTGTATGCCGGACTGTACTTCTGGACTTTTGAGTTGTTTTTGTCATGCGCGAATTGTAGCCTTTTTATGCCTTGACAATTCACAAATTAGCTTAACTTGTAGTCTATGCTGTAAGGTGTTGTCACGTACCAACAAGAGCGTGTCCGTTGGCCACATTAATTCTGGTGTTGGTGTCAATGTAGGAGTGGGTGTGGCGGAAGGTTCTGGTGGGGGGGAGGTGTTAGTGGGTGTGAGTGTTAGTGTGGGTACAAGTGTAGGTGTGCTTGTAGGGGGAACGGCCGTTTCCGTCGCCACAACTGTATTCGTAATTACCACAACTAGCGTTGGTTCAGAAGTAGACGTTACAATCCTACAAGCCGCTAACCATAAGAAAATTGGAAACAAGAGGAACTGCACTTTTTTGATCATGCTATGAGTATAATTGTTTTTGTTCAACCAATTCGACGTTTATAGCACGGACACCCAACGACTTTTTAGGGGGTGTTGTTTTGTGGGAAACGGCCGTCCAATCGTAAACTGTCGATCACAAATCGTAAATGAATGGGGACGGCCGTTTCCTGTAAAAGCTACAAATAGGTCTCAAACCAACGCAAGATATGATTCAGGCGCACAATGCGTCTATCCGTGCGGCCTATTCTCGACAGCCCGTGCGATTCACCAGGGAATAACACCATCTCACTGGTGACGCCCAACTCTTGCAAGGCCAAAAACAACTGCTCCCCTTGTTCAATGCGGCAGCGGTAATCCTCTTCACTGTGAATAACCAGCGTGGGGGTTTGGATATTGGCCACAAACTTCATGGGCGATTGATTCCAATAACTCTCGAAATCTTCCCAGGGCGGCTTGCCGCTCCACACATCTTCAAAGAAATAGCCCACATCGGATGACCCCCAGAAGCTGAGGGTATTGCTGACCACGCGCTGCCCAACGGCCGCTTTGAAGCGATTCGTGTGCCCAATCGTCCAGGTCGTCATGTAGCCGCCATAGCTGCCGCCCGTGATGCCCATACGCTCTGTGTCAATATAAGGCTGCTGCGCCAGATAATCGGCCCAGGCCATCACATCGTGGTAATCATCCACGCCCCAATTGCGGTGGATGCTTTTGCTGTGGGCTTCGCCATAACCAGCCCCGCCACGCGGGTTGGTGAAGTAAACAACGTAATCATGTGCCGCCAAAAAGTAGAACTCGTGCATAAAGGCTTCGCCATATTGCAGCCAGGGACCGCCATGAATTTCTAATATGGAGCGGTATTTTTGTTGGGGGTCAAAGCCGGGTGGCTTCAAAATCCAGCCCTGTAGATCGTTGCCGTCTACGCCCTTGTACCAGACTTCCTCAATTTGGCCCAGGTCCACACGGCGCAGCCAATTTTCGTTAAACTTGGTCAATTGGCGGACGGCCCCCTGGCTCATGTCACGCACATACACCTGGCCTAAGTCGCTGTTGGTTCCGTACCAATAAGCCAGCCGCGTTTGCTGGGCATCAAAGCTGAAGCCGCCCACCACACCGCCGCGAATGAAAGTTTGCCATTCGCCGCTGGCGATGTCTACACAGCGCAAATCTACACGCCCATGTTCGGTAACTTGCACATACAGTTTTTGGCCGTCTAGCGACCAGGTGGGAGGGGTGGTGGGGCGGTCGCCGGTGTCGGTGAGGGTGTTGCTTTGCACTTCGGCATCTAGCACGGCGCTGAGGTTTTGGGCGGGGCCGCTGCCATCGGTGGGGTAGATGTAGAGTTTGGTGTTTTGCCAGATGTTGCCTTTGCCTTCACGACCGAGGTAGGCGATGTAACGGCCGTCTGGGGCCACGCTCATGGTAAATTTGGCTCCAGAGGGTGTGTTCAAGGCTTGATATGCTTCTTGCGGCGAAGGTTTGTCGGCGGGAATGGTGTACACATCCACCAGATGGGTGTCGTAATCGGGATTGGGGCTGCGGTTGGAGAGGAAGAAGAGGCGTGTGCCATCGGGCGACCAGCGCGGCCCGTTTTCGCTGTAAAAATCGCCATCGGTAAGCTGGGTGGTTTGGCCATTGCTGACGGCTACCTTCCAGATGTGAAACTCTTCTTTGGGCAGATAGCCAGCGCCGTCAAATTTATAGCGGGCGCGGGTGATGTGCCGGGAGACAACGCCCAGTTCCTTTTTTTGTTTGTCCTTTTCGCGCTCGATGGCTTCGGCATCTTTCTTGCGGAAGGCGAAGGCGATCTGGCTGCTGTCGGGCGACCAGGCAAAGCTGGCGAAGCTGCCTTGCAAATCGGTGAGGGGGCGGGCTTCGCCGCCATCTACGGGGATGAGGTAGAGTTGGAACTGCTTTTCGTCTTTGCGGTTGGAGAGGAAGGCGATGAAACGGCCGTCTGGCGACCATTGTGGCTGCATATCGCGCTGATTGCCATAGGTGAACTGGCGGGCTGCACCGCGCCCACTGGGCACGAGCCACAGGTTCATGTACTTCTTCTCGGTTTTCTCGTCTACTCGCTGCACGCTGAAGATGATAGAACGGCCGTCTGGGGATAGCTCAGGATCGGCGATCAGTTCCATACGATATAAATCTTCAGCCGTCATACGTCGTTTTTGTTGTGCCATGGTTGCTCCAAATTTCACTTGAAATAAGCTGGTAATGATAGTAAGGTTGGGGTTTAGGGGCAACTTGACGGACAGACGGCAAGAGAATATTATCACGTCGTATTCATAACGTTTGTCATTGTTCAAGAACTTATCCTCATCTAAGCTTTAGGCGCGGGATTGACCCTTTGATTGAAGGAGGTTGTTATGTATAGAAGGTCTGGATTACTTGTTTTGATGATATTGGTGGCAGCTTTGGTTTTGGTGGGCTGCCAGGGCGACCCAGGGGAGACTGGCCCGCAAGGCCCAGAAGGCCCACAAGGTTTGCCTGGCCCCGCCGGAGAAGCTGGCCCGCCAGGTGCACCTGGCGGGCCGGGTGCGGATGGGTTAAGCTATGAACCCCCTTCTTTTATTGGCAGTGAGGCTTGCGCTGAATGTCATGAGGAACTTTTTGCTGTCTTTATGCAGAGTGGTCATCCCTGGCAGTTAACGGCCGTTAGCAACGGCACAGCGCCCGAGTTTCCCTTTACCAACATTTCCGAGCCGCCCGATGGGTATAGCTGGAACGATGTCAGTTATGTGGTGGGCGGCTATCACCGCAAGGTGCAATTCCTCGATCAGGATGGGTACATCATCACAGGCGCAGATGAAAACGCCACAACCCAATATAACTTCTTTAACGAGGAAGTGGAGTTGGGTGATGAATGGGTGGGCTACCATGCTGGTGAGGCTGAACTGGCTTATGATTGTGCCAACTGCCACACGACTGGTTATTCGGCGCGGGGGAATCAGGACGGCCGTGCTGGTATTGCGGGTACATGGGCGCTAGACGGCGTGCAGTGCGAAGCCTGTCATGGGCCGGGTAGTCTCCATGCTAATACGCCGCTGGCTTTTAGGCCCATTATCGAGCGAGATGGGCAGGCTTGCGCTGAATGTCACAGTCTGGGCGATGTGTCTCAAGTAGATGCGGCTGAGGGCTTTGTGCATTATCAAGAGCAGTATGATGAGCTGTTCCAGGGCAAACATATCACCATGGATTGTGTGGTTTGCCATGATCCCCATACGGGTGTGTACCAATTAGAGCAGGCAGGAATGCCAACTACGCAAACAAGCTGCGAGAATTGCCATCAACAGCAGGCTAATAATAAACCAAATGAAACGCACGCACGGTTGGCTATTGATTGTATTGACTGCCATATGCCGCGTGTGGGCAAGAGTGCTGTGGGCGATCTGGAGCAGAATACGGGCGATATTCGCAGCCATTTGATGGCGATTGATCCGACGCAGGCGGGGCAGTTTACGGAAGATGGCACGGCTGCTTTGTCGGAGCTTTCGCTGACATTTGCTTGTGGCAGTTGTCACAATCCTGATGGTTTTGCCCAGGTGAAGCCGGAGGAAGAGATGATTGAGGCGGCGACGGGGTATCATGCTCCACCACAACCTACGCCGACACCTGAACCTGAGCCAACGGCCGTTCCCGAAGAAGAAGCGGGTTCGTAGCCAAAGGAATACACCATGAGTTATCCAAAACTCGGCCGTTTCCTGCTGGGGCTGCTAGCCGTTATCACTGGACTGTTGTTCTGGTGGCATAGTCCGGCTTATGCCGATGTGCCGCAGCAAACAGGCGACGAGGCTTGCCGCCTGTGCCACAGTGATACCGATGCAGTGGTGACGCTGCCGTCTGGTGATGAGATACCGGCGCAAGTAGATTTGGCGGTGTTGGCCCAATCGGCGCATGGTGATATGGCCGAATCACCTCTGGCCTGTGCCGATTGTCATCAGACCATTAATGATTATCAGTTTCCCCATACGCCAGTGGAAGCGGCTGATTTGCGTGCGTTTCAACTGGAGAAGTCGTCTGAGTGTCAACGCTGCCATGTGCAGCCCCATCTTACCAGCCACCCCAATGATGTGGAGGCGGGCAATGTTGTGGCTTGTGTGGATTGTCATGGTGGGCATGATGTGCAGCCGGTAGAGAGTTGGCACCAGGCGGGGGCAGCGGCGACGTGTGCGGCCTGCCATAGTGGCGCGGGTGTGGAATTGGTGGATGAGGGGGCGTTAACGGCCGTTATTCAAAATGGCCTCTTCACAGATCAGGTAGATAATGATTACTGCCTTGCCTGCCACAGCTTGCCCGGATTGGAAATAACGTTTGCGAATGGCGAAACAAAGTCGGCGACGATTGATGGGGAGGCGTTTCATGCTTCGGTGCATGGGGTGGATTCGGAACGGCCGTTAAATTGTGTGAACTGCCACGAAAACTACAAATTTCCCCATGAACCTGTTACCGCCGAATCGGCACGGGCTTACAGTCTGGAAAAATACCCCGTTTGTGCCAACTGCCATGAACCAAAGTATGAGCAAGCGCAGGATAGTGTGCATGAAGCGGCCTTGGCGGAAGGGAATTTGGATGCGGCCGTTTGTACCGATTGTCATGGTGCGCACGACACACCCGTGCCCAACGAACCCCGCGAACGCATCTCACATACCTGCCAACAGTGCCACAGCACCATCTTTGATGAATATGCCACCAGCGTTCATGGGGATGCCCTTCTTAGCGAAAGCAATCCCGATGTACCCACCTGCATTGAGTGTCATGGCGTGCATAATATCGGCGACCCAACCACCAATCTCTTCCGCATTCGCTCCCCACAATTGTGTGCCGAATGCCACGCAGATGAAGAGTTGATGGCCGAATATGAGATTTCGACGCAGGTGTTTGACACCTATGTAGCGGATTTTCATGGCTCTACCGTGACCATTTTTGAACACCAAGACCCAACGGTGGAAACAAATAAAGCGGTCTGTTATGATTGTCATGGGGTACACGCTATATTAGCACCAGATGATCCGGAGGCGGGCATTAAGGCAAATCTGTTAGCTACTTGCCAGCAGTGCCATCCCGATGCAACGGCTAACTTCCCGGATTCTTGGACAAGCCACTTTGAGCCATCACCAGAACATAACCCGCTTGTCTATTATGTTAACTTGTTCTACAAAATCGTCATTCCTTTGACGGTAGGCTTTTTTGCCTTCATGGTTTTGACGGATATTTATCGGCGTATACGGCTGAGTTTGAAATAAAGGAGTTTGTTGTGGCTCGTAAAAAGGAACAACAACAGCAATATCCCCGTTTTCGGGTGGGGGCACGCATTGAGCACATTGTCTTGCTGGTCAGCTTCACAGTGTTGTCTGTGACTGGCCTGCCTCAAAAGTATATTGAAGCACCGATTTCGGAGACGCTGATTGCGGCGATGGGTGGGATTGAAATGGTGCGTATTATTCACCGGTATGCAGCGTTTATGCTGGTAGCTGGTTCGACGTTCCACTTGTTTACCGGTGCGTATCGCAGTCTGGTAAAGCGTGAACGGATGCGGATTATGCTGCGGCTGTCTGATGCCCGTGATTTGTGGGAGACGATTCTTCATAATCTGGGTTTTAGGGCGGAGCCGCCGAAGATGCCGAAGTTTAATTTTGGTGAGAAGGCGGAGTATTGGGCGGTGATTTGGGGAACGGCCGTTATGGTTATTACCGGCTTTATGTTGTGGAACCCGATTGCGACCACATTCATTTTGCCCGGTCAATTTATTCCCGCTGCCTTAGCCGCGCATGGCGGTGAGGCAGTGTTGGCTGTTCTGTCTATCCTCATCTGGCATATGTACAATGTCCTCATCAAACATCGCAACTTCAGCATCTTCACCGGCAATCTGCCGCGCCATCAAATGGAAGAGGAACACGCTTTAGAGTTAGAAAGGCTAGAAAGTGGTGGTGATCCCTGGCCTGGGCTTAGTTTGCCTGTGCTAAGACGCCGCCGCCGCAATTTTTTCATTGTCAGCATCATCTTGGGTAGTTTGATAATGGTGGCTTTGGTTTGGCTTTTCACGTTTGAACAGACGGCTATTACCACGATCCCGCGGGTGACGCGGGAAGTGTTTGTGCCTTTGGCAACGGCCGTTCCTTGATGGAGAAACACTTTACCTCTACTGCAAACCCTCCTTCCAAGCAAGTGTGTGACAAATAACCAGACGACATGTGACAAAAAACACTCCATACACCTGACACCATTACCTATACTCCCAACTATTGCTACTCATTCCCTTGACTCGTCGTGCGTAGTGTGTAATGAGTCACGTCACTTCGCACTACGCATTAGGAGTTAATGCGAAATCAAAACCATAGGAGGTTATTTATGTTTTACCCGAAGAGAAGCAAATTTGTCATCATCGGGCTACTTCTATTTTCGTTAATTCTTGTTGCTTGTAGCCAGGAACCGGTTGAAGTAACACGAGTTGTCGAAGTGGAAGTACCTGGCCCCGAAGTCGAAGTCGAAGTCACCCGTGAGGTGCAAGTCGAAGTCGAAGTCCCGGGGCCAGAAGTGGAGGTCACTCGCATCGTTGAAGTAGAGCCTGAAGGCGCAGTAGACGTGATTCCTTTCGAGGAAATGTGGGCTAATTCCCCTCACAACGCTGCTGATAGCGAAGCCTTCGTTCACTGGAACGAGGATGACCCCCAAGAAGTGACACCAGCTTGTGCCCGCTGCCACAGCACCCCCGGTTATCTTGACTGGATTGGGGCCGACGGTACCGAAGCTGGTGTGGTAGATGCCCCTGCGCCCATTGGCACCACTGTTGAATGTGCGGCCTGTCATAATGAAGTAACTGTCGAGATGGATAGCGTTGTCTTCCCCTCAGGTGTGGAAGTAACCGGTTTGGGTGATGAAGCCCGCTGTATGCAATGCCATCAAGGACGTGCTTCTGCTGTGACTGTCAATCAGACAATTGCCGATGCCGGCTTAACTGAGGATGTAGACACTGTGAGTGAGGATTTGGGCTTCACCAATATCCACTACTACGCAGCGGCGGCAACTCAGTATGGGACCATCACCGAAGGTGGCTATCAGTATGATGGCAAGTCATATGACTTCAAAAATGATCATGTGGCTGGTTATGATACCTGCATTGGCTGCCACGATCCTCATACGCTAGAGGTTAAGGTTGAGGAATGTAGTGTTTGCCACACCGACGTTGACAGTGCCGAAGATTTGGTAGACATTCGTATGGCTGGTTCTCTGGTAGATTACGACGGCGATGGCGACATGGCTGAAGGCGTTTACTATGAGATCGAGGGTATGCGTGAGGTGCTCTACCAGGCTATGCAAGCTTATGCCACTGAAGTTACCGGGGCGGCTATTGTGTATAACGAAAGCAGTTACCCCTACTTCTTTGCCGATACAGATGGTAGTGGTGATGCCAGTGAAGGTGATGAGCGTTATGCTTCTTGGACAGCCCGCCTCGCTAAGGCTGCGTATAACTATCAAGTGTCACTCAAAGACCCAGGCCGTTATGCCCATGGTGGTAAATATGTCATTCAATTGCTTTATGACTCTATTGAGGATTTGAATGGTGGTATGTCATCGCCTGTGGATATGAGTGCCTTGTCCCGGATTGATCATGGTCATTTTGCGGGTTCGGAAGAAGCTTTCCGGCATTGGGATGTGGAAGGGGAAGTGGCTGGTTCTTGCAGCCGCTGCCATTCGGCGGCTGGTCTGCCGCTCTTCATTGAGCAAGGAGTTACCATTAACCAACCTGTTGCCAATGGTTTGGATTGCGCCACCTGCCACAATGACCTGACCACCTTCACACGGTATGAAACGGAAGAGGTTCCCTTCCCCAGCGGTGCTTCTCTGACTACGGGTGATCTGGATTCTAATCTGTGTATTAACTGTCACCAAGGACGTGAATCTACGGTGAGTGTGAATCAACGGATTGGTGAACTGGAAGATGATGTTGTAGCTGAAAGTCTGCGGTTTGTGAATGTGCATTACTTTGCTGCCGGTGCTTCACTCTTTGGGACGGAAGCAAAGGGTGCTTATGAGTATACGGGGCAGGTGTATAACGGCCGTAACGAACACGTTGGTGCCTTTGACTCCTGCATCGAATGTCACAATACCCATGCTTTGGAAGTAGAAGTAGCTGAATGTGCCGAATGTCATGAAGGCGTTGCTACCCAAGAAGACCTACGCAATATTCGTATGAGCGAGGCCGATTTTGACGGTGATGGCGATGTGGCAGAAGGCTTGGCTGGCGAGATTGAATCCATGCGTGAGGCTCTACTGGCTGGTATGCAAGCTTATGCTGCCAGCACAGATGGGGTAAATTCGGTTGGCTACACGCCCGCTGCCTACCCGTACTTCTACACCGATGTAAATGGTGACGGCGTTATTGATAATGAAGAAGTGAGTAACCGGGATAACCAGTATAATACCTGGACACCACGTTTGTTACGCGCTGCTTATAACTATCAATACACGGCTAAAGACCCCGGTGCTTTCGCTCATAACGGCCAATACATCATTCAGGTTCTGTATGATTCTCTGACTGATATTGGGGTTGATACGAGCGGTATGACACGACCGTAAACGTTTGATAGCCCTTTGAACCAGAAAAGGCCGGATGTGGTACTACATCCGGCCTTTTTTTATTGGGAGGTGGGGATTTTTTGCCGCTAACCTTTGTTAGGTGGTTCTGCCTCACCATACTGAAAGCCAGCCTGCTCGGCGAACAGGGTGAGGAATTTGGAGGTGGAGCGTTTGGGTTCGTAGAGGCCGGTTTCCCATTCGCTGATGGTTTGTTGGCGCATACCTAGCTTGTCTGCCAGTTCGGTCTGTGTCCAGCCCATCTGTTCACGGAAGGCTTTGATGAGATCGGCCGTCCACACAATTGTGTCTCCCTCTTTGCGCAGGTTGTACACCAAACCGGGTTTACGGAAGGTAATTTTCTCGTCAGCCAAATCAATTTCCACGACATGATAACCAGCATCCATCCAGGCCCGCGACTGCACTGAGCCGGTGCTGCGGTTGCTCCACCAGGCCCGCTGCGTGCGGGCCGTCGGTGGCAGCTTCAAATCCAGCAGCCGTTCAACCTCCAGTATACTCAGGGCGATCTCGTCCTGGTCACTCGCCTGTAAGTGGCTAAAAAGGGGATAATATTTTGTACCTTCTTTCATGCTCTCTACAGCTTTTCGATCACAGCAAAAAATGTATCGTAAGCGATCCAGGCTAAATCTAAATCTCCATGAGAAACAGCTTGTGGGGCATCATCAAATGCTGGATCATTTAGATAGAAATAATGCTCATCATAACCGATGATAACCACAGCATGCCAAGTCTCCAGATGCCAGTAAGGCAAGTCACCAGTCCACACAAAGACAACAACGGCTTTGCCTGTATCAAGTAACTGAAATAAGTCAGTGATAGTCCCTTGTTTATAGATGACATGAACGCCTGGGGCAAGCTCTGCCAGTTTTTGAATATTTCGATGTGGGGTTCCCCAAGGCTTAATGTCAAGAATAGATAATAGACGTGTATAGGGGAGTTGGATATTGAGTGTAGCCAACATCATAGCTGTGCAAGCTGCCAAACAATCGGATTCGGCCTTTTGCTTATGGTGCGGGACTGGCAACAACTGCTTGGGCATGGATTTCTATTTGTTGAATAAAGTCTGTGGTAACGAGAAGTTGCCCAGTACGGGCATCTACATCCAAATGACCAACATTTCCTAGCAATCCCCGCTGCGGAGAAGTGAGTAAAATTGGCACTCGCCATACCAACCGACCCTGTGTCAGCAGGAGGGATGCCTCGCCACCCCCCATCATATGGCTAACATGACTGCCAACATAGCCGCTAACCTGTTGCCGAGCTGTGTAAGCGGTGATATTGACAATAGGCTCGCCGGGGGCAGCTATTAGATATTCATCTAGGGAGCGAGGTATGGTTTCTGTCATCAGTTGTGTCATCGCTTTGTGCCTCATTCTTTATTATCTGCTAAGTGACATTATGCCATAGAGAGGTAAACCACTGCAAACCATCTGAACCAGCTAAGGCCTCGACTCCTACTTAAAAGGGAGCCGAGGCTTTAGCCGGAAGTGAAAAGCTTATTCGGCTACGGTGAAGACGAGGCCATCAGAACGGCCGAATACCTCAGGGAAGAACTCTTGCCGTGCCGTCGTGGGCATCACCTGGAATTCACCGGGGATGGTGGCTTGCAGGTAATAGGTGTATTGGTACGTGCCAGCCGGTAAGAACTGCGACAAGAAGCGGACTTGCTCGTCGCGGTACTCGATGCGGTCGAAGTACCACCAGCCCCAGTAGCCGTAACGGAATTCGTCGTCGGTGCGGCTGATGCTGCCAACGTAGCCCGCCGCGCTGGTGTCCAGGGTGGGGTCAATGGCTTCTGCGCCGGCCGGGATGGGGTCTTGGACGATGACATTGAACATATCATGCTCGGCAATGATGGTTAGTTCCACGCGCACCTGTTGGCCTGCCGCCAGTTGAGTGATAGGTTCGCATGTCTCAGTTTCGGGATCGCAGTCGGCATCGTAGTAGGTGCGCTGGACGGTGAAGCCGCGATTAACGGCCGTTACACTGTTCGCATCTACAAAACTATCCAGGTGCATGGTGTAGTAGAGACTGCCGTTGCCCTCACCCCTTCTAAACTCGAAGAAATTCGCCACATCCCGCACCAGACGGTTGTTAGCCACACTCACAAAGTCATTGCTGGTGATGGTCTCTGGCGTGAAAGCGCCATCTGTCCATTCCTGCCCATTGACGAGTAAGCCATAACCAAAGTCGGCTTCCAATTCGCCAGAGATAAGCATGTAGTCGGTGAGGGCCGAGACGGCCGTTGCTGTATCCAGCGGTGTTTCCCAGATGAGGGTCTGGCGGGCGGCCATCAGCCAGCGCACCGCCTGGGGCAGCAGGCCATTGTCGGGCTGAATGCGGGTCAGAGCGTCAATAATAACGGCCGTTCCCCGCACATCACTCATAAACGAACGGTAATCTTGGGTCGTGTTCTGCCAAAAAGCACCTGTCGCGCTTAAGATGGCCGCGTCGTTCACATCCGCCAGCAGCGATTCCTGGTTGTCGCCCGCGTCGCCGCTCAGTTCATAAACCAGGGCCAGCAGCGCTTTCGCTGCGGGATCAAGCAGGGCGCGATGTTCGTCGAACAACTCATCCGCCTCGGCGTTGGCCTGATAGGTGGCCTCCGCCAAAACGTAAAGGTAAAAGGCCTGGCGGTTGATGTCGTAAGTTTCGGTAAGGCTGGCAGCGGGGCGCACTTGCCGCGCCACATAGCTGATGCCGCCTTCGATGACGGCCGAATCTACCGCAAACCCGGCCTGCTGCGCTTTGATTAGTGACAGCAGGGTGATGGCCGAGATGTAGGGGTCGGATTGGGTGTTGTAGCACCATGTCCAGCCGCCATCGGACAGTTGCAGGGTTTCTAGTTGGGCAACGGCCGTTTCAATTAAGGTCGTCAATTCGGCCGTCAACGGCGGATTGTCCAGATTGAGTTCGTTGAGGGCACGCAGTGTAGCCACATTGGGCAGCAAGCGATTTGCCAGCCAGTGAGCGCAGGCCGGAATATAGTCAAGTTCGTTATGGGCCTGCAAGGTCTCGATCATGGCCGCTGCCAGCGATGGGCTAAGGGTGATGTCCACCGCGCCAATGCGCGTATCGGCGTTGGGGGGCAGCAGCAAGGCTTCCACGCGCCGCCCCGATTCGGCCAATACACCCGATGTACCCACCACATCTTCGGCATTGAAGCGGTAGACGGGGATGAGTTGATCGTCGCCTTCGCCAAAGGTAGGTTTGCTGGCATCGCTAAAACCGCCGCCTGCGACGCGGAAGGTGAGGTCGGCCCACTGCACATCGTTTACGGTGACGGGCCAGCGTACCAATTCCTGGCTGTTGGCGGCGATGCTCACGGTTTGCTCGGCGGTGCGGAGGGTAAGGCCATCGGCTTCTAAGGTGACGGTGGCTTCGATGGCGCTGCCGGTGTTGTTGTTGACGATAGCGCCCAACTGCACCACATCGCCCACGGTGAGGAAGCGGGGGGTGACGGGGCGGATGAGCAGGGGCAGGCTGGCGATGATGTCTACGTTGGTTTGCCCCACGAGGGTGTTATCGGTGACGGCTTTGCTGCTCAAGCGCCAGGTGGTGAGGTTGTCGGGCAGGGTGATGCTGACGCTGGCCTGGCCGTTGGCATCGGTGGTGATATGGGCCGTCCAATAGGCGGTGTCGCGGAAGTCGCGGCGCACATCGTCCTCTTCGCCGACAGCGCGGGCCAGGGCGGCATCGGCTTCTAGACCGCCGCCGCCGCCGCCAAAACCGCCGCCTTCAAAGGGGATTTCGGGTTCCAGCCCTTCGCCGGAGATGAAGAGGCCGGCGCCAACCTGGCTGCGATAGGGCTGGGGGGCGTAGAAGGCTTCCAGGATGTTGGGGGCGTTGTCTTCTTTGAGGGTGAGGACGGCTAAATCTACGAGGGCCAGGGAGAGATCGGCCGTTACGGGGTTGCCGGCGTAGTCGGTGACGAGAATGTCGTAGGTGACGGTGCTGCCGGGGGCGAAATTGCTGCCTTGTGGGGTGAGTTCCAGGTTGAGGGCAAGCTGCTCGGTTGAGACGGGCAGTTCGACAATGCCCAGGCGGATGTCGGCGTAGGGGTTATCTTCGCTGTTGACGGGTTTGATGGCGACGATGCTGACGTAGATGTTGGGGGCGTGATCGGCCGTTATGGGGATGTCTACCACTTCGCTGCTGCTGGGCAGGGTAATCACGCGCTGTTCTATCAGCCGTCCGCGCTCGATGGTGAGCCAGGCTTGCACGGGTTCGGTGAAGGGGGACTGCACTAAAATGTGGGCCGTGTCGCCAGGGCTGTATTCATCCTGGTCGGCAGTCAGTTCCATGCTGCGCTCTTTGGGATCGGTGCGCCAGCCGCCATAACCGGGGTCAATGACCCATAGGTTGGTGCTGCTTTGCTGGGTGCGGCCGCTGCTGTCGGTGACGGTGGCGATGGCGACGTAGCTGCCGCCGAATTCGGGGGTGAAGCTGGCGCTGGCTTCGCCTTGGGCATCGGTGGTTACTTGGGCGCGGGCTACTTCGGTGTCTATGGGTTCCCAGGCGGTGTAGTAGATGCCGTAGTCGTTGGTGCGGGTGCTGCGCCATTCGCGCTGGTAGAAGATGACCTCGACGGACTGATTGCCGCTGGGTTCACCGGCCCAGTCGGTGGTGAGGAGGTTGACGCTGGCGGCTTGCCCGGCGTTGATGAGGTAGTCGCTGGGGATGATGCCGACGTAGCTGGCGGCGGCGTGCATGGTGACGCGGGTGCGGGTGCTGACGGGGAATTCGCTGAGGTCGTTGATGGTGACTTCGATGGTGAGTTGGCGGCTGCCAGGGTCGAAGTCGTTGAGGAGGTCGGCGGGGAGGGTGAAGGTGAAACGGCCGTTGCCGTCTGTCTGGCCTTCGCCGCCTGTTACCCATTCGCCCAGACCCGTCTCGCCAAAACCGCCGCCAAAGGGGCCGAAGTCGCGGTAATAGTAACCGCCGCCGTCACCAAATTCGTAGTAGGGGCCAGCCACGCGGGGCCGGAAGGTGTCGGCGTAGACGGTCCAGTTGAGGTTGAGGTCGGTGGCGGGGCCGCCGAAGAAGTAGTCGGCCTGGACGGTGATGTCTATGGTTTCGCCGCGCAGGGCATCGGGGCGGTCGGGGGTGACGCTGGCGAGGAATTCGGGGGCGCGGTATTCGGCGACGGTGAAGGTGCGGAAGGCGTTGATGCCATCGCTGCTGATGCTGAACTGGTAGCTGCCGAGGGGGATGTCGTCGGGGATGAGGTATTCGCCGCTGAAGGTGCCGTCGCTTTCGACCTGAACGGTGAAGGTTTCGTCTACACCGTTCTCGATGTAGAAGTTGTAGCTGGTGAGGTTGATGGTGATGGATTGGGGTGTGGGGGGAGTGTAACGGCCGTAGTTGTTGTCGCGCACGATGCCTTTATAGGAAATGGTGTCTCCGGGGCGGTAGATGGGGCGGTCGGTGTAGAGGTAGGCGAAGGTGGGGCTGTCGGCGCTGTAGCCGATGTTGCTGATGCCCATCTCCCAGGGGTTGGCACCGCCGCTCCAACGGCTGCTGCCTACGCCGAAGCCGGGCTGTCCGGCTTCGCTGCTGATGACGGTGACACCGGCGAGGTATTCCTGCCGGCTGTAAGCGAAGCTAGCGAAACCGTTGTTGTCGGAAACGGCCGTGCCTATCGGTGCGCCGCGATCATTGTAGAAGGTAAGATTACGACCAGAGACAGGCTCGCCTGTAGCCAGGTCTGTTACCCACACATGCGCCTCATCGAACATCTCTTTGACGACGATGTTGGTGTCGGCGACGATGAGCAGGTGGCGGCGGTTTTGCCAGTACCGAACGTTGGGATCGTCGCCATCGGTAGCCAGGGAGAGATAGTAGATGCCGTTGGGCAGGGTGCTGCCATCGGCCAGGGGCAGTGTGTACAGCCCTGCCTGGTCGGCTTCGGTTTCGATGGGAATGGACCAGGTGCGCAGGGGGTTGGTGGCTGGGACGTAATCATTGAGTTCGTAGGGATTGTTGATGAAGTTGAGAGGCAGTCCGATGTCGTAAAGGGCTACGTCGAGTTGGGGTGTGTTGATGTGGATGATGCCGACGCGGGTGGGGAAGCTGCTGCTGAGTTGGCTGATTTGCTGGGGTAGGTTGAAGGAGGCGATTTGGCCGTAGCCTGGGGCGGTAAATTGCCAGGTGTAGTCGCGGCCGATGGTGTTGCCGAAGGGGTCGGCGGCGGTGTTGGGGATGGTGATGGTGTAGTCGGTGTTGCGCTCTAGGGCAAAGTCTACATATAGCTCGAAATTAAATTCGTTGAAGTAGTAGTTGATGCGGCCAGTGGGGGTGGGGTTGATGAGGATGTGGTCTTCGAGGGTGTCTACATCCATCGGTGCGGTGAAGCCGACGGTGAAGCCTCGCTGCCAGGGGTCGGCGGTGGCTCCGCTGCGGGGGGTCGTGCTGATGACGGCGGGGAAGGGGACGGTGCTGAAGTTGGTGACGGTTTCGGCATCCATGTTGGCCTGGCCGTTGGCGGAGCGGGCGAATTGACCGACGAAGAGACGGTAATCGGTTTCGAGATCGAGCGGCTGGCGGGGGATGATGGTGAGTACGCGGTCGTTGTCTGACCATTGGAAATCGAGTTGGCCGCTGCTGCCACCGCGCAGGGTGACGGCGTTTTCGGTGCTTTCTCGCTCCATGGGCATGTTGAAGGTGATGGTGAGGGGCAGGGTGGGGTTGATGTTGGCTGCGCCGGTGTCGGGTTGGGTGCTGACGACGCTGGGGCTGAGGGTGGTGAAGCTCCAGGTGATGTCGTTTTGGAGGAGGCCGCCGGTAACGTCTTCAAGGCCAGCGGCGATTTGGGCGGTGTAGGTGGTGGCTCCGTCTAAAGGCTGGGTGGGGGTGAAGCGGTAGATGCTGGTGGAGATCCATTCGCCTGTGCCGTCTACGGGGGGATCGAGGGTGAGGGGTTGGGGCAGGCCGGCTTGCTGGCTGGTGCTGACGAGGGGGACGACGGGGCGGTTGAAGAGGATGGTGATGGCGGTGTCGGTTTGGACGTTTTGGTTGCCGTCGGTGGGGATGAGTTGGCTGGCTTCGAGGTAGCCGATGGTTTCGAGTTGTAGGTTGATGGGGGCGAAGAGGGTTTGGCCGTTGGCGGAGAGGGCGGTTTGGCTGAGGCTGATGTTGTATTTTTGGGCGCGGTTGAGGTCGCTGCGGGGGGTGAAGACGAGGGTGTCGGGGCGGGGCCAGGTGAAGGTGCCGCTGGCGGTTTGGGCGGAATCGGCCGTTTCTACTACAAAGTTTTCTTCGACGGAGGCCTGGTCCATGGGCTGGTCGAAGCGCAGGGTGATGGCGCCATCGAGCAGGGCTTTTTCGCCGGGGGCGGGGCTGCTGTAGAGGAGTTGGGGCGGCCAATCTATGTCGGCGAGGTCTACGGCGGGCAGCGGCGGGGTGGTTGCTGTGGGTTGGGGTAGGGGTGTGGCCTGGCTAACGGCCGTTGGTTCCTCTTCGGTGGTGATATCGGTGGAGGTTGTTTGGCTAGTGGGGGTGGGGAGAACGGCTGTGGGGGCCAGGGTGGGCAGGGGCTGTTCTTCTTCCTCGCGGCGGCAGGCGACGAGGATGAAGATAAAGATGAGGATAAGAGGGAAAAGGTGTTTACGCATGTTGTCTCCGATGACGTGAGGTGAGTGATGTAAATGGCTTTGGCTCCCGGCCCCACGGTCATGCTGTTTGATGTTTTTATAGAGCTGCGAGGTTTGTTAAACCAGGAGGTTTTGAGTGTACCAACGATTAGGAGTATACCACTTTCTGATGCTTATCAGAATGCGGTATACGGGATTCATAGTTGATTTTTATCATGTTGGAGCGGGGGGTGCATGTCGCCAGGGCGATGATTGGGCTACTGTTGGGCGATGATTGGGGAATTGTGTGGCAGGTTGGGCGGCGGTTGGTATAATGAGGGGGCTGTGACTGATGAATGGCTCGTTACCAAGGAAGATGATTTTGTAGCACCGGATGATGTGGTGTGGATGGGATTGGCTCTGGAGCAGGCGGGGCAAGCGGCCGTTTTGGACGAAGTGCCTGTCGGTGCAATAGCTGTCTATCAGGGACAGGTTATTGGTCGAGGCTATAACCGCAAGGAGTGCGATCTTGATCCGACGGCTCATGCGGAGATGATGGCGTTGAAGGAAGCGGCCGTTTTTTTGAACAATTGGCGGCTTTTGGATGTGACGTTGTACTGCACTTTGGAGCCATGCCCGATGTGTGCCGGGGCTATGATTCAGGCGCGACTGCCGCGTTTGGTGTATGGGGCGAAGGATACACGCTTTGGGGCCGATGGTTCGATTGTGAGTGTGATTCGGGCCCCGGGTTTTAATCATCGGGTGGCGGTAACGGGCGGGGTGCTGGCGGATGAAGCAGCGGAGTTGTTGCAGCAGTTCTTTCAAAAATTGCGTGGTCGGTAGACAAGAGGGGCGAGACAATCGGAATGTTTGGTTCTTTCATGATTGTTGTGTCATAGCTGATTGTCCCGCCCGTACAATTATATGAAATGGAGAGGTGCCGGAGCGGTTGATCGGGGCGCTCTCGAAAAGCGTTGTGGCCTTGCGGTCACCGTGGGTTCGAATCCCACCCTCTCCGCCTTTTGTTAAAAAGCCTTCCTGTGTAAATGGGAAGGCTTTTTGTTTGGTAAGGAATGGGTTGGTTGAGTAATCAGTACGTTGAATTCTAATATTGGAGTGAAAGATGAGTACACTGAAACGCCTGCGGGCAGATGTTGATGATTTTTTGGCGCACCATCCTCAGTCGCCGATTCGGTGGGAGGAGAAGCGGGATTTTGCGGGGTTGAATTATTATGGGGAGGATTTGGGGTATAGGTTTACGGCCGTTCTGGAACCTTTTCCCGACGATGAACCCCTCGTTGAAATGCAGACCAGCACGGGGGATATACGCCATTATCGGCGGTGGGGGCGTTTTCGCTTTACGGTGGAGGGGCAGGAGGCTGCGCTGACGATCTACAGCGATCCTTATGGTGATGATCTGTTCATGCCCTTTAAGGATGCGACGAATGGGACGGAGACGTATGGGGCGGGGCGGTATATGGATAATCATCGGCCGGGTTTGGAGATGGTGTCTGCGACGGAGATCGAGGTGGACTTTAATTACTGCTACAGTCCGTACTGTGCGTATAATGAGTCTTATAGCTGCCCGCTGCCGCCGCGGGAGAATTGGTTGAAGGTGCCGATTCGGGCGGGTGAGAAGAAGTATAAGTGAGTGAAAGCCCATCATCTGATGGGCTTTTTGTTTGTTAAGAGTGGGGTGAAAAGACGGCCGTTCGTTGAGTAAACCATCACTTTCACATATACTTGGCCCGATTTTGTTGCTTTGAATGAGTTATGGATACGACGACATTTACTTTGCCGGTGACGCTGCCGGAGCCAACGCACTCATGCAGCCATTGCCATGAGGTGATTGAGCCGGGGCAGAGTTCTTGCCCCTGGTGCGGCTCGCTGCTGCCTTATTTGGTGCAGCCGAGTAATTTGCCGGATTGGTTTGAGGCGGAGCAGGTGGCGGTGCAGGCGGTGCGGGAGAGTGGTCTGCCGCTGACGGAGACGACTTTTTTGGCTTTGGGCGGTGGTTTGGGCAGTTTTGCCTGGGTGGATTATTTGCGGGTGTGTGGGGTGGCGGCGGAGCAGATTAGGGTGGTGGGGCAGGAGGCGAAGCCTTATGCTCGGTTTGCCCGTTTGTGTGAACATTCGCAGATTTTTGGGGAGGAGCGGATTCGTAGTGATTCGGGATCGCGGCCGGATAATTTGTGGGGATGGCCGGGGTATGCGGTGCAGGAGGTGGCGGAGCTGCTGCGGGCGAGGCGTTGGGCGGAGGCGGGGCGTATCTTTTGGCAGATTTTGACGGAGCCGACGTTTACGGAGACGTATGCGCCGCCGGTGGCGATGGTGTATCGAACGATGGAGCGGGAGATGGCGCGGATTGGGTGGGAGGCTATGCTGCGCCGGGGTGAGATTTGTGGGGTGCGGCAGACGGATGACGGCCGTTATCTCATCGCCATTATTCCGCAGGGGCAGGATGTGCCGCAGTTTGTGATTGCTTCTTTTGTGCATTTGGCCCTGGGGCATCCGGGTATTCATCTCACGCCGGAGACGCAGGCGTACCGCCAGGAATTTCGGGATGTGCGGCTGGTGGTGCAGGCGTATGAGGCGCATGAGCATGTGTATGAGCAGTTGGCGCGACGGGGTGGTATTTTGCTGCTGCGGGGGCGGGGGATTGTGGCTTCGCGCATTTTGCAGCGGGTGGATGAGATTCGGCGGGAGACGGGGCGGGTGATTCAGGTGGTGCATTTGCTGCGCTCGCCGCTGATGGAGGATGTGGTGTATGGGCAGGCGCGGCGGCCTACGCGCCATCATTGGCAGCGGCAGCCGTTTAATTTTCCGAAGGCGGCTTTTGGTGGGGATTTGCGGGTGGTGTTAGAGGAGGCAGCTCCAGAAGAGCGGCAGGATTTGTTGGCAACGTGGGGTGGGGTGACGACGAGTAACCGGCAGGATTGGCTGGAGATTGTGGAACGAGGTGGCCGGGAGGGGTGGTATAGGCTGGTTTTTGGCAATGTGGTGGGGCTGAGGATGAACGGCCGTCGCCGTCTCATCGCCCAATTCCAGGATTATGACACAAACAGGCAAGACCGTTTTGTGGGTGATTTTTTGATTGATTGTACGGGTTTGAATAGTGGGCTGGCGCTGCATCCGATTTTGGCGGATTTGCAGGCGCGGTATGGGCTGGCGCGTAATTTGACGGGGCAGTTGGCTGTGTCGTCTGATTTTGAGTTGGTGGGGATGCGGCATGATTGGGGGCAGGTGTATATGGCGGGGACGATTGCTTTTGGTAATGCGTTTGCGCCGGTGGATAGTTTTATGGGGCTGCAGTATGCGGCGCAGCGGTCGGTGGATGCGCTGATTCGGGCGCGTGCGCCGGGGGTGCGTTATTTGAATGGGCTGAATTCGCTGCGGCAGTGGGGACGGTGGTGGCGGGGGGCTGCACCGTGACGCCGACGCTGCGGGGACGTTGGGAGACGCGCTTTTTTTTGCTGACGGTGTTGGGTGTGCCGGTTACGGCTTTGTTTGCCTGGTGGTATGGGGATGGGGTGACGCCTTTTGCCCTGTTGGGTTATGTGCTGCTGCTGGGTTGGGGCTGGGATATGATTTATTATGCTTTGCAGTTGGGGCGGTGGAATCGGGATTGGCCGCCGCTGTTTGTGCTGCTGTCGGGGCTGTGGGAGGGGTTGTTTGTGTGGGGGTTGGTGAATCTGTTTTGGTGGCAGGGGGTGACGATGCCGGGGGTGGCGGTGGGGTTGACGTTCGGCCGTTTTGCGGGGCATTATCTGACGGTTTTTCTGGTGACGTGGGCGGCGGTGTATAGTGTGCTGCCGTTGTTGTTTCCGCGCTGGCGGTTTCGGGGCGGGCAGTGGTTGTCGGGGTGGGAGTAGTTGGGTTTTGGTTGATTAGTTGGCGTTTGGGGAAACGGCCGTTACTATCTCCTTCTTATGCAATCAAGAAGTAAATACATACTGCTTTTGCTTATTCTGCTGGGCTTTGCCTTGCGGGTTTATCATCTGGACGGACAGTCTATGTGGACGGATGAGGGGCTGAGTTTGTACCGGGCGCGGCTGCCGCTGGCGGAGGTGTTGGCGAATACGATTGTGGTGGATGGTGTGGTGACGGTGGATACTAATCCACCGCTTTATTTTTTGCTGATTAATTTGTGGCGGCGGCTGGCTTGGGAGACGGTGTTTGCGCTGCGTTTTTCGGGGGCGGTGGCGGGGGTGCTGGCTGTGCCGCTGATGTATGTGTGGGGGAAGGCGTTGGGGGGGCGGCGTGTGGGGCTGGTGGCGGCTTTTTTGATGGCGATCTCGCCGTTTCATGTGTGGCAGTCGCAGGTGCTGCGTAATTATGGGCTGCTGTTGACGTTGAATTTGTTGTCGGTTTATGGGTTGTTTCGCTTTGCTTTGTCGCCGCGCCAGGATTGGCGACGGGAATGGCAGTGGCTGGGGCTGTGGGCGGTGGCGGGGCTGTTGGGGATTTATACGCATTATTTTGGTTTTTTTGTGATGGCGTTTGGGGTGTTAGGGCTGGTAATGGTGGGCTGGCAGCAAGGGGGGGGGACACGGCTGCTGCGGCAGCGGTGGTTGTGGTTGGGTTTGGGGGCGGCGGTGCTGGTGGCTTTGCCGATTGTGCCGATTGCGTGGGAGCGGTTTGGGGCGGGGCGGCAGGTTGATTTTTATGCGGTGCCGCTGGGGAAGGTGATTCATAATGGGCTGAGTGCGTTTAGTGTGGGGATGGGGCGTGGGTTGGTGTATCCCTGGTGGCGGGTGGGGCCGGTGGTGGGGCTGGCGGTGTGGGGCGGTGTGTGGTTGTGGCGTAAGGAGCGGTTGGGGGTGCTGTTGTTGTTGGCGTATCAGGTGGTGCCGATTGGTTTGATGCTGTTGTTGTCGCTGATTAATCCTTTGTATAACGGGACGCGCCATTTGTTGATTGGGCTGCCGCCGTTTTTGGTGGCTTTGGCGGGGGGATTTGTGGGGGGTAAGGGGCAGGGGGCAAGGGGCAAGGGGCAGGTGGTGTGGTGGTGGGGGTTACGGCCGTTGCTGATTGTTTTTACGCTGGTGAGCCAGGTGTTGTTGTTGTGGGATCAGTTTTATGCGCCGCGTTTGGTGCGGGATGATGTGCGGGGGGCGGCGGTGTATTTGAGTGAGGCGGCGGTGCCGGGGGATGTGATTGTGGTGCATGATACGCTGATTCGGTTTACGTTTGATTATTATTATACGGGGACGGCTCCGGTGGTGAGTGTGCCTTTGTATGGGCAGCTTGAGGGGGCGGCGGCGATTGAGAGGCTGGCGGAGATTGGCCAGTCGGCGGAGCGGGTTTGGTTTTTGACGGAGCCGCTGCCGCGCACGGGTTTTCCGCGTGATTTGCTGCTGACGTGGGCGGGGGAGCATTGGCGGGAGATGGCGGCGCGGCGGTTTGCTTCGATGTGGCTGCCGGTGGGGGTGCGTTTGTATGTGCCGGAGCGTGAGGTGGTGGGGGAAACGGCCGTTGCGCCTCAATTTACGTGGGATCAATCGCTGCAACTGTGGGACTGGGAGGGGACGCGGACGGTTGTGTCGGGTGGGAATTGGTATCCGACGTTTTATTGGTCGCAGATGGGGGCGGCTCGTGATTATCAGGCATCGCTGCGTTTTGTGGATGAGGCGGGGCAGCTTTGGGGTGAGGTGGATTGGCCGTTGTGGCCGTATTCACGACCTGAGGCGTGGCCGTCGGGGGAGGTTGTGGCGGAGGAGAGGGCTGTGGCGCTGCCGTCGGGGCTGCCGCCGGGCCGGTATGGGGTTTGGCTGCGACTGATTGATGTGGTGACGCGGGAGCCGATGTTGGCGAACGGCCGTTCTTTGGATGTGTTGTTATGGCCGGATGTTATGGTGCAGCCGAATGTGGTGGCGGATGTGAAGCGTTTGCCGGTGTATGAGCCGCTGGCGGCGGCGTGGCCGGATGTGGCGATGGTGGGGTTTGGGGTGGATGAGGTGGATTATCGGCCGGGGCATGTGCTGCCGGTGACGGTGTATTGGCGGGTGTTGGCGGAGATGTCGGTTGATTATGAGTGGGTGGTGCAATTGCTTGATCCGGCGGGGCAGTTGGCGGCGGAGGCGATTGGGCCGCCGACGCGGGCGGATTACCCGACGAGTTTGTGGCGGCCGGGTGAGTTGTTGCAGGGGCGGGCGCAGTTGACGGTTCCGGCGCGGGCGGTGGAGGGGGAGTATACGGTGCAGGTGGGTTGGCGTGAGGTGGAGTCGGGGCGGTTTGTGCGGATGGGGTGGCGGCAGCCGGTGATGGTGTCGCTGGGGCGTGTGCCGGTGAAGCCGTGGCCGTTTGTGACAGAGTTGCCGGCTGTGGAACGGCCGTTGGCGTTGATGTTTGGTGAGCCGGTGTTGGCGCATTTGGCGGGGATTGCGGTGGAGGAAACGGCCGTTGCGCCGGGGTCTGATTTGCCGTTGACGCTGTTTTGGCAGGTGGTGGGGGAGACGGATGATAGTTATTTGGTGTTTATTCATTTGACGACGGCGGATGGGGTGATTGTGGCGCAGCGGGATGCTGTGCCGATGAATGGGACGCGGCCGACGATGAGTTGGCGGCGGGGGGAGGTGTTGGTGGATGAGCAGGTGCTGCAGGTTTGGCCGGAGGTGGCGCCGGGTGAGTATGCGTTGTGGTTGGGTTTGTATGAGGCGGAGACGGGGGAGCGGCTGACGATTGTTGAGGGGGGTGTGCCGGTGGCGGACGGCCGTTATTTGGTGGGTATGGTGAGGGTGGGTGATGAGTGAGCGTGCTAAAAAGGCTTTGTCTTCTGATTCGTTAGGGGAACTGGGGGGAACTAGGGGGGAACTCAAGCCTCAGAGTCGCTTTAGAGCAGGGCTTGGGGCCGGGCAGCGACGCTGGTTGGGGCTGATTTTGTGGGGGTATTTGGTGGTGACGCTGGCGTATGGGGTGGTGAACCCGCTGTTTGAAGCGCCGGATGAGCATTGGCATTATTTTACGGCGCAGTATGTGGCGGATAGGGGCAAGCTGCCGGTGGTGTTGGAGGAGTATGATGAGTGGTTGAGCCAGGAGGCGGCGCAGCCGCCGCTGTATTATTGGCTGGCTTCGGGGTTGATTCGGCTGGTGGGGGTGGTGGATGGGCGGGGTGAAGTTTGGTTGAATCCTCATTTTGCAACGGCCGTTGGTGATGCGTCGGCTGTGGCGAATAAGAATCTGGTGGTGCATAGGGAGGCGTGGCCCTGGCAGGGGGTGGTGCTGGCGGTGCATGGGCTGCGGATAGTGTCGGCGCTGTTGGGGGTGGGGACGTTGTTGTGTGTGTATGGCAGCGGCCGTTTGTTGTGGCCGGATGCGCCGCAGCGGGCGCTGTTGGCGATGGGGCTGGTGGCTTTTTTGCCGCAGTTTAATTTTGTTCATGCGTCGGTGACGAATGATGTGTTGATTACGCTGTTGGCTTCGTTGGCGGTGTGGCAGGTGGTGAGGATTTGGCGGAGGGGGGAGTTGGGGGGAACTGGGGGGAGTTGGGGGGAGCTTTTGGGTCTGGGGGTGACGGTGGGGTTGGCGGCGTTGACGAAGACGGCGGGGGTTTTGTTGGGGGTGTATGTGGTGGGTGTGTTGGTAGTGGCGGGTGGCAAGGGGCTGGGGGCAAGGGGCAGGTGGCATTATTTCTTACGTGTTTTTTTATTTGTGATTGGGCCGGTGCTGCTGCTGGCGGGCTGGTTGTGGTGGCGTAATTGGGTTTTGTATGGTGATGTGACGGCGGCGAATCAGTTTGTGCGGATTGCGGGGGGGGATCGGGGTTATTCGCTGGGGCAGGTGTTGGCGGAGATGCCGGGGTTGTGGCGTTCGTTGTTTGGGATTTTTGGCTGGTTTAATGTGCTGCCACCGGGTTGGGTGTTTTGGCTGTGGCAGGGGATTGTGGTGTTGGGGGTTGTGGGGGGAGTGTGGCAGGTGGCAGGTGGCAGGTGGCAGGGGAGCGGTCTTTCGCCTCTCACCTTTCGCCTTTCGCCATTCGTTTTGTTAGGTGGGTGGGTGCTGTTGGTTTATGGGGGATTGGTGGCGTTTATGCTGCGGACGCCGGCGGCGCAGGGGCGATTGTTGTTTCCGGCGATTGTGCCGTTGGCGTTGGGGTTGGCTTATGGGTTGAGCCGGTTTAGGTGGGGGGTGTGGTTGTGGCCTGTTTTGGGGTTGGTAACGGCGGTGGGGGGGCTGGTGGTGATTGGGGGGGCGTATGAACGGCCGTCTACGATCACTACTTTGCCTGACGATGTGCCGCTGCTAAATGTGGACATGGGGCAGGGTGTGACGCTGTTGGGGGCGCGGGTGGAGACGGATACGGCCGTTGTGCCGGGTGATGTGGTGTGGCTGACGTTGTATTGGCGGGCGGATGGTGGGCTATCTGATGCGCCGGAGATGGTGTTGGATCTGTTTGGGCGGGATTTGGAACGGCCGTTGGGCAAGGTGCAGAGTTATCATGGGCGGGGGTTGTATCCGGCGAATTTGTGGCCGGTGGGGGAGATTGTGGTGGATAGGGTGGGTGTGCGGGTGGCAGGGGGTATGGGGCAGGGGGCAGATTTGCCGGTGTTGGCGCAGGGGTTTGTGCAGTTGGTGGGTGATGATGTGGGGGAGCGGGAGGCGGTGTTGGTGGGGGAGGTGAAGGTTGTGCCGTTGATTTGGCCGGAGCCGGGGGGGGAGGTTTTGGCGATGGTGGGGGAGGGTGTGGGGGTGACGGCCGTTGCTATGATGCCGACGATGGTGAAGGCGGGGGATGTGGTGACGGTACATGTTGAGTGGCAGGTGTTGGCTGCGCTGGGGGGTGATTTTACGACGTTTGTGCATTTGGCGGAGGCGGGGCAGCCGCCGTTGGCGACGGGGGATGGTGTGCCGGGGAACGGCCGTTATCCTACGCGGGTATGGGCGGCGGGGGAGGTGGTGGAGGATGTGTATTCATTTGTTGTGCCGGGGGGTGTAGACGGCCGTTATCCGGTGTGGTTGGGGATGTATGACCCAGTTTCTGGGGGGCGTTTGCCGTTGACGGTTAACGGTGAACGGCAGCCGAATGAGGCTTATTTGGTTGGCTGGGTGATGATTGAATAATGTTGGTGTGATTTATGTTATGTTGACTTTACTGTGGCTCGTCCTTACAATGTGAAGCAATATTTTGTAATATTGAGTTTACAAGGAGGCTCAAATGTCTGATGATATGATGAATATGGATAATAATGATATGGAAATTACGGATGATGATAAGCTGTGGGCTTTGTTAGCGTATGTGTTTACCCCGTTGATACCGATTGTTTTGCTGTTGATAGAGGATAAGAAGGATCGGCCGTTTATTAAGGCACATAATATGCAGGCGTTGGTATGGGGTGCCCTTAATGTGGTGGTGGGCACGGTTTTGAGTGCGTTTTTATGTGGTATTCCTTCGCTCCTGATGTGGGGGATAGGTGTTTATTGGGGCTGGCAGGCGTATCAGGGCCAAATGGTTACGATTCCTGTGATTACTGATTTGGTAAAAGGACAGGGTTGGGCTTAATAAGCATCATTTTGTATAGGTGAAGTTATTTGCAGGGCGTATCTGGTTGATGCGCCTTTTTTATTGAAAAGGAGGTTGAGCGATGGATGTGGCGAAGGCGTTTACGTTTGTGACGGAGGATGAGCAGTGGGTGGGTAAGTTGGGGATTGGGGCGTTGATTGCGCTGGCGAGTATGTTTATTATCCCGATTCCGCTGCTGGCGGGGTATCAGGTGGGGGTGACGCGCAATGTGATGAAAGGGGTGAAACGGCCGTTGCCCGAATGGGAAGATTTTGGTCAGTTGTTCATAGATGGCTTGTCTATTATGGTGGCCCAAATTGTGTATACATTGCCTTTTTGGCTGATTATCTGCATTGCGTTTGCCTCGACGATTGGCTTGAGTGGTTTGGGTGAGGTGAGTGAAGATTTGCTGGCGGCGGGCTTTTTGGCTACTTGGGGCCTGGTGGCCTGTCTGATATTTGTGTTTGCTGTGGCCTGGTTTTTTATCAGTCCGGCCATTGTGATCCAGTATGTGCGCACCAATGAGTTAGGGGCTTGTTTTCGTTTTAGCGCAGTGTTGGGTATTGCGCGTGATAATTTGGGCGATATTTTAATTGTGGCGCTGGCGGCTTTGGGGGCTTCGCTGGCTCTGAATATGGTTGCGGGCGTAATCTCTTTTATCCCCTGTGTGGGTTGGATAGTCAGCCCGATTTTGGTGTTTGGGGGGATGCCCTGGCTGCGGATGATGATGGGGCATTTGTATGGGCAGATTGCGGCGGGTAAGGCGGCGGGGTATTAGAGTGGTAAATGAAAGAAGCGCATCCAAGGGGGTGCGCTTCTTTCATTAGGGGGGAAGAGGTAGGTTGTTGATTATTTAAGGTTAGCCGGGTCTTCGGGAGGGAGGGTATCGAAGACGGCCGTTACCTTGGCACTATTCTCGATGGGGCCACCAGCGATAGCTGGGCCGTTGAGACGGGGATAGGTTTTCGTGCCGAAGTGGGTTAAAGCGGTTGCGCCTAAGCCCACGCACATAATAATGCCACCCAGTAAGCCTTCGGGGACGTAGGGGATGATATCCAGCAGGTTGATGACAAAGGTAAGAGCGGCCGTTCCCAGGGCGGTGAGAAGGGGCAGGCTGGATTGGCTGATGTTGAGCCATTGGGTCAGCTTTTGCCCGAACAGACTGCCGATGGTGATCCAGCCGAAGACGGCTCCCGCAGCCAACCCGACCGCCAGGGCGATGATGATGGGGAAGCCCAGCAGACCGATGCCGCAAGCGAGGATGAGGATGGCGGAGATGGGGGCCAGGATGGCGATGAGGGAGGGGATGGCAACGGCCGTTAACAGGCCCACCGTGCCACTCACAACCGTCTTGGTCTGCACAGCTTCGCGGCTGCGCCCCAGTTGGCGCGGCGCAAAGGAGGCGATGACGAAGGCCAGGATGCCGAGCAAGACACTGCTGCCAAATGCGCCCAGTACGTTGCCGATGAAACCACCATCTCGAATTTCTACGTTCACGTCGGGTGGAGCGTTGAAGTCGGGAATGGAGATGTTGGGTAGATCGTCTAACGCGGCCGGGAATTCGGAGCTGACGTTGGTGCAGGTGATGTTGTTGGACATGTCGGTGAAGTTGCCGCTGAGGAGGACGCAATCGCCTTCGATAACGGCCGTTTCCGTTGTTTCCATATTGCCGCTAAAGAGGACAATGTCCCCTTCCACCGTGCCTGCAATATGAGCGTTGCCACTCATAACAATCACATCGCCCGTAACGGTGGCCCCTTCGTTGATGTCTAAATTACCACTCAGAATGACGAGATCGTCATCAATTGTTTCACCACTCTCCACAACTTCATCGTGAATCCCCTCCGCGAAGGCCGCGCTGGTGGGGATGGCTAGTATTAAAAGTAGGATGAATATGGTTGCTATGCGTTTCATAATTGGGATGCTCCCCTTAACTTGAAATTTGTCTTGGTTGGATGATAAGCTGCTGGAAAACACCACCCCACAAGGAGACGATGCCGATCATCACCAATAGCCAGCCTATTGTTGCTGGATTTTGGATTATAAATTCGCCAGCACTAATAAACAGAGCGTTCAGCACTGTGCCGATGACCTGGAAAATCTTTTCTACAGATTGCGACACACTTTCCCAAACATTGGGTTGGCTGAAGGCGGGGCGCAGCAAGCTGTAGGCGATGCCGCCCAGGACGAGGGGGGCGATGCCGCTCAACAGCAAGAAAATGTACATGACGCCCATTGTCCACAGCCGCAGCCGCCTGTTGGGCAGCAGGGCGATGGTGCGTTGGGCAAAATCGGCAGCCGGCCGCAGGGCGGGGGTTTGCCGGAACAGTGTGTCAATGGTTGACAAGGCCTGCCACTCGCGCAGGCAATGTGGACACGCACGAAGGTGAGATTCCAGCTGCGAACGGCCGTCATCTGCAAGCTCACCATCGAGCGCGTCCATCATTAAAGCGAAAAATGTTTCGTGTTCCATAAGTCTCTCCTCGTGAACAGTGATCGGTTATGAAGCTGCCATCTCCAAAGCTACTTCCATTGCGTCTAAGCCGTTTTCCAGTGCCAAATCGGCAAGCTGTTTACGGGCGCGGAAGAGGCGGGATTTAATGGCACTTACGGTTGTGTCCATCATTTCGGCGATTTCTTCGTAAGATAAGTCATACCAGTAGCGCAAGACGACGGTTTGTCGGTAATCGGGGGCAAGTTCTTCAAGTAGTGATTGCACCATTGTCTGTTGTTCGTTCATGAGAAGCTGCGATTCCGGCCGTTTTTCCTGATCCGCACTGAGGGCGGGATGAGGCGGTAATGGCTCATCAATGGAAAGGAAAACAGCGCGTCGTTTGCGTAGTTGATCTATACAGTAATTTGATGTAATAGAGAGCAGCCATGTGCTAAATTTATGCGCCGGGTTGTAGCTGTCTAACCGTGTGTAGGCGCGAATGAAGGCTTCTTGAGCGGCCTCTTCAGCTTCGCCGCTGTTGCTTAACATGCGGTAAGCCAGGTTGTAAACCGGGCCTTGGTAGGCTTCAATCAATTTGCCAAAGGCTGCCTTATCGCCCTGTCGGGCTTCTTCTAACCAGATACTTTCTTCGTTCAAGTCCAATCTCCTGACGTTCAACCTGTATTACGCAGGGGTGTCGGAAAAGTTTCATAAATGGGTTCAAGTGGTTATGTGGAACTCAATCTGCCAGATTGGGTCAATTTGGTTATAATGCCGCCACTTCATTTTAGACCATTAACTAACTATTTTTGAGTTTGGCGATTGGAGATTTATGAATTTCCAATCGTCAGGCTCTTTGGAAAATGTGGTGAATAGGTTTGTACGGTATAGATATGAGTGAACAAAAGCCATTACCTTCTACATTATATACGGAAGAGTATTTTTTAACGGCCTGTGAGGGCTATGATGTGTTTACGGAGTCGGAAGGGGAGCATTTGTCGCGGCGGCTGCGGGATGCGTTTGCGGTGGCGGAGGTGCAGCCGGGGATGCGGGTGCTGGATGTGGGTTGTGGGCGTGGTGAGATTTTGCGCCACTGTATGAAGCTGGGGATTGAGGCTTATGGGTTGGATTATGCGGAGGCGGCGACGCGCATGTCGCGTCAGGTGATTGCGGCAGAGATGGCGCATGTGGCGGGGGGGAATGGGAAGGTGGCAGCGGCCGTTTTGCGTTCGGATGCGAAACAGTTGCCGTTTCCGACGGGGTATTTTGACCGAGTGCTGATGTATGATGTGGTGGAGCATTTGCATCCGTGGGAGCTGCATGAGGCGATGGTGGAGGTGAGGCGGGTGATGCGGGATGACGGCCGTTTCATCATCCATACTGCGCCTAATCGTTGGTACGATGTGTATGCTTACCCCTGGGTGCGCCGGGTGCGGACGTTGTTGGGTGAGGGGGACAACTATCCCAAAGACCCGCGAGCCATTACGCCGGTGAACCAGGAAGTGCATGTGAATGAGCAGGATATTTTGAGTATGCGCCGGGCGCTGAACCAGGCGGGTTTTAAGGGCAAGATTTGGCTGGATTCGCCGCCGCAGAATCGGGATGAGAGTACGGTGATGGCGACGCTGCGCCGGGTGGCGTTTGATGTGCCGCCGTTTCGCTGGTTTTTTGAGCGGGAGTTGTTTGCGGTGGCGGTGAAGAAGTAGAGATTGGAGATGGGAGACTGGGGATTGGAGATTAAAATCTCTAGTCTCTTTTGAGGGTAGTTGGATGACAGAGATCGAACAAGAGATTTGGGCGTTTTTGGATCGCCATTTGCAGAGTATTTTTACGAAGGATTTGGAGACGTACCGGGCGACGACGAGTGAGGATTTGTCGTTGTTTGAGTGGTATATTACGCCGCATCGGCAGGATGGGTTGGATTTTCATCTGTTTATGGTGGAACATGCGGGGGCGGATGGGGCGTTTCATTTGGATATTTTGGAGCCGCGTTTGCAGTTGTATGGGGATACGGCCGTTGTCAGTTACACGTTGATGTTTTCGGTGGCGAAGGATGGGCACGTAACTCATCGCACTCATAATGAGAGCCGTGTGTTAATTAGGCGCGAGGGAGCGTGGCAGATTGTGCATGTGCATAAGTCGCCCAGTTGGCGTGCGCCGTATGAGCCGAATTAAGATTGAAGATTAGAGATTGGGGATTGGAGGTTAATCAATCTCCAATCCCCAGTCCCTTAAGTTTTGAAATTATGTCCTATTTGAACAATGCTTTGCAGGGTAAAAAAGTGGTGGTGACGGGGGCGACGGGGTTTATAGGCGGCCGTTTGGCGCAGCGTTTGGCGGCGGAAGAGGGCGCGAGGGTGACGGGAACGGGGCGCGATTTGAGTAAAGTGCCCTTTGTGAAGGATGCGGGCGTGACGCTGAAGGCGGTGGATTTGCTGGATGAGGCGCAGGTGCGGGAGCTGCTGGTGGGGCAAGAGGTTCTGTTTCATGTGGCGGGCTGGGTGGGCAAGGGCAGTTATGAGGATGCTTACCGGGTGAATGTGACGGCGACGGAGAATGTTTTGCGGCAGGCGGCGGCGGCGGGGGTGCAGCGGATTGTGCATTTGAGTACGGTGGGGGCGTATGGCCCGCCGCATCGGGATATGATGGATGAGACGCACCCTATTGATACGGAGCAGGAGGATGTGTACGGCCGTTCTAAAGCTCACGGTGAGGTGGTTGTGCGTAAGCTGATAGATGAACTGGGTTTGAAGGTGGCGATTATTCGGCCAGCGATGGTGTATGGCCCACGTGCTTATAGTTGGACGCTGGGGTTGTACCGCATGGTGAAGAAGGGTGTGCCGGTGTTGTTTGGCAAGGCGGATGGTCATTCGCATCCGGTGTATATTGATAATTTGGTGGATGGGATTATGCTGACGGCCGTTCATCCCCAGGCCATTGGTGAAGCCTTTAATTTCTGTGATCGGCCTGTGCAGTGGGATACGTGGTGGGGGTACTATGGCCAAATGGCGGGGCGTAAACTGCGCCGTGTGCCCATGTGGATTGCCAAAATCGGGGCGGTGTTGAGTGATACCTTCAAGCTCAAACTGCCGCTCAGCCGGGTGCGGCTTACTTATTATCGCCGTAAACTTGTTTTCCCCATTGAAAAAGCCCGACGTTTGCTGGGTTATGAGCCGCGCATTAGCCTGGATGAAGGTATGAAACGCTCGGAAGCGTGGCTGCGTGAGGAAGGGCATCTTTAAGTGGTAATCGGTAATCGGTAATTGGAACGCCGATAGCAGATTGCCGATTACGGTTTATCCTTATAATGGTCTGGTTTCTGGTTGTTTTGCTGTTTCTTCTCTTGGCTGGACTCTATTACTGGCTGTTTGTGATTACGGAGGGGGTGTTTTTGGGGCGGCGGGTGGTGGTGTGGTTGTATGACCTGACGGCGCACAAGTATGATGAAATTAAGCAGTATGATGCCGACGCGGAGCAGTTTTTTGTGGTACGGCCGTTACTGTTCCAACTGCGCCATATGCCAGCCCCGCTTATTTTGGATGTAGCGACGGGGACGGGGCGGGTGCCTCTTTTTGTGCTGGAGTGGCCGACGTTTAACGGCCGTCTTGTGGGCCTGGACCCGGCGGAGAAGATGTTGCATATAGCGGTGGAGAAGTTACGGCCGTTTGGCAATCGCGCCATGTTTATTCAGCAAACGGCCGATGCCCTGCCGTTTCCTGATAACAGTTTTGATGCGGTGACTTGTTTAGAGGCGTTGGAATTTTTTCCGTCGGAAACGGCCGCTTTGCAGGAGATGGTGCGGGTGCTGCAGCCTGAGGGGACGCTGCTGATTACGCGGCGGCGGGGATGGGAGGCGAAAACGTTTGTCGGCCGTTATCGCAGCCGGGAGCAGTATGCAGATTATTTAACCACCTTGGGCTTAACGGATGTGGAAATTTTGCCCTGGCAGATTGATTATGATCAGGTGTTTGCCAAGAAGCTAGGCAACGGCCGTTAACGCCGCCCCCACAATACCTGCCTCATTGCGCAAAGCAGCCGGCACCACTTTGGCCTGTACATCAATATAATGCAAAAACTTCTGGTGGTTTTTGCTCACACCGCCACCAATGATGATGAGTTCAGGCGAGAACAGGCTCTCAATAAATTGAAAATAGACATTTAGCCGCTGCCCCCACTCTTCCCAACTAAGTTTCTTTTTTTTGCGGATGCGGTCTGCGGCATAATATTCAACATCTTTTTTGTGACCGGGTAGGTACACATGACCGAATTCCATGTTCGGTACGAGCTTGCCATCTACAAACATAGAACTGCCAATCCCTGTTCCCAGCGTGAAGACCATCACCGATCCCATTTGACCCTGGCCCGCGCCAAACCTCACCTCGGCCAGGGCGGCGACATCGGCATCGTTACGCACCACAACCTGGCAGCCCGTGGCTTTGGCGATTTTTTCCGCCGCAGGATAGTTGATCCAGCCATCATCCACGTTGGCGGCACTTCGGGTAACGCCCTGGATGACAATGGCTGGAAAGCCAACACCAATCGGCCCTTTATAATCAAACTGCCGCACAATTTGGGTCACGACTTCGATAACGGCGTTGGGTTTAGAGGGTTGTGGGGTGTCAATGCGTAATCGGTCTGTGGTAAGTTCACCCGTTTCAATATCAACTAACGCCCCCTTAATACCTGATCCGCCAATATCTATGCCTAAAATCTCCATGGTTGGTTTCCTGATTCAATGAGATGGGAGGGGCGTACCCTCGTGCCTGCTTTCTGGGGCGGCCCCAAGGACACGCCCACATGGTTTATTTACCCTATTATTCCTCTTCATCCCAATCTGGCAAGCCCTCTTCGTAAACATCGGCGTAAAACCAGGTGAGAATGCGGGCATCGGCCCAGGGTTGTAGGGCGCGGATGAGCTGTAGGCCGGGAGTGGTGGTGAAGGCGGCTTGCAGGGCTTTTTCCGACTCGAAGTAGAGTTCGTACATGAGGGTGAAGCGGGATTGGCCACCTGGTTTGTGGTTGATGCGGCTGACTTCGCTTTTGCGGAGGCCGGGCAACTGCTCGGCAAGGGGGAGGTGGGTGGTGGAGAAGAATTCTTCGAGCGTGTCGGGTTTATCTACTTGGCGGTAGAGGGCGGTGAGTTTGTACATGGGTAATTACGTAATTACGTCATGACGTAATTACACATTGTTTTGCCATAGGGTGAGGAGTTTAGCCTTGATTTGTTCACGCTGCCGCTCGTACTGACTTGGTGTGATCTGATGATCTTCGTAGGCATCGTCTAGTTCGGCGAGGGCTTGGAGGAGGGCTTCGCGGTTGTTGGGGAGGGCGTTTTGCTGCCAGGTGCGGACGGCGTAGGCGGCTCCGGCCAGGGCGATGAGCAGGGCGGTGCTGCCGATGATGAGTTCGTTGGTCTGGTTGCGGACGGTGATGGTGTTGCCGGAGGCATCGGTGATGAGGCGGGGACGGCCGTTTAATTGCAGGGTCAGTGCTTCACCCGCTGTTAATGCTGTATGCACATAACTGGTGTACGTGCCGCCGGGCAGGGTCTGTGCGCCTTGCTGGCTCCAATTCTCACCCGATAAATCTACGCCGATTTCGGGGACGATGGCGGTGATGTTGTTGGTGCGGTAGGGCAGGGGGTGCGCGATGGTAAGGCCATCTCGATAGGGTAGTTGGTAGCTGACCAACAGGCTTAGACCGCCGCTGCCGGGTTGCAGTGGCAGGGTGTCGGCCCAGCCGGTTTCGGTGGGGATGATTTCCATGGCGGGGGTGAAGGAGCTGAGGTTGCCGAAGGAGCGTTGGAAATCTATGTTTTGTGCGCCAGTTGGCAGAGCGAACTCGATGGTGCCGTTGTCTGGTTCGCCAGATTCGCCCACGAAAACGGCCGTTCCCAAATTCCGCACAATATACAATTCGCTTACTTCTACCATCTCTTCGCCAAAGCTGAAGATGAGATGCACCTGCTCGATCTGAATGGCGCGGGGATCGCTGTTTTTGTCGTAGACGATGACGGGCATGTCGAGAGTGGGTTCGGCGCGGTTAAGCTGGTTAGCGGAACTGGTGAAGAGGAGGTCGCCATAGTCTACACTGACGAGGTATATCCATTCGGGGGAAACATCGGTGAGGTCAAACTGGAAACGGCCGTTGGCATCCACTTCGGCCGTCAGGGAAAGCTGTTCTTGGAAATCATTGGTAAAAGCACGCAATAGGGCTTCGCCACTGGTTAACATCTCATTGGAAGAGCCGTTGAAGACTGTGCCGCTGATGGTGGCTGCAGGGATGGGGGGCACGGGTGCGCTGGGATCGACAAAGAAGTAGCTGAAGGTGCGGGCATAATCGGTGATGAGCCAGAGATCATCTTCGCTCAGGTCGTAGGTATGTTCGGTGATGGTGCTGCCGTTTAAGGTGGTGAAAACGGATTCGTTGCTTTGGTTGAACCAATAGGGGATGTCGGTGAGATCGGCGGTGGCGATTTCGTCTCCCGTTTCGCCATGACAGGCGGCGCAGTTGGCGGCGTATAGCTCTTGTCCCAGGTTAATGGCCTCGGTGGTTGTACCCAGGCTGTAGACGGTAGCGACGAGATTCCACCGGTTGGCCTCGCTGATGGGGTCGCTGCTGGCAGGGCCGAAGGGGGGCATACCGCTGGCGATGATGCCGTTGGTGATGCTGTTGAAGAGTTCCGCGGGAACGGCCGTGCGCCGCCATGCCGGATCGGCATAGTTGCGTGGGGGTTGGGGCAGGTTGGCTGCCAGTTCACCGTTGCCTTCTCCCAGCGGCCCATGGCAATTGGCACAGCGTTCGGCGAAGATGTCTAGGCCGATGGTTGTGTCGGGGGGAGAGGTTGGGAGATTAGGGGATTGGAGACTAGAAACCAGTGACTGGTTCGCCCAAAGGAGAATAGTGACCAGGGTAAAGGTGATGAACCAGAAGAACAGCTTGTGTTGTTGTGAATGAGTTGTCCGATGACGCATTTATCCAGGTACCTCCTGTAGTTTGTGTCCACAGGAGGCACAGAATTTGTCGTGGGGGTCGGTGGGCTGCCCGCATTGGGGGCAGAAACGGCTGGGTTTGCCGTTGGTAGATGGGGTTATTGTGGTTGGTTGGCCTTGTCGCAGGCGGGCAACGGCCGTTTCGATGGCCGTCTCCATGTCAGTGGGATCTGCAACGTGGCTGTCTAGCTGTTGGGCTACCAGGGCTGCCTGCTGGAGGAGACGGTAGCGTTGGGTCTGATACATTTCCTCAGGGATTTTGCCTGTGGTGTGGTCAAAGTCGAGGGCGCGAATTTGGTCGAGTAAATGCTCTTTTTCGGCCTGTAGTTTTTGCTGGGGTGTTACGGGTTTATCGGTGATGGTGGGGATGAGAAACGGCCGTAATAAATAGAGCAGCAGCACAATGATGAGTGCAATGGTGAGTAGAATGGAGCCAGTTGTCATGAAATTTAGCCGTCAGCAAGGAGTTGATCAATCGTGCCGTTTAATGTTCGTTCGTCGAGGGGGACGATGTGAACGTAGGATATCGTGCCTTCTTTGTCAATGAAGAAGGTTTCGGGCACGCCGGTGATCTCATAATCTTGGGAGATAAGTGAACGCAAATCGGGGGCGTTGGGGTAGGTAATGTCGAACTCTTCGAGGAAGTCCATGGCATTAGGTTCCACATCGGCATAGGTTACGCCGAGGAAGATGACACCCTGGTCTTTGTATTTGCGCCAGGAGGCTTCGAGGAGATCGGCTTCCATGCGGCAGGGGGTGCACCAGGAGGCCCAAAAGTTGAGGACGACGACGTTGCCGCGCATGTCGCTCAGGGAAGCCTGGCTAATCTCTCCCCACTTGTAGCCATCGTAGAATAAGAGTTCAAAGTCGGGGGCGGTTTGTCCTGCCTCGGGGCGGGCTTTGGTGCTGTTGAGCAGCCCCCAGCCTAAGACGGCGAGCAGGGCTAAAACGCCAGTCCACAGTACAATGTTGCTCCACCGCATGGGTGAGCGTTTTTCTTTTGTCGGTTCAAGTGTTGAATCTGTCATAATGTCAACCTATTGGGCGATTTCTTGCTCAATTTGAGAGATGTACTCTTCTAACGGCCGTTTTTCCGCCACAGGTTTGGCATTGTTTTGGGGTGCTGGGGCTGAGGGGGTAACGGCCGTTACTTCTTCCTCGGCGGCCATCTTTAACCCCCGCATGGTACGGCCAAAGTAAAGTCCACCCAACACAATGGCCACAATGGGAAAGAGCCACAAAATGAGATTTGCCCCTTCGCGGGGTGGCTCGGCTAGAACGCCGTCACCATATTGCAGGGCAAAGTAATCATAGATGTCTTGTGGGGTTTCACCCTGGGCCAGTTTGGTGCGAATGAGTTCGCGCCAGTCGGCGCAGGCTTGGGTGGCACATACATCCAGCGGTGTGCTTTCACACACGGGGCAGTACAGCCCTTCGGCTACATCGTTTACTTCATTGTCGCTGATGCCTTCTTGGGCGAAGGCTGGGGTGACAAAAATGAGAAGGAGTAAGGCGTAAAGCGTAAAACGCCAAGCGTAAGAGATATTGCGCGTCATATTAATCTCCGGTAATGGCCGGGATGTATTGGCTGGATTGGGCCACACGGGCTTTTTCATCGGCCGTTTTGGGCCAGGCAGCGACGATTGTGCCCAGAACGAAGATGATGCCACCACCCCAAATCCAGTTGATGAGGGGGTTGAGGTAAACGCGGAAGGTGGCGGTTGTGGCGGAGGTGGCTTCCCAGTTGATCATGATGACGTAAAAGTCTTCAAGCATGGTTGACCGGGCATCGGGGATGGTCATGGGCTGCTGGGTGCGGGTGTAGAGTTCGTTGCGGGGATGGAGGGTTTGCAGGAAACGGCCGTTCTTATACACATCCACTGTCGCCTCCGTATAAATCAGATCATCCGCGCCAGGGTACTGTTGGGCATTTTGGAATACCATTTCATATGCACCTAACGTGAGCGATTGTCCGCTTTCCAGACGAATTTGCGTCTCTTGCTGAAAAATCTCCACACCAATGATGCCCAAGCCAATGACAACAACACCCAAATGCACCAAGTAGCCACCATACCGCCGCCGGTTACGCCCGACAAGCGATGAGAGCGCCAGCCAAAGTGATTCACCTTTGCTGCGCATTCGGGCCTGTGTCCCTTTCCAAAACTCCAAAATGGTGAGGATACCGGCCAAAGCAACCACCCAAAAGCCGATGAGGGCAACTGGATTGTGGATGCCAAGCACCGCCAGGACGATCACGAAAAGGGTGGTGATGATGGCCGGCCAGCGCAATGCCAGACCAAGCCGTTGCAGGCTGGTGCGTATCCACATGGTCAAGGGAGCAACCCCCATCCACAAAACCAGGACGGCGAAGAGAGGCCACAAGGCTTGTTTGTAAACAGGTGGCCCCACGAACCCTTTTTCCCCCGTTAGCAGTTCGGAAATGATGGGGTAAATGGTGAAAAGGAAGACGATGGCGGCAATGATTAGGAAAAGGAAGTTGTTGAATAAAAAGGCGGCTTCCCGTGATAGGAAAGAATGAATTTGGTTTTCTGATTTGAGTTCATCGCGTCGTTTGATGGCCCAATAGAGGGAGATAACAAACATAAAGCAGATAAAACCAAAAAACAGCGGGCCGATGGCTGATTGGGCAAAGGAGTGTACGGAGGAGATGACACCACTGCGGACGGTGAATGTGCCCCAGATAACCAGGCAGTAGGTTAGAATAATGAGCGCGATGTTCCACATTTTGAACATGTTGCGCTTTTCCTGGATCATGACGGAGTGGAAGAAGGCCGTGCCCACCAGCCAGGGAATGAGGGAGGCGTTTTCGACGGGATCCCAGCCCCAATAGCCGCCCCAGCCTAATACATCGTAGGCCCAACGGCCGCCTAATATCAGCCCCATGCTTAAAAACAGCCAGGCTACCAATGTCCAGCGGCGCGTGGTTTGAATCCAACCATCGTCCAGCTTGCCCGAGATGAGGGCGGCCATGGCGAAGGTGTAGGGGATGACGAAGCCAGTGAAGCCAAGATAGAGCATGGGGGGATGGATGATCATGCCAGGATGGCGGAGTAAGGGGTTGAGGCCATTGCCATCGGGGGGGATGACGGCAAGGCGGGCAAAGGGATTTTCGACGAAGGCTGATATGGCGAGGAAGAAGATTTGGGTGAGGCTGACAATGATGAGGGCATAGGGCATTAGCTCACGCTGTTCGCGCCATTTACGGGCCATAGCGATGGATGTGAAGGCGGAAAGTAACAAATTCCAAAAGAGCAAGGAACCGGCTTGACCACCCCACAAGGCGGTGACTTTAAGGTAGGTGGGCATTTCACGGCTGCTAACGCGCCAGACGTATTCAACGGAAAAGTCGCCGCGCAGCAGGGAGGCAACGAGTAAGCCGCAAGAGAGAATGATGAGAGGGAAGACGGCGACGGAGGCGTTGCGGGCGCTTTCGACGAAACGGGGTTGGTTGGTTCTGCTTCCGTGCCAGGCGGCGATGGTGGAGTAAACGGCCGTTGCCAAAGCCAACAAAAGAGCAGCATATCCTAAGTCAGGTATCATAATTATTGATTTGCCTCAACATGTCCGGCCGGGTCCATCTCTTCATAGCGGGTGGGGCATTTCAGCAGCAGACCGCCCTGATTTGCCATAAACACACCATTTTCGGCATGACCTTCCACCAGCGCTTGCGCTTCGTTTTGCAGCAAATCGGGCTTGGGTTCATTCATGGCAACGATGTGTAACCGCTGACCGGGATTGTTTAAGTCATCTACAATGTCAAACTCTAGCCGGCTGGTGGTGGCATCAATTTGGGTATATTGAATGGAATCCCCGATGACCCAACCAGCGATGCGTAAGTCGCGCCCGATAAGTTGATCTTGTTCGGCGTAAAATTCTTCTACGGTTTTATAAAGTTGGGTGTTGCCAGACATGGCGTTGACGACGAGGTAAACGATTGCCGCCAGTAAGAGAACGCCACCAACGATAAATTTGACACGATTGCTCTTTCGTTCCAATAAAGCTGAATCTTCGGTGTTTGTCCAGGTTACATCTGCCATAATTTTCTCCTTATAAAATAAGAGAGTGGGGACTGGAAGCGGGAGATTTGCTTATCACCAGCTTCTAGTCCCCCTAAGATATTTACAACTATAAATTAGAGTGATTGATTTTGCTTGAATGTTACTCTTCTTCGCCCCACTCGTCCCAATCTTCATCAAGTGCTACATCTTCTTCTAAGATGGCTAATGCTTGTTCTGCATATTCTTGGGGTACAGCGACGTAGCCAGTGCCAAGCAGACCGACGTATAAACCGAGGGCTTGCCCTGCACCTTCTTGCCAGGCTCGTGCTGGAATGCCTTCAGCATGGAGCCGCCCCGCTAAAATGGTGGCAGGCGTAATCCCTGGCATCCGTGCCACAATCTCCCATTGGATTTCGCTTTGTTGACCAGGAGTGGTTATTTGGGTGGCTTCGTCGTCGGGATCATCTAAAGACATGAAAAGGAAATGTGAATTGCTCATAATTGTAAGAAATGCTCCAGCAATCTCTATAAAGAACGATTATACTGGACATTTGCGAACTTGGTTAGCAATTCTCGTGTAAGCTGTTGAATTTTTCACATTCATTAAGGTACAAGAAAAGCAGATTGTTAGCACGGATGGAGGTCACATGTCGTAGGTGAAGAACGTCATGTATAATTTGGGGAAAACGTAAAGCGTAAAACGTAAATTATTTTGGTTTACGTTTTGCATAATTTTGGAAATAGTATGTTGGATGATTTGTTAGATCGTTTGTTTGAGAGCCGTGAGCGGCTTTTGGTGGCTTTGGAAGTGTTGCCGGATGAGGCTTTGTGGCAGCCAGGGGCGGTGGGTGAGTGGTCGCTTGTGGATTTGCTGAATGTGCTGACGGCCTGGGAGTCGGAGTTGGTGACGGCGATGATGCGTTTGGAGAAGGGGCAGAAGCCGGAGAATTTGCTGGTGGCGATGGCGGAGCCGGAGGTTTTTGTGGCGCGGGTGGTGGCGCAGGGGCGGGAGCGGGGTTTGGATGCGATTTTTGATGATTTGCAGGGGGCGCGGATGCATGTGGAGGAGTGGTTGGAGTTTTTTTCGGAGCGGCAGTTGACGAATCCGAAGCAGTTTCGGTGGCTGGGGGGGAAGTCGCTGATGCAGGTGGTGGCGGCTTATTCGACGGAATTGGAGCAGGGTTTTTTGCCGATGGTGGAGGTGTTTGTGGCGGGTTGGGAGGATGCTGGTGAGTCGCCACTGAATGTTATTCCTTTATCGGCCGTTATCCCTTTGGAGAATGATGATGAAGAGTCAGATTAGTTTGGAGCAGTATGAGGCGGCGCATGAAACGGCCGTTTTTGTTGATCGCAGTAATTTAGGTATGTTGAAATTTACGGGGGCAACGCGGCTGGATTTGATTAACCGTATGTCTACCCAGGCGGTGAGTAAGCTGCAAAGTGGGGAGGGGGCGGCAACGATTTTGACGACGGATATTGGTCGGATAATTGATCGCCTGATTTTGTATGCGAGTAGTGAGGCGGTGTATTGTCTGACGAGTGAGAATAATGCGGACAATATTGCCCGCTATTTGCTGCGTTTTGTCTTTTTTACTGATGATTTTCGGCTTGAGAATTTGAGTGGGGAGACGGCCGTTTATGCTGTGTATGGCCCCCAAGCTCAAACAAAGTTGGTTGAGGCGGGTTTCCCAGAGGTAGATTTGCCTCTGTACCATTGGCAGCAGGTGGCGGTGGCTGGCCTGACGGCTTATTTGCACCGCACGGATGGGGTGGCGGGGGATGGTTTTTTTGTGATGTGTCAAACGGCCGATAAGGAGGCGCTTCAGGCCCATTTGTTATCGGTGGGGCTGGTGGAGGTGGAGGAAGCGGCTTTTGACTTTTTGCGGATTGAGAGTGGACTGCCTCGTTTTGGGCGGGAGTTGACATTGGATTATATTCCATTGGAGGCTAATTTGTGGCCTGATGTCTCGTTTAACAAGGGCTGCTATACGGGCCAGGAGATTATTGCGCGGATGGAGAGCCGGGGGCGGTTGGCGAAGAAGTTGCTGCCGCTGCAACCTGCTGCCCCTGTGGAAGTGGGGGCAGTGTTGCAGGTGGCGGGGAAAACGGCGGGGACGGTGACATCAACGGCCGTAGGCCCGAATGGCCCGGTTGCTTTGGGCTATGTGCGGACAGGGATGGAAGAAGAGGCTTTGACGGTGGGAGAAACGGCCGTTGTGGTTCGTCATTGAGTGATTGGACAATGAACCTGACCCGGATTGGGGTCAGGTTTTTCTTTGCCATTGTATTGACAATTTACACGTATATGTGTATTATAAAAAACGTCAGCGTGTAAAATATCACACATTGCGTTTGGTGTTTTACACGATATGTAAAACGTAAAGTAATTGTTTAGTCTCTGGAATGAAAAACCCTCCCGGAGGCTTCTTTTACGGAGGCTCTCTCGAGGGAAAACCTCCGGGAGGGGGAACAGTTACAACGTAAAAACCTTTCTCATTTGAGCTGCATCATGTCTTATCAAACGCGGGGCGCGAGAGCCTTATTTTTGGCTGCCGATGGGCAGATATATCCTGATGTTTTAATCTGTTCGGGGGTGCTGCCGGAACAGTTGGGTGGTAGGCCATGTTTTTTGGCGGAAAACGGCCGTCTGCCCACCCCCATTCCCCTCAACCAAAATTCGCCCGATTACCATGCCCGCAAAGGGCAGCCGGGCGACTTATGTCCGCCTTGTGCCAGGGAGAGTTGGGGGAGTTTGGAGCAGTGGCAGGGGGGCGAGGCTGGGTTATTTGGGGAAGGGTTACGGCCGTTGCGCCTTTTCAAATGTCAGCAAAATATGTGGCTGGTTGTGCCTGGTTTGTTCGAGGCTGCACCCGACCAGATTTTACACATTGATACCAATTGACCTGGTAGATTACACCAAATGAAGGAGAACATTGCATGAGTACGTATGATATGGATTTGCTATTGAATAAGTGGGAACGGGGCACGATTACGACGGAACAGGCTGTGGGACAGATGTTGCTGCTGATTCAAGAGGTGTCGCAGCGGGTGGGCAGTTTGGAGAAGCGCATGGAGCAGCGGCGGCGCAGTATGCGGGTGGAATTGGTAGAGGAGACAGAGCGAGAGCAAGTAGAGGAAGTGGAACGGCCGTCTCTCCCACCTGAAGCCGTTAATGAGCTAGAGTCTGAGGAAAAATAGGCGAAGGTAGAAAGGTTTAGGCTGGGGCAATCGGTGACAGGTTCACTGATTGCCGCCTACCGTTTTTTCTGTTGCAGTGGCCCCGTATCACGCGAAAGTCGTTTGTAGGCTGTTTTCTCGATTTCGGTTTTGCTGTCGGGGGATTTTGCCAGCCAGGAGCGGAACTGGTCGCGGGTGAAGGGGAGGACTTTGACATGGGTAATGGCGCGAACGGTGGCGGTGCGAATGCTGCCTTCTTCTAACAGGCCGATTTCGCCGAAGTATTGCCCATCATTGAGATGGCTGATGATGGTTTCGATACCTTGTTCGTCTTTTTGGACCACCTCGACTTCGCCTTCCATGATGATGTAGAAGCGGTTGGCGGGTGCGCCCTGACGCACCAAAATATCACCGGCGTTGAATTGGAGTGGCCCCTGGTTGGAAGGACGAGATTTGCTCTGGGGAACGGCCGTTGTTCCCGATACGTTTGTTTGTGGCTGCGAGACGGCTGCTTCGGCCACAGGTGCATCATCGCTGCCGCCCCACTTTTCCACGCGCTTTTCCCGAATATCCATCAACTCGGCCAATTCTTCCTGAACCAGGCCCGATGTATTCAGCCACCGGGCAAAGGTTTGCTGATCCATAGCCATGACAGCTACGTCTGTGCGGGCGCGGACGGTGGCATTACGCCGCTTGTTTTTCATCAGACCAATCTCGCCAAAAAAATCACCTGGCCCTAGACGATCAATAACGTGTACGCCTTCGGCCCCTCTGTGTTCCACGTCTACATAGCCATTGGTGATGATGTAGAACTTCTCCGGTAAATCACCCTGGCGGATGATGGTTGCGCCGGTGGCATATTGCTCTGGGCCAAATCTGGGTTTTTCTGTGTACATAATTAATCTGTTTTTTTGCGGAGTAAATCGGCCGTTTCGCGCAGTCGCTGTTGGGCCGTTTGTTTTATGCCGTGCTGCCCACTGGGGAAAACAGTCATCCAGGTGGCAAACTCTTCTCGATTAAAAGAAATGGCTTTGACCGATGTAATCGCCCTGACCGAAGTAATGCGGGGGCGATCCACCAGCAAACCAATCTCGCCAAAATAATCGCCTCTACCCAACTGGGCAATGGGAACGATGGTATTGTGGGGGCCAGTGTGGAAGACTTCCACGTCGCCATCGAGGATGATGTAAAAAAGTTCTGGGTTGTCACCCTGCTTGACGATGATTGTGCCGGGGGGGAACTGCTCTGGGCCAGTGGCGGGGATGGTGGGTGGGCTGGGTGCTGGTGTTTGTTTTGCCTGTTGCTGTTCATCGGCACTGATGCGCTGGTCTACGGCATGTTTTATTTTTTTGTGGATGGCCTCGGACTGGGCTAACCAATTGAGAAATGCTGAGCGATTGAGGGACATGACTTCGACATCGGTGGCGGCGCGGACGGTGGCGGTGCGCTTATCGGTTCGCAAAATGCCGATTTCGCCAAAGAATTGACGAGGGCCTAAGTGGTTAATGATTTGATCGCCTTGCTCGTCTTTTTGCGTTATGTCAACCTCTCCGCTGACAATCACATAGAATTTATCGGGTGCATCGCCTTCTTGAATGATGGCTGAACCTGCCTGATACTGCTCTGTGCCAAATTTTGGTCTGTCAGCGAACATAATTCCATGTTACCCCAATTTAGGGAAAAGGTGTAACGTTTGAAACGTGAAAATAGGGCAAAGCTTTAGCGTGTCCACAGGGAAACGGTGTCAATATGAAAGGTTTGCGGATGGAGGTCTATGGGTTGGATGGTGGCTAGTTTGTAACCGGCTTTGGCGAAATGTTTCCCATCGCGGGACAGGGTGGCGATGTCGCTGCTGATGTATAGGAGGCGTTCGGCCGTTTTGGACAAAACGGCTCGGCTGGCATCACGCGAAAGCCCTTGGGCGGGTGGGTTGAGGACGATGAGTTGGGGCTTGGTGGTGAGGGCGGGCAGTATGTCTTCGACCCAACCGGCGTATAGGCTGACGTTGCTGGTGTGGTGGAGATTAACGGCCGTATCGGCCACCGCATCTTCGTTCACCTCAATGCCTATTACTTCGGCCGCACCTTCGGCCAAAAAAGCAGTGAACATTCCCACACCGCTGTAAGCGTCTAACACTGTTTCCTTACCGGAAAGCTGTGCGTAGTCCAGCACAATATCCACCAGGGCATCAGCCGAACTGGGCTGAAAGAAGCAGCCTGGTGAGATACGAAATTCTCGCCCTTTGACGGTTTTGTAGAGATAGATGTCGCCCACCAGGGAAGCGGCCGTTTTGTCGGGCAAGACAATGGCTACGGAGACAGGGAAATCTGTTTCTAGTTCCGGCGGTTCAACATCATCTACTTCGAGCGCGGCTAACAGCTCACCGTCATTGCCTCGGCGTAATATGATTTTGCGTAGACCGGGCAGATCGAGGTCAATATCGTGCAGCAGGTCTTCCAGATGGGGGTGAATAATGGGGCAGGTTTCGATGGGGATGACTTGCTGTTGGTAAGGGGACCAGTAACCGAGACGGCCGTTTCCCGCCGGGCTAAATTCTACATCATGCAAATAACGCCAGGGTTCGGGATGGGCAATGATGGGGGCCACAGGTGCATTTTTGAAGCCGCCCAAACGTTGTAATTGATCGCGCACCACCTCCTGTTTGAGATGCAACTGCCGTTCGTAGCGGATGTGCTGGAAGTGGCAGCCGCCACAAACGCCAAAGTGCGGGCAGGGGGCTTGTTTGCGGTCTGGTGAGGGGACGATGATTTGCCGCAGTTCGGCGCGGGAATAGTTGTTTTTGTCGGTGGTGATGTGGACGGTGACGGTTTCGCCAGGAATAGCAAAGGGGACGAAGTGGGGACGGCCGTTATCGTCCCGCCCAATCGCCGAACCGCCATGTGCCATATCGGTGAGTTTAAGAGTAAGTTCAGTCATAAAGCGTAATTTATAATCTACCAATCGCAATAAGCTGCGTAAATGAGGCGATAAACCAGTGAATGAGCCAGGGGTAAACAAAAGAGCCAGACTGCCAGGCCACGAAGCCAAAGGCCGCCCCGCCGAAAATGGTGCTGAGTGTTTCAATCTCGGGCTTGCCCAGGTGCATGAAGGCGAAAGGCACGGCTTGCAAAAAGATGGCTGGCCCTGGCCCAAAGTAGCGGGCGAAAGCAAACAACATCAGCCCGCGCCAGATGAATTCCCAGCCAAACAAATCTACGCCGGTGAGGTAGATGAGGCGGCGTACTTCGCTGGGGGCACGGGCAGTGTAATATTGCTGCATCCCTGGCTGGCGGGCCACAAACCAGAGGATGATAGCCATGCCCACGCAGCCAATGAGAACGTAGGTGAGTCCCGCTTTCCAGTTGCCAAAGGTGAAACCATATTTGGCGGGTGACTCTTTGAAGAGGAAGTAGATGATGAGTATGGGGATGATGAAGTAGAGGATGACGCGGTCGTAGGCTTTGGTGGCGGTGAAGCGGTGGTTGTAATAGTCCAGCATGGGCAGGATGGTGCTGATGATGATGAGGAAGGTGAGTTTGAGGTCAAATTGGACGTTGCCGATGGTCATGGGTCATTTCCTTCATAAGAGGCCCGAAGGGTTTTGCTGCTGTGAGGTTCTCGACGTAATAGGGGAAACTCTTCGGGTTGGGGTGGTTAGGGGGCTGGGGCGATGCCGACGAGGAGGGTGAGACGGCCGTTACCCTCATTCACGACCCCATGCACAACACCGGCTGGGGCCCACACTACTTCGCCTTCACTGGCACTTATCTGTTCGTCGCCGAGTTGAAAACGGCCGTTACCCGCCACCACATAATAAAACTTATCCTGATCCACATGATCATGCGGCTTTTGCACCTGCCCCGGTTCCAAACAGTTTAACCCCAACAACAACCGTTCACTTTGAAACAACGTTGTCTTATAAAACTTTTCCGCCTTGCTGCCCACATGCTCACTAACTTTCTTAATCAACTCCATGTGCTTTTCTCCTCAGATCAAACGCTGCCCGGTTCACCCTCCCGGAGGTTTTCCCTCGAGACAACCCCGTAAAAGAAGCCTCCGGGAGGATTTTTTACTCAAAGAACTGAACGATTATCGCTGCCCATTATAAAACAAAAAACGTGTCAGGCACTCAACCTGACACGTTTTTGCCAATTTTAGATTTAGTTTTCAGTCTACTGGTACCCGCCGCCAATCTCCACCATGTCTTTCAAGACCCGTTCCATAGCCATGGTGTGGCTGCACACCCCCCGCGAGATGAAAAAGTCGCAATCACATTTCCATTCACCCTGGTTATATTCAACCCGATGACGCTTATTACGATTTTCTCCTTTAATATGAACGGTAAGAGATTCAAACTCAATCCGATCACGTTCTTCTGCATATATTTTCGCTTTTTCGATTTTTCCAATCATTGCGTAGTCCATATTACTTTCGAACTCTCCTCTGCTTAAAATAAGTTGTGAAACTACCCAATAAAAAACAAAACGCACGCGCTAAATGGCGTGCGTCTAGTTACAAAAAGGGTTTGCGGTTGAACTGTAGATGATTATTTGCCGCATAAAGGAAGTATACCTGCGATTCAGGTTGTGTCAACGCATGTACATGACGTTTTACCTACGCTTCTAGCGATTGCGGAATGGCAAAAAAGAAGGTCGTTCCCTGGCCTAAATCACTCTCCAGCCAGATGTGGCCACCGTGTAACTCGATGATGCCTTTGGTGATGGACAGCCCTAAACCAGTGCCTTTGGCCTGGCGAATGTTGGGGTCATCGGCACGGAAGAATTTGGTGAACAGTTTTTGCTGGTCTTCGGCAGAAATGCCGTAGCCCTGGTCTTGGACGGCGCAGACGACCATGGGTTGGGCATTGGGTTGATGGGGAGAGGGGAGGACGGCCGTTTCAAAGCGCACCAACACCTCTGTATGGGCGGGTGAATATTTGATGGCGTTGCTGATGAGATTGGTGAGAACTTGCACCAACCGTTCCTTGTCGCCCTGGACGAGAGGCAGTTCGGCGGGGATGTCCAGAGTGAGTTTGATGCCTTTTTCATCGGATAGACCTTGCACGGAGGGCAGGGTTTCGCTGACGACGTTGGTAAAGGCAGTGGGGGCGAAGGTCATGTGCAAACGGCCGCTTTCAATCCGCGAAATATCCGTCAAATCCTGCACCTGACGACTCATGCGCTGAATGTTTTGGGCGATGATCTCCAGGAACTTGCGCTGCTGTTCCGATAGTTCGCCCATCATGCCCGAAAGCAGCAAATCGGTGTAGCCGCGCATAGAGGTCATGGGCGTTTTTAGCTCATGCGACACCATGGAGACGAACTCAGACTTGGCCTGATTGGCCTCATTCACCTGGGCATAAAGCAGGGCATTGGCGATGGCGGCGGCGGCGTGGTTGGTCACACGAACGGCCGTTTCTGCGGTGGCCGGATCAAAGGCATCAGCTTGATCGCTCTCAATTGCCATAGCCCCCAACGTTTTTTGCTGGTGAATAATGGGCAGCGTTAACTGCGACCGGGTGAGAGACGAGGCTTCCACATAATTTGGCTCCTCTTGCACATTGCCCGTGAGATGGGGTTTGCCATTGGCTAAAACCTGCCCAATCAGCCCCACCTTATGGGATTCTGGCCCAATGGGCGAGATTTTGAGGTTGTTGTCATAACCACGCACGGCACGGGTCGTGGGTGTGCCTTCCTCATCAGCCAAAATGATGGCTCCGGCTGTGCCGCCGCAAATGCGCAAAGCCCAATCCAGGGTGATGGCGAGGACTTCATTGGGATTGAGTGTGGTGTTCAGTTCACGGTCTAATTGCTGCAGCATGAACAGCTCGTTGACGCGCTCTTGCAGGGCTTCATCGGTTTGGGCCAGCAAGCGGGCGTTTTCGAGGGCAACCACAGCCTGCGAGCCGAAGCCCAGGAGCAGTTGTTGATCGCTTTCATCAAATGCGGCTCCATCTTGTTTGTTGATGATTTGCAGCACGCCCATGACGTGGTTTTGCAAGACGAGGGGCACGGTGAGGATGGAGCGGGTGACGAATTCGGTGGCTTTGTCTACTTCAGTGAAGTGGCGTTTATCTTCTTGGGCGTGGTTGGTGAGAATGGGTTGGCCGGTGCGGGCGGCAGCTCCTGCCAACCCTTTGCCGATGGGCAGGCGTGTGCCTAACAGTTCGTCGCTGGCGGGGCCGCGCACGACGCTGAATTCTAGTTCGCCTGAGTCTTGGTCTACGAGGAGGAAGGTGCCAGCTTCGGCGGTGAGGAGTTCGATGGCTTTGTCCAAAATGAGGTTGAGCAGTGGCTCCACTTTGATGGTGGAGGTGAGGGAGAGGGCGATCTGGTTGATGGTTTCGAGTTGTTGGGCGCGGGTTTCGAGTTGGGCCTGGGTTTGCAGACGGTCGAGGGCAACGGCCGTTCTGTCGGTAAACACTTCAAACAACTCCGCCTGCCGCCGGGACAAGGCTTTGTTGACATAAGTAGCATGGATGGTTCCCAAGGCCCGCAGCCCAGCATTCAGGGGGGCGACAATCCAAAATTGATTGCCTTCCCAATCTACAACGGTTTGGCCTGTGTCTACGGCTTCGTGCAGCAGGGGATGGTGTGTCAGTTGGCGGCGGCCTTCACGCTCTTCACGGCGACGGCCGTTTTCCACAAAATAAGCCGTGTACAACTCTTGTTCCTTCTCATCCCACAACGACACATAAAAATTTTGCACATCGAACAGACGCTGGTAGTGGGCATAAACCAGTTCCAGAACGGCATCTGCCTTGGGGGTGAAGTTCAGCAGTTGGGAAAACTGGTTGAGGGTGTCCAGTTCGCCCACACGCGCTTCCAGCCGTTCAATGACATTGGCCCGTTCCAGCCCAATCAACGATTGATCGGCTAAATCTTCCAGGTAAGATAGTTCGCCCTGGGAGAAGTTTTGCTGGCTCTGTTTGGGTGAGAGAGAGAGCCAGCCTAGCAGATCATGTTCGTTGGTCATGGGGACGAGAACGGCCGTATTCATTTTGTATACTGTCTCGCGGTAGCCATGCAACTCAGCTGGCCAGGAACGCTCCTCCGTCAGGTCTAATACGCCCGATTGCAGGCGGATGGCTTGCACAAAGGGGGAATCCATTTCGATGAGGGAGCCATTGCCATTGATGAAGCATCGTGTTTCGCTGTCTGGCAAGAAGAGCTGCGGCCTGGTCTCTGGCAGGCCATCTTCTATGTATTTGAGGAGGATTTGTTGGACTTGGGTGGTGGTAACGGCCGTTTTCAACTCCCGATTATATTCCCGCAGCAGCTCATTCAGCCGCGCCGGCTTACGGAACAACATCCGATCTAACTCCCGCTGTATACCATCCCGCAGCGGCGAAAATATCACCGTCACAATCACAATCAACACCGCCAGAAACACCGGATGGGCGGTATTAAACACAGTTCCCAACCCCGACACAATCAGAATAATGCCACCCAACAGCAGCGTCAGCAGCAGCCCATAAGCCATACCGCGCCGCAGAGCCTCATTTACATCCATCAGGCGATGATGAATAATCAAATATCCTATTGTCAGCGGGTAAAGAATAACAGGCGGAACATATAACTCAACCACAAGCCAATCAAAATGAAGCCCACGCGAACCAGTCAAAAAAAAGAAGGTGAGAGGGGCAAAACCAAGCAGAGCACTTGCCAAAATAAAGCGTCCCTGCTGCTGCACAAATGGCGAGCGTGACCCAAACCCTCGATAAGCCATTAACCCCCATACCGCCAACAGCGCGACCCCATTCAGCAGGTAAGCCATGCGCCAGGGGGCCACATAGGCCCAGGCATCGCTGGTGCTAAACAGCCAATATTGTCCCCAAAAGCAGATGAATAACCCTGGCAGCAGCAGCAGCCATTTCAAAAGGGGGTATCTTTCGGTGAGGTGGGCTTTGTGGGGGTAGATGAGGGCGACATAGAGGTTGAGGGTGCCCACCAGCGAAAGGGCGGTTAGCCAGATGCGCGTAAATGTCTGCGTTGTTATCAAATCAAACAGCAGCCCGGCGGCTAATGACCCCGCTGCGGCAAAGAGGGCAAATGTCTGGGCGGCCTCTAGCCTGGGCCGGATGAAAAAGGCCCAGGCGCCAATGACCAGAATGATGAGGCCGACTGAATAAAGCAGCCAAAACTGCCGCCACAATGAATTGGCATCAAACTGGGTGAGTGTGGCGGTGATGGTGCGCTGGGCAGGGGATGTGCCTTCTGTGATGCGGGAGTTGTGGGGTTGTTCAAAAGTAAGGGTTACTTGGTCGCCTACTTGTTTGGTGGCTAGAAGGGCGTAAAAGGCACGGTTGGAGGGCAGGGGGGTGTGGTTGAGGGCGATGAGGCGTTCGGGATAGGCCAGTGGGGGGTCTAGTTCTGCCAGCCAATCGCTTTTGCCTGTATCGCTGACAACCAGGTTGGGGTCGAGTAGAAAACCGGCAAAGGGGGTGGTGGCCCAGCGTTGAGCCTGGATAGGCAATAATACATACATCACGCTGCTTATTAGCAAGATGAAGCCAACAACGCCCAATCTGATGTTGTTTATCTGTTTTTCAGCCATTGCGGAGCAGTTGTGTTATGTGCTGCAAAACCCTATCCTAACCACCTGTGATTTGTGAATTTTCCGCACTCTTTTGTTATTCGGAAGATTGAGAAAGGTTGGTGGGAACTTATTATGGGGTCAATTCAACGTAGATTTTTGACAATAATAAGTGATCATCTAGCCAATGTCCATCTTCTCCCACGATATTCTGCCGAGTTTGGCTGGTGGTGTCTAGTAAAGCTACGTGAATATTGTAGGAACCGGGGGCAAGGTTGTGGGGCAGGATGAGGTTGTGGTGGGTTTGGTAGGATTGACCGGGCTGCCATTGGCTGGTAGGGGGATTGGGCTGGCGATCGGCCGTTTCTTTCAAACCGCCGCCTTCGTTCAAAACATGTACCTGAACCTCATAATCAGCGGGTTGGCCGATGGCTTGCCAATAGAGTGTGACGTTAACTGTGTCGCCAGGCTGCGCCTGGCGGCGGTCATATTCGTAACCAACCAGCCGGATTTCGTTGTTGAAGTTTTGATTGAGTGGGTTGGGTACGGCACTGGTGTCTGCCGGTTCGAGGTTGATGCTGCCTAAGACCAGCGCATCACCCAACCCTGTGCCATCGGCGGCGGTGATGCCCAGGCGGTAGCCTTCTACGGGTGCATAGAGGCCGATGCTGAGGGTGGCGTGGGCAGGGGTGTAGGCTGTTTCTGGCAGGTAAAGGCGAATGGACTCGATGAAACGATCGCCGGGCTGCCACTGGTTGGCGGGGAAGTTGCCCAACCCCGGATGGGTGTCGCGCTGGGCGATGATGGTGCCGATGTCGTCTATGAGGTGGACAAAAAGGAGATAGTTGCCAGGTGGCTGGGCTGTTACTTCCCAGTAGAGGTCTATGTCGAGCGGTTGGCCTGGATGCAGGCTGGTTTGGTTGAGTTGGTAGCCGCGCAGGTTGACGAAGGCATCGAATTGGGCGTTGAGGGGGTTGGGGATGGGGGTGCTGGCGGTGAATGATTGGGGCCGGGCGTAGGCGGGGGCGAGGTAGGCGAAGAGGGCGATGAGGGTGAGGGCGGCCATGAGGAGGTTGGAGAAAACGGCCGTTCCCCTCTCCCCTCTTGGCAATTGCAGCAGCGATACCCACTCACTCAAGCCATAAAACGTCAGGATAGAGAGGGCGGGCAAGGCCGGAAAGAAAAATCGGCCCATTGGCCCGGCGGGGCTGACGAGCAGATAGTTGAAGACAACGGCAAAAAAGAGGGCCACATCGAGTGCCAGAATGGCGAGGGGAGAAAAGATGCATTTATCCTCGGCGGTGCGGCGGATGAGGGGCAGGGCGAGGCCAGTTAGGGCGAGGCCGATGAACCAGCGTAGGGCGATGTAGATGGCATCGGGCATAGGAATTTGGCCGTAGCCAAAGCGTCCCCAGAGGCTTGTCCACAGGTAATCCAGTTCAAAAATAGCCACGCCCCAACTTTCGGATGGGTCGCGCACGCCCCACAGTTCGGTTAGCTTCTCGAAGCCGGTGGGTTCGCCGTAGAGGATTTGGTTACGGATGAACCACCAGCCAGAGAGGAGGAGGGCGATGAATAGGGAGAGAAGGCCGACTTCGAGCCACTGCCGCCACTGTTTTTTCTGGTAGGCGACGATGGTGGCGGCGAGGGCGATGAGGGCGGCAACGGCCGTTAAATTAAACTTACTCAACAAAGCCAGCCCAAAGAGGATGCCCAACTTCACCCCCCAACGACGGCTCAGACCGTTAGGGTCTTGCAATAGTTGGATGCAGGCCAGGGTAACGGCCGTTCCCGTTAGAGCTGCGATCACGTCGTTGTTGATGGCTCCGGCCATGTAGACGAACATGGGGTTGAAGGCCACAAAAGCTGCGCCGCCGAGGGCGAGATACGGCCGTTTGGGCCAAATTGTGCGCCCCATAAGCCAGGTTAAATAGACCGTGCCCGCACCCATCAGCACATTAATAAAACGGACAATGTGTGCCGCGAGAGCTTCACCGCGCCAGGGAAAGGCTTCGTCGGTGCTGTGGAGGTATTGGTTTTTGTTGTCGTCGCCTACTTCCCAATAGCGATAGGCCCAAAAGGGGTTTTCGGGGGGCGAGTAGCAGACATCACGGCCTGTATCTATGCTGCCTGTAGCCAAAGCAGCAATGGCGTAAAAGAGAGGGGGGTGATGGCTTTGCGCTCGGCAGGATAGTTCCCCTTGCACGGGCAGGGCGTGGTATTGCACGATGTAGCGCACGAAGCGGTAATGGCGTAGTTCGTCGGTGGCTTCGTGCAGGGGGTTGATGATGCTGGCGGCGATGCCGAGGAGGATGAAGGCGAGGAGGAGGAGGAGGGAGAGGCGAGGGGGGAGAGGCGAGGGGGGTGTCTCCCTTGCTCCGCTGTTCTGCTGTTCCCCTGCACTTGTACCAGATTGCGTCACGTTACTCTCCAGTTTCTACCACCACTGCATTACGGCCGTCTACAGTTAAAATGCGCTCGTTGGTCATGGGGTCGTAGAGGCCGAAGACCATGCGCTGCCCGTTTTGGGGTGGAGGCAGTGTGTGCTGCTGTATAAATATATCGCCTTCGTACAGGGTTGTCGGATCGATCCACAGACCATCATCGCCGGTTAAGAATTGGCCGTCGCTGCTGAGGAGTTGGGCGAAGACGGAGAGGCGCGGGCCAGCGTAAACGCCGGGTGGCGGTGGATTGCTGATGAGGGGGATGGGGGGCAGGGTTAACGGCCGTTCTACCTGCCAGGTTAACGATAAAGTGCCAGCGTGATAGGCACTGGCTAAGGCACAGAGGCCATTTTGGAAACAGATGGGTTCCTCTGCACTCAAAAGGGGCTGGACGCGACCCAAAGAATAGCTGCCAATGTGCGCTTCACCTGTGGCCTGGTATGTATCAGCAAAGTCGCTGTGGGCTTCGGGGAAGCCGTAGAAGCTGAGGGGGGGCTGGGCCAGCAAAACTCTTTCGGGGTTGTACCAGCGGGGGCGAACGGCCGTTGTCACATCTATTTCCAGGGCGATTTTGTCCCAGGGGCCGGCCAGCAAGCTGGTCACACCAAAATCCGTCAGTTCCGTATGCTCGTTCAAATAATCAGCAATATCAGCAAAATCGGCTCGATAGAGAAAACGCACCAGCCCACGTTCCGGCCACTCCTGAAAGTAGTCGGGCAGATCGCGTAAGGCGATGGCGGCCAGCAGGAGGATGGCGAGGAGAGGGAGGAGGGGTGAGAGGCGAGAGGTGAGGGGCGAGAAGTGAGGGGCGAGAGGTAATTTGCCTCCTCTGCTCCCCTGCTCCCCTGCTCCCCTGCTAAAGGGGAGGGCTAACAGCAAAAAGGTTGCTGGTTGGGCCAAAATGGTGTGGCTGAGGCTGGCGGGAGGGATGCTGATGAAGGCGGGGGAGATGCCCGCGAGCCACCAGAGGAGGAGGAAGAGGTGGGGGGATGGGCGAGGGGCGAGGGGCGAATCGTAAATCGTAACTGTCGTTTCACTGCGGCTTCGCCCCTGTAAATCGTAAATCGTAAATCGAATAGCGGTGAGAACGCCGAGCCAAAAAACAATCGCGCCAAAGATGCCGAAGAGGGGGCGGTCGGCGATGTTGTAGAGCCATTCGCTGTCGCCGGTGGCGTGGAACATGCTGAGGGTGGTGAGGGTGTATTGCAGCAAGGGCTGGAAGTTGCCGGTACGGGCTTCGGTAACGGGCAGGGCGAGTTCGGCGACGCGGGCTTCGGATTCGGGCTGCTGTTGCAGGGTGAGGAGGAGGGGGAGAGTGAGAACGGCCGTTACGCCCAACCACACCAGCCATTGCCACCAGTGCCGCTTCAACATCCCCTTCACAAAAATGGTCAAATAGCCGCAATAGGCCAATAAAATAAGCGGCACGCCCCGTGCGGCGAAGTAGGTGTAGAGGCCGAGCGCAGTGAAGAGGGCGGATAAAATGTAATTGGTAATTGGGTAAATCGTAAATCGTAAATCGTAAATCGTGAATCGTGAATCCCCCCTGCTCCCTGTTAGTGCTTTCCAGAAAAAATAGAAGGCGAGCATTGCCAGCGGTGGCGTTAAGACGTGGCGCAGGCCGATGCGGGCGTACATGAGGGACCAGAAGCTAAGGGTGAGGGCGGTGGCGGCTATTAGGCCCACACGGCGATTGAAGAGCGAACGGCCGATGCGATACGTGAGCGCAATGGTGAGCAGACTGAGCAGCACAGACAGGTAGCGAATGCCCAGAAAGTTGCGCCCAAACAGGCCCAACATGATGGCGTTGAGGGCGTGGTAGAGGGCTTCGTGACCGGATGCGTCGGCGTAGTAGACGGCCAAATCACCATCCAGGACTTTTTGGGAGATGACAAGGGAGTTGATCAGTTCGTCGTCGCGCCAGCCGGGTGGGGTGGTTTCTAGCTGCCAGACGCGCAGGGCGAAGGCAAGGAGCAAGAGCAGGAGGAGGGACGATTGACGATTGACGATTGACGATTGACGATTGAGGATCAAGGTTACTGCTCTCCGGTGAGGGTTAGGGTGGTGAGTTGGATGTGGTCGCCGAGGGGTGTGCCGTTGAGGCTGAGAGGGAGGCGTTGTTTGGTGCTGGGGTTGTAGAAGCCGATGATGAGGGGGTAGGTGTGTGCGGCGACTGTCTCCGGCACCACAAATTCATGTAACTGCACCATCAGATCGCCCGACTGCCAGGCGTAACCAGGGGCATCCAGGCGGTCGGCTTGAGCGAGGGGTGTGCCGTCGTCACCAATGAGATGGGTGAAAAGGATGGCATCGGGCAGCGGCCGATTGACGCGCCATAAGGTGGTTAAGCGCACCATTTCTCCTGGCAGGGGGACGAGTGTTTGCAGGTCGTAGCCTAGTAATGTGGCAGCATCGTCGCCAACGGTGATGGCTGGTGTGGCTTCAAAATGGGTCAGCAGTTTATCGGTGTTGGTAATTTGGTAGATGTCGAGGGGGCGGTCGGCATCGGTGGGGCGGAGGGGGAGGGATTGTTGGCGAACGGCCGTGTCGTCTAAATAATCGGCCAATGCAGGCGCAATAGGGGTGAAACCAGGAATGATGATGGTGCTGTGTGGTTCGTGCGGCCAGATGAGACTGGCGCGGGCATCGAACCAGCGCAAGGTGATATGGGGGTTATGTAAAGTTACTTGGGCCAGAGCGGGGCTGTGGAAAGGGGCGGGGGTGATGGTGGAAACGGCCGTTGCCCCCACGCCCTGCTCATTCAAATAGCGCATGGCCGTCATCATTGTTGTTTCATACTGCACCCGCACGGCAGGGTCATTGGCCCAGATAGTGAAGTAGTTGCGAGTGGTGGAAACGGCCGTGAAGGTGAAGAGTAAAACGTAAAACGTAAAACGTAAAACGTAAGATGTGGTGGCCCAGTCTCTAGTCTCTAGTCTCCAGTTTCCCAATTTTGCCAACGCAATCGCAGGTAAGAGGTAAATCATCGGTTGTGCGCCGATGGCCTGGGTGGTGGCTAGTTCGGGGCCGGTGATGAGGACGGGGGAGATGCCGAGCAGCAGCCAGACGAGGTTGAAGAAGCTGGGGGTGTGGCGGTGGCGCAGGCTTTGCCAGAGGGTGATGAGCAGTCCGGCGTAGAAGAAGATGCCCATAACGGGGTTGAGAAACGGCCGTCCAGGGATGTTGTAACGCCAGGTATGATCGCCCTCGATGGTGAACAGGCGCAAACTGGCGAGGGTGTTTTGCCAGAGGGGTTTGAAGTTGCCGTCGAGAACGGCCGTTAGCGGCACGCTTAATTCATCCACCCGCACCTCCACATCGGGGTGGGTATACAGGTAATAAAAAAGGGGTAAGCCCACGATGGCAGCTACCAACAAGGTGAGGATGGTTCCCCGCCAGGTTTGCTTGAATAACGGCCGATTCAGCACCAACCAAAAGCCCAGCATGGCCGGAAACACTAGCCATAACACGCGTGCAGGCAAGTAGACATAGAAGGTAAGACCTAGAAAAAGACCGGCAAGAAGGTAATTGGTAATGGGGTAAACTGTAAATGTCGTTTCACGACGACTTCGCTTCTGTAAAGCGTAAAACGGAAATCGTAAATCCCCCTGGCCCCTCTGCGTTCCCCGCCAAAAAAAGTAAACGGCGAAGACAAACAAAGTGGGCAAAAGTGTGGAGCGCAGCATTTGGCGGCCTGTCATTTGTGGCCAGAAGCTGACGGCCAGCCCGGCGGCGGTGAGGAGGGCGGTGGGGTGGTTAAAGGCGCGGCGGACCCAACTGTAGGTGATGGCAATGAGGAGGAGGCTGGCGAAAACGGCCGTTAATCGCCCTGCCAAATAGGTTGGCCCCAATAAGGCCATCAGCCCCGCTGTGGCGTAATCGTAAAGAGGTTCGCGGCCATAGCCAATGGTGAAGTAGATCGGCCGTTCGCCATTGACCACCTGCCAGGCTGAAAGGCCATGATCGGCTTCATCGTGGGTAAGGCCAGGGGGGGCTTCTGTGAGATGGTAGAGGCGGAGGAAGACGGCCGTTAACAAAATCAGCCATATCCAGCCCCGAAACCCCATCAACTTGTGCAGACTCTCCAATCTCTCAATCTCCATAAGCTTAGCGGCTCAACCTTCCATCGCCGCGATCTTACAAAAGAGCCACCAGAAAACAACTACGAACACCCTCCCAAACAAAAACGCCACGCTGGTTAAACGTGGCGTTCTGTTCAAAGAGGGAGTGGTTAGCTGACAGTGTTTAGCTAAGAGCTTGTTTGGCTATATCTACAACGGCCGTAAAAGCCGCATCATCTCGCACCGCCAAATCAGCCAACACCTTGCGATCTAACTGCACATTGGCTAATTTCAGGCCGTGAATCAGACGGCTGTAGCTCAGACCATTTTGACGGGCACCCGCATTAATACGAGCAATCCACAAACGGCGAAAATCCCGACGACGACGACGACGATCCCGGTACGCATACCAGTAAGATTTCATCATCGCTTCATTGGCCCGGCGGAACAGCTTACTGCGTGATCCCCATTGGCCCTTCGTCATCCGAAGAATCTTCTTATGACGACGTTGTGTTACAACACCACCTTTAACTCTCATTGCTTATACCTCGCATTTTAAGAAGCTCTGGACACTCAAGCCTTTCGACCGAGGCCAGGCAGCGACAAATTACTTAGGCGGATTCGCCTTGTATTTTTTCAAATAAGGAGCCAAACGCTTAATGCGGCGACGATCACCAGCACTTGTTACTTCCAGCATCTTGGAGAATTTTCTCTTCATACGCTTAGAAGTACGCCGGCGTAAATGGCTTTTGCCACCCTTTGTTCTCATAACCTTACCAGTGCTGGTAACGCGGAAACGCTTGGCAGCTGCTTTATATGTTTTCAATTTATAATTTTTCGTTTTCGCCTTTGCCATATCTTTACCCTCTTGCATAAAAAAAACCCGTAAGGGCTTTTTCTATCGGTCTATCAGCTCATTCGTTAAACACTGCGGGCTGATTAGGTACTTGGAACCAGCATCAGAGACATGTTCCAGCCTTCCATTGTTGGTTGTTGCTCCACTTCGGCAACATCTTGCAACTCTTCGGCAATCTCTTCCAAAGCTTTTTGGCCGATTTCGGGATAATCCCGTTCCCGTGCCTTAAACTTTACCTGGAACCGTACCTTTTTACCTTCTTCTAACCACTCTCTTGCTTTTTTAACTTGAATACCCCGATGAAACGTATCTGTTCGTGGTGTTAGCTTCAAAGTTTTTATTTCGATCTTGGTTTGCCGTTTTTGAGCTTCCCGCACCTTTTTGGTCTGTTCATAAGCAAATTTGCCATAATCCATAATACGACAGACAGGTGGTTTAGCATTGGGCGCAACCTCAACCAAATCTAACTCGGCTTCGATTGCCATTTGTCGCGCTTCATCAGTGGGGACAACCCCATGATTGGTGCCATTATGATCAATCAGACGAACCTCTCGCACACGAATTTGCCGATTGGTTCGGTAATCAACCGTATCTGGTCTTCGTCTTGTTTGTTTTCTCGTTCTTCTCAAATTTTATTAGTTAGCAACCTATGATGGTATTCGTCGCCATCAACAGGCCAATCAAAGAATTATTACTCTCCAAATAGTGTGACATTAAAAACTCTGGTGGAACACCAGAGTATGTGGAAATATATCACATGCACAGGAGAGCGTCAACAGCAGCCAGTGATTTTTAGACTGGGGATGGGGTGGGAGTCTGTTCAGTTACCGTCTATTGTAATACCAGGTTGAGGGCGATGAGGAGAATGAACATGACACCGGCTAGAATGAAAACACGACGTAAGTCTTTCAGAACGTAGGCGTATTCGACCTGAAAATCATCGGTTTGTTTTTTGGAGGGTTCAGCGAATTTTTCACTGACAGATGGTCTGTTGGGGGTTGGTTTGGAGGTGCGTCTTACTTTTTTGCTCATACAAATTCCTTTATGAATTGATGCTTGATGTTGCTAAATCAGCGAATATGATAATCCGTTTGTCGTTAACGCGGTAGGGATAACAGGAAATTAGTGTGGCGCTGGCGTGTTCGGTGGGGTTCATGACCCAGACATCGGTGGGGTCTACGATGGCTATGTCGCGGACGACGTAGGTGAAGGTGGTGAGATCGGTGGAAATGATGATTTCGTCGCCTGGTGAAAGTTTATCGAGATAGCGGAAGATTTCGCCGAAGATGTCGTTGTGGGCGGAGAGGATGAGGTTGCCATGTTGGCCGGGCAGGGGGCTGCCAATGTGCTGCCCTACACCCTTTTTGAGCTGCTCCCAGTCGTCACCTTGTACAATAACGTTGTCTACGTCAATGGCGGGGATTTGGAGGCGGCGGGCTTGTTGTGGGCCTGGGGTGGGGACGGGCGGGGGGATGTAGGCGTTGATGGCGGGCAGGAGGTGTTCGGGGATGTCGCCGGCTTCGCCTTGTTCGGGCGGACGGCCGTCTACGGGGGGCTTGTGTCCACTGGGCAGAACAACCACGTCAATGATGGGCGTGGCCGTGGGTGTGGGCAGAGCGATGCTGGCAACTTGCTCTTGCTGAATCTGGGCCAATTCCTGGTTGAGTTCTTGGCCCGTATTCCAGAGGCCGAAGAGGACGGTGAGGAAGCCGACGATGGCTGTGAGTTCGATGAAGAGTAGAAATTTGTTAGCAACCCAGCGCCACTTTAGGCGAGGTGTTGCCGCTTCTTCGGTTGTGGTGGTGGGATGGGGGGCAAAGGTGGGGCGGATGATGGGCGGGGGGTCGGGGCTGGGGGCGGGAAGATTGGCGATTTCGATGAGACGGCCGTTTCGCTTCAACCGCTGCAATCGTTCCTGCCGTGCCTCTCGCTTCTTGCGATAAAGGGCTTGTTGCAGCTCCTCTACCGATAGTTCATCCAATGACTCTTTGCGACGCATGGGCCAATGGTAGTGTGCTTTTGATAATATGTAAAGTTATTTATGTCATCTTTAAGGCAATTTTCACGCCTTAGAGTGCCTTGTAATAACGCACGATGGGTAAGGGCGTGTAGCCTGCTTTTTCATACGACCTTCTGGCTGGCGCATGACCTGGATCACCACCCGTGCCCACAGACACCAGTTTCATGCCATTTTCCTTCATGCGTTCCAGCGCAAAGAAATTTAGTTGTGTACCGATTCCCTGGTTTTGATGGTCAGGGTGCATTGCCAGCATATACACTTCGCCTTCTAGTTTGTCATGGTCAAAGGTGCAAGCAACAAAGCCAGCGACAGAGCCATCTACATCGGCTACCCAAACGCTTATATTTTCATCCTGACAGGTAGCTGTCACAACCTCACTTTGGGCTTTCTGCCAATTGGGATAAATCAGCTTGTAGATTTCATTTCCCAGCACTTGCGCAAAGGAGTGGAAAACAGGTTCCCAGGCTAACAAGGATAGGTGGACAACAGCTTTGAGGTCATCGTCGGCCATCGGCCGTATTTGTAAAGTCATGCTAAAACATCCCGCCGCCGCGTCCCTGTAAGGTTTGGTAACTTTGGAAGGCTAACAGGCCAAACAGGAGGCCCATCCACAGGCTTCTTAAAAAGATGAGACCCACAACAGCCATGATGGCTCCAACTACAGTTGAAACCACCAGTGATTTGCGGAAGCCATCCCAGGGGTCGGCTTTGACGAAGAGATTGCGCGATACATTGCCACCGTCAAGGGGATAAACGGGGAGCAGGTTGACAAGCCCCCAAAAGACGTTTACCCACAACAGCGTGGCGATGATTGTATTGCCAATAGAACCACCGCTCGGCAAAAAGGCACTGGGAATGGGGATGAAGCCTAACAGCCAGTTAACGGAAACGGAGCCGCCTAACAGGATGACCAGGGCAATAACCAACGCTGCCAGTAAAAAGCCAGCGATGGGGCCAGCCAGGGAGATGATGATTTGCTCGGTTGTTTCGTCGCTGCTGCGGCCACCCCAGCGGGCGGAACGGGGAATTGCCAGCCCGCCAAACCCATGCAGAACAATGAATGAATCTATCCCATACATCCGCATGGCTAGGGAGTGACCTATCTCGTGGATGAGGATGGAGACAAAAACGACGACAACCCAGATGATGATGCCTATCAAGGTGCTGGCATTGATGCCAAAAATGAGGACGATGAGCCAAAAGAGGGGGTGGACGCGCACGGGGATGCCAGCAAGGGTGAAGTTGAGATCGTATCGGGTGGGGGGAGGGGCTTGAAAAAAGGGCATGGTGATAACGGCCGTTATCCTACAATTTCCGAGTCATAACGGCGCATAATTTCTTGGTGCTGCGCATAGGGCGCGGCGTGTAAAGCGGCAATTAACTCGCGCAGGCGAGGGGGCATGATGATGAGATAGCGGGTAGGGCCGTGCGCTTCGTAATAGGTGTGAGGCACTCCAGCGGGCACAAATACCGTCGTGCCTGCCTCGGCCTCCACTTGCTTATCGCTAAATTTGAAGGTGAGTGTCCCCTCCAAAATGTGCCAGGCTTCATCATCCCTGTAGTGGACGTGAAGGTAATCGGGGCCGCTGCCGCTCCATTCGTGAATGTCGAAAGATTGACCCAAAGCGGCGAGTGGTTGTTGGTTGCCGACTTGCGATTGATCAGGGGGGACGATTATAGGTTCAGCCATTTTTCCATTTTAGTGCTTTACGGCCGTTTTACCAACGGCCGTTAGCCAAAGCTAACAAACCATTGCCAAATCAACCATCTACAACGCCATCTCTACCCAGTAGGGGCAGTGATCCGACCCTTGCGCCTCGAGATCAACCCAGGCATTGCGGACGTATTGGGCCAAACGGCCGCTTACAAAACAGTAGTCCAGCCGTCTTTCATACACAGGCAGATGGGGATCATTGCGCCAGGTGATGCACGGTGTTGTTTCGCCATTGGCTGCCGCCCAGCTATCCACAAACGAATCCACGTGGTGGATGCGCCCCACATGGGGCTGCCAGGGGCCGACCAGAAATTCATACTCTGGGCTGTCGGGCGTGGCGTTGAAATCGCCCATGAGAAGGGCCTCGCTTGGCATCGGCGGTGGCGGTTCGCCGGCTGACCAATCATCGCCGTCAATGTCGCCAGGGCCGCACCACGCGCCACCACCGATTTGCGCTTGTTGATGGATTTGGCGCAAGGCTTGCAACTGCACCAGCCGTTCACGCGGAGAATTGTGGTTGAGATGGAGGGAGTAAACCCGCAAGGGTTGGTGGGGTGTGGCGATGATGCCTTCTAGTGCGCCCAAGTCCATGTTGAATTGGTTGATGCTCTCGAATTTGGGGAAAACGTGCAGACGGGAAGAGATGATGGGCCAGCGAGCTAGGAGCATAGTGCCGAATTGGCGACGGCCGTTTACCACCCGCCCACTCTCGTCCTTTCGACTGCCATCCATATCAAACGCGGGGCCATAGACCCAGTAAAAATCGGGCAGCAAACGGCCGATATCCTCTGGCTGATCCATCATACCTGTGCGCGGCCATCCCCGCTCCACTTCTTGCAGGGCGATGATGTCGGCCGTGTGAATGGCTTCGGTGATGCGGGGGAGATCGTAACGGCCGTCGCGCCCCAACGAGTAGCGGATGTTGTATGTCACCAGCTTTATGTTCATGGTTATGATGAATAAGGGGAAATAGGGGATTTAAAGCGTGATGCGGGCCAAAGATGGGGCCAGTTTGGGTAGTTCATTCGAAGCCACTTGCCACACGATGTCTAGATTGACACCAAAATATTGGTGAATGAGACGATCCCGCATACCCGCCATACTACGCCAGGGAATTTGCGGATTGTCCTCTCGTAACTGGTCTGAAATACCTTTAGCTGCCTCGCCGATTATTTCAATGTTGCGAATCACAGCATCCTGCGTTTTGGTATCACCTAAAAAAGCCTCAGAAGAGGTATTGTCGAGGTATGTTTCAATGCGCCGAATGGCTTCCTGTATATCGCCCAAAAGGTCGGTATCTGTTCGACTAGACATAGACGATGCTTTCGGTAATGCGTTTGGCAACTGTTTTGCGGCGGATGGCTTTAATGCCTGTTGGTGTGAGGATGTCTATTTTGCGCCCGAAAAGCTCCTCCAAATACTCCCCTAATTCCATGAAACGGAGGCCAATCGGCCGTTCAAATTCCACCACAATATCAATATCACTGGCATCATGAGACCGACCTTCAACAAATGAACCAAAAAGACCAATCTTGCTGACACCAAATTCATCGGCAAGATAAGGTGTTTGTTCGCGGAGCAGTTGTAAAATCTGGTCTTGGGTCAACATGAGTTAAAGTATACATGATTGAGGAAGTGAGGGCTATACGGAAGAAGTTCAACTTCTCAGAAAAAGTTGAACTTCTAAATGGGCAGGCAGCTTTGTACTCGCGGGCTTAATATCTGTTGCAGATGAATTTGCCAGTGGCAACGGCCGTCTCTTCAATCTGCCGCAGCAGTTCAGCCCTGGCCTGTGGCTCGGTTGTGGCCAAGAGGCGGGCCGCGTTGCGCCACACGGTTTCCCGCCAACGGGCAATCAGGCGCGACAGCAGCAGTTCGTCAAACGGCCCCATCAGCTTATCTACAACATCCATCAGGGGCATGGCTGGCTCTAGCACCTCATCTTGCACGGCATCAATGGTGCGCCCAATGATTTCGTTGACACGGCAGTGATCGGCGTAACGGCCGTTACGGGCCTCAACCGAAAGCTGTGCCCACTCTGGCTGCAGCATATCCACCAAAGCCAAGACCAGATCGTAGTTGATATGGGCACTCACGCCCAGCAGCATCTTTTGTATGGCCGACACACGTGGATCACGTGCCGCGTTGTGGGCCATCTGCCATACCTGGGGGGAGGTTTGCGGCTGGGTTTCGTATGCCTGGAGGGCGATGAAGTAGTAATGGGCGAAGCGGTGCAGCAGGGCATTGACCCAGACGGGATCATGAAACTGCTGCTGCTCGATGGCTTGCAGCATGTTGCTGGTCATCATCATGTAGCAGCGGAGAAAGAGGGCTTTGTCATCAGCGGCCGTTTGCCACTGCTGAATCTGCTGCGCCATTTGAGTGAGGAGGAGAGCGGGGGTGTGTAATAGCAGGCTGTGTGTCATATGTCAGGCATGTTACCCAAAAGAGACTGTCCCCACCAGAACATCACCATGTTGGACATCTTCTTTGTTGATGCCCTCCAGAATGAGGCCCACTCTGTCGCCAGCCTTTGCCTCCTGTTGTCGGCGCCGATACAGTTCGATGTGGGCGACAACGGCCGTTTTCATCCCCGCCGCCCCCCGAATATAAACCTCATTACCCACCCTGATCTCACCTACTTCAATGTCCCCCGTCACCACCGTGCCGCGACCACGAATGGCAAACACATCTGCTACTGTCATGCGAAATGAGGGGTCGGTATACATAGTCATTAGTCTCCTTGCCATTTAGACGTTCAACTTCTCAGAAGAAGTTGAACGTCTTCCATACTGAAATTTAGAGATTGAATCCTCGCTTTACAGCACCTTTTCATAATACAACCAGGCGGGCAGCGGCTGGAAGCCAAGCTGCCGATTCAGGTCATACATGGGATTGTTCTCTTCATTATTTGTGAGAATGTAGTGACAGCCATGCTGCTGGGCATAGGCAATGCTCTTGACCTTGAGGGCAGTGGCGATTTTGCGGCGGCGATAGCGGCGAATGGTGCCGGTGATGCCGGCGAACAGACTGTGGGCGCGGGTGGAGGAAATATTGACCACACACATACCCACATACTGCTCGGCTCCGCTTTTGCTGGTGTCCACCGCAATTTGCCAAGAATCAGGCCGGAAGTCTTCACCCTCATAATATTCGGCATACTCGGCAAAAGGCACTTCCTCTACGGGATGGGGCGAGGGAATGTCCTGGTTTATCTGGTTGAACAGCCGCCAGATGTGTTCTTGCCACTTCTCGTCTCGGTGCATCACTTCGGTCAGGGTGACAAATTCAAGGCCCTGTGCTGTCAACGTCTCCAAGATATTGACATAAGATGACAGATCGCAGGCGGCAACATCTAAGATGGAACGAGGGAAGCGCATTTTCAGGGTAAAACCAGCCTCTGCCAGCAAACGCACGCGGTAGGTCTGGTTCTCTTTGGGTTCAGAGGCGAGGGTGCGGGGCTGGTGCTTTTTCATGTCGGCAAACAGATGGGCTTGCAGTTGGGCAGGCACCTCGCTGGCCTGGAAGTCGGGGTGGATGTGCAGGGCGAACATCATGATGGTGTTGTCATCTTCGGCGGGGAAGTAGCCGCCGCTGCCGACAATACGGCCGTTTACCACCACCACAAAATGGGTCAAATATTCTTCGTCAGCCTGCCGCAGCTTGTCTACTGTCACCAGTTCATCTGGTTCCAATGCCTTGTGAATGGCTAACAGGGCGGCATATGCTTCGTCGGTGGGGGCAAACGGCCGTATCTCCACCATCATCCCCCCTCTTTAACTTGTTTTGGCTCCACCTCCACATAATAACGCAAGGCATCATGCGTCTGTTTGAAGCCAGTTTGCAATGAAAGGTTGATGGCCTTTTCATTGTAACTGCCATGATCCACACAAACCGTCCGCGCCCCATGCTGGCGCAGCGTTTGCAAAGCTGCCAACTCCAATGCCCGCCCCAGTCCCAACCCCTGATACTCTGGATGAACGCCCAACGGCTCAAACTGCCCCACATCCTGCCAGAGCCAGCAGATACAGAAACCAGCCAGCACGCCTTCTGGTGTAACGGCTACGAGATCAATTTCTGGCTTGTAGGCTGGATGTTTTAGCGTTCGCTGCCGCCAGGTGGCGGTCATGTTGCTGGAGTCGAAGGCGGCGCGGTGCAGCCGCACGTAATCTGCCACTTCGGCTTCGCCGCGTAAGGGGCGAATGGTGAAACCAGCCGGCAGTTGGGGTGGAGGCAGTTCCTGGTCGAGGTCTATTTCCAGGCGGATGACGCTCCAGTCGAATTTTTGGAAGCCGAGTTGAGTGAGGAGATCGGCCGTTTGCGCTGCGTCTGGTGACTCGGCAAAAAACTCCACCGATCCCCAAAAATCATCACCCGTTCGTTGGGCATAACTTTGCATCTGCGCTTGCCCCCAGATGAAGATTTCCTTTTCCAAAGTAGAGCCGCGCAATGAGGGGTGCAAGGCGTAATCCACATTCCACCAGGGTGGCTGGAATACTGCCCAGGCCATGAGCTTCTCCTCTTGTTGCCACAAACCGACTTCGCAGCCCCGTTCTTGCCAGGTGGAGGTGAGGCGGTAGGGCATATCTACGCGGTGGATGTTAGGATGCTGTGGGTCGGCGGTGAGCAGGTTGTGTAGCTGCTCGAGGTCGGGGTTGGTTGTGGTTGTGAAGGTTGTTGGTTTCATGATTTTTTTGATTTTTTGGGGATGGTGGGGGAAACGGCCGTTACCAACTCTCTGCTATACATCGTAAAGCTCAATATCTATAGACTTGGGAGTAAGTTTGTCTGCTTCAGATACACACCGTGATGACATGATACTCTGTTTGAAATCTTCAATATCAGTGCTATCAAACCATTGATTCCCTGACTCAATAGTTAGTTCACTTGGTTCATAATTTAAATTCTTGTCCATGTACAAGCATAAAGATCGTGACGTTCTCAGCAGAATGTTACAAAAACACTTGCCCACCATGAACAATTGTATGCAGGCTAATGTTTCGCTGATCGTACATCCATTCATGATCGGGCACAAGTCCAACGAAAACAGGGCCGCCTGAATTAGTCCATGGGCAGGAGTGAATCAATGGGTCGCAATCTTTATGACGCATTGCTACCAGCGACACCACTTTGGATATGCCATCCAGACAATATGTCATAATCTCATCATCAGAGGCAGGCTATCGCCATGATATTCGCTGCGGATATCGATCGTCGCCAGGGGATGGGCGAAAGCGGTCCATCCAAATGAAATTGGCTCTATCACCTTATGGGATAAATGCATGAATACAGCAAAGCTAATCGCCCATCTGACTCCTGAATCTCAAATGTTTTCTAAAGAATGATTGGCATTGATTCCCGCAATAAGCTCGTGCGCATCCCCGCGGTTGCATGTCAATCCCACCGAACTGTCATGTGATGTTGAGAGCAGATTAAAGCCGTAAACATAAACACCGTTGGCCCTCATGCCTGAGAAGCTAAGCGGTTCTACCAAGGTTTCACCCGCAAAAAAATCTTTGGAAATCTGTTGGGACCTAAAGTCAATGGCCCGCTCGAGCAAATGGTATCGTAATGCTTCAATCGAGCTCATAGTTCAATCACCAATCAAGGTAATCTCCTTATCCGCTACTTTACTTGGTTAGGAATCGAATTTGCGCCAAAAGTAAAAATCCATCCTTAAAAGCGCTGTATCCATGGGTGAGCCTATCTCAACTATCACATCGGTCTTACCTTCAATATCCTCCATGTCAGAGGTCTGGAAAGAAATTGACGATCATGATTTCGAGGATTTCCCTGAAGACGTAAAGACTTATGTCAATTATTATTGCAATCCGAACGGCCGCTTCGCAGCACATACTTCTGAATCTTCCCCGTCGCCGTCTTGGGCAGTTCATCTACAATCGTCACCCACTGCGGCACTTTGAAGTGGGCCAGGTTGTCACGGGCGAATTGGCGCAGTTCGTCGGCAGTGGCGGTCGCGCCAGGCGCAGCACAAAGGCATGGGCGATTCCCCACTTTCGTGCGGCATCCCAACAACACCTACTTCGAGAACGGCCGTATGTCTTAACAACGCCCCCTCCACCTCAATCGAAGAGATATTCTCGCCGCCGCTAATAATCACATCCTTAAAGCGATCCCGAATCTCCACATAACCATCAGGATGCACCGCCGCATCCCCATAACACGCCGCCCGAAGGCCGTCGCCGGCCGTCGTTAAGTAGCCCTTCATCACCACATTGCCGCGCACCACAATCTCGCCTAACGTCTCGCCATCATGCGGCACTTCCTCGCCGTTCTCATCCACCACCATCAACTCGCCCGAACTGACCAACTCCACCCCTTGCCGCGCCTTCACCATTGCCCGCTCGGCGGCCGACATCTGGGCATGTTCGGGCAACGGCTCACAAATGGTAATCAGCGGCGCGGTTTCCGTCAGCCCATAGACATGGGTCAACACCCAGCCAAAATCGCCCTCAATGGTCTCAATCGTGGCGGCGGCGGGCGGCGCACCGGCCGTGAAAAGACGAACGCCACGCGGCACACCCTCGCGCCATTCGGTGGGCGCGTTGGCAATGGCAATCAGGATCGTGGGCGCGGCACAAAACATGGTTACGTTTTCCTCAATCATTAGCCGGAAAACGGCGCGGGGATCAAACTGGCGCAAACAGACGTGTTTGCAGCCGCGTGCGGTGGCAATCCACACAAACGTCCAACCGTTGGCGTGGAACATGGGCAGCGTCCACAAATAGCTGTCGGCGGGGGAGAGGGGGTGATGGGCCAAGGTGCCCATGATGTTCATGTAGGCGTTGCGGTGGGTAATCATCACGCCTTTGGGCCTGGCGGTGGTGCCGCTGGTGTAGTTGATGGAGAGGAGGTCGCCTTCGGCAATGTCGGGCGCAGTGAATTTGGGCGTATGGTCGGCCAGCAGGGCTTCATAATCGAGCCAGCCGTCTTTCTCGCCTTCGAGAGCTACGAACTGCTCCACGTTGGGGAGTTCGTAGCGGATGCTGTCTACGGCATCGAGGTAGTCGCTGTGGGCGCAGACGATGCGGCTGCCGCTGTGGTTAATGATGTAGGCGAAGTCGCTGGCGGTGAGGCGGTAGTTGATGGGGACGATGACGGCGCCGATTTGGGGGACGGCGTAGTAGCCTTCGAGGTGGCTGTGGGTGTTGGGGGCGATGTAGGCGACGCGGTCGCCCTGCTGGATGCCCATTTGTTGCAGGGCGTGGGACCAGCGGTCGCAGCGGGCAAAGAATTGGGCGTAGGTGAGGCGTAGATCGCCATCTACAACGGCTTCGCGTTGGGCATAGAGGCGACGGGCGCGGCGGGCAAATTCCAGGGGGGTGAGTGGGACTTCCATTGGTTCCTCCAAATCTATGTGTTTGCTGAAAGGGCGGCTGCTGCGTATGATTTGATGATGCGATCATTATACTCGTTGTATTTTGAAGTGCCACGCACCGCAGACGGTGCAAGGCACTAAATTGATTTCATGAAACGGCCGTTCTTCCTCCTCCTCCTCATATTACTGCTGCCAGCCTGTGGGCAGCCAGTGCCTGTTGTGCTGCCCACGCCCACGCCAGCAGCTGCGCCCACCTGTTATGTGATTGTGGATGTGACCAGTGCGGCACTGTATTCGGTGGCGTTTGTGCCGACGCCAGCGAGTGATGTTTATGTGGCAGGGCAGGTGGTGGAAACGGCCGTTACCGGCGGCGTGGTCAAATGGAGCCAGCTAGAAATTTGTGGCAATCTGCAAAGGTATGTGGATGATTTTGAGCGCACCATTCGCATTGAGTTGGGAGAACGGCCGCTGCTCGAAGTTGTTTGCCAGGAAGAAACCTGTCCCCTTACCTTCACCATTCCGTCGGACACACCCCCAGGGCGCACCCAGATGGTGGTTTACAGCGGCCGCTTCAGTGGCGAGTATGAGGTGGTGATTCAAGAGGCGGCAACACCGTCTCCCTAAACCATTGGTTGACAAACGCTCCCTAGACGCGGGTCTCTGCCAGTGCGTCCAGGACAATGGGCAATGATTCGGGCCAGTTGTCGGGATATTGTTCGGAGACTTCAAAGGCCAGCCGTTTACCATCGGGGGCGGCTTCGGCTACCCGATCTAAAACGAGTTGGCGCAGTTCGGATGGTGGCAGGTAGTAGCAGGCGACGTTGATGTTGGACCAGAGGAGCTTGTCGGGCCAGACTTGCCGTGCTTCGGTTAGGGTCATGTCGCCTTCGGGATGGGTGGTGAAGGATTCGATGAGGTCTATGGGGGCCTCGGCGATGAGGTGCTGGCAGGAGGCTAAACGGCCGTCATAATGCGTCCCCACAATCTTGCCCGCGCTGCGCAGCATGGGGAACAGTTCGTTGTAGACCGGCACAAGAAACTCGGCGAACCGTTTGGGGCCAAGCGATTCGGCGGTGAAATTCTCCAGAACAGAGACGAAGCGGCCAGGGCCAGCCGCCACGATTTCTGCCGCCCGCCGGTAATTGACCAGCCGTGCCTCGTAAAGCTCTTGCAGTTCGCTTTGGTAGTCGAAGAGGTGATAGGCAAAGTTTTGCAGTCCGGCATAATCTACCTGGATGACCTGGAAGGGGGTGCGACCCAGGGCGACGAGGGGAATGCCGTGTGGGGCTATCTCCTTGTCCAATGCCAGGAATTGGTCGTAGGCGGGTTCAAGTTCTGCATTTTTGACGATGTAGGTCATGACGGCGTAATCTGTGGCAGTTTCCAGGTAATATTTGTCATGCCAGCCATCAATGTAGGTCTCGTATATGTCGCCGATGGGGGTGCGCAGGGTGCGGCGCAGGATGAGACGGCCGTTTTCCCTGTACTGCTTCTCATCTACTTCCACATGGGGCCACGTTTCCTTAAACGTCGCCCGATTCCAGGTGACACCCAGGCCCTTGTCATACAAACCCTGCCAGGCAGGGTCATGGGCGGTGTGCCGCCATTCATTTTGGTAGATGGTGTAGGGGATTTGATCGGGCCGTTCGCCTGACCAGAAAGCTTCCATACGTTCACGAATGTTCATCATTAACTCCTTTTAGGGCAAATGCTGCGTCATGGCCTCGACTAATCGCTGGGCTTTGTGGCGAAAATAACTTTCTTCGTAATAGCCCATGCGCAGGTAATGTTTGATGTCGTCCCAGAACCAGTAGAAGTGGTGGCGCAGCCAAAAACCAGGGCGGGCGGGGCGTTGTTGCAGGTAGTGGTCGAGCAGGCCGAGGTCGGGACGGCCGTTTGCCAGGTGGAACAGGTCTATCTCGTAATCACCCCAACCCGCATCTAGTGGGTCGAAAACGGCCGTTAGCTGGCTGGTAGCGGGGTCTATGAGCATGTTCCAGATGTTGTAGTCGCCGTGAATGAGAGACGGCCGTTCTGGAGCCAGCGCCAAAATATCTGTCAAAGCTTCATAAGATTGGGCCGCCACGCGCTGCACAAAGTCGGACACAACGGTGTGGTGCTGTGGCTGCTGCAACTGTTGATAGTGGTGTTGGATGCGCCAGCCATAATAGTTTGCCCAGGTGGCCTGAAATGGCCCCTGCGGCGGGCCAAAGCCATGTGGATTGGTGCAGTTGTGCCAGGCCAGCAAGTTGTTGATGACTGATTCGACAAAGTTGGCCTGGGTCTGGGCGGTGGGGAATGTCGTCTTATCGCCCACCCTTTGGCCGGGCAGATAGGCCATCAGCAGGGCTTCGCCGGGGAAGAGGGCCGATGAGGCGTGGACGGCGTAGACGTGGGGGATTGTGACCAGCGCGGCGGGCCGCAGCAGGTCTAGTTGGGCGGCTTCTTGTTGTGCGTGGTGGGCGTATTTGTAGCATTTGATGATGACATCGTATGGTTCTTGGGTGAGGGTGGCGCGGTAGACTTTACCGTAGAAGCCTTCGCCGATTAGGGCGGTGGTGCGAACGGCCGTGCCCATCACCTCGGCTACTAAACGTTCAATCGGCCGTAAATCATCCACCAAAAAAGATAAGTCGAGGGGAAAGCCCCATTCATTCATAGGCATAGTATAGAAAAAATTCCCATGTTGGCATGGGAATTGCTAAAGGCTTTTTAGGGTTGAATGGACAAAGGCAGGACGAAGGCGCGGTTGTCGGCGGCACCCACAATGGGCACGCGCTCGCCTGTGGATTCGCTGTAGAGGCCAACGGCCGTTGCATACTCGCCAGGCGCAATCTCCGGCGCAATCCATATCTGGTGAATCTGCAAAATGATGTCGCCTGTTTGCCACTGCCAGGAGGGTACGGTTAGCATATCTTGCTGGGCGATGATGCTGCCGGTGTTGTCTAGCACGTGGGTGAACAGTTTGGCATCGGTGGCCCCGGCGGGGGGGACAAGCGGGCCGAGGCGGGTGGGGTCGGCGACTTGCCAGATGGTGAGCAGTTCGGCGACACCGCCGGGTGGGGTGGTGTCGGCCAGCCAGCGGGCCTGCCGCAAGGTGACGGCATGGTTGAAGTTGACGGGTTGGTGGTTTTCGTGGAGCCAGTTTTGCAGTTGGG
>JACKBT010000013.1 GCA_020634415.1 Ardenticatenaceae bacterium
CGACGCAAGCTGTTAGGATTGGTAAGTGAAGCCTCCACATTGGTGACATCCACTGGTTTTTCAGCTACTTTGGTGCCAGCTTCCGCGATAGCCTGATCAATAGAATAACCTAAATTTGCGACCCAATAGAGTGCCTCATAAACCTCTTCAGGTAAATAATTTTCCAGCTTGTCTAAGTCTTTCGTTGTTTTCAAGCTACGTATGGTAGGCATCAAGATGATGATCGACCCAAGCCAATAGATATACATCCCCCTTATCCGGGTGAAGGACGATGGCTCGATACGTCAAATCTATACGTACTGTTCGTACACGTGGATCTAACATTCCATGAATAGATTCATAATTAATGCTATGAGTTGTTGGGTCCATCTGAAAGCGTGTTATGAACTCTCTAACCTTCTTTTGTTGAGCTTGGGGAATGAACGAATAGGCTTTCAAGAAATCGGCCGAAATTGCAACTTGCGTCATGTAATCCTCCCTGACAATTTATGGCATGGATGCCTGTAAATGGTTCAAAATGGCTGTTTCTTCGAAAATATCGAAAACTTGCCAACCTGCTTGTTGGAATGTAATTTTATCTTGTTGTTGGTCATCAAGAAAAACGGCCGTCTTCTCTGCCTCCCACACCAACTCTGCCATGCTACCTACCTTGCCATCATCCCCTACGATCTCATAACCGAATAGAGGCGGCCTAACAGCAAGAGATTTTACTTGTTTTAGCAATTCCTCAGTCTCGGGCAGGATGTACTCTGCCGCCTCCATCCAGGCTATTTCTGTAGCATCGGAGATAGTTCCTATATCCTTACTCCCTTCAACTTCTTCGCTTTCTGAAGAGGTCGGCATGTCTAGCCATGCGGACATGACAGGTACAAAACCAGGCAAAAATTGAAACACATTCAACAGCAGCAAAAACTGCCGCCAATCATCCTTAAACCCATCAGCAGCCCGGTTGCTCTGTTTATCATCTAAACGTAAAGTGACGGATAAAGCCGAGGCATCGGCCGTTTGCAACCCCATTTGATCTGCTTGAATCAAAAATTGGTTGTGTCCAGACTCCACAATACCATACAGATGACTGCCCGATGGGGCATTAGCTGGAATTGTTAACAACGGCCGTTCCTTCATCTGGCGCAGCCGTTGCTCTAACTCTACTAAAACTACCTCCGCAACCGGGGGGCGTGGTGGCATCATTAATATAAGTGAAGCCATCACGCCCAGTTTTGACCAGGCATCATCATCAGGGTGTGCCAAATACCGTAGCAATTGTTGCACACCATTTTCATGCACGGCCGTTTCCAAACTGGCCATATTTCCCTTTGGCAGCATCCCCCCCAACTGCTTCCGTTGCTGACTATTCCAAAAAGCCAGCGGAAACATCGTTTCTTCCGTAAACTCCATTACATCATCCCAGGTCAAGGACCATACCTGAAATGCCTGCGAAGCCAACAGTGCCCGCCGTTTCTGTAAATCATCGGGCAGCCTACTCTCTGCTAATTCCGGCTGTACATGGTAGGCAAATCCATCTGTAAAGATAGCTACTGGCTTGACTGCCCCTTGACCCTGGGGCCAAAATACAAAATCTGGTTTACTACCCGGCGCAACCCCATATTCAGAGCCAATATAAACTTGTGGCTCTACTAACCATTTCTTTTCGCCAACCGTCAGTCGATAAGCTTGTTTGCCTCGATGCAGCACCATTTGCCAATGCAGCTCAGGCAGTTTGGCTGCTCGTGCCGCCAGCGCATCTACAAAACGCTGCTCCAACTCACTCTCCAACAGGCTAACCATATCTGTGCCAGATAGGGATGAGTTCGGCTGCATTTCCGGCCATTGTGCCAAAATCTCCTCAAGCATCTCCACCCCTAAACGGCGCGAAATCAAATCCTTATCATACTGCGTGTTGTAAGAATAGAGGCAGCGGTAACAAGCCTGTTTGTTGGGATCCAGACGGCAGCGACAACTGATTAACGTTTCTCGAGCCAGTTGTAAGAGTTCTCGGAATTTCTCTGGTCGTACCAGATCGCGCAGGTAGCTGGTTCCCCCTGGAACACTGTCATAAATCAGTAAATAACGGCGACGCGTGCCATCTGGCGAAACCTCCACCGCCTGCCCAATTTGTAGGTGATCGGGGTCACCCTGAAACATTCGTCGCAACCCTAAATCCAGGCAAGCTTGAAATGTTGCCAACTTCTCGCTTACCAATATTGTCGAAACAGGTAGTAAAATTCGCAATGCTTCTGACTGCATCTCCCGATAAAGATAGAGATTGAGCCAGGGAACTTCGCTGTTCTGGCTTTTACTTTTACGCACAGCCGTACAAGTACGGCTGTGTTGTAGGCGTGTCCCCTCTTCATTTTGGCGTGGATCTTTGACCACACCGCAGCTGGGGCAAACTTGAAAGCCCGCTTCCCCTTTTTCTTCATCGGCAATAGTCACCTTATGGCCAAAACTGTCTTTGAAACCAAAATTAATCTCTCGCAGCGTCACCTCGCGCACAGCTTCCAGGCCAAAAGGTAGGCTGGGAATGAGATAAGCTCCCAATGACTGCTCGGGATTAAAGTCAAACTCTTAACCGCTTTTTGTCAGCGGATGTGATTGTACCAGACCCCACCAACCCGCAAAGTTTCAATAGATACAGCTACGTAGAAAATCGACCACTTAACTTCTTTGACCCATCTGGTCATAATTCTATATGCAATTATGACCAAACGATTTGTTCAGATGGTGCATATGATGATGGTGGTCACGAGCCAAGTTATGGTTTAAGTACGACAATAGCTAATATTAGGTCTTGGGAAATACTTGGCGACTTACATGATCCTGTCCGAACAGAGCCGCTCAAAACTCCAATCATAATGGATAATCAAATTATGGGCAGCTTTTATGCAATGCCAGTTGGAGCAGAGCAGAGTATTGTCTCAGAGGATTCAGGATGGTATAAGTTCGGAAGATTTTTGGCTGGTGTAGGAATAGCAATTGATGTTGGGGAGGTGATTTTGTCTCCGATTCCAGGAGCAGGTATTGGCCCTGGCTATACTGATGCGCTTGTTACATATTTTTCTGGAGCATTTACCGGAGATAATTATATAGGTAACAATGCACCTCCAGGTCTGCCAAACGACCTAGTAAGTATTAACCAGGATCTTGTCATGAATGGTGTTGAGGCAATTGTTCCACAACTTTCGGCAACCGCGTTTGGCGTTACCAGTTTGATGGCAGATTTGGCTACAGCACCAATTCCTGCTGATTCTTTAATCTATTTGCCTGTTGGAGCTGTTGCTACTCAGATAATTGATGCGACAACATCAGCAGCTACCGCAATATATGATAGTGGTCGATATAACGGTTCTATTCCTAATTACTTTTCAATCGGGATCTCAATTGAGGATGGTGGCTTGGTCATAGTTTATTGGCCTCAAAATTGAATGCTCTTTAGGTATGTGAAATATGGAAGATATCTTTTCATTGATTCTTATTGGACTCTTATCGATATATATTATGTTTTTGGTTAGTAGGTTCAGGTCAAGAAACATTAAAAGAAAAGCCATCCTTCGCTCCGAGTTGCGAGAAACGCTTATTTTAGTTACCTTCGCTGCATCAGTATTACCAGTAATAGCTTCCTGCTTAATGTGGGCAGCCCCACTTGTTTTAAAGCAGAGATTACCTATAAGCAACGGGAGGCTCACCTTTTTTATGGTCTGCCCTGTTGGGCTATGGGTCTTTTCTTTGTCCATTCTATGGTCTTATACTACTGGCTGGCGCATTATTGATTCTGAAAAAGAGGAATGAAATACTGGTGAGCTGCTACTGCCATCTCAGTGCATTCTAGCTACACTCTGGTTCATGGGGCTGATGGATAAGTGGAAAACTCTGCGTTTCACTCCGAGTTTCCCACTTACCCACAGCCGCTACTGCTACTATTACCGCCCCCACCGCCAGCATCCAGGCTACCCGCTCGTTAACAACACCCTGCTTGAAGAATGTGGGTTCGTGTTTTGTTCCAACTCTTAACCGCTTTTTGTCAGCGGACTCAATCGTCCCCAATTTCACAAATCCCCAAAGCCTAAATAGATACAGCTACGTCTTAAATTCGCCCCTCCGCTACACCGATCCAACTGGCCATTGGTATGACCAAGGTGGTGGCACAGGTGGTGGTGGTGATTATTGTTCACAGATATGGTGTTATGTCCCGGAAATGACAATGGATGATGTAATAGCCGCAGTTGATTCTTTCCAGGATGCCCCATGGCAGTTCCAACTGGCTGTTGGTCTTTTGTGTCCAGCATGTGAGGCCATTACGGTTCTTGATGGTTTCCAATGGTCTGAAGATTGGGGCGTGCTATTAGAAGCGGCTCCGATATTGGGTATTTTGGGTGATGTACCTATTGGCAGTTTGCTTGATGATATTGCCGGTGGCAAATATGCCGATGATATGTAAGGCAGTTGGACAATGTTGATGAAGTAATTGGGGCTATCTGTAGCTTTAGTGCTGATACGTTAGTATTGACTGAGGAGGGGATGAAGCCCATTAGTGAAGTGGGGCTTGATGAGTTGGTTTGGGCTTACAATGAGGCAACGGGGGAGATGGGCTGGTATCCAGTAGTGGCGGTTTGGGCACATGAAGATCCCATCACGGTTTATCTGACGATTGACGGTGAAGTCATTGAGACAACACCAGAGCATCCCTTCTTTTCAGCGGATGAAGAGTGGTTGCCTGCCGCATCCCTACAAGTAGGCAGCGAAGTCCGTAACGCAGATTGGGCGACTGGCACAGTTGAAGCTATTGAGTTCGTAACCGAATCCCAAACCATGTACAATTTTACAGTGGAGAATGCCCATACCTACTTTGTAGGAGGTGGGCAATGGCTAGTTCATAATGAGTGCCCAATTGATTCGCTCCTAACCTATAATCAGTGGAGATATCAAGTTCGAAAAGGTAATATTGAGGGCTATGAAATTCATCACATTATCGAGAAGCGATTTATTGGCGCAACAAGTGACTCAAGTTCGGGGCGGATGCTATCAACTGCATTAACACCTGACCAGCATCAAGCGTTTACTAACGCTTGGAGGCGAGAGTTTGCATACGGACAAACCAATTATGAGACTCTTACTCCAAACCAAGTTTGGGAGGCTGCCCAAAAAATTTACGCAGAGCATCCTGAACTTCTTGAGGCCGCACGAAAAACAATTTTCGGGGAGTAGCAATGAAAAAAAAGTTTCATATTAGTTTCAATAGTAAAAATGAGCCAGAGTTTTTAAAGGCTTTGGAAATGAATCAAATAAAGTTTGAGGCTGCCGAATTACCCAAAGGTAGCAGTCTTATTGTGCTTGACATTGTTGAAGGCAGGCCAGGGTGGGATATTGTTACCGAATTTCTTAAACCAAATCTTTATAGAATGTCTCTTGAATACTCGAGAAAAGAGATGAATGAAGCCCAATGGTTTAAGGCATACCCAAGACATCGGTTTGGCTATCCACAGCCCGAAGACCCATGGTATTCTACTCGCTTTACTCATCAATTTTATGATTTTGAATCAGGTATTTATTCGGAGCAAATCAAGCCCTTTGAGATTAAGGACGATCCTAAAACAAACAAGCAATTTATGTCTTTGTTTTGGACAGAGGAGCTTTTTGTTAAGAAGGCAATCATACCCGTCTTAGAAGAACAACAAATTACGGGATGGCGTACATGGCCTGTGATTATTCATAAGACAAAGGAAATAGCCAGCAGTATATGTCAGCTTGACATCGTGAAAGTTTTGAAGATTGACGGGGTAATGACAGGTCATATGAAATATGTGACTGAATCAGGTTTCGAGAAGTACGGGCCAGGTAAGGCAGTTCCTTTTCAATATACGGCCGATTTGCTAGCTGAAAAATCTGATATGGTTTTATCGAAGGAGATATTTGGTTATGCGCGTCATGCGTCACGAGCAATTCTTGTTTCCAGAAAGTTTTATGATCTTTTTAAACAAAATAAGTGGCAGGGGTTAAGTTTCGAGCCTATCCAAATCGTTGAATAGGAGATGTTGTTCTGAGGTTCGTACCATCTGCTCCTTGGTTGAAGTGTGGGTGCTTCCTTAGTCATAGACAGCCTTGTTTGTCTCATTGAGTTGTTGGGTCAGGGTGTTCTTTCTTTTTGGACTCGCCCAAAAAGAAAGGAACCAAAGAAAAAAGCGAGGCTCCTGCGCCCCGGGTTTGTTTTACGCACAGGTGTTGGTTGGGACAGTTTGCTTTTTTACCAACAGTAACCGCATGGCTAAGGTGGTTAAGAGTACAATACTAAATACTGTGTTGTCTGATAGGTCTCCCGCTCCCGATCATCGCCATCATCACTGGACAAGCTTTGTTGGGCATCGGTGCGGGCCGACACTTCACGCAGCAGCAGCATCTGATGCTGCTGCCCGGTGTCATGCCACAATGCTGAACCACATTGCGGGCAGGTGCTGCTGTAATGCGTAGTTGATACAGGTGACATCATGGCGCAGCGATTGCAAAACTGCCATGACTCTACCAGGGCATCTTTACCCTGGATTTGCAGGCCATTTACGATGACTTTGCGGCCTTCTGCATAAAAGGTGTTAAACGGTGCTAATTCTCGAATAGCTACGGAGGCTGCACGTACATACTCTTTAGCCAAATACCGTTTCTCGCCTTCGGCCGTTTCCAAACCCGTAATAATGGCCCGCAGCTTTACGCCCGTTTCTGGGAAGGCATAGTTAGGCAGCAGCCCGGCACCTGTAAAGAAGTTGAGTGTGTATATCTCCTCCAGGTTTTTGATTGTGGCCGCAATCAGCTTCATTTCCTGTTCTAATTCTGCTATTTGTGCTTCAGGATTATCATTTTGAATAGGATTTTCCTGGATTTTCTCCTGTTCGCCACGTAGGGAGCGATACTGTTTGCGTAACTCTTCACGCTCGGCAACGGCCGTTTCCACTGCCCCCATCACCGCCTCACTCACTGCCTCACCCAGCGCATACTCCCGTAACTCTGCCTGATTATGGGGTGATACCACTGCACCAAACAACTGCAAGAAAGTTTCAATCAACCCTGACTTATGCTGCTCATAAAAAGCCAGCCAATTCATAGGGAAGCCGTCCCGATTGCGCCGTGCCAACATCTCCTGCACATTGCGCGGCAGCGACTCGCCCGTCTGCACCACCTGCGCTGTCCAACTATCTATAGCAAAGGCCACAAACTGCCGCTTTAGCATATTGGGTGCATCCAAATAACAGCCCGGCGGCACAATTACCCCAGCAATCATCTCCAAAGGCTGCTCGAAATAGTAGAGATCATGGGGTTTGGCATTGGCTAAAGCCAAAATAAACGAATTACCCGTCGCCCGACCCGCCCGACCAATGCGCTGCAAATAGTTGGCCGTTGTCGGCAGTACCGAGCAAGCCATGGCTGCCGATAAATCGCCCACATCAATGCCCATCTCTAAGGTTGGCGTTGCCGTTAACAAATTGGGATCATCTGCCCGACCTTGCTCCTTAAACCCTTTTTCCACCTGCTCTCGCACTGGGCGTGGCAGCAGCCCTGTATGCTCTTGTGAGAAAATGCGGGCCACCTGCCCCTGTTCGTACAAGCCACGGTAATAGGAATCGGCCGTTATCTGCCGCCAACTCCCTTCTCCTACCAACCCATAGCGACCCTGGCAGCGAAAATTCAGACAGGGCTGGTCTACCCAATCCGGCAGCATCTCCGGTGTTACCGTTTGTTGTTGACCACAGACTGTACACCGCAGTTGGGTCGTCTGGTCTCGAATCAGTAAGGCTGATGGTTCCAAACCATAAGAAATTGACTGTCCTTGCTGGGCTGCTCGTAAAATTCCTGCTTCCTGCAGACGGCCGATAACCAACCGATACAGATCATTAATCTCCACCACGCCCAACGCCGGGTTCAAGCTGCGCTGCGCCCAATCCACATACCAGGTGGTACGATTCCCGCGCGTCAAAAATTGGTCAAAGGTATCGCGGTGGCTGCCTTCATTAAGAAAGCGAGGGAAGCGGGGCGATTGCGGCCCAAACGGCGACAGCAGCGGCTGCATCTTCTTGCTTAGGAGATAGCTGTTGCCACCATCCGCCATGTAACGCTCTAAAAGGGGATGACATACGCCACCTCGCGTTCGTGTCCGTTCCAGCAAACCGATAAGAAAATGGCGCACGGCCGTTTGCCCCACCCCCTTCAACAAGCCAAACTCCTCCGGCAGGATCAGCATCAACTTGGCAATAGCCTGCTCCAAGCGCGTCTCGTCCACCACGGCCAGTGAACTACCCACCTTCTCCAAAGAACGGCCGATCCGCCCATTAAAGCCATACTCCATTGTCACTTCCCAACTTAGCCGCAGCCGCAAGGCTTCTTCCAAGTCAGGGGGAATAGGCTTGCCTGGTCCATCCAGGTAACGACGATACATCCCCATCTGCTGTAAATCTGGCGGCATAAACGCCGCCAGCAACCGCTGCCCTGCTTGGGCGGGCTCCCCTTCTGCTTGCCATCGTGCCAGCCAAAAAGCCAGCAGTTGATCGGTAAATTCATCAAGCCGTGCCGGGCCAGTTTGCGCCGACAATGCAGCCTGGAATGCCGTCCGCAAATTGAACCGATACGTGCGTGCGCCAAAAAAGGCCGCCCGATGTGATGCATCCTGCACCGAATCTGTAAAGGCCAGCAGCTTATTATCTCGGTTCAAGGGGCTGTTAAAAAGATGGCTAATCGCCACCGACAGCAAACTGGCCGCCTGCCGCCCCAAAATACCCAAGCTGCCATCCGTGTCACACACCGGACAGCGCTGTAAATCTCGCTGCAATCGGCCGCTGCGTGCCTGGCTGAGTGCCCGATGTACAATGACTGGGATCAACGCCTCGTCACAGTGGCGGCACTGCTCGCCAAACCCCAACCGCAAACAGTGCGGGCAAAGACCATTCCCCACCAACCGCTCCGCGCCACTGCCTGGCACATCCTACTTGGCCGGATAGAGGTACAGCATATTTTTGTGTCGATCATAGTAATGGCGATAAATCTGCTGCGTATCCTCACTCACCGCTTCGTCCCCTTCGCGACGAAACGTTAGCCAGCCGCCGTGCCCACACTCCCGGCAAAAATAAGCGGGCAGCCCGCGCCAGGACGACCCTGGCGGCATATCATCCCGCCAGAAAAAGTCGGCCGTTTGGCTCACACGGCGCATCAGGCGGGACATCTCCCGCACCCACAACTGTGCTTGCAGCGTCAAAAACGGCCGTTCCCAGCCACCATCCTCGCGCCGCGCATAAGCCACCATCGCCAGAAACGACAGCAGCACCAACCGCTGTTCCTCGGCCGTCAGTTGGGCAAAAGCCGCATCTTGCCGCGTCAGCGCCGCACAAACGGCCGTTACCGACAGCACCCCATCTCCCATCACCTGCAGCAGTGCCCGCAAAAAACCGTGCGCCTTCAGCCGTTCTCCCAAAGCCAGCGGTGACAAAGCCTCTCCCCACCAGCCTGCCATCTGCCGTTGCAAATAACCCTCATACGATTCGCCTGGCCGCTCCGCCAACGCGGCCACAGCCTCAGGCAGCGCCAACAAACTGGGCTCATCCGGCAAAAAAGCACGCAGCCCCACCCGCACCTCGCCAATCACTGACTCTAGAGGGAACTCCACGCCAAAAATTTGCGCCGCAAACGCCGTCAGCTTCGTCACCGTATTTCCCGCCTCACTCACCACCGTCGCCGACGTCCCCACCGGGCACAATCCCCCTGGCGCGATGCCCAGCCGCGCCCGCAAGCGGCGGATCAGACAGGCCACATCCGACCCCTGCGCCCCATCATAGGTATGCAGCTCATCCAGCACCAGGTAGCGCAGCGTCTCCGGCCCATTGTCCGCCCACAGCGGCTTATCCTCTGGCCGCAGCAGCAAAAAGTCCAACATCTTATAATTGGTCAAAAGAATGTCTGGTGGATTTTCCCGCAGAGCCGTGCGGCTATCAATCAGCTGATCGGGCCCCATCGCCATATAGGCCGACTCGCCTTCCCCGCCCACATACAGCCCCGCTGTCACCACCCCTCGCAGCCGTTCATCGCCCCAAATTAACCCTGCCAACCGCCGCGCCTGATCCGTGGCCAGCGCATTCATGGGATACAAAATAATTGCCTTAATCCCCGCCGCCTCCCGCACGCGGTAACAATGATCCAAAATTGGGTACAAAAAACATTCCGTCTTCCCCGACCCCGTCCCTGTGGTAATAATGGTCGGCTGCGGCTCATGCCCCGCCTTAGATGTCAGCCGGGCAAAGGCCGCCACCTGGTGCACATAGGGTGTAAAGGGGGGAGCAATATCCAAATATTGGCCGCCGTTAGCGGTACTCGCGGCCGTTTCCCCCACCTTGGCAAAAGGCAGCCGCAGCTGCATATACGGTCCCTGGAACATCCCCCCATCTGCCTGCGTCAAAAAAGCAACCAACGCTGCCTCTAGATCGTCATCCTGAAAGTTAAACGTTGTCGTCAGATAACCCAGCAGCGTGCGCTGTACATCGTCAGTGAGGGTAAGTGGAATCATAGTGATGATATCCGAGTGCTAAATAGATGAGTATTCACATTGTGGCAACTATAGGGTGTCTTTTATCTGCCTTCCTGATAAAGAATTGCATCAATTTCTTGCAAAACATCACCCAGGTGAGGAGGTGTGGCTGCTTCAATCGCTTGCGGCATATGTTTGTGATGAGGGTGGGTGGCGATTTCAGGGTGATGGGGGCATTATCATAGCGGAAACGAAGTTGATTTTGGGCATCCTGATAATGATAGGCATAGTCTGTTTTAATCAAAACGACCCCATGTTCAATGAGCACTTCTACAAATTCCAACAATGAACCATCCCAAAAACGTAAACGACCTTCAACAATGCCTTCTCGATCAGGCACAATTTCTTGCCAGCGAAAAGATTCAATCACAATCTCTTGTCGCGTATATAAAATATTTTGGATTAGATTGAAATGCTGTTTTAGGCGCATTGGCTCAGGCAGCGAAAGAGGGTGGTAAAGATTCGGCCAGGACTAGCTTCAAGCTGTTGGAAATGCTTTCTTTGAGCCGTAAATAAAGGCGATAACGACCAGCCCAGGCAACGAATTGGACATCATCGCCCATTTGACCTGCCTGGTAAAGGCGATGAAACTCAGCCGAGGCAAGGTTATGCGTCTGCTCTAGCTCCGCCAATTGGCGTTCTAACTGCAACAGCTCTTCAATCGGATCATAATTTTCTGCGGCTGCTTGCACCATTTGGCGTAATTCAGTCACAGATGGTTTGTTTCCCTCGTTAAACGTTATGATTGGCATAAAACAAATCCTCTAACAAAGTTTGCTACATTATACACGAAGACTGTTGAAGCCGTTCATGCTATTATTTTCTGTAGACCAGCCACCATCATTGCTGATACATCCTTGCTCTGTTTAGGTAGCCATCTTTTCGATCAATTTTATGAATACAAATCCGGCCGTTCGGCTTTGATGCGTTTGACGACCATAAACGCTTCCTCACTGGTTTGTATCGCCAGCGCTTGACCCACACTCCTTTGTGCCTCTTCCCACCGCCCCAAATCACACAAAGCGGCGGCGCGGGAAGTTAAGAGAGCCGCATTCCCTGTTGGTAGAAAGTGATTGGTTTCCTGGATGGCCTGGGCTGGATGAGAGCGTAGGCGCAGCACGGCACAAAGGATAGCTGCCCCCACATGGCTGTTGGGCTCTAAGGTGAGAATGCGACGGGCCAGCCGTTCTGCCCGATCATATTGTTGGGTATTGCGGGCGTTTTGGCTGCGTGTGATCAGCTCACTGATGTCTGTGATTTTGTTGTCCTCTTCGGCCAGCAGCGGATTTAACCGTTGATTGAGATGACGCAGGACAACTTCAGGCGGTTTGAGGTACTGTTCATCCATCCAATGCTGCCCCGTCCAGGTATATGTTTGACCCTCATATGCTACCTTAGTCAGGGATGTTTTGCGGCGCTTTCCTTTGGATTCGTTTTTTTCGGGTGGCGGCATAACAACTTCTTCTGGCGGCCAATTTTCTGGCGGGGGTGGGGGGAGAGTGGGCGCAGGTAGCCCTACAGGCATCCTGACTGTTGCCTCTGGCGTGACCACTGTTTCTGGAGTGGCCTCAGCCGCCACGACGACAGTTGTGAGCAATTGGTTGATATCTTGGCGTAGAGGAGCCAGGCGTGCTTCTGCAAAAATATTGTTGTTGACCAAAAAAGTCAACCAATGTGCTATCGCTGCCAGATCATGACGCAGCAAAGCGAGTTGGCGTTGGCTGGCTGCGGGCTTTTGGCTGTGGCCTTGCAGACGGCGAGCAGCGTGGGTCAACTGGTCGGCGAGTAAGGCTTGGTGGGATGTACCTGGCAGGGCCGCGATAACCTGATGGAGGCGAAGTAGTAAGGCGGCTATGGGGTCGCTGTTAGGGGTTGGTATGACGGACATGCTTAGGCTTCCCCCGCCAACCGCTGCGCGAAATGGGCCCAGGCTTGGCGATAATCCGCCTCCCGATCCACGGGGGTGAAGGGGGGTACCATGGCTGGGAAGTCGGGGTGGCCTTCATCCACGCCTAATTCGCCATGGAGAGTTTTGACGGGCACGACATAGCCGCGCTGGTCAAAGCGCAGCCGCTGTTCATTTTGTTGCAGCACGGGGAACTGTACTCGGTAAATCGTTAGCAGCTCATCCAATGTCAGCCCCAGCGCCATGGCTGCCAGCACATCAATCTCCACCAACGCCTGCCGCCGCTCGAACTCATTGCGTAAGGCCACATCCCGCTGCCACTGTGGGGTGAGAGTGTGCCAAGGCGCAAGACGAGAATCGGAAGCACTCCACCTATTCCCATTAAAATGAGGTTCGTAAAACTCTTCCCATAGAGAAGCGAAATGCCTCGTTAAACAGTTAAGTCTCAAAGTACGAACATTCATAATTTACCCTATCTATGGGTTTTCAAAAGAGGTTTTCTCTGGACGAAAAGGGGCCTTTCAAAGACACTTTCCAAAATCTTACCTAAGGAGTGTGTCCATGAAAGGCTTAACCAACTATATCACAGAGGTCTCTTGGGAAGACATCATTATTTTCTGGTTTGTTCAAATCGATGATGGTTACAAAAAACTTATCGCTCAACGAGGTTCTCCGTTACGCCAGCGCGGGCCTGAACCCACGATGTCAGATAGTGAAGTCATGACGATTTCTCTGGTCATTGAGACGTTTTTCAAGGGGTGCGAAGAAATTGGCTACACATTTGTTTGCCAATTCTTGAGACACATGTTTCCCAACTTGCTGGATTTAGACCGATTTAATCAGCGAAGACGACAATTGGTCAATGTTATTGAAGCAATGCGACAACAATTCAAACAACAGTTGTTGGATTCAAAAGAAAATGTCCGGCTCGTAGACAGCGCACCGGTGACCTTGATGACCTATACACGGGGGTCACGATGCGAGAGCGTATATGGGCCAGAGTATTTTGGCGTTGTTACCAGCAAAAAGGGTAAGTTCTTTGGTTTGCGCTTGCACCTCACGGCGACACCAGACCAACTCATTGACCAATGGTTATTAGCACCAGCGTCTGTTCCTGATGGCAAAGCAGTTGATGCCCTGCTGGAAGGCTGTACGGATCTGGCCGTCATTGGCGACAAGGCCTACAACGACGAAGAACTAGAAGAGCGTTTGTGGCGCAAGCGGCGTATTCATTTGCTGCCTTTACGCAAAAGCAACCAAACGAAACAATGGTCAGCTGATGTTCGTCGAGCGCTGGGTAGGGTCCGCCATCGAGTAGAAACAGTTTTTAGTGTGTTAACCACGGTTTTTAATGTGCAGCATCCGCGAGGACGGAGTTTAGCCGGTCATGTGGTTCGGGTTGCCACCTGTATCTTGGCGCACACCATGAGCTTTCTCATTGCTCAGAATTCTATCGGCTAAACCCATAGATAGAGTATTCATAGCATCTCCTTGGATATTTGCAGGGGGGCAGGGGAGATTTTCCCTTTGCCCCCTCTCCCTCCGCTCTTCTGCCTCTTATGTCCAGGGCATCTCCCGATAAACAGCAAACTGTGTCCCCTGCCCGTTGACGGGCAGCGTAAACTCCCCGCGGCGAGCACGCTGCCATTCGGTATGCGCCCAGATGAACAGGGTGAAGAGCTGCTGGTGATTCAAATCGCCACTTTGAGCCTCGAACTGCTGTGCAAACCAATCGCTGTAGGCTTCATTGCTGCTCATCGGCCGTCCCGTAAGGAACTCAAAAGCATTCCATTGGTGGCCATGGCGATTGGCCGACTTGACCAGGTGCAGAATCTGTTCTTTGAGCCACTCCCGGGGCACACCGGGCGGGTTGGGATGAGCCGGAATCTGCTCATGCCAGGCTGTGGTCGGCGCAAATTGGCGGCAGACGGGGATGCGGGGAGCCTGCTTATCTGGCGATTGCAGCAGTTTGAAGCTGACGCTGCGCAGACGGCCAGCCCAGGCACAATGGGGTACCGTCTCATCTTTGGTGGGGCTGGCTTCCAGGTGATGGCGGCAGCCATGACAAGCGGTAGCAAAGGGGTGACTGACTGTAAGCTGTTCATGCCGGTGCATGAAGTCGGCGATTTGTGTCCGCTGCTTGGCGATGGGGGAATCTGGGGGTGGACTTGTTGGCCCCTCGGCGACAGTTTCTTCGCCTGCTGGCTGGGTGGGGGGCGACGGCCGTTCTTCCTGAGCCTCTGTCGTTGTGGGCGTGGTGACGGGTTGGGCAGTTTCGGCGGCAACAGCGGCTGCCGCGGCAACGGCGGCTGCCGCGGCAACGGCCGTTGCCGCATCCTCTTCTGCTTGTTCTTTGGCCGCTTGTGCTTGCCAGGCGGCCAGTAAGTCCTCGTAACTTTTCACCCGATAATCGCCGCCCTCGCCCACTACACCGGGGTGTTCGCCCCAATCCCAGGGCACCCGTACCTCAAAGCTGTCCTCTGGTGCCAGGCCATGCAGACAGCGTGTGGCTGTTTCACCTACACGACAAGGCATTCCCAAGACACCACCTTGCCCTTGCGATACATCTGAGCGGAGTTGCCGTGGCGGTAATTGGGCAAGGGGGCAGGTGGTGCAGGCGATTTCGGTGAGGAGGTGCTGGCTAACGGCCGTCCAATTGATGCGGCCGTTGCCGTGGCCGTTCGTGAAATAGGTGTCCCCGCCCAAAGCCTGGAACCACAAAGTCAACTTATCCTGATGGCTCCAGGGTTCTTCATGGACATCCCGATAGATGAGCATGGCGGCGGTAGCATAGGCATCTTCGGGGTAGGCTTCCACCACCTGCCCCCACAACCGTACTAAAGCACGGGCAATATTACGTTGGGACTGATGTTTGACCATCAGCGGCCGTTGCAAACCCGGCCATTTCTTCAAGGTAGCGGCACACGCCTTAATCGCTTTGGCCGTCAGACTGCCTGGGGCTTGCCCAGAGCTAGCGGCCACATTGGCGACAATGAAGATAGCCAGCCCCGTTCGTTTGGGTTCGGGCAAATCAGCGACAGCCGCAGCCACACTCATGGGCAGGTCACCCGTGGCAATGAGTTGGGCCAGTTCGGTAGGGATTTGGGCCAGAGCTAAATGATTCAGCACATAATTTAGGTGCTGCCCCACATTACGGGCAATCTCTTCAGGGGTGGCTCCGGCCTCGATGGCTTGCTGGAAACTGTGGGCCACGCCCAGGGCATCTGGCTTCTCGCTGCCGTAGTTGGCCGCTTGTAAGGCTAGAATCTGCGCTTTGGGATTGCCCTCGAAGGTGACGAAGGCGATTTCTTCTGCCCCATATTTGACAAGTAAAGAAGCGATAACTTGTTCTAGCGACCCCAGCGATTCAACCAGGGTAGTGAGCATGGTGCGGACGACTTCGATGGTAATTTCCCTGTCTGGATGTTCTTGTGCCCAATCCCGTAGAGCCAAGGCCAGCAACTGCGCCATGTGGCGCCGGTGGCCGCTGATGATGTGGTAGGTGGCGGCTCCATCGGCAGTGGTCTGACCGGTGGTTGAAGCCACGATGGGCTGCCAGGTATCCAGGTCTCGTTCGTAGATTTGCAAGGTCAAAGAGGCCAGGGAATCTAAATCATAGGTGGTGCGCATTTGCGCCGGATGGGCTTTGAGGTGGTGGATGGCTGTTGTGGGCATGGGGATGTCTCCTTTGTGAATGGGCTTGATTATGGACGGGAGGTGTTATGAGTAAACGGCCGTTGGCTGGGCCAGCGGCTAAATGGGATGCCTATATAATAAGGAAGAGAGTGGTGATTAAAGGTAGAAAAGTGGGGAGAGAATGAGGGGGAATCTAGTATTCAGAGGGGGTGAGAATTGTGGTGACCGAGCGATCCCACTCACTGATTATCCAGATATGCTCGGTCTCGCCATTGCTGAGAAGAACGTTGTAAGCCGAAAGAATCCGATACCCTTCTTTAACCGCTAGGTCATTCTGCCGTTTATCAAAGGCATCAAGTTCGCCCCAATCCCCAGCGGCATGGCGGGCCAGGTAAGGAGTGAAGTCTGTGGCCAAAGCAGCCGCGCCAGGTGTCATGACGATTTGTCCCAATTCAAACAAGGCCTGGGCGTAGGTTTCATCGGCCAAGCTGATGGACAGGATGGGCAAACCGACGTTATCCGGCTGCAGCCGGGCTTTGAACTGCCAGTAACGCCGCCCCAAACCGCGAATGATGACAGTGAAGAGACGTTCGTTGGGGGTACTGTCTTGACCACCAACGATACACATGCCCAAGTTGGGTAGGTCGAGGGCGAGTTACTGCTGTTTTCATAGCCAGCACTTTTCCCTCTTCCCCCCTCCGAACCGGACTTGAAATTTTCACTTCATCCGGCTCTCCAGTTAATCATGTTTCTTTCGGTACAGTAACGAGTTGATACGTTTTGTGATGTATCTGTTGATGGCATTCATGACACACCACTAACGTCTTGCGACGCAACGCAATCATGCTTAGTACATAAGCTGGTTTGGCTTTCTTGCCTCGCCATCGCTTCGTCAAATCCTTCAATTTTCGGATATGATGTACTACACAATTCCCTTCTTTTCCGCACACTTCACATTTATCTGCGATTAGCCTATCAATGAGGTCTGTGCGTTCGCTGTAGTTACCTTTGGCGATGGTGTCTTGCATATCAGTTGCCGTATGGATTTGTTTCCTTTTCAGACTGAATCCACCCCATACTGTTGCCCCTTCCTTGCCACTTTTCGTAGTGTACTTGTACTCAAGCACTTTCATGCTTTTTCCGTTGACCTTGATTTTCCCACCGTATTTTCGGTATACTTTTCTGGCCGTCAGCTTTTTCTTCCTGGAGATTGTTTTTACCAAACTCGCTTGCATCGTGTGCTTCAGGTCATACAGTCGGTATACGTCTTCGGCATACTGGTAGTAGTTGTAGATTCCCCGTAATTGCATTTGGTATACCTGGATTATTTCACCAATGCTGTTATCTATCAGTTCCGTTCGATGAGCTGGCTTTCCATCAGCCATATACTGTTTCGAGCATTCCCGAATATAACCTTTTGGTAATCCTAATCGCACGATACCATTTACGCATCGCCGTTTCGTGTGCTTACCCATCGAGAGTTTTTCATTGCTGTGATGTATGCTGATGCCATAACCCAAAAATGTGGCTTGCCCACTGCGGGCGTGGGTAATCTTGGACTTACTCTCATTGATATTAAAACCAAGTTCTGAACTCAGGAAGTCCTCCACTTTGGCCAATATTTCTCTGGCTTCTGCTTTGGTTCCCGTGAAGCTAATCAGAAAATCATCCGCATATCTGACGTAACCCATACGCCGAAAGTCGGGGTCTCTGGTATCCATCGAGGGTACGGTTCGCCTTAACAAGGTGAGTTCTCGTACTTTCTCGTTGTCACCATGTCGCCTGGCTTTCACGATTTGTGCGTCTATGACGTTGTATTCTCTGTTAGCTTTACGTTTTTTTCCTTTGTTCCAAACTGGGATTAATTTGGTTTCTATAAACTGGTCAAGTTCGTTGAGATATATGTTAGCCATCAATGGGCTTAATACGCCGCCTTGCGGTGTCCCGCTGTAGGTTTTGTGGTATTCCCACCCTTCCATATATCCAGCTTTCAGCCATCTTTTGATGAGTTCTAGTAACCGATTGTCCTTGATTTGTCTACCCAGTATTTCCAGAAGTTTGTCATGGTTGATGTTGTCAAAGCAACCGCTGATATCGCCTTCAATGAACCAGGTACAAGCCCGGCTCTTTTGTACAATATGGCACAGCGCCGTATGGCATCCCCGATTTGTGCGAAACCCATGTGAGTTGTCGCTGAATTGGAACTCGTAATACGGGCTGAGTACGCTCCGTATCACTTCCTGAACCATTTTGTCTTCAAAGCCAGGCATACTGAGAAAACGATATCCGCCGTTCTTTTTCTTCAGTTTGCTTCTTCTGGATGGAGAAAAGTGAAAGCGTTCGTATCGTAGTTTCTCAATGAGTCTTTCGATACGTCGCTGGCTCATGCCATCTATCGTTTCGTCAGTTGTCCCTTTTGTAAGAGCACCTTTCCGTTTCGATAAGCGGTCATAAGCATCAAGATATAGGTCTCTGTTGTACAGGTTACGGTACACTCGCGTCAGAGGGCTGCGTTTTGTACCAAGATACTCCATTACTTCATATACTTGTTTGGCTGTTTGCATTTGCATACCTTCCTTTCTATTGAAGTAGACTAACCTGTTCCCCTTTGCCCTGTGTCCGGCTTTCCCGGACTCCTTGGTGGGGCGTTACGCCCACGACTACTATGGGAACTCCGTTACCTTATGCCTCTCGGCACTTAGGCAATCCCAGGATACGCTCTGTAACTTCTATTGCTCGACTTAGGGTAGCCGTTCGTAGCTTGATAGGTCTCATTGACCTTTGTGCTGGATGGAGCTTTTCACCGACAGACATGCTTTATCGGCTGCATCCAGAAATGACTTTTACCGCTGTGTCATCCGAGTGGCTTTTTCTCGCACTTGCTACTAGCTTTCAGGCAGTCTAGCTTTGCCCATATCAAGCTGGGTCTTGCTGTTCAGTAGTCACTAAACGGTTTCGTGAACTTTCAGCTTTACCAACATGCGATTTTCCCCCTCAGCTTTCGCCTGTGGGGTAGGTTGGTTGACCCCATCGGTATTTTGCTCAACCGATGCCTTTGTTAAGGTACTGTCACATGCGCTACCTGGCGCACGATGTCGTGCCAGAGGCCGCGATAATCATTGGGCCAATCTGATTGGACGGCGCGGTGCATGAGGTCAATGACCTCTTCAGAAGCGGTGACAGGAATCTTGAAATGCTGCTGGGTGACTTCATCCAAACCAAGTTGACTTAGACGGGCATCCAGCAACAAACCTTCTTGCATCATTTCAGCACGGCCAGGGCCGATGAAGATAATGTCGTCTTCTGGCTCAACCACCGGTTCTGTAGAGGACGGAGCCGATGACCAGTACAAGCCCATGTCGGCCAGTGTTACTGTGGGCGGTGTTAATTTAACGACTTCGACATAGCCTAATTGGCGGCAGAGGCGATCGGCCGTTTCCAGAATATGTTGATAAGCGGTCTCATCAATGTGTTCTGATGATTGTTCGGGGAACAAAAAAGCGGCCACCGTATTGGTGGCCGCCAGGTAGGAGAGGTGGGGCTGACCATTTACTGTGAGGGTAGGTAGGTCAGCCAATTGTTGTTTGAGTTGGTTCATGGGGTGTCCTTGTGGGTGGGGTATTCCCAGATGGTGACGACCTCTGGGAGTTGTTGCAGGATGGGGAGAACGGCCGTTCGTGGTAAACGGCCGTTGCCGATGCCTGGAAAATTAAGAGCAATGGCAGCTTCAGGGTGTTCTGCACACCAGGTACATAAAGCCTTTGCACTGCGTTGAATGAGTTCCAAGCTAGCAGGCTGACGATAATGTTGTTTCACTTGGAACGCACCCAACTTTGCTGTTGGCCAGCGAGGGCTGATGAGCAAATCATATTCACCCTGATCGCCGCAAAGATTCGAGATATGGTGACCAAGAACTTTTGCCAGTCCAGGAAAACGGTCTCGTGCTTGTCGGGCAATGCCACGCCCCATCACCAATGCGCCATCCTGACGGAGTGTGCTGTTAGTGGTAATCAGGAAGAGGTCTGTGGTTGGATAGGCTGTCCACATATCGCCAGTCTGGAATTGGGGCATGGTGTCACCTCCTGGTGGAGCCTCCGATGGAGGGTTAAACTTCACCCCATCGGCGCGGTTACGCGCCAGACGGCTGGCCCAATAATGCAGCACTCACCTCAAGATCACTTTTTGGTTATGCTGGCTCCAAACCCTCGCCATACTCAGCCATGACCTTGCGGCGCAGCTCTTCCCGCGCCTCATCAGACAGCAAAAACGCGGTAGCCGAATATTCCCAATCTTGCTGCCGGATCAGAACCTGCTCTAACATGGCGGCGCACACCAGGCATAATCCTTGATTCTCCCGCGGCCGGATCCTATCACAGTAAGCGCACTCTCCCACACGCTCCAGTGCCGTCTTGTCGTCTTCGTACTGCGACCAGACAGCGGCCCGTTGCGCCCACAACCGGGATCGCGTCCGCCGTTAAACGGCCGCCTGGGCTGCGGCCGTTTGTAAGACCCGTTCTTTGTATTCAGGATCGATCGGGACCTTTAGCATTTCTAACTCAACAAAAGCTACGTCCCAAGAAACCCCATAGCGACGCCGGTAATCCCGGACAACCTTATTGCTTTCATAAGTTTCCAGCCAGTTTTTGGCCAATTCCAGCCGTTGCGGCCGTTTCATTCGTTTCCGCCGGGGCGTTAGATTTTGTTTCCGTTTTTTAGCCACCCTAGTTTGTCCGTTTACTTCTTCTTGTACCGTGCTATCGATTGTAACACAGAGGTGGATATTTACTTCTGGGGTAGATTGGCTGATCACGGATGGCAACTCAGGCTGCAGCAGCGTTTCTTGCCTGTAGAGAAATGATGCCTTTTCCCGCTACAGTTCACTGATCGGCAAAAGCATTTCTGTGAGCGTAAAGCGTGGCTAACGCCTCTAGCATGTTATCGCTTCTGGTACTCACCATTAGAAAGGAGGCTCGTCGAGCTGTTGCAACATGGCAACGGCTTCTTCCAGCGCCTGATCCAAGACCCAACCGGCCGCAGTTCCGCAACGGCCGTCGAGTGTTTCCACATCCACTTCCACAAAACCATCATAAACAATCCGAATCGTTACGAATAGCGGCACACCGACAACTGTCGCCAATCGCTCCTGCTGGTCTCGGAGCCAGACCTGGGCTTGGGGAATGTCTGGATAGAGAAGAGGTATCTGCATAAGGGCCATGTTGACTGAAGTTCTGTCTCCTCTTTGGGGCGTATCTGCCATTAATTTTAGCACACTTGTTCTGCTTATGAAAGGGTCAAGCCAGTACATCTGCTTGACCTTAGCGTAGGCTTTCGTCCTTTTGCTACCAAAACCCCATTTCAAGCCGTTGGAGCAAGATAATAGAAACAGTCGGTTCTCACCTAACTGAACGCTATCACATTGCCAAAACACGAGCGCACGATCTATGGCATTATCAACATCGTTTAATTCGTAAGGTTCTTTCACACACGATTTGTGTGTTTATCAACTTGCAACTGGGTCGTCCACCTCTTCATTTAGATGATTTGGTGTCTTCTTAAAGTCGCACATTGGGTTCTCAAAAACTGTGGGACGGAATTCTCAATAACTTTGGAACAATTTCGTAATCGTTCAGTTCCTCGAGCGAAAAATCCTCCCGGAGGCTCCTTTTACGGAGGCTCTTTCGAGGGAAAACCTCCGGGAGGGTGAACGGTTACACAATTTCTCAATTATTATGGAACAGTTCTCAGATACTGTGGGATCCTACACTAATCCAACTATTCAAAACCCGAAAAAAGAGCTAAGCTCTTAGTTATGAGAATGAACCTTTTCTCGAAACTTGAAAAGGGACAAAAATGGAAAATTCACTCGCTACGATTGAAGCAATTGAAGCAAAAGATTTAGTGACGATTGTGGCTCAGCCATCCGACCAACATCCCGCTGTGGTGTATTTGGCCACGTTGTCGGCCGGATCGCGGCGCACGATGACGCAGGCGTTGAATACGATGGCCCAAATTTTAACGGCCGCTGAGGATGTGACCTATGTAGATATTCCTTGGCAGCAGCTGCGTTTCCAGCATACGGCCGCGCTGCGAGCTAAGCTGAGTGAAGAGTTTGCTTTCTCTACGGCTAATAAAATGCTGTCGGCGCTGCGGGGGACGCTAAAGGCGGCCTGGAAGTTGGGTCTGATGACGGCCGAAGATTACCATAAGGCGGCCAGTGTGGAGAGTATTAAGGGGGAAACGGTGCCGGCCGGCCGGGCCATTGCCGCTGGCGAGTTGGTGGGACTGCTGGATACCTGTGACAATACGGTGGTGGGCATTCGCGATGCGGCTGTTATTTCGCTTTTGTATGGCTGTGGCCTACGCCGAGCGGAGGTGGTGAGCTTGGACTTGGGGGATTATAGGGCACAGGAAGAGACGCTGCGGGTACGCGGTAAACGCAATAAGCAGCGGCTTATTCCCCTGGTAGGTGGCGCGGCCAATGCCCTGGCCGATTGGCTGGCGGTGCGTGGGGATGTGGTTGGGCCGCTGTTTTGGGGTGTGGGAAATCGCAATAACGGCCGTCGCCTCACCACCCAAGCTGTTTACAATATGTTACAAAAACGAGCAATCAAAGGGGGCGTAGATAGCTTATCCCCTCATGATTTTCGGCGCACCTTTGTCGGTGATTTGCTCGACAGAGGTGCGGATATTGTGACGGCACAGAAGCTAGCCGGTCATGCCAATGTGGAGACCACAGCACGGTATGATAGGCGGGGTGAGAAGGCCAAACACAAAGCAGCCAAGTTGTTACATGTGCCTTATAAAGAACGCCAACTAACTGGCTGATTGTCAACCTTTGCCGGAGGCTTTTATGATCCTCCCAAACTTACGATAAACGGGATTAACGCAAGCGAATGGCGCAAAGAAAAAGGCGGCCTCAAGCAACAAGGTTGCTTTCCATGATGCGTGGTTGGGAGGTGTGAATCTGCCTATTGCAATTGCAGCCAACGTCGCATATCCGCCTCCATTTGACGCAACGTTACCAACAACGCTTGGTGTTCCTGGGCTAATGACTGCGCTGATGCCGTGAAATCAGTACGGGCAAAAAAGGTATACCAAACTTGCCACTTCATTTGACCGGGTAAAACCTTCTCCGTCTTTTCCACCAGGACTTGAATGACCTCTCGCCCAACTTCTTTTTGCCCCCATTTACATTCGCCCAGTAAAATGTCCTTCGTGCGCCAATTGATAGCGAGTACATCGACCTGAGCTTGCTTAGACCAAAAGCTGCCGGTGCGTTCAGGTAAAAAAGGGAGCTCTCCTAGTTCGGTTTTGATATTTACCCATTCACGGCACAACTCTTCAAATGTATGTGTGCCAATGAAATCCAGCAGATGGTCATAAAGTAAGCTCGTTACTTGCTTGACACGTCCCTGTTCGATAGCGCTGCGATGCGGTGCTAGAAACCGGTAGTAAAAACGTAAATAGGGGTCGGTAATCACGTACCGCCCCTGTCGGCTCTTTTCTGGACGGCGGACTGTAGCCGACACCAGTCGCTCCACGTAGCCTAATTCACGTAAAACAGCCAGGTATTTGCTGATGTTGGAACGGTCTATGCCCGACATTGTGGCAATTTCAGTCAGGCGATGAAAGCCAGCGGCGATGGCTTCCAAAACGGCAATATAGTTGCGGGGATCGTCCAGCTGTTCGTGTAACAGGAAGACGGCATCGGACAGCATCACGTTGGCTGAGGTGACGATGCGCTGTTGTAAGTTTTGTAAGATATTGAGGTTGTCATCGAATAGCTCGATGTAGGCTGGCACTCCACCGGTGATGGCATACACAGCTACGCGCTGTTCGCTGTTATAATTGGGAAGCATGGCAGTCAAAGCACCAAAGGAAAGCGGCTGCAGCTTGAGCCGAGCCGTGGCTCGGCCATAAAGTGGCGACTGGTAATCGAGCGCGGTGCGCTGAATAATCCCGGCCAGCGATCCCATGAGAATAAGGAATGCTTGGCTGCCCTTCAGATGATGATCCCATGCTTTTTGGATCAAGCTGGGGACTTCAGGATCGGCCTGCATCACGTAAGTGAATTCATCCAGTACAATCACTACCCGCTGCTCGGCGGCCCTCCGAGCTACTTCGGCAAAGGCGGCATCCCAAGATGGATAGCTAAATGTGGGTGTCACGGCTGTATTTGGATTGAGAAATTGAAACAGTGCCTGGGAAAAGTTACGCAGTTGATTGGTAGCCGATGTTTGTGAGGCCATCCAATATAGATAGGGGGCCTTGATTCCCCCACCCCATTGGGTTACTAACGCGGTTTTGCCAATACGGCGACGGCCATAAAGGATGAGAAACTGAGCGCCGGATCGTTGGTATAAATTATCCAGCAACGCCAATTCCATTTCGCGGGAGACAAAAGACATGTTTACTCCTTGGTGTTAGCGAGTCATCACAGTATTATACTTTTATTACTCCTTAAAATCAAGCAGGGGTGGTTCAATGGGTGCGACAGGATTTGGTGATGGCATCCTAAAACGGCCGTTTGTCGAGAAAGGCATAACAGAAATTGACAGTTTTAGACTAATTTTCAGCAAGTTTAAGCTCGAAAGTTGCGAAACAGCAGTACTTGAGGTCGTCTTACACCAAAAATAAGCACTGTGGGGGTGAGTTAACTCATCCGTGCTAATTTGAAGACTTGAACAAGCCAATTTCAGGCGATTGATCTATCATGTGGCTCCATCTTAAATCTCTCAAAATGGAGTTCAATCATCATGTTTTCTGCAATTTGGAATGTCTGCAAATCTATCGTCAACCACGTTAAAGTTACAATCAAACAATGGACGAAACCCGCTACGGTCACCATTGTTACCGGTGCTGTTTCCGACATGACCCGCTCTAAATCAGACCTTATTGTCGAAAATGCCATCCTCCGCCAACAACTCATCGTCCTCAAACGGTCTGTCAAACGGCCGAGATTTACTGAAGCTGACCGGGTTTGCCTCACAATTCTGGCTAGATTAACCAAATTCTGGCAATCGGCTCTCCATATTGTCCAGCCAGACACTATCCTTCGTTGGCATCGGGATATGTTCAAGCGCTACTGGAAGCGGATATCAACTCCTCAAAGCAGAGAGCCTCGTATCCCTCGGGACATTATCGAACTCATCAAGCAGATGGCTCGGGAGAATCCTAAATGGGGTGCTAAAAAGATTTATGGAGAGTTGCTCAAGTTGGAGATTGTGGTGGACAAACGCACTATCAAGAAGTATATGAAAATGGTCAGGAAGAAGTCCGGTGGACAGAATTGGCGCACTTTCCTCAAGAATCATGCTCATGAGATTTGGGCTATTGATTTCACCGTCATTCACACGCTCTTTTTCAAGCCACTTTATGCTTTTGTGATTATTGAGCATCAATCGAGAAAAGTAGTGCATACGGCCGTTACGGCTCATCCCACTGACGAGTGGACAGCCCAGCAAATTCGGGAGGCGACACCTTGGGGAAACCGACCTAAATTTCTCATTCATGACAATGATGGCAAGGTTGGCGGCCAATTCAAGGGTTTACTCAAAGATTCAGGCATTAAAGCCATCAACACACCATCTAAAGCACCCGGAGCCAATGCTATCTATGAACGGTTCATTGGCTCGCTACACCGCGAGTGTACCGACAACTTCCTCGTCTTCCATCAGCCCCAACTGCACCGGATCATCGCCACTTACGCGGATTACTTCAATCAAGAGCGGCCACATCAAGGCATCAATCAGCATATTCCTGAAAGACTTCACCAGCCAACTCCACCACCCAACTATCAGCTCAAGGGTAAGGTCGTTTCGACTCCAGTGCTCAACGGTCTCCTTCACAGCTACAGTTACGCCCATCAGCTTCACTAGTTGACGCTCACAACTGCGAATTGACATTATCGCTGCCAGATTTAGATTGGTAGCTGATTCAGGCTGCCTATTTTTCCTTTGTTTCGCTTTGACCTAGGCTGAATAACGGCCGCTTTCGCTTGTAAGTTCGTCAACACCTTCCAAGTATGCCTGTATTTCATTGTTAACGTAGATTTGTGTGTAGCTGAAGCGGGATTAGGCTCCATTGCCACGTATGACACGTTTGTTAAACAACCCCCAGTAATTAATGTGGTGCCTACGATAATGACCGTTACTAATAACAGTCCCATCACTATCATCGAAACTGCTACCATCATCATTACTGCCACAGACCCAGTTGATAATCTCATGTATGCTTTCGATTGTGATAATGATGGCCTGTTTGAAGTCGGACCACAAGTGGATAATACAGCCTTGTGCAGCTTTACGGCTGCGGGCGACCATATTGTCAATGTGCAAGTCACAGATGGTGATGGTGGCCTTGTCACTGGTGATACGACAGTGACAGTCATGTCAGCAGATACAGGTTTCACCCTCTATTTACCGTTAATAATCAAACCTTGATTGGAATTGTTTGCAACCAACGGCCGTTTTCAACTTGATTGTTGATAGGCAAGAGAGAACGGCCGTTGTCAAATACTGCTATCCAAGATGGAGTGCAATTAACAACAGTGACATACGAGACCAGTTTGCGAGAACCAGATGAGGACGACAACAGTATTCGATTTGTCATTGACCTGAGCTGAGGGAACCTCGGCTCAAACCTAGCGAAGCTACCATTTCACGCAAGATAGATTGCGAATTTAGAGGGATAATGAGATAGGGTGGTCAGGTGAGATTTGATCTATCAGATCATTTCTGGTTATTACACCAGCTGGGTCTATGCCTGGGCGTTGGTAGCTCCAATTTCGATTGGTCTGGGGCTGCTCAGTTATGGTTGGTTAAAGAACAAGCCTGAACTACGCCAGCGCGGTTAGGATGTAGCTAAAGTGGGACTGGGCAAACCACCAACCACTATTTCTGAAGTGGATTGTCAATGGTTAGAAGCTTTCTCCCATAGAATTGATATCATAGCCAAATCCAGGCTTCTCTGGCAAAACCACAAATGGATTTTCCCTCATCGTCAAAACTGCTTACACAAACTTTAATCGCACACACTCTGGCAAAAGTCTTGTCCCCACTCTTGTTTTACGTTAACATATAGCTACCGATAATTTAACATTATTAGTATCTATAGATTGGCATCTCTTTTGTTTGTGCTAGAATATTTGTGCTAATCTCAAGGCGAAAATGGAGAACAACTTATGGATGGCAACCAGAATTCTCAATTGATTCTTTATCAAACCGAAGGTGGTGAAACGCAAATACAAGTCATCATGCAAGATGAGACAGTTTGGCTGACACAAAAAGAAATGGCCGAGTTATTTCAAAGGGATCAATCGGTTATTTCCAGGCACGTCAACAACGTATTCAAAGAGGGCGAATTGGATGAGGGAAGCAATATGCAAAAAATGCATATTGCTAACTCGGACAAGCCTGTAGCCTCCTATAACCTGGACGTCATTATCTCAGTCGGCTACCGAGTGAAATCCCATCGCGGCACCCAGTTCCGCATTTGGGCCACGGGGACACTGCGAGAATATTTGGTGAAAGGGTTCGTGCTCAACGATGAACGTTTGGAAGGTAATGAGCGCAACTACTTTGATGAACTGGTGGAACGGGTACGCCGGATTCGGACATCCGAAAAACAGTTCTATCGCAAAGTATTAGACATCTTTGCCACCAGCATTGACTATGATACGAAGACGGCCCAGGCACAGGAATTCTTTGCTGCTGTGCAAAACAAGTTTCATTATGCGATTCACGGCCGGACAGCCGCCGAGTTGATTACTGAACGCATCAATAGCCAGTCGCCCGCTATGGGTCTCACCAATTGGTCCGGTAAGGTGGTAACAGCGAAGGATGCCAGAATTGCCAAGAATTATCTCCAGGAAATTGAACTGAAACGGCTTGATTTGCTTGTCGAACAGTTTTTGGCCTACGCAGAATTACAGGCGGTGGAAAAACGGCCGATGTATATGCAGCAGTGGGTCAACAAACTAGACGATTTCTTGCGCTTCAACGAAAAGGAAATTCTACAGCACAAAGGCAAGGTGTCTCGGCAAGATATGGAGGCCAAAGTACGTGAAGAGCTGCAAAGATATCACGGGCAGCAGCGACAGTTGGAGGCAGGCCATGAATGAACTTTTACGCCCTCCGACGGCGATTATTTTGCCTACAGAGCATAGCCTATCTATCGTCCACGCTGGCGAAGCCGCCAACCGCGCCGCCGCTGATTACCTCTTTGCTGATTACCGCCAACGTCGCGCTGAGAAAACGATTCGCACACAAACGGCCGCTTTGCTGTTGTGGGTGCAATTCTTGGCCGAAGCTGGTGCAGTGAGCCAATTGCTTGCCAAAGCTGAGGTATGGGCCACCGATTATTTTGATGACAAAGCACAAGCAAAGCTACGCGAATATGCCCAGTCGCAAGCAACCTCTCTTCTTACTGTATATGGGGCGCATTTTTGCCAACATGTGCCAGCCGCTTGGCAAGGTGTCACCTGGGGCTTGGTGGAAGGCTTTGTCAAATGGTTGCTGAATCAGGGGTATCGGGTCACGAGTGTGAATAATAGGCTATCGGCCGTAAAGGTCTATGCTCGATTAGCGGTTAAAGCAGGGGTCATTCCCTCTACTGAACAAGCTCTGATTCGAGAGGTGCGGGGCTATAGTGGGACAGAAGGTAAGCGGGTGGATGGTAAACGGCCGAAAACACGCTTGGGACATAAGAAAGAGGAAGCCGTCGTTCTCACTGCCCAACAAGCCCGACTGCTCAAAAGCAGCCATCCCCCCACCCCACAGGGGATACGGGACAGGTTGCTCATCTGCCTCTTTTTGGATTTGGGGCTGCGGGCCAGTGAGGTAGCGGCGTTAACGGTGGAAGATTTGGCGGAGCCGGGTTATGTGACGGTCTACCGACAGAAGACGGATACGACGGATAGGATGGCTTTAACGGCCGATATTCTGGCGGCGTTGGTGGATTACTACTTTTGACTAGGATCGGAACAGAAAACGGCCACTTAACCAACTTGGTGCCAGAGGGAACCAGCAAGTTAAGCGGCCGTTTTCAGAGCAAATAGAGGTGCTTCACGATTGTCGCAACGGCCGTAAACCACCCGTTTCGGGTTTCGCTGTCAGGGTAAAATCATAGCGGCCCGTCAACCGAATATGTTCATGCCCCAGTGGGGTTAGCCGTTTGACATCTTCCTCACGAACGTCAACGCCAGTCGCCTGCAAGTGTTCAATTGCTTTGTTCAAATATAGCGTGTTCCAAAGGACAATCATATTAACTACTAGACCCAGCGCACCCAGTTGGTCTTCCAACCCGTCCTGATATTTCTTCCGCGCCTCCCCTTTACGACCATGAAAAACAGCCCGTGCCAGACTATGCCGTCGTTCGCCACGAAGAAGCTGGATCATGATCCGTCGCCGGTAGTCAGGTTCATCAATGTAGTGAAGGAGGTAGAGTGTTTTAGCAATGCGCCCTACCTCCGCAATAGCCTTGGCCAAAACCGAACTTCCTTTGCCGGCCTGGAGCATCTTCATTAATTCAGAGGCCGTTACCTGCCCCAGTTTCAAGGAACCAGCGACTCGTAATACGTCATCCCAATTATCTATCACTCGCTCTTCTTTGATATGATGCCGGGCAACCTTGTTCAAGGCACCATACCTGGCCTTCTTGTCCATACGCCAGAAGCGGGTCTTGCCAATGTCACGCAGGCGCGGACTAAACTGATAGCCCAACAGCCAAAACAGCCCGAAAACAATATCTGTGTAGCCGGCCGTATCGGCCATCACTTCCACTGGTTCCAAGACCGTTTGCTGCTCCAACAGCCCATCGAGAATATACATCGCCTCACGCACGGCACCCGGAATAACGACACCATAAAACGACGTAAACTGGTCGCTGGTGAAGGTGAAGTAAGTGACCCCGCGCCCTTCGCCAAAGTATTTCCAACTGGGTGCGGCGTACAGCGTCTGGATCGGCACTCGAAAACGCTGCCCATCAGCCGAAGCCACATCGCCACCGCCCCAAATCTTGGCTAATGGTATTTCTGTTTGGGCGGCGACCAAACGGGCGTTGGCGCGGGTCAACGTTTCATCCCGGATGTAGTTCTGTTGTACCCAGAGCAGCCGATTGCGTCGCAGAGCTGGCACATCAGCATGGACAACGTCATCAATACCCATATTGCAGGCTTCGGCCAACAACACAGCACAAATCGAAAGGGTCAGGTCATCAGCCCGAGCTTGTTTCTCGCTGATGTGGGTGAATTCATCAACAAAACCGGTGAGGGCCTGAATCTCAAGCAGTAAATCGGGCAAATCCAATTCGGGCAGCAGGTCGTAAACTTGTTCCTGCAATTGTTTGAGTCGACGACCGACAGGCACTTTTTTCTGCCGACGTAAGCTGATACGCTCGTGCCCTTCTTCCTTTTTAATCGAGACCGCTTTGTTCTTAGCAAAGCGTTTGGCCACACGCCGGTATAATTGGTCCAGTTGCTTCCCCAGTTCGGTCATCTCTTTACGGCCGTCGGTGGATTTGCCTAAAGCGGCACACACCTGGGGCCGCGCCTTTTTCCAGGCTTCACCATACAGGAGCTGCTGCCGTTGGTCTTGCCAGCGGCGGCTGGGGGTGATGAAAATATCGCGCCGTTGCAATGACGCTATCAGGTTTTGTAAGACGCAAAAAGTGTAGTAACGACGATCAATCAACTCATCCTGGTTAAAGACAACCTGCCGCCACGCAGCACTACTCACGATTTCTTGGGGCGCTTTTTGTAAATCCGGCCGCGGACTTTCGTGATCCAGGCGATAGAGGAACTGCCAGGCGGCCAGCGACTCATCATCGTCGGCGATGCTCTCGAAAGAAATGGTAGCCAACAAGCTGCCCAGAAAAAGCCGAACAGAACGGTAACCATGTACCAGTTGGTCATAATAATGGGGCGCGTAGCGCGTCGTTTCGTGTCCTACTAACGCCACTGCTTTTTCCAGTTGCTCACGAGGGATATGTTTGAAGATAGCCTGGCGTATCTCATCGCCCAATAGCTGGTCATCGAGGATGAATTGACACGCTTCGTACAATTGCCACGTAGCTGTGTCCATTTCGGCCATCATCTGCAAGCGCTGCTTGAGACCGGCTTTTTCCGCATCCTTGAACTTCTCAGCCACAATCATGATGAGCAGCTCCAGAATCTCATCTTGAATGACCGCTTCCAGCACACAAGCCGTGACTAACAACGTGGCTAATTCGTGGTCGTCACCCAGATCATCAATGGCAGCGGCCCAGGAAGCCAGCCCATAGCGGGATAAGGCATTGATGCGTCCCACCGGAAAGAGCGTCAGGTCAATATCACTGACTCCCAGCGCTCGCACCTTATCCAGACGCTGCATAGCTGATTTAATCGTTAAAGAAGATGCCCACGTTTCTTGACGACGCAGCAGTTCCAGTTTGGAAAAGCGGGTGTTTTCTTCAATTTCCAGTAACCCTCGCAACCGTTGTGTTTGCTGCCTGTCCAGAGGCTTGATTAATCCCGTCCACAACCGCTTGTTAGCCCGGTCAACCACACGAGCCACCAGCCGCTCCAACACCGTCGCACCGGGCAACAGCACTTTATGCTGCACCAACCAAGCCGTGGCCGCATCAAAAAGTACCAGATGTCTTTCAGCCGTCAGCCAGGCCCGGGCATACAAATGACGAAGTAAGAAAAATGGCTTCTGGCTCTGGTGAAAATCCTCGAAGCCATACAACTCACGTATTTTCTTTTTGTGTCGTCGCTGGGACCGTTCGCTGTACGCTTGCCAGAGGGATACGGCCACATCAAGTTGGCGAGCCATGTACTCGACGACATTATCAGGCACTTCTGTCAGGTCGCTGAGAAACGTCCCCAGGAATCGGGTCGTACCCAATTGGACAGCAAAGCCTAACCGGGTATCATCTTCATGCAACGCCTTGATATGCATCAGGTCGCCATCATCCAGGTGAAAATATTGCGCCAATTGCTTGGCTGATGGGACACCGGCATAGTGACCGTATTGCGCTTCTTGTTCTGAGGTCAGGAATTCGACAGGCATTATTTACTCCTTTTCTGTGAAAATAGGGTGGATAGAAAATACTGCGAGAATGCCTGTTATCACAAGAAAATGAGCAGATTCGACAGTTGCCTTCTCTGGTAGACAAGGGTAGTGTGGAGACACGGTTTTACCGTTATCACAGGAATAATTGTGGCCGAGCAAGCAAACACACTGGAAACATGGATAGAGCAATTCCTGACAGACTTGCGAAATGCCAATCGTTCTCCCCATACCTGCCGGGCTTACGCCACTGATTTACGTCGTCTGGCTGCCTTTTACGATGGGGAACCAGCAGCTATTTCCGTCAATACCCTGCGAGACTTCCTCCAATCCTTTGCCCATCTGAAACCGGCCAGCCGGGCGCGGAAGCAAGCCGCCTTAAACAGCTTCTTTACATGGGCTTATCGGCATGACCTGATTCCGGCCAATCCCATGGCCAAAATAGAGCCTGTGAAACGCCCAGCCCGAAAAATCCGTGCTTTGCCGCGGACTGAGATAGAAAAAATCCTGGCAGTGATACCGGTAACACAGCCAAGGGATAGGTTATTTTTTCGTCTGCTATTTGAGACAGGATTGCGGGTCAGCGAGGCTCTAGCCCTTTACCTGGAGGACCTGGATTTAACTCTGGATGATGAACACATCACCGTACAAGGAAAAGGAGGGAAACAACGCACGGTCTTGCTCGACGACCCCAAACTGGTAGCCCAACTACGCGCCTATCTTAAACGAACTGGCTACAAACATGGCCCGTTGTTCAGAGCGCAGAAAAACGGCCAGGGCGAACCATTACGTTACCAATCCATGCAGCAACGCTGGCAAAATTATTGTGAAGCGGCCGGTGTCAACTGTACCTTACATCAATTGCGCCATTCCCATGCTACTGAATTGGTCAATGATGGGGTCAGTCTGGCGACGATCCGCAAGCGATTGGGTCACAAAAATATCCAGACGACCCTGCATTACGCCGAACAGTCCGATGAAACGGCCGATGCCGAACTCCGGGCTTGGCGACGACAAATTCATGCTGAACGAAGTTGAGGTAAAGGAATCACATCTATGGCTGATGATAAGCTTTTGTGGCAAGGCACGGTCATCGCCGTGCAACCGCGCATCCGGCTGACACGCTCCTTTGACCAGCGTTACCATTCCTATTTGGGCTATATGCTCTGCATTCAGGGACAAATTGGTGATGATGAAGGAGAATTCCTGGTTGGCATTGGTGAAGCCGTCCAGGCCAAACACCAGTTCCGGGTGGGTGATAGGGTCAGTAGCCGGGCAGAGCCGGTTGCCGACCCCAAACTGGAGCCGGTGGATTATTACAAAACAGCCGGTTTGAAGGTTATCCAACGGGCGAATGACGATAATGAACACACCCCACCACCCTGGTATGGTATTCCGCCCGAGATGGAAGTATACCGGTGGCGTGGTCACCGCCGGCTCAACGCTCAGACTTACAACACAAAGTGCAGCGGCTGTATCTGGGGCTGCCGTATGGCTGTGGAGATGATTGTGGATCAGTCGAATCCTCGACAGAAACGGTATCGTTTTGAGACCTTCTGTTATGGCCCCAAGTCCTGCCCGCTTTACAAGGCCGGTCCTATTCGCAAAGTGCCAGGACGTAAAGGCATGGTTTGGGAAGAAGAAGATTGGGTAGACGAAGACGCGACCTCCCACCGAACAATGATGAATGAGTGACATCGTTTCGGAGTGATTCAGTGGATAGTTTTCCTCCAAGTCTCTGCGTTAAAGACCGTGTCTATGTCCAATTTCTGTTCCGATCCTAGTCAAACCCCTAGTATGTTGTGGGTGCACGAACAAGTTGTCAGTGAATTTGAAAAGAGACCACCCACTGGTATTCTGATGTTCATCACAACCAACAAAACCAAAGGATGGTCTCAGATGAACAATATCACAAAAATAGCAGAAATAATGGTCGAAATAGTGAAATCAGAATTAGAGGATGACCTAACGCTAACGGCCATTGAACAAAAAACCCAGGCTGTATTACAAGAGGTAGGTCGCCAAACAGTGGCAAAGACATTGAAAACCTTGGACAAACCTTATCCTGAAGCGACAGTCGCTTGTGAGTGTGGTGATGATGAAGCAACCTATATGCGTCGTCGGTCAGCCTGTTTGCATACCCTATTTGGGAAAGTGGCAGTCACACGAGCCTACTATCTATGCCCAACGTGTCATCAAGGAACCTATCCCCTGGACAAGAAACTGGGATTGCGTCCCAATGCGCTCAGCGCAGAGTTAGCTCGTTTGGCCGCCATGGTAGGCGTGCAGTTACCGTTTGGTACGGGACGCGATTTACTGGAAGCATTAATCCTGGTATCGGTTAGCGACCAGGCAATGGGCAAGGCGACACGACAGGTTGGCGACAAAGTGGTGGACAAAGAAACAGTGGAGCAGAAAAGAGCGCAGGATGAATCATTTCGCCTACAACAGCGGCGAGAAAGAAGGCGACCGCTACGCTTGTATGGCACAATGGATGCCACGAAGGTGCATATTCGTGATGATGGCGAGCATCGCTGGCGTGACCTGAAAATCGGAGCCTGGTTTGAAGCCAGTGGCCAGCCACCAACCTCGCCCGAGGGACAATGGTCTATTCAAGCTAAGAACATCCACTATTACACAGATATTTGCTCGGCCAATGAGTTTGGTGACTTGCTCTGGAGCAGTGGCCTGGCTCATGATGCCCAATTAGCCCATGAGTTGGTGATGCTGGGAGATGGTGCGGAGTGGATTTGGAATCTGGTTGCGACCCATTTTCCTAAGGCTATCCAGATCCTTGACTGGTTTCATGCCTGCGAGCATCTTCTGCCAGTGGCTCAAGCTGCTTTTGCTGCCCCTCAAGACCAGAAAATTTGGGTGACACAGATGAAACAACTCATGTGGGAGGGTCAAATTGAAGAACTCATCGCAGCTTGTGATACGTTGTTGACGACTTGCTCCAGTGATGTCATCCGCATCACAGCTAACTATTTCCAAACACACAAGGAGCGGATGCAGTATGCTCATTTTCGCAAGCAGGGATATCAGATTGGTTCGGGAACAATTGAAAGTGCTGCCAAGCAGATAGGATTGATGCGTATGAAAGTGCCAGGTGCTATCTGGAACGAGGATAATGCCCGCTTGGTTGCTAAAGCAAGAGCGGCTTATCTGTCTGACCAATGGCAATCCTTACCCTTGGCTGTCTGACAACTTGTTCGTAGACCCGTATGTTGTTCAGCGTGTGCATCATTTGGATGCGGCGAGCAACCCACGTTATGCTACCAGGGGTTGCCATCTTGACCTACCAACGGCTGAAAAATTTATGATCAGTTATCTGATGGAGGTAAAAACAGCATGAAAACACATGAACAAAAAATCGTCCCACATTTATGGTTTGACAAAGGAGCCAAAGAAGCGGCGGAGTTTTACTGCTCTGTTTTCCCTGATGCAAAAGTTACCAGCGTAACAACACTTCACGACACGCCATCGGGCGATGTTGATACGGTCTCGTTTGAGCTGTGGGGGCAGAAGTTTATGGCCATCGGCGCGGGGCCGCTGTTTAAGTTTAACCCGTCGATCTCCTTCTTCGTGAATTTTGACCCGTCGCGGGAAGAAAACGCGAGCCAAATGCTCGATGCGATGTGGCAGAAATTGTCCGAGGGCGGCAAGGCGCTTATGCCGCTCGATAAGTACCCCTTCAGCCAGCGATATGGCTGGATTGAAGACAAATACGGCTTGTCGTGGCAGTTGATTCTTACCGATCCCGAAGGCGAGCCCCGGCCGCCCATTGTGCCCTCGCTTCTGTTCGTCGGCGATGTCTGCGGCAAGGCGGAAGAGGCAATGAATTTTTATTTGTCGGTGTTCAAAAACTCAAAACTTGGAACCATTGCCCGTTACCCTGAAGGCATGGAACCTGACCAAGAAGAAACCGTCATGTTTGCCGACTTTATGCTGGAAAACCAGTGGTTCGCAGCCATGGACAGTGCTCAAGAGCACCATTTCCATTTCAATGAAGCCATCTCCCTCATGGTTTACTGTGATTCGCAGGCGGAGATTGATGCCTATTGGGAGCGGCTTTCGGCCGTGCCGGAAGCCGAGCAGTGCGGCTGGCTGAAAGACAGGTATGGCCTGTCGTGGCAAATCGTGCCCGCGGCAATGGATGAGATGATGAGCCAGGGAACTCCGGAGCAGATGGCACGCGTGACCGAGGCGTTCCTCCAGATGAAAAAGTTTGATATTGCGGCACTGCAGAGAGCGTATGAAGGAAGCGGATAGGCTATGAAGAAGCAAGTACTGTTTATCCAGGGCGCTGGAGAGGGTGCATACGTAGAAGATGAAGAATTAGCGGCCACTTTGCAAGCTGCTCTTGGGGCCGAATACCAGGTATTGTATCCGCAGATGCCTAACGAGGGCGACCCCGACTACGAGCTGTGGAAAGGGCAAATTAAAAAAGAGCTGGCAGCGCTAGATGACAAGGCGATGATTATCGGACATTCTTTGGGCGGTTCATTCCTGTTGAAATATCTTGCTGAAGAGCAGATTGAAAAGCGTATTGCCGGCCTATTCCTGATGGCTGCTCCTTATTGGGGGGGTGACGGCTGGCAATATGAGGGCTATGAACAGATTACCTTGCCAGAGAGTTTTGCCTCGAAACTGCCACAAGGGGCGCCTATCTTCCTTTACCACAGCCGCGACGACGAAATCGTCCCCTTTGCCCACCTGGCACTGTATGCCGAAAAACTACCGCAGGCAACTATTCGTGAATTCGACGGCCATGGCCATCAGTTCAATAACGATTTGTCTGAAGTTGCGGCTGATATGTTAAATCTATCAGCAAGGATATCCTCGGTATGACTTACACGTACGCTCGCCACATCCCATCTCGACCATTGGACACCTACATTGATTATTTCTATTACCTTGACGGTGTTATGCCCTATCCCCGTGAGAAGATTTTGCCCTTCCCCATTCTCGACCTGAAGATCAACTTGGGAGGCGCTTTCCGAGTTTACGAAACGGATTCCACTAATCAATTTGAGACCTTTACTGATAGTTGGTGGGTGGGACTTTATGACATCCATCATTCCCTAGAATGGCCGCCGGATTTGAAGATATTCGGCGTAGGCATCAAACCGGCTGGCGCGTACCCCCTCTTACAACTGCCCCTCTCAGAACTGCATAATCGGGTTGTTCCTCTGGATGCAATCTGGGGTCACTTCGCCAACGAAATCCGAGAACGGTTAGAGGCTGCCCCAACGATACAGGCTGGATTTATGCTCTTGGAGCAGTTACTGCTTGCTCGTTTCCGTGAAACGCCGCTGGGATGGGATGTCGTTCAGTATGCTGTGGCTCAGATGATGCAGCGCCATGGCACGCTGTCGATTCGCGCTCTGAGCCACCATATCGGAATCAGTCAGAATCATTTGGGCAGCCAATTCAAGCGGCTGGTCGGCGTTACACCAAAAGAGATGGCTCGCCTCATCAGATTTAGGCACGTTCTCCGCTCGATTAACCCGGTACAATCCATGAATTGGGCGAGAATTGCACACCAATGCGGCTATTACGATCAATCCCACTTCAATAAGGATTTTGTAGCCTTTACCGGCTACACCCCCACTGATTATCTACAACTCCGCAGGCATGCTCATGTTGAGAACATGGCGACTTCCCAGGGACTGCGTCGCCTCCCCGTTGTTTGAATTTTTACAAGACAACGATTTCAGGTCTGTATAAACTCAAACAAGGAGAAGTACTTGCTTGCGATTCTATCCCGTTTGAAGCTGTCTAAGATATCGAAACAAAGGAGAGTAAATTATGAGAAAGATTATCGTTTTGACTTTTTTCATCCGCCGTGTGAACGGCAAGTACCGGGCGTTTCCAGCCAAGAATGGGAGGAAATGGCATGACGGTTAAACGTATGGACAACGTCGGCATCGTGGTAGAAGACATTGATGCCGCCATTGAGTTTTTCACCGAGCTTGGCCTGAAGCTCGAAGGACGAGGCATGGTCGAAGGAGAATGGGCTGGGCGCGTCACCGGACTGGGATCCCAGCGCGTCGAGATCGCCATGATGGTCACCCCCGACGGCCACAGCCGACTCGAGATCTCGCGGTTTCTCGCCCCGCCTGTGGTTGCCGATCACCGTAAGGCTCCGGTGAACGCGCTCGGTTACCTACGTGTCATGTTCGCTGTGGAGGACATCGACGATACGCTCGCCCGGCTCGGCAAACGCGGTGCGGAACTCGTTGGCGAAGTGGTTCAGTACGAAGACGCGTATCGGCTCTGCTACATCCGTGGCCCCGAAGGACTTCTCATTGGGCTTGCCGAGCAGCTGGGGTAAAGCGTTCCCGCATGGGCGCAGGTAGAACGGCGCTTGACTGGCAGCCAGCAAGCTTCCGATTGGAGCACACACGTAAGACGTTGATTAAAACAGGATCATGATAAGTAAATAAAGAAAAGGAGTAGTTAAGATGACAAAGCAAGAATTGTTAGTGGATTTCATTACTTCACTGGACGGCTACGGTGCCGCAGAAGGTTGGCCCGGCTGGTGGGGGCTAGAAGGCCCCGAGTATCTCGCCTGGCTGGGTGAGCAGTCCCTGGGCGATTATACGATCTTGATGGGAGCGAACACGTACCGTCTGATGTCCGGATTCGCCGCTCAATCTGGGGCAGCGGAATCGGACATGAGAAGCGAGGAAGAAGACAGCGTAGATGAACTGACCCAGGCATCCAAGGTGGTGTTCTCCTCGACGCTGGAGGAGCCGTTGTCATGGGCCAATACCCGGCTGATCAGCGGAGATGCGGTCGAGGTGGTGAGGAAGATGAAGCGAGAAGGTAGCGGCCCATTGACCACGCTTGGCAGCCTCACCTTGTGCCGCTCGCTGCTCAAGGCGGGCCTGGTGGATCGTTTCCGGGTGGTCGTCTTCCCGGTGATCACCGGCAGCACCGGCTCCGACCGGATCTACGACGGTTATCCTGATGTTGCTCTCGACATGGTTGCCAGCCAGACGTTCGACGGCCGTATTCAGCTGCTTGAGTACGTCCCCAGGGTGCTGGCCGGTCCACCTGGCGCACAGCCTGGTTCGTGACGGGCAGGGGATATCCGTACGCCGGAGACATCGAAACAGGATCATTTTATATGAATGGCTCCACAAATGCATAGGAGACGACATGAGCGCAGGTTCAACACCATGAATGAAAATCAGCAGATTGGCGCATGATGCGCTTGCAGATTGCACAGATTTTTCTCTGCACCTCCGTGCCTCTGCGTTAAACTACTTTATACGAGGAGAGTACCATGACAGAATTGGCAACCCCCAGAATTGTTACCCGTGATGAGTGGGAGCGGGCTCGCGCTGAACTGCTGGTCCGCGAGAAGGCGCACACGCGCGCCAGCGACGAACTAGCCGCCGCTCGGCGGCGCCTGCCAATGACGCGGATGGAGCCGGTTATCGTCGCGGGTCCGGACGGCCCGGTCCCACTGCACGATGTGTTTGAAGGCCGGCGCATGTTGATCGTGTACCACTTCATGTGGAACAAAGGCGCGCCTCACCACAAGCAGTGTGAGGGATGCACGCACAGTCAGGCGGCGATGAACTCCGCCGTCCGAGCCTATCTGGCCGAACGCGACGTGAACTACGCCGTCTTCAGCGCCGGTCCGTGGAACGAGATCGTCGCCTACCGTGACTTCATGGGCTGGACGACGCCGTGGTATTCGACCGCCGACTCGGGAGACGTGTTGGCGACCCGAAACGGTGGTGACCTTCGCTGCTACTTGCGGGACAGCGAGCAGGTGTTCCAAACGTATGAAACGAAGTGGCGAGGGATCGAGGCCATGCTGCCCACGCTGCAGTTACTTGATCTCACTCCGTACGGTCGGCAAGAGACATGGGAAGACTCGCCCGTCGGCTGGCCGCAGGATCAAGCCGGGTCGTGGTGGCGGCGTGACGGCCGACCCGTTGCTTCAGTGGACGCGGACCACCGCAGCGGTCGAATAAAAGCCGGTCGCTGGGCTAATCACTTTCTGTTCCTCGTTGTTATAAAGGAGAAAATCATGGCAAAAGTCGTCATACACACAACAATCACGTTGGACGGTTTTATGGCTAGACCAAACGATTCACTCGATTGGGCGAATAAGTATACGAATGACGAAATGACCAGGGGAATCACAGCAGAAATCGGCGCTGTGGTGATGGGTAATGGTCGATACAACCCGGCTGAAGACGGTTTGCCCTATGGAGGAGAGGCCAAAGTGCCACAATTCGTTGTCACTCACCATCCTCGCGACCCTTTGACTGTTGACGGCTTGCCGTTTACATTCATCAACAGCATTGAAAGCGCTGTTTCACTTGCCCGGGAAGCCGCAGGAGAAAAAAGCGTGATGCTGTTGGGTGCCAGTATTGACCAGCAGTGTCTAAACGCTGGGCTGGTAGACGAAATTGTGCTCCACCTCGTACCTGTCTTGATTGGCAAAGGCATTCGCCTATTTGATAATCTCAATGACGGAGACATCGAGCTTGAACGAATTGATCTCGACGCAACGGAGCAAACAACAAGCCTACGCTATCGTGTCATCAAGCCATAGGGTCTGTATAGTTACAATCTCTAAGAGAAAGGAGTAAACCCATGTCTAAGCTTCGTGTGAACAGTTTTTCAATATCTATCGACGGTTATGGCGCTGGACCAAACCAGAGTCTGGAGACCCCGCTCGGCATCGGTGGCGAGTCCCTACACGAATGGATGGTTACAACCAAAACATTTCAACAAATGTATGGCAACGGAGACGGCACCACGGGCGAGGATGACGAGTTTACAGCCCGTGGCTTCCACAACATCGGCGCCTGGATTCTTGGGCGCAACATGTTTGGCCCGATTCGAGGACCCTGGCCAGATGATAGTTGGAAGGGATGGTGGGGCGATACGCCTCCCTACCATGCCCCGGTTTATGTGCTCACCCATCACCCCCGCGAGCCCGTTGTTATGGAAGGCGGCACGACCTTCCACTTCGTCACCGACGGCATTCACGCGGCGCTGGAGCACGCCCGTGAGGCAGCCAATGGGCAGGATATTCGGCTTGGCGGCGGTGTGGCCGTAATCCGCCAGTATCTCCAGGCCGGGCTCATCGACGAACTGCATATCGCGATCAGCCCGATTCTGCTGGGTTCCGGCGAACACCTTTTCGCCAACATCGATACAGTTGCACTGGGCTACCACTGCATCGAGCACGTGGCCACGGCCGGAGCGATGCACTGCATTCTGACGAAGCGATCATAGCGGAGTGCCGACAAAGGAGAACAAAATGAAATCTGTATCCGTGCTTTTCATGTCAATGTCACTGGACGGCTACATCGCGGGTCCGAACGACGAACCGGAGAACCCCGGTGGCGATGGCTTCATGCGTCTGCACTAGTGGTATGGGTTCGAAGGAGACCCCCCAACACGAAGGGAACCGGCTGGGGGGCACACTTCATGGAAGAAGGCAATGCGACAGGCGCTGTGCTTGCCGGCCGGGGCACTGTGGAGCAGGTCGATCACTGGGGCGGTGATCATCACGGCGTCCCGATCTTCGTGGTCAGTCACCGGCCGCCTGGCTCCACCGCCGCGAAATATCCGCTGGTGACGTACGTGACCGATGGGATCGAGAGCGCGATGGCGCAGGCGAAGGCTGCCGCCGGGAACCGCAACGTGCTGGTGCATGGCGCGTACACGGCGCAAAGTGCACTGGAGGCCGGGGTGCTAGACGAGTTGCAGATCCACCTCGTCCCGGTGCTGTTCGGTAACGGCCGTCGCCTGTTCGAGGTGCTGCCATCGCGCATCGAGTTGGAGATCGTCCGGGTGATCGACACACCGGAGGCCACCCACATCCGCTACCGGGTCCGCCGCTGAACTGGTCAACTAACGGCCGTATGATTTGTGGTTGGTCGAGGTCAGATGGCACTCTTTCGTTCGTCGCTCTCTTCAACCTGTGAAGCCGAGCGTGCGAGGCTACGCAAATGAGATCCGGGTTTTAGACGCTAAAGGAGAGAACCATGAAGAATTTCACGAGCAGTAAACCCGGAGTACCGGCGGTGGTCGAACGGGCTGCCTTCCAGGCCGAGCTGGACGCACTGCGGGTGCGGGAGAAAGCTCACACCCGCGAGGGCGACGCCATCGCCGCTGCCCGCCGCCGCCTGCCGATGGTCGAGGTCGATCCGCAGACATCGCTCATCGGGGCAGACGGTTCGGTGCCGTTGATCGACGTCTTCGACGGCCGTTCCCAATTAATCGCATACTTCCACATGTGGCACACTGGCAAACCCGCCGCCGAGCAGTGCGAAGGCTGCACCTTCAACACGTCCCACGTCACCGAGCTGGCCTACCTGCACTCACGCGACGTCAGCTACGCGGTCTTCTGTGAGGGACCGTACGAGGAGGCCGCGCTCTACCGCGACTTCATGGGCTACCCCGTTCCCTGGTACTCGGTACCGCAGGAGTCCGTAGACCGATTGATCGCGGACCGGCACTTTGGCATCCTGGTGTGTTATCTCCGAGTCGGTGACAGGGTCTTCGAGACGTACTGGACCACTGGCCGGGGCGACGAAGTGATGGCGCCGTCGTATGGGCTGCTGGATCGGACTGTTTACGGCCGTCAGGAGTTCTGGGTGGAGTCGCCCGAAGGCTGGCCGCAGCATTGGGGTACCAAAGGTGGCCAGTTTCGGCTGAACGGCCGTCCAACCGCCCAGTGGTCGCGGATCAAGGCCGGACGCGACGACGACCTTGTCAACACCCCCGCTTGAGAAGGATTGAGAAATGACAAAACGTCTCATAGCCAAAACAACTGAAATCAAGGCACCGCCCGATCAGCTGCTGCCGTTGAGGGTTGGAATGTGGCCCTGCTGACAGTGAAAGAATTGGCGGAGAATAGTTGAATCAGCCTCATCGCTGGAGTTCCAAAGGAGAGGAAATGGCAACAATTGTAAATATGGAGGAACTGCCATCCGGTGTCACGTCGCGGCAGTTCGAAGGCTATCTTCATGGAAAGGCAGGTATCTCTTTTTTCGTCAATAACACACCTCCGGGGAAGGGGCCATCCTTGCACAAGCACCCTTATGAAGAGGTTTTCATTGTGCAAGAGGGAAAACTTACGTTTACCGTTGGCGATGCCACGATTGAGGCAAGCAGCGGTCAGATTGTCATTGTGCCACCTGAGGTGCCACACAAGTTCACCAACTCCAGTTCTGGAGCCACGCGCCATATAGACATCCATGTCAGCCCTCGGATGATCACCACGTGGCTGCAGGAGTGACTGACCATGTTCTACAGCTACTCTCTTACACAAGGAGGCAGTCTATGATTTATACAATTCTCTGGCGACGATTAGATCTTCCTGGGCACGAGTTCTGCAAGGTTGAGGCGCTCAACAGTGGCTGGTTATTGACGGGAGCCACCGTGTTCGCTTTTGAGGTAGAGCCCTGCCAGCTAAACTACCGCATCTTCTGTAACGCTGAGTGGTGGACCAACTCGGCTGAAGTGAAGGGGTATGTCGGTCAGCCAAGATCAGGGCTGGATGCTCAACGAAGTTGACTGCCCGGCGGTGGCGGGCTGCACCGACATCGACCTTGGCTTCAGTCCCTCGACGAATCTGCTGCCAATTCGTCGCCTATCACTTGAGGTCGGCGAACCAGTAGAGGTCCAAGCCGCGTGGCTTCCTTTTCCGACCCTCTCGTTTGAGCTGCTGACCCAGACCTATCGCCGTACAGGAAAGATGACCTATCAATACGAGGCAGATGGTGGAGCCTTCTCCCGAACATTGGAAGTGAATGAAGTGAGCTTGGTGACAAACTACCCCGGTCTGTGGCAGATCGAGCAAGGGTCGTAGACCAAAATCCAGGCCGATTTTGTTGGTAATGCAAATGCTCTAACAAAAGCCTGCTAATCTAAACTAAAGGGAAAGTAACTATGAAATCGCGAATTACAGTTATTACCATAGGTGTAGATAATTTGGAAAAATCGGTGGCGTTTTATCGTGATGGGCTTGGCTTATCAACACAGGGGATCATTGGCACCGAGTTTGAGCATGGCGCCGTCGCCTTTTTTGACCTGCAAGCAGGGGTGAGGCTGGCAGTTTGGCCGCGAACATCTATCGTCCACGACACGGGTATGCCTCTAGGGCCACCCAGCGCGACCGAGTTCACCCTGGGACACAACGTAACCTCCAAAGAAGAGGTTGACAGCGTGATGGCACAAGCCCAAAAGGCCGGCGCTCGCATCGTCAAGCCCGCACAAGAGACGTTTTGGGGTGGCTATGCGGGCTATTTCCAAGACCCTGATGGCCATTTGTGGGAGATTGTCTGGAATCCGCAACTGGAGGTAATCTAAAATGAGATTTTTGTGCCTTGCTTACGGAGACGAAGACGGTTGGAACTGATTCTCTGATACCACCTGACCGGAGTAAAAATATGAGAAAACTCATCTATTCATCCATGGTTTCCTTAGACGGTTTTGTGGCCCGGCCCAATGGTGATCTCGGCGTCGTTTCCTCGCGGGTATCATTGCCCCGCCGATCCTCATTGCTGTGGTTGGTGTTCGACACCGTGCCCCATTTTGTGACGGTGGGTCGGTCTTGAAGAGTAGCCCTTGGGGACTGAGAGGCGGCTTCAGCAGAGGCCTGATTTTCACCAAACTCTATATCTTTTTCTGTGCCTTCCACTTATACCGTTATACATAATAACAACCCCATGTCCTCTCTAAAATAAATGGAGGATCCCAACAAAAAGAAGACTTAACGATCATTTTTTCCTCTTCTTCACTTGTTTAGCAATGGTTCGCTAATTGTCGGATGAGGAAATTTTTTAGAGGAGCAGTAAGACATGACACGCTTATTTTTGAAACGACTATTGGTTACGGTTGCACTTGTTTGGATGGCATGTACGGCCGTGTCCTGTACCAACTTCACCAGTGCAGATAGTGTGGATGAGAGTGAAGTTTATGCGGCCGTCATTCGCCAGATTTACACAGTAGATGACACCTTTAGTGGCACCTTCAAGCCCGCCGTTGTCTATCTTATCAACTCGACTGATGACAGTGTGGGCGACCCGGAAATCGAACAACTGGTATCTCACCCACTTGATGCAGAAATGCAAAAGAAAATTACGGCCGCTTTATCAGACTTACCGGCGCAATGGATATGGGTAGATAGTCGTGATGACGTTCCCATCAACCCAGACACCGGTGGCGTGGAAGGAGAAGGAGCCATCATCACGCTTGGCAATATCCATCCGCAAGAAGATGACAGCATCCAGGTTTCTGGCAGCATTTACGTAGGAAACCTGGCGGCCGGTGGACAAACCTACGTTCTGGAACAAGTAGATGGCAACTGGACAGTGACCGGCAACACCGGCATGGGCTGGGTCAGTTAATGAAGGAAAATAGTGGCTAGTGGGGCAATGGGCGGTGGGCCGCCCAATTGATCCCCGCACCGTCTGTTACGCACCTTCGGTGATCGGTTCTCACTGACGAGCGATCACCGATTACAGATTACCCTTTTTCCCGCCAACGGCCGTTTCACCTGTTTGGACTCGCACGGTAAAAATAATATAAAACGGGATGCTTACTAATTGCGAAGAAAAAGCCGCCCCAGGCTCTCCTTCTGGTAGGTACCCTTCTCATCATTATTGGTATCGCTATGATTGTCTCGGCCCGGCGTGAGCTTGCTCGTTACACCCAACCCACCGATCCTGGTCGGTCGACCAGTCAGATTGTAAAAACTGACATCTTCTCCTTATCCAGGAATCCGCTCTATCTGGGTACGGCTATTGTCTTCTTGGATAGCGCACTGGCCTTGAATATGCTTTGGACATTCATCATGCTCCTGGGTGCGCTTGTTCTCTGCCATTACATCCTGATCCTGCCAGAAGAAAAATATCTGGCAACGAAGTTTGGCAAAGAATATGAAGATTATAGGGCAACCGTTTGGCGATGGTTTGGTCGAAATAAATGATCTGCCTCGCAATTTATGCCACCCCCTGGCATACACACCGGATTTTCAATCAGCTTCCACCCCTTGAGGCCGGTTCCAACTTGTGAAGGCAAGTAACAGCACCATGTCTTTACCCATTGGTTATCTTATTCCCGCCCTGATGGTTTTACTCTGCGTCTATTTCGTGACGGCTCCTCTTGCCTGGCCAAGACCGTTCCGATTTTGGTGGGTCGTTACCGGTGTCGTGAATGAGCTGCCCTTGATTGCTGCCTTGTTTTTGGTGGCAAACACAGCCCTGGCGATATATGAGGGGGACATTAACTCTGTCGGGGGATGGATAGCGTTCGGTTTTAACGCGGCCGCATTCACCGGTTTGATGGTGCTCTTTTACTGGTCACTACAGGCGGCCCCGACTATCCGGCAAGCATTCCGAGAAGAATTGGGCAGCGACTGGAGCGCCAGGCTCGACTCCCAGATTGTCCAACGTTTGGCGCAGAACTTTTCACTCAAAGCATTGCTCGGCCCGTTTTTTATCCGTAGTGCCAGTGTTCAACATATCCGTGATGTTGCCTATGGCCCAGCTGGCAAATATCACAGCCTGGACATTTACCACAGCAAATCCGGGCTAACCCACTGTCCCATCTTCATACACCTGCACGGCGGCGCACTGCGAACTGGCAAAAAAGACAACGATGCCCGGCCCGTGTTGTATCATCTGGCGCAGCAGGGCTGGCTATGCCTGAGCGCCAATTATCGCTTGCAGCCCGATGTCAGTTTCAATGAGCAGTTAGATGACATCAGGCAGGTGGTCGCCTGGGCCAGGGCGCATGGCGCAGAATATGGTGGTGACCCGGACTTTATCATGCTCGGGGGCGGGTCATCAGGTGGACATCTGGCCGCAATGATTGGCCTGGAATCGGGTTTTGTTAAGGCGGTCGTCGCGCTCTACGGTCAATTTTTTTATGGCCCACCAGAGGAAGCCCCCATCACCCGTGTGCATCAAGACGCACCGCCCTTCCTTTTGCTACACGGCGACCACGATAATTTGGTTCCTGTCGTCGGCACACGACAACTGGCTCAAAAGTTACGCGACGTTTCCAAAAATCCGGTTGTGTATGCCGAACTGCCTCATGCCGAACACAACTTAGATCAGTTCAACTCCGTTCGTAGCTTAGCCGCTGCCCGTGCGGTCGAAGCCTTCGGTGCATGGGTGCGTTCTACGGGTTAGGTTCCCGATGGGCTTGCGGCACACAAGGGGAATAGGAATGTTGAGAACTCTAGGACTCTGGGGAACTCGAGGAACTTACCCTGCCACCTTGTCACCTCGTCACCCTATCACCTTGTCATTTTCAGAGGAGCATTAGCCGATGACGACCAACACACCTGGGTAGTGGTAAACAGATGACTGGTGATATGATAGAACCATGATAACTCAGATAATTGTCAACTGCTGCACAAAATGTCAAAGTGAAAACATCATCAAGAATGGCCAGACCAAAACAGGTAAGCAGAAATACCACTGTCGCGACTGTCAGGCTTATGGCACCCTGATGCCATCCGTGCCATACACACCCGAACGTAAAGAAGAAATCTTGCGTGCTTACCACGAACGCTCCAGTTTACGAGGCATCGAGCGAACTTTTGGTGTCACGCGCCAAACGGTGGCTAAATGGCTCAAAGAAAAGGCTGATTCCTTGCCCGCCATGCCTCCCTTGGCCGAGGCAGAAGCAGATGATGTGCTAGAATTAGATGAATTATGGTCATTTGTCGGGTCAAAAAAAACAAACGCTGGATTTGGATAGCTTTGTGTCGCCGCACACGCCAAGTGGTAGCCTATTTCATTGGTGACCGTAGTGAAGAAAGTTGTTGGCGTTTGTGGTCTTGGATACCCACTACATACCGACAGTGCGCCACATTCAGCGACTTTTGGGAAACTTACGCACAAGTATTTGGCTTGTTGGCTAAGGAACATCAATCCGTTGGCAAAGAAACGGGTCAAACGGCACATGTTGAAAGATGGAACAACACGCTGCGGCAACGATTGGGACGGTTTGTCCGTCACACTCTGTCGTTTTCCAAGTCTGATGTGTATCATGAAGCTGCTTTGAAACTGTTTATCCATGAGTATAACAAGAACTCACCAGTTCTTGCTTAACCACTACCGGCAATTGTACGCCCGCGCCTGGCTAACGGCCGAGAAACACCTGGTTCTCTTCGATTATGCGACGGCCTGGCTGGTGCAAAACAAGGTGTTATTGCCGGGGCCAACCGTTTTAGAACGCCTGGTAGCCCATGTAGTTGAACTGGCCGACATACGATTATGGCAACGTTTAAACTGCCTGGTGGATGAGGCGCAGGCTGAACAGTTGCGAACCTTGCTCACCGTTAACGAGGGCAAATGATTCTCCCGGCTGGAGTAGCTGCGCCGTCGAGAACACCGGGCTTCGACGCGGACGATTAACGCAGCGATGCGCCGGCTGGCCGACGTGCGTGCCTTTGGTCTGGGAAACCTTGACCTATCCGCCTTTCCCAGCGGCCGCATCAAAGCTATGGCCCGTTATGGCCTGACTGCCTGGGCAACGGCGATTGATGATCTGGGTCAGGCCCACGAGTTAGCAACCTTGTTAATCACGATCCGCGAACTGGAAGCGGTGATTCAGGACGAGGTTTTGGATTTGCTGCTGTTGATCGTCGCCGACAAATTCAAGGATGCGGCTAAATCTGGTATCCAGGCCCGGCTCCAACTGTTGGGCGAAGTGGATACAGCAACCCTGCAATTGTGCGAAGCGTGCCAATTCATCCTGGACGATGAGTTGCCGGAAAGTGAATTACGCCTGGCTGTATTCGAGCAGATACCCAGAGAGCAACTGGAGAAGGCAGTGACATTGGTCGGTCGGGAGATGTCTCATTATGGCCCCCATTATTACGACCAACTTGTGCATGGCTATCGATCCTTGCGCCATTTCTTACCTGCGCTGTTGCAGACCGTTGCTTTCCAGAGTGGCTCAGATGACGAGGATGTACTGTCTGCCTGGCAGTTTCTTTACCGGCTGGACCACGAAAAACCGAACCCAAACCTCCAGGATGCACCTCAAGGGGTAATCCGTAGTGCGGCCTGGCGACATGTGGTATTCAACGCGGAGAAGCTGATTGACCGGTGCTACTACACCTTCTGTGTTCTGCATCATCTGCTGGCAGCGTTGCAGCGGCGGGATATTTTTGTGGCCCCCAGCCGCCGCTGGCAAGACCAACGGCAACAGCTTTTGCATGGTGAAGCCTGGCGCAAGGCGCGGCCCCATGTCTGTACGGCCCTGGGCAAATCCACCGATGGCGCTGAGGAAATGGCCAAATTAGCCAAACAGCTTGACGAGTTGTACCGCCAAGTCGCCAAACGATTTCCTCAAAATAAGGCGGCTTCCATCAAAAGGGAAGGGGAATTCGAGCGTATCAGCCTGCGTCGGCAGGAAAAAGTGGCCGAAAGTAAACGACTGGTACAGTTCAAACAAAAAGTTTATGACCTGTTACCAGGGTTAGATTTACCGGATTTGCTGTTAGAAATTCACGCTATCACCGGTTTTGCCGACGAATTTACCCACATCAGTGAAAAACAGGCTCAGGCAGACGACCTGCCTTTGTCTATCTGCGCTGTGCTGTTAGCCGAAGCGTGTAATGTGGGCATTGATGATGTGGTTCACCCTGAAATTCCGGCCCTGCGGCGCAGTCGCCTGCTCTGGGTGCAGCAAAGTTACATCCGGGATGAAACGCTAACCCGTGCCAATGCTTGTTTGGTGGCAGCTCAAGCTGATATTCCATTGGCCAAGCTCTGGGGTGGTGGCGATGTGGCCTCGGCCGATGGGCAACGCTTCAAAGTGCCTGTCTAGGCGTTAAACGCCATGCCCAGTTGGAAATATTTTGGCGAAGGCCATGGTGTGACCTTCTTCACCTTTACCAGCGACCAGTTTACTTCCTTCTATGGTGTGGTGATCCCCGGCGCCGTCCGCGAGGCAATGTATATTCTGGATGGGTTGTTGGAACAGCAAACAGTTTTGGAACCGGTGGAAGTGATGGCAGATACAGCCGGGTATACCGATATTGTTTTTGGCCTTTTCTGGTTGTTGGGATACCAATTCAGCCCGCGTTTACGGGATATTGGCAAGACCCGCTTCTGGCGCATTGATAAGAAGGCCCGGTACGGCGCGTTGCACAAAATTGCCCGCCATTACATTGACACGAGCCGCATTATAGACAACTGGGATGATTTACTCCGGGTCGCCGGTTCATTGAAATTAGGTCATTTGAGCGCCTCCGACTTGATGAAAACGCTTCAGGCTGGCAAAGGAACCTCGGCTCTGGCTAAGGCAATTGCGGAGGTAGGGCGCATTGCTAAAACACTCTACCTCCTTCACTACATTGATGAACCTGACTACCGGCGGCGTATTTTGGTGCAATTGAATCGAGGTGAACAGCGGCACCAACTGGCACGGGCCGTTTTTCACGGTCGCAAAGGCGAACTACGCCAGAAGTACCAGGAAGGGCAGGAAGACCAGTTAGGAGCACTGGGTCTGGTGGTCAACATGATTGTTCTCTGGAATACCCTCTATCTGAGCAAGGCGATTGAACATTTGCGGGCTACCAAGACGAGTGTGCGGGAGGAAGATTTCAAACGGCTTGCACCGCTTGGGTATGAGCATATTCGGCTGACCGGCCGGTATGACTTCACCTTAACGGCAAAACCGGAAGTTGGTGGTTTGCGGCCGTTGCAGCAGAAACGGTGATAAATCCCAGGGGAATATCTGGTCAAAACAGTCTGCCAGATATTCCCCTATGTCCAATTTCTGCTCCAATCCTAGTCAAAGCCCCTATACAGCCACCAACGCTCATCACTCGCCGAACATTATGTTTACTAAAACCCTCCTCTCAGGAATAAACGGCCGTTCTCACTTCCGACGGTGGAATCGAAGACGTCGAATTTGACAAGTTTCAACCCCTCAAAGAGCGTGTCTAAAAAATAGTAGCCCAAAGGCAAAAGGGAGTCAACCAACCTAAGCCAGGACAACGGCCGTTACCACATGGTCAATCAAAGGTGACTCAAAACGCAAAACAGAGCGTAACAGCGGGGCAGCAAACCCACGAAAATACAGGCGTTGAGGATTAAGCGGGTCACAAAAGTAAAAGTAGAAAACCTGTGGCCCAGAGGGAGTCAGCCAGGTAAGCAGATGAGCGGGTTCCGTGAGAGAGAAGCGAACATCAGGCGGGAAGAGGACTGGGTAGTGCTGTTGACAGCGAGCCGCCGCTCTTTGACAACAGAAAAGCTGCGGGCCACAGCGAGAGTGGTCATCCTCATCCGTATGCCCATGATAAATACAAGCATAGTCACCCATCTGAAACGGCACCAACCAATGAGTAAAGCGTGGCTCAGGGGAACCAGGGCGGAAAGAAGCCGGACAGCGCAACCGAGAGTGGTCAGAACGTGTGGATTTTTTACGCATCATATGTAGCCTAGATAGATGAAAGAGTCACCCATTTTCGTCATCTACCTGATAGAAACCTACCTCCAAGAAGTTCTAGCCTGGTGCAGCCAGTGGTGGTATGAGCAACTGCTGACCAAATGGCAGGATGAAGAACTGTACCAATGGCAGCACCAGCTAGACTTCAGCCCCCTAGAGCAGGCTTGTGCGGCCTATCACCAGGGGCGTGTCGGTCAGCGAGGACGACCGATTGAGCATAGTGTCAGCAAGCTAGTGCGCGTCCTATTCTTGATGTATAGCCAACATTGTTCCTATCGGCAAGCCGAAAGCAATTTGCGCCGCGATATGCTGTGGCGTTGGTTTGCTGGCTATGGGCTGTTTGCCCCTGTACCCGACCATAACAGTATTTATCTCTTCGACCAATATGTGCGCCAGCACCATCCCCGCCTCTACCTGGACACAGTGCTGCGCCAGATTGATGCCCAAATGCCGTCGGTGCGCCAGGAGAAGCAGTGTGGCGATACCTTCGCCGTGCACGCCAATGCCGCTTTAGAAGGTCCCAGCCAACGCCTGCGCCACCTGGTCAGTCGCCTGCTGGCGGCGGTGGATAAGGCGGCCCCAGCCGCTTATGAAGCGGTAATAGCCCAGTTTGAGGAGGGGGAGCTATTTGGTTGGCAAGAGCAGACCAACCCTTACCGTCTCAGTGCCGAGGAACGGCAGGCGCGGCGGCAGCAGACAGTGCTGGCGACACTGGCTTGCCGTGAGGCCGTGCGCCCCTTGGAGACACTCATCCCCCTGGCGGCACAGTGGGCGGCTTATATAGATAAGGTCATCAGTGATGAGTTCCAACTACAGGCGGACGAGACGGGGCGGATAATAGGAGCCACGCTCTTACCCGAAAAGGAGCGGGGGACACACCGTATCTGTAGTGCCACGGACCCCGAGGCTTCCATCCGTAATCACGGCCCCGATAAACAAGATTTTGGCTTTAACGTCTCCCTGGCTATCACCAGCAGTGGCCTGATTCGGGAGATTCAGGCCGATACCGGTTCGCAGGCAGATGTGGTAGCCATACCTGATTTGTTGCGCTGCCAGCAGGCGGCACATGATTTGCTGCCGGAGAAGTTGCTCTATGACCAGATTGCGGGTAATGGCAAAACAGCCGCCCTCGTGGCCGAGGTGAGTGGCGGACAGACGCAGTTGGTGGCTAAACCCATGCCCTATGAGGAGCGCAGTCAGAAGTTTGGGCCGCAAGATTGCCAACTCTCTGAGGATGGCCTTTGCCTGACTTGCCCTCACGGTCGCACCTCTCGCAATCGTTATGCCCATCCCTCTGGCGGACACACGTTCCGTTTTGGCAAAGGCCAATGTGTGGGTTGTCCGCTGCTACAGGACTGTCGGGGGCGTAAGAAGCAGCCGACGACACCGCGCAATTTCTATATTGGCCCCTATTATGCTCATTACCAGACTTTGGTCGCCTATGCCCTGACGGCCGAGTTCCGTGAGGATATGAAGCAGCGACCGCGCGTGGAGTTGACCATTGCCCATTTAGTCGGTCACCATGGGGTGCGGCGGGCGCGGGTGCGGGGCATTAGCAAGGTGGATTATCGCTTGAAGATGACGGCGACGATTTACAATGTGCGCTGGTGGCACAGGCGGCAGGCGCGGTTGGCACGGGAAAATGCTCAACAAACGGCTTTACCCAGGCCCCACTGTGCCTGTTGACCGTGAAATGAAGAAAAAGCCTCTAAAAAAGGCCAAAATAGGTGGCAAATGATGGGTATACTTGAATTTATGTCAAGCAAAGACGGTGGGTGACTTTATGGCTGACTTGAAGTCGCCACTGGGAGGCTGTAGAGCCACTTCTCCCAGTGGCTTTGATTGACTCCTAGGACCCCCTCAGTTGTGGTTTCTCGGATTTTTTAGACACGCTCTCTCAGGAATAAACGGCCGTTCTCACCCCCATCTCCAATGCCCAGCCCAACATACACGCCAAGTTTCAACCCCTCTCAGGAATAAACGGCCGTTCTCACGGCATCATACTCGGCTTCCTTTTATTATGGGGTGAGTTTCAACCCCTCTCAGGAATAAACGGCCGTTCTCACAATTGACAAAGCTTTTCCTTGAACCGGAATTCACTGGTTTCAACCCCTCTCAGGAATAAACGGCCGTTCTCACGATGCAAGCCGGGTTCAGCTACTGAGCGGCGATTTGTTTCAACCCCTCTCAGGAATAAACGGCCGTTCTCACTCAGATCAACGACGAAATGGTGGAACTGGCCTAATTGTTTCAACCCCTCTCAGGAATAAACGGCCGTTCTCACCTCTTCCAATTTCTAGCACCAACGTTATTGTTGAAATGTTTCAACCCCTCTCAGGAATAAACGGCCGTTCTCACATGATTGACGATGTAGGTTGCGAAGGTGAACCTTTGTTTCAACCCCTCTCAGGAATAAACGGCCGTTCTCACAGCAGTTAAAGTTACTGAGGGTGATGCCTTAACATGTTTCAACCCCTCTCAGGAATAAACGGCCGTTCTCACAATTGATGCCGCGCAGGAATGGGGAAGTGGTGTTATGTTTCAACCCCTCTCAGGAATAAACGGCCGTTCTCACATACGGCGGCTAAAGTTACATTTTATCCTGAGGTATAGTTTCAACCCCTCTCAGGAATAAACGGCCGTTCTCACAAAAAATGAAAAGCACAAAATTGTTCACTTTATTTGTTTCAACCCCTCTCAGGAATAAACGGCCGTTCTCACTTGAAGTAATTGTTTTTGGTGATGTTCCGACCCATTGTTTCAACCCCTCTCAGGAATAAACGGCCGTTCTCACTGCTCGCGCACGCGAAGAAGTCCATCAGGACGAACGTTTCAACCCCTCTCAGGAATAAACGGCCGTTCTCACTTGATCCTTCAAGATAATGAAGGGACGGCCTTAGGGTTTCAACCCCTCTCAGGAATAAACGGCCGTTCTCACACTGGCCGAAGAGATGCAGATTCCGCCAGAATTGGTTTCAACCCCTCTCAGGAATAAACGGCCGTTCTCACCATTGCGGCAACCGCGCAGTTTGAGGCACGAGAGACTGTTTCAACCCCTCTCAGGAATAAACGGCCGTTCTCACTCCCAACCGCCACCCCCCAAGGGACGGCAACGACTGAGTTTCAACCCCTCTCAGGAATAAACGGCCGTTCTCACAGTGGTGATTGGATAATCATATGGACACAGCATGCCGTTTCAACCCCTCTCAGGAATAAACGGCCGTTCTCACATAGCAGTTGGTATTATGGGAACCATTGGCATCCCATGTTTCAACCCCTCTCAGGAATAAACGGCCGTTCTCACAAGCGAGTTGGAAGCGGCCGCAGATCTGCATAGCATGTTTCAACCCCTCTCAGGAATAAACGGCCGTTCTCACGTATTACCCGAATACTCTCAAGTAGCTCACGTTAGGTTTCAACCCCTCTCAGGAATAAACGGCCGTTCTCACTTCGGTAATTGGTCAACTAACAACTGTTAGTAACCGTTTCAACCCCTCTCAGGAATAAACGGCCGTTCTCACTGTGTTGCAATTTTTGCACACACCACCGGCACTTCGTTTCAACCCCTCTCAGGAATAAACGGCCGTTCTCACTTGTTCATTTTTGAACACACATACTCGGATTTTGATGTTTCAACCCCTCTCAGGAATAAACGGCCGTTCTCACCAGAACGTCTTCATGGCGTTTGCCCTCGTGGCAGTGGGTTTCAACCCCTCTCAGGAATAAACGGCCGTTCTCACGAAGTTCCCGCCCTCCAACCTACAGCCCAACCTACAGGTTTCAACCCCTCTCAGGAATAAACGGCCGTTCTCACATGCTTCTGTCCGTGTTTAACCAAAGCACAACTTTGTTTCAACCCCTCTCAGGAATAAACGGCCGTTCTCACGGAGATTAGTGAACAGCTTTTTCAGCCCGGCTTCAGGTTTCAACCCCTCTCAGGAATAAACGGCCGTTCTCACTGTTTAACCAAAGCACAACTTTGCAGACAATTAAGGTTTCAACCCCTCTCAGGAATAAACGGCCGTTCTCACGAGGGTCAAATAAGGAGCAAAATGTTAAAGACAATTGTTTCAACCCCTCTCAGGAATAAACGGCCGTTCTCACGCCGTTGCTCCTGTACCTACAGCCATGCCCCAACCGTTTCAACCCCTCTCAGGAATAAACGGCCGTTCTCACGGCAATATTGCCAAGAGCATGTGGTCAAACGGTGTGTTTCAACCCCTCTCAGGAATAAACGGCCGTTCTCACGTGACCCTTATCTTGGTGTTATTAGCCCGGAATCTAGTTTCAACCCCTCTCAGGAATAAACGGCCGTTCTCACTCGTCCTCGCTGAAAGTAACTAACACGACTGCAGGGTTTCAACCCCTCTCAGGAATAAACGGCCGTTCTCACCAGAATGGTCTCGTCATGAGATCAATACCTGGGTTTTGTTTCAACCCCTCTCAGGAATAAACGGCCGTTCTCACAAGGAGAAGATTACTATGCAATGGTAGTGCTTTCTTGTTTCAACCCCTCTCAGGAATAAACGGCCGTTCTCACGGCCAACTAAATTACCGAACCTGCCCCAACATCGAGTTTCAACCCCTCTCAGGAATAAACGGCCGTTCTCACTGTGCGGTACGATGCACTACATGGTAACGACAAGAAAGTTTCAACCCCTCTCAGGAATAAACGGCCGTTCTCACGCTTCGACTTTAGCCCATAAAGACCTAACTCATCTGTTTCAACCCCTCTCAGGAATAAACGGCCGTTCTCACAGGTTCCAACTCCAACCCAGAACACCCAGCCGGTGGGTTTCAACCCCTCTCAGGAATAAACGGCCGTTCTCACTTAGCTACTACGTTCATGTTAATGGTTTTAATATTTTTGTTTCAACCCCTCTCAGGAATAAACGGCCGTTCTCACGTGTTGGCAATAATGTTCTTAGGCCAAGGAGGGTCGGGTTTCAACCCCTCTCAGGAATAAACGGCCGTTCTCACGAATTGCTAGGGGAGATCAAGGTGAAAGGTCGATTAGTTTCAACCCCTCTCAGGAATAAACGGCCGTTCTCACGGTTGGTGAAATTCCAGGAACTGCCCCTGAGACAGTGTTTCAACCCCTCTCAGGAATAAACGGCCGTTCTCACGAGGGATGGAGAATTGCTAACTCAAATTCTGCACTAGTTTCAACCCCTCTCAGGAATAAACGGCCGTTCTCACCAAGGATCCGGCGCGGTGGCCGTCTGGGTCCTACAGGTTTCAACCCCTCTCAGGAATAAACGGCCAATTCTCACCTTTGATAATGGAAATCATGAATTTCGATTTATATCGGGGTTTCAACCCCTCTCAGGAATAAACGGCCGTTCTCACGCATCCAACTAGATCACCATCACCAACTGGTTTTCAACCCCTCTCAGTTTCAACCCGTTCTCTCAGGAATAAACGGCCGACCGTTTTCAACCCTCTCAGGAATAAACGGAATTCTCACACAGGAAGTGGACTACGTATTTGTTGCAGAACTTTTTTCAACCCCTCTCAGGAATAAACGGCCGTTCTCACCCGTGAGTATACCTACCGTTTGGTTTTCAACCCCTCTCAGGAATAAACGGCCGTTCTCACACAATGATCCCGGATCGTTACCACGAGATTACTCATGTTTCAACCCCTCTCAGGAATAAACGGCCGTTCTCACGTTTAGTACGTTGATCACGTCATATATGCTTAACCGGTTTCAACCCCTCTCAGGAATAAACGGCCGTTCTCACCGCAGTTATCCACAGTGGGAACTCATCCATACTATTGTACCATTTTTAGCTAAATTGTGGGTAATTCGTTCCATCTCTATCCTATTTCGCACCAGATTTGCATATATTTCATCCCACCCCTCTTAACTTTCCGAGGGTCTTGGTTTATCATGCCAAAATCGGCCGTTTCTTATCTCCCATTAATGTTTACCCAGCCCTATAAACATCCCTTTTTCACCCTCAATCGCCCCCTATTCACAGCCAATCACCGTTTCCGAGGGTTATGCGCCCTTTGGGGTGCTTTTTTTTACCTTGTCTGCTCCCCCCACCCTTGTTAAAGTGCTTTCATGATAAGTCCGAATCTCACCTTCTCCCCCCCCAAAAAAGCCAATGACAGTTCTTCACGTCAGCCAATAACACACCCCATACCAGAACCGCTGCCCATGCTCACCCCCACCACCCTTTCTTTGGTATTAGCCTATCTCCAATATTATACCCCAAAATCTTTGCCCAGGGGACGGTTTATCTCCCCTTCTCATCTCCGCAATCTGGCCTGTTGGATTGGCAAACCATCTCCACAGATGCGTTCCTTACGACAGCATCAGCCGTTGGCTGCCCACATTAATCTATTGTACACCGTTGGCTTCCTTGCCCATGACAGCAGCCAACTCATTCCCCAACCCACCACCTCATCATGGCTGCACTTATCCCATTTGCAAAGTTTACAAACCCTCTTAACCGCCCTCACTTCTCCCCTTTGGGGGGATACTCTGGAAAAGCTAAACCTCACCCAAATCATCACCGAAGACATCTCTGCCTACCTACAACAATCCTTAACCCGGCAAATAGAAACAGCCACCACGCCGATACCATATGAGCCTATTCAATGGCTGCCACCAGCCCCACCACCCGATGCTACCCCAGACCAATGGACAATTAACCTACCTGGCCAATTACCCCCTTGGCTGCATTTTGATTTACGACAACTCGGCACATGGTCTCCTCGTGAGCCACTACGTTGCACTCCTTACACCATCGCCACGGCCACCTTACGTGGTTACAGTCTCGACATCATCCGTTGGCTGCTCGAAACGGCCGCACAAGCACCCCTCCCCCTCGATAAGCAAACCCAACTAAAACAATGGTGTCAGCGGGCGCAAACTTACCAAATCCGTACCGTGCGCCTCCTCAGCACCACCCAACCAGCCCAACTCACATCCCTCATGCGCCACAAACAATTACGCCAGGCCGCCATCAGCCAAATATCCCCCCACCACCTCCTTGTCAAAGAAGATATGATTACCAAACTTGCCCCTTGGCTGCAAGCACAAGGCTATCCCCTCCAACACGATCTTACCTCAGCCCCCGATTCACAATCTGCCTCATTTACCGAATATCAATGGCAATGGCTCAGTGCCAAAGTATTAAAAGACATCGGTCAACTCATCCCCTTACCCTGCCCCAGCCCCCATGCCCTGCTAGAAACCGCCAGCCAATATCTTACCCCCCTTGAAATCACCAATCTAGCCGCCATAGCCACCAAAATTCAAGAAGGGTTGCGCCAGGCCATCGTCGGTCGTGATGCCTTCTTCCCAGCCAGTCAGCCCGTCACCACAAATATTCTCCACCCCATTAATCGTGCCATTGAACAAGAAACCAGCCTGACTATCACTTACCAGGCTTTAGGCGAACATCAGCCCTCAACTCGCCAAATCCAGCCCCTGCGCCTAGAACAGCGTGGTCATTTATATTACCTCACCGCCCATTGTTACCGCGCCGAAACCAACCTCACCTTCCGCCTAGACCGCATCAAAGAGATTATCACCTAGACCGCAGCCGCGGTAAGAAACCGCGGCCACCCAACACTCTGGCCACATCTCACGAATGGAAACACGAATTTTATTATTTCGTGATCCTTTCCCTTCGTGAGCACTGGATTGAGACTTTACCACCTTACGGAATACTGGGTACCGATTACGAATTGCTGGCACCAAGCCGCTTCCTTCTCAATAAAGCCGCCAAATTTCGCCGGACTTGCTCCGCCCCACTAACATCGTCAACTTCCGCATAAATAGCCAAAGCCGCCGCAAACATCTCCTCAGCCTCAGCCACCTGCTGCCTGCGTGCCAGCACAACCCCCAAATTATTCAGCGTAATCGCCAATTTATGCTTATTGCCCAAACGCATAAACGATTGCCTGGCACTGTCATAACAGGCCCAAGCCTTCTCCCAATCACCCCGCCGCAAATAAACCCCACCCATATTTGCCAAACTAACCGCCCCCCTATCCGCCTCTTCTTGCGAAACCGTCTCCGCTGCCTGATGACGCTGCCAAGCCTGCTGAAAATAGGTCAACGCACGCTCTTCATCGCCCAAACCCTCATACACCGTCCCCAAATTATTCAGCGTAACCGTTGTATCCAACCCCAACTGATGCTGATGATGCAACGCCTGTTCAAACCAATAAATCGCCTCCTCTGGTTCCCGCCGTAGATCGGCCAAAATACCCAAATTATTGCCAACCATACTCTGATTCACCACATCCCCAAACTGCTCAAAGAGGATCATCGCCTGTTGTAAAACCGGTTCGGCTTGTTCCAACTTACCCATCGTCAGCCACAATTCACCTAAATTATTCAGCACGCCAGCCACCGTATGCTCATCTCCCAGTTCACGGGAAAGACTTAAAGCATCCACATAAAAACGCTCCGCCTGCCCCCAATCTCCCCTAGAAAAATAAGATGCTGCCAAATTATGCAACGTAATCGCCTCCCCCTCTCGATGGGATGTTTCCCGACGGATAGCCAAAGCCTGTTCCAGATAAGCAATCGCTTGCTCATACTGCCCCAAATCATCCCAAACCACTCCCATCATATTCAGCGTCGCCGCCTCCCCCACACGTGGCCCAAACTTACGCCGAATGTCCAGAGCCAATTGCAAATAGGCCAAAGCCTCTCGCGGCTGTCCCAAACTCCGGTAGCACCACCCTAAATCTTGTCCCAACCGCCCTAACAAATCATACCGCTCAAGCCGCTGTGCCGACTCCATCCCCCGCTCAATCCAATGAATATTCGCCGACAACAGCCCACGCTTCTCTAAAAAATCATCCAGGCAAAACAAGAAATCCAGCACCACCTGCTCCCGTTCATCCCCCACCAGGACTAAGGATTCACTCCCCGTCAACAACTGCCAGGCTCGCTCAATCTGGGCAAATTCATCAGCCAGCACCATATTGTGCCCTTGCTCTTTTTGGCAATAAGCCAACCAATACTGCACATACCGCTCACGACTCTTACTCATAATCTCAACATTGGACGCGGCCTTGCTCTGGCCGGTCTCCTGACCGAGCTAGCTTTGAGCTTTGGTCGGGCTTTCCCCTCACCCCAACCCTCTCCCAGTGGGAGAGGGAGCCAGCTTCCTCCCCCACTGGGGGAGGACTGAGGTGGGGGTCTGGATTTTCACCCCAGAATTTCTCATAGAACCATTTTTCTTTGCAGATCAGCCAATCGTTGGGCATCAGATGCCGCAAGAGGGTGTCCTACAGATTGCTCAAAATCAACCGTTATCGTCATCAAAGCCACCGCCTGCTCATAATCACCCACAGCCTCATAAAACTCAGCCAAATTCCAGGCCCAAGTAGCCGCACCCTGCACATACCCAATCTCTTGGTGCAGTTGCAGGGCTTCCCCATAAGCCGCCACCGCCTTTTCTACCTCACCCAACTGGGCATAAGCTACGCCCATATTGCCCCACCGCTGCCCCATTCCCCGCTTATCAGCCAATGCTTCATCAATCACGAGAGCCATCTGATAGCTCTCGACGGCTCGTGCCGGGTCACCCATGCGGTTATACATCATGCCCAAGTTGCCCAAAGTCGTAGCCCGACCTCGCTGATCCCCAATCTCTTCAGCAATGAGCAATCGCTTCTGGTAAAGCGGCTCTGCCTCCTGAAAACGCCCCGTTTCAGTGTAGACCAAGGCCAGATTTCCCAAGGCATTTTCTTCTCCCCGTCTATCTTGATAAGTCTGGGCTAATTGAACTTGAGCTTCATAATGGGCAATCGCTAAATCATACTGTTCCAACCGATGATACACGATTCCCAAATTGCCTAAGGCATTGGCTTCACCTGAATAATCATGAACACGCCGTGCAATCAACAAGCTCTGTTCATAAAACGCTTTAGCCCGCTCATAATTGCCCAAATGACGATAGGCATTGCCCAGTTTGTTCAGGATACTGCCTTCTTCACGTCGTTCCCCAATGTGAATCGCCAATGTCAGGGCTTGTTCATGGTAACGAATCGCTTGCTTGTATGCACCCAGATGGACGTGAGCCAATCCTAAGTTGGTAAGGCAGGTTAATTCATCTTCTCGATGGGACATTGTCCGCGCCAGATGAAGAGCATCTGTATAACAAGCAATTGCGGCATCTACCTTATCCAGCCGATGGTAAGCCGTACCCAAATTAATCAGGGCATGAGCCTCACTCAGCCGATTACCCGTCGCTTGGGCAATTGTTAAACGCTGTTGGTGCATTTCGACAGCCTTGACCACCTGCCCTGTCACCCCATAGACAGCGGCCAAGTTGCCTAAAATAACAGACTGGTTATCCTCGTCTCCTTGACGTTGGGCCAGGGTAAGGGCTTGTTGATAGATGACAACGGCCGTTGGCGAATCCCCCATATCGGCATAGACAGACCCTAAATTGCTCAACGCCCGTACTTCTGCATCCACATCTTGCAACTGGTGGGCGATCTGTTGCACCTGCTGATAACAATGAACAGCTTCCTGAAATTGGCTCAATGTGGCATAGGCCAACCCCAGGTTATTGAGACAGCCTGCCTCCCCCAGAGAATCGCCTAACTCGCGGCGTAACTGCAGTGCCTGCTCATGACAGGTTACAGCCTGAGCGGCCTTCCCCAACTGGCGCTGGGCCACACCAAGGTGATTGAGCATCACAGCCGTTAACAGTTTATTGCGTTGTGGTTCTAGCACAGACAACCCTACCTCTAACCAGGCAACGGCCGTTGCCCACAATCCCCGCTGATTGAGCCAAGGGTAAAAAGCCAAAACAAATTTGACAATCACCCTGGCCTCTGGCTGATAACGCTGGCTCAATGCCCATACACGCTCTACTTGCGGCCACTGGCTCTCAAACCACTGCCAATCTTCAGCCTGGTCACTTGCCATATCCAAAAAATAATGCAGATACCGCTCGTAAGTTCGGCTCATGTCTCTTTCATGTCTTGAATGGTGGCCGCTTGCATTGCCAGGAGGACAGCCGCATCATCATCCCCTTGTGCTTTGAAAACAACAGCCATATTGCGTAAAGCCCTAGCTTGATTGTCTGGCAGACCTATATCAGCATACAGTCCAGCAGCTTGGCCCAGATAGGTTAGAGCCAAGTCAAACACACCAAGATCGTAATGAAGAATGCCCAAACTATTGAGAGCTTCAGCCTCGCCATCCTTATCCCCAACCTCCTGGCATAGGGCTAAAGCCTGCTCATAATATTGCCGAGCCTTTACCATCTCCCCCATTTGGCGATAGACTGCACCCAGATTATGCAGGGCTAAAGCCTCACTCCGCCGATTGCCAGACTGTCGGTGCAGAGCCAGAGCCTGTTCGTAATAACCGACTGCTTCTGGATGGTTCCCTCGCCTCTTGTGAATCATCCCCAAGTTATTTAAGACACGAGCTGCCGCAACAAGATCGTTTCCCTCCTGCAAAACCTGCAAAACAGATTGAAAATATGCCTCAGCACGCTCCAAATCACCCTGGTCAAAAGCCATAATGGCTAAATTATTCAGCACACGGGCCTCTTGGGTGATGTCTCCAATTTGCTGAAATAACGACAAGGCTTCCTTCGCCATGCGCTGTGCTGATTCCAACTGCCCCAATGAACGATAAATCCAGCTTAAATTGGTTAATATTGTCGCCCGCCCTGCCCAATCTTCTAATTCCTGGTATAAAGGCAGAGCAGATTCCAGCAGGGGAAGGCTTTCTGACAGTTCCCCTAACTGAAAATAAACCATCCCCATACTATTGAGAATTCGCGCCTTAGAGAGTGTATCCTCGGTAAAATAAATAATTTGATAAGCGCGGCGGTATGTAAGCAGTGCCTTCTCCAAATGCCCCATATTCCAGTGGCAAAAACCCAAATGTATCAACATGCTGGAGAAAGCTTCTTCATCACCACTGGCTAGGGCTGCCTCACCTGTCTGCTCAGCCCACTGTGCCCATAGAGGGAACAGTCCCCGCCGCTCAAAATAAGGTTTTAGGCCCCAAATGTAGCGCAGCATAGCCAATAGATCGCTTTGTTGGGACACCCACTGCCAGGCACGTTGTATTTGCGGTAATTCAGTTTCCAGCCAACCCCAATGGTGGCTTTGCTCGGCTAACTGTTCTATCAGGTATTGATGATGCCGCTCCTGTGCCCGACTCATAAGCCCATTTCATCCATCATCTCTTGGGCATAATCTGCCAGTAACGCATGCATCCAATAACGGCCGTTGCCCTGAGCATACACCAGCCCCCGCCGCATAAATTGAGCCACCGTATCTTCAGCCTCTGCCTGGGAACAGTCCCAAACATGAGCGGCCATATCTAACTGCCATGTCAGCGGTTCGCCGCCAAAAACGGCCGACATAGCAAATCGTTCCTTCTCCACTGGCGATAGCCTATCGACACTCAACCCTAAAATTGCTTGCAAAGAAACTGGATTTTCCTCATCAATGCCCAACCGCCCTTCGGCCTGTAGCAGTTTCAGCCGCGCCTCACGCCTCTCTAGCAATTCATCCACCAACCGCTGTAACCGCGCAGGAATATCTGTTTCATTAGCCAACATGCGCCCAGCCAGTGTCAGGGCCAAAGGTAAATATTCCAACCGTTCGCACAACTGCCGCGCCACCTTTTCATTGAGGGCCACAGACCGTTGCATCAAACCCTGCAACAATTGCAAGGAGGCATCCGAGCTTAAAATATCTACTTTGATAGTGCGGTCAGGCGTGGCAAAATGGTGAGCAATATCAGGTTCGCGGGTGGTCAACACCAACCGGCATGCTGGCCCAGCTACTTCAAACTGTTTGCCATGCTGAATCTCCCACACATCATCCACAATGAGCAGTGCTTGCCGATGATACAAGGCCTCTTGCAGCCGATGCCGACAACTATTTTCATCCCGCTCTGGCAGCAAATCCAAACCCAACGCACGACCCCAATCCTCTTGTAAAAACCGAATAGTGGGATTAGGGCCTAAAGCAATCCACAAAATACCATCAGGGAAGTGCTGACGCATTCCTTCCAGCCGCCCCAGCGCCAGGGTGAGAGTTGTTTTACCAATGCCACCCATGCCCCGTAATGCTAAAGGCGAAACATTCTGTTTGGTTTCCTCCAACTGTAACAATCCCATGATTTTTGCGAGGATCTCATCTCGACCAAAGATACCCTGAGGTGGTATAGCTGGCACCATAAAGGGAGTGGACAGAGCAGAAGTAGGGACATGGCGCGGCGGGATAATGGCAGGAGTTGGGGCTAATTTTGGGGAACGGCCGTTAATAACCACCACTTGTCCTTGAACCTCCTCGCTTTCCTGCTTAAGCCAGTCAGGCTCCACTTGGGCAATCTCCTCATCTCCCAAATCTTTATAGCCACCCGCTTGTAGCAAAGCATTGGCTTCGCCTAAAGATGTGATGCCCTGGCAGTGATGCAAAACTTGTATTAGTCCCACCAGCAGGGCACGATCTTCATGGGGAATGACCCGACCTTTCTGCCCTCCCTTTTCCCAGCGGGACATCTGGACAGATGCATAAACAGGTAAATTGGCTAGTTCTACTAACAAATCCAATACCTTCTCTTGGGTTAAACGGCCGTCATTATCAGGATTCCGGCTGCGCAAGCGATATTCTTGCAGCAATGCACCAAATGGGCTGCGCGTTGTTTGTGTACGTTTTTTCTGGCTCTTCGTCATGCCCAAACCTCCGTCAAAAAATCTTCGTTTTCTGGCAAGTTTCTTGCTAATTGTGTCATGTTTTTAACGCTTGCTAACCCCTAACATAGGGCATACACGCAAGAAACGAGTGGCCACTCCTTCAAGCGAATTTTATAAACCTATGTATAACTGAAGGAGACTCACAAATGAAAAACATATCCAAAACTCGCTTATGGCAAACAGTAACCACACTACTCTCGTTAGGCTGGCTCACCGCTGCCCTCATCCTTGTTGATCCCGGCATGCCTGTTGCCCCTGGTGGTTGCTCAGTCCCGGATGGTGTTTGCACCACTTCCATTGATGTGTAACTTTTAACAGCAAGGCGACTAACCCATATTTTGAGTTAGTCGCCTTTTTCTGTATCCTGCAACTGCAATAGAATTTCCTCTATTGCCCTCTTGAGATTTACCATCAAATTGTCATGATCATATTGCTCCAGTAGATGCACGGCTTGAGCAAATACGAGTTTAGCGTCCTCCTGTTTACCTTGGGCGAGAAACACATCACCTAGAACCCCGAGTGAATTTGCCATTTCTAACGGCTCGGTTAAATACTGCCAAAGTTGTATGCTTTCGAGGAATAGCTTTTCAGCTTCAGAGTAACGCTTCAGGGCGTAAGCTACATTACCAAGATTGTTTAGCGTATATGCCTGATAAACAATGTGGTTTGCCTGCCGCAGATAGGCTAAATTAATCCGATTAAAAGCTATTGCCGCCTGTTGGTATTGTGATTGTTCAAAGTAAACTGCACCTTCTGCCAGATAGATAAGTGTTCGATCTAACTCACTGGCTGTGGTGGACAAAACAACTTTAGCCTCAGCAATGTATTTTTGAGCACTCTCCCAATCCTGTTGTGATTGGAATGCGAGTGCTAAATTGTGGAGGGTGCGTACCAGTTCCGGCTGGTGCTTTAGACGACTCCATATAGATGCAGCTTCCTGTAAAAGGATTCTGGCTTGGTCTAAATCACCTTGCCGCCGCGCCGCCGTTCCCAACAAATTAAGCACTGCCGCTCGCTCCCGGCCAGATAACCCTAACTGCTCAAATTCATACAAGGCCAAACGGCCGTGTTCAACCGCAAGATCGTACTGCTTAGCCAACAAATAGTCATTACCCAGATTTAAATGCGCTTGTGCAATCACTGCTGCTTCTTCATACTGCTGAGCCAGTTCTAACGCTTGCTGGTGCATCTCTACAGCAAGCGGCAAATCATGCTGCATACGGTGTAACTCGCCTACCCGATTTAAGAGGGCAACATGAACATCGGGCCAGTCAGTGAATTTGTCACATATGGCTTCCAGTACGGGCAACCAAACGGCCGTATGTCCTCGTCTCTCCACATAACGGAAGATAAACACAAATAGCCGCTGCCAGACCTCTTGAAAGGCAGGTGTTATCGCTTCTGGGGGCAGCGTTAAACTAAGCTGCAAAGCCTTCATCAAATTAGGCTGTTCCTTGTCAACCAGATGCCACTCGGCTTCCGCAAGCTGCTCGAAAAATTGCTGCCAAAACATCAAAGCCTGGAGAATCATTTTTGTCTCAGGCCATTCGGACGACTCGGTTCGCCAACGATGGCTCACATATTGCGCTGTCAGACGGTGAATCCGATAGCGTATGTCATACCACTCACCCACAGCTTCAACCAGGCAGCATTCAATCAGCCGGGTTAAAACAGGCCAGACACCCCCTTGCGGTAAACCACAAAGTGTCTGCACATAAGCCAATGTACCCCCGGTCGCTGCTAACAAAGGCATCACCGCCATCATCTCTTTTTCTGCTGCCGAGAGTGAAGCCCATACCTCATCATAAACAGCCTTATACACAGTAGCAATGTAACCAGGGCTTACTTGCTGCCAACCCGCGATAATCTCCGACAAAGGCATCAGGCGAGCCAGTCGAGGAATCATCCGCAAAGCCAGTGGATGTCCACCCACAACCCCATATAAATCTATCCAATCCTGCTCAGATACCTGGCCTGTGGAATGGATACCTAGCAACTCCGCCTGGTAGCGCAGCAAAGCCAGCGCATCTTGAGGGGACAGTTCTGGCATGGGGAAAGTAACAGCTTCTAGCTCCAATGGTGGCTGGTGACGAGCCGTTATCAAGCACTTACCACTCCCCAAAATACGCTGCAACTGAGTGAATATGTCTACGCCATTATCACCTAGGGGCAAATCATCTATCACCATTAGGTAGGGAGCTTGACTCAATTTGAAGCGGAGGCGCATGAGCTTCTGGTTGGGACTGACATTCTGATTATCCTCTGACAAAAGCCGCTGGCACAACTCATCAACTATCATTAACCAAAGAATTCCACCCTCCCCATCCATAACATCAGCCAATGATAACCATATCACTTGGGCAAAAAGGTACTGACGAATGGCCTGACGAGCCACAGCCTGGGCAACGGCCGTTTTCCCACTGCCCCCAATCCCCATCAGTATGACCACACTTGGCTGTCGCAATTTCAACTGGCTTATGACATCTTCAATCAGTCTATCAACTCCAAAAAGAAGGGAGTTAAAAGTCGAGGGCAACGCTGCTTCCTGTTCCAGTGGCGATGGCATCTCTCCCAGGCGTGCCGGATGAGGAAAGTGCCAATGTGCGTCAACCTGCACCAATTCCTCCTTATCCAACGGCCGATAATTACCCGCCAACAAGAATTGGTTCGCCTCTTCTTGGGTTTGTAAACCGCCCCTTTGATGCAGCACGGCGACAAGAGCCACCAGAACCGCCCGGTCATCTCGACGGATCTGATTCAATCCTCGTTCCCAATTGCTCACTGTACTGCCCGAATAACCTTCAATGCCAGCTTGCAAACTGAGTAGTTCCGCCAATCTTTCCTGCGTTAACGGCCGTCCCGTATGTAGATCACGACATTGTAGACGATGCCTTCTCAGCAAAACCCCAAATGCGCTCATAACCCTCCGCAAGGTTCATGCTCAAGAAACTCAAGAAAATCTTGAAATTGCTCAAGGATTAGCCCCTGTCATCACTTCACTTTTAACACTATGGTGATTATAGCAAAAGAAACCTATGCGTTGACAAGGATAATATCATGAATCAACCACCAGATTTTTCTTCCTCTTTCACCCTCCCTTCAACCAAAGGCTGCCGTCGTTGGGGCATCGGCTGCACTTTCCTGCTCCTGCTGCTGTTAGCCGCCCTCTGTTTTGGGATCATGTGGCTGCTTAGCACCCGTACCGCTGCTGCCGCCAATTCCCCCTTGGCCGTCTGGCTGCTGATAGACAACAGCAATTCCATGTTTGAGAAAGATGGCATTGGCTCTGATCCTAACCTGCTGCGCCTGGATGCAGCCCGCCTCTTTCTCTCCTATCTCGGTGTAGATGAGCCAGAGGGAGAACCACACCAGGCGGCCGTTATCTTCTTCGGCAGCACCGCCGAAACGGCCGTTCCCCTTACCCCCCTCACCCATGACCAACAGCGTCATCAGCTTCTGTCCCAAATTGCTGCTGCCCCTCAACGTATGGGCTGGACGGATCATCTGGCTGCCTTAGAAATGGCGGCCGAGCAGATTGAGAGCCAGGCAGGTACATCTCACCCAACAATTATCCTCCTCACTGATGGTGAGCCAGAATGGGCACAATCACCCACAACAGCCGAAAAAGAAGCTTACCAGTCTCAATTAACCACTCTAGGTCAGGAGCTTGCCGACCAGGGTGTTTCTCTCTTTATCATTCTGCTGACCAATGAAGCCCTGGCCCAAAATGAAGATATCGCCAACATTTGGCAGCCTCTTTGGCAGCAGTTAGCCGCCAACACACCATCCGGCCAATTCTTTGTGGCCCACGATGCCGCCGAACTCCCTGATATTTATCATCAAGTCGTCGTGGCTTTGACGGGGCGGGAGACAGATGGCATGGTGATACAAACGGCCGTTACCGAACCAACCCAGCAAGCTCTCACCATTCCCCCCAATCTTTCGCAGCTTACCCTCGTCATCAGCAAAGAGAATCCCGCCCAGGCCATCTCCATTCTCACTGGCAGCGGGGAGCCGCTTGTTGTGGATCAAAACCAGGTGCGGCGACTGGGCAGTGAACCAGACAGCCGTGAAGAAATTTGGGTCATTGAGGAGCCGGAACCCGGTCAATGGCAACTACAACTACGTGGCCCCGGCACTATAACCATCTGGCAAGATACCATCGCCAACAGCCTACCAACGGTCACACCCACCCCTACCGCTGCGCCTACGACAACACCACAGCCTACCCCAACGGCCGTTCTCACCCCCACACCCACCACGAGCACCACACCAACCCCGACGGCGACAACAACCGCACCGTTACTGCCCATTATCCCCACCCTGCCGCCAACCCTAGAACCATCTGCCAAACCACACCGCTGGCCCTGGATATTAACGGCCGTTTTTACCCTAAACATCCTACTCTTCCTCCTTTATCGCCGCCAACGGCCAAAGCTGCATGTAACCGGTGCGCTGCGCCTTTTGGATGGACATCTAACCAGTGTCGGCAGCCCCCTCCTTGAGCTAGACACACTGCAAGCCAATGCCATCACTATCGGCCAGCCACCGGCCGATATACCCCTCCCTCAAGCCCAAGCCCAAGCTGTGATTCAAGTCATACCAGGGCTAGACGCGGGTGACGACTACTTTATTAAGCCCCTGAACGGCCGTATTACCCTCAACAACTTACCCCTCACCCACGAGGCTCGCTTGACCGATACGGCCGTTCTCGATCTCGATGGGGTGCGGCTGCGCTACGAAAATCTGCGGCTGCGCCAAAATGAACGGGAGCGACAAACCAAATTGGCTCTAAGCGACCGACAACCAACCCATATACCCCATTCATAAATTTATCCGCACGCCTGCTCTGGGCGGTCTCCCGACCGCGCCAGCCTATGATAAGGAGAAAAACATGAGCGAAGAACACCTTATATTAAAGGAAGAAAACGGCCAGGAAATCACCCTAAACCTGGGCGATGTGCCTGTGGGCAATCCACTCAGCCAAAAACAACAGTTAGCCCAAATGCGCCCCACCTTGCTGATTGGGGCGGGTGGCAGCGGCCAATACATCCTCACCTTTCTCAAAGCCATGCTCGAAGCCCGTTTTGCCGATGAATGGCAAAGTCGCATCCGCCTATTGGCCTTTGATACAACCGAGGAGACCATCCAGGTGCAAGGGCCTCATGGTCTTATTTCCCTCGAACCAGGCAGTGAATTTTTTGATATTGGCAATATTCCCGTTGGCAGCATCATGCGTAATATTGACAGCCAGGTGGCTATCAAAGAACGATTAGGCTCTGTCCTCTCCCGGCTGCCAGCTGGTGTTCTACGCAGCGGCTCCAAACAGTTACGGCCGTTTGGCCTCATGGCGCTACTTTGGAACCATCCCCAGGTTAACGAACAACTCCGTCGCGCCTTATGGCAGTTAGCTGGCCGTAACCAGACCAATGGCAGCCAGACCCAACAGCAAGGCATCAATGTCTTCATCTGTGGCAGTCTGGTCGGCGGCACTGGCTCCGGCACAACCTTAGACCTGGCTCATCTCATCCGCGAAGCCTTCACCGATTTAGGCACCCAGGCCGAATTTTGCCACATCACCGGCATCGGCGTGCTGCCCCAGGCTTTTTATGGCATCAAAGGCCCCAACATGTGGCCCAATACGGCCGCATACCTGCAAGAACTGAACCACCTGATGGTCAAAGGCAACTTCCAGGCACGTTATCCTGACGGCCGTCTCATCCAAAGCCGCGAGGCGCCCTTCAATATCTATTACGTCGTAGACGGTGTAGACCAACAGGGACGCACCTGGAGCGATATTTACGCCGTCTCCGCCATGGCCGCGCACTGCATCTATCTGCAAATGGGCACCCAGCTAGGCCAAAAAGGGGAAAATGCCTTTGACAACCTGGATGAAGTTCTAACCGGTCTCACGCATGAGGGACAAGGGACTTTTCTCGCCAGTTTTGGCAAAGGCGACTTGCTTTTTAATGCCCCGGCCGTGGCCGCTATCTGCACCCATTGGCTGCTGGCCGAACGGCTGCAAACCGTGTGGCTGGCAGCCGCCGATCCAGAGGTGGTCGGCCAAACAAGCCACACGCTGCTAGCTGCTATTCAATCCGACCAAATGCGTCCTCACCTGCGTCAGGACCGGGACACCAAGAGTGAATTCCACTATACCATCACCCCACCAGCCTGGTTAAGCCGCCTGCCGATGGGCGAGATCAGTAGTGAGACGACGCGGTATTTGGCTGAGTTTGAGCAAGCACGGCTGGCCGAAACTATCCTGCCCCATATCGCACGCAATGGTCAGGAATTAGCAGCCACGCAGCAAGGGGTTTGGCAGGAATGGGTACAAGCTGTGCTGTTGTCACCAGAGATGAGCCTGAACAGTGTGTTACAGGTTATACAGCAGTTGCAGAGTTGGCTCACCACGCATTTAGAGGAAAACCAGAGAGTTTTGGTGGAGCAGGAACGGCAGCTATCCCGCCTGGAACAGGTCAGAACGCAGGCCGGAACGGCCGTCTCTCAGGCCGCTGCCAGTTTCCCTTTAGGCCGACAAGGGCGCGTCCGCGAGGCCCTGGCCTACACCTTTCGCACCGCGCAAGAGCTGGCTGACAGCCGCATAAGCGTCCATATGCTCCGTGCCGAACAGTCTGTGTGGCATCAGCTGCAGCAATGGCTGCGGCAGCAACTCTCTCAACTGAACACCTTGCGTGAACGACTGGGCAGTCTGGCTCAACAAGTAGAGGGCAAAGCTGCGCAACAGTTGGAGCAGGTCGCCCACGGGGGTGTAGCCGCTGTGAGCCTGGCCGATGCGGCTTATGTGCGCCGATTATACGGCCGTTACAAGCCCAATTGGGTGGATATTCGCGAGCAAATCCCCAACCCACTGACCCTAACCATGCTGTCCGCTGCTGATCTGAAACAGAGGCTGCTGGCTACCTTACAACCCGCCTTTACTGCTATTCGTGAGTTAGATGTCGAGCAAGTGATTCAGGATCGGAAGGATGAGATGTCCCTACGGGCAAGACGACAGCAGCTATTTGAGCTGGCCACCCCTTCCTGGAATGTAGATCGGGCTCGTTTACCCGAAGGCGGAGCCAATCTGGTACGTCTGGAGGTATTAGGCGTGCCGGATGCTACCCAATCCTATTTTGAAGGGGAGCCGATGTTGGTATCTACCCACGACCCCTACCGCCTGACCGCATTGGTCGTCGCGGCGGGGGCACCGCCCCTGGCCTTGCAACAATATGACCAATTCATGGCGGCTATGGAGCAGGCCAAGGGCAAACGGCCGTTGCACATCCTGCCCGACTTCCTCACCACTGCCGATCAGGGCCGGCTGCTCTTTGCCCTCGGTTCCATCTTCCATCTGATCTACAGCCAGGGCACATTCTTTTACTATCGTCCGGCTGACCCTCTGGATAATCCCCTGAAATTAGCCAACGGCCTCAGCAACGCCCTGGAGGCTTTTGCTGAACAAGAGGAATTGGTCACAGAAGTCAACGAGCGGATAGAGGCACAGATTGCCCAATTGGGTTTGCGCGATGCCATTCAGGTACTCACAAGCTATTACAGCCAGGCCCCCAATGGCAATACGACGGTAGATGACCAACTGCGTGAGTTAAAACGGCTGGTGCGTGATTACACGGACAGCCTACGCCGCATTGATGCCTTTAACACGGGAATGAATGGTCAAGGACGACGGTTTGACCAGTAATCGGTATTCAGTGGGAAACCTTTTGGAGAAATATTATGACCGCAAACAGTCAGCAGCAGGTTCGTCGGACGCTTATTCTTACTTGGGGCACATTAGCACAGAGTGCGGGGGCAATGTTTCAACAGCGGATGGATGGCCGTCAAGGGCCAACAACGGCCGTACAGTGTCTGGCTATTGAGGCATCCTGGTCAGAAAGCGAGGTGATAACGGCCGTTACCCAAGCCCTCACCCACATCTCACCGCCCAATTTGGCAGCTTTGTTAGCGGAGCAGGGCTGGCAGCTACAGGATGGGGGTGATCTCTTCCTAATCTATCTGTTCGCTGCCCAACCTGATAGCTGTGACTATCTGACCACGTTGGTGCAGCAGGCGGCGGGTCTCATATATGCCTATTTGGGCTTAGAACCAGCTACCTTGCTGCTGTGGCTAGTCGGTGATATGTCGGAAGCTGATATTACCTCGATATTAACCACAGCTCCGACCATGACGCGAGGCACAGGCATTCTCAGTTTACGCAATGAATTAGGGCTGCGTTTGCCACAAACGGCCGACTTATGCCACATTGCTGCCGAGCTATTGTACTGTTTTACCGCGACTCCCCTGCAAACATTGCCCGAACAACTTCAGGCACGGAGTGACAGTGGCTTTACAGGTGAGAATTCCTTCTTCACAGTTGGCCTACAAGGCTGGGTTTGGTCTGTAGAGGCATCTCAAACAGCTTTCGTCCAGCACTGGTTAGGAGATGTGCTGGCTTATTGGACAGCCCCCACAACGGACCCCATTCCTGCTGTAGAAGCGGGTGTCTGGCTTGATAGTCATCAGCTTTCCGGCGAAGCCTTTGCCCAACAAGCTCTGCTCAGCCGCGAACAGCAGCCGCCCGATTTCACCATGGCCAACAGCCAGATGCTCTGGCCCTGGCAGATGCCAACTGTTTGGAACAAGCTGCAATTTGCCCAGGCGATTGATAACGAAGCCTTAACTGTTTATGGCAAACATGCCTGTCTGCGCCTGGGCGATCCCCTCTATGAAGGCACCCTGGCTTTGCAAATAGAGGCGGCCCGACTGCTGGATGAGCAGCCTGTGGGTGGAGTATCCCGTACCTGTAGCTGGCTGCAAACGCTCATCGCTGAATGTGAGGAGCAAATTGAGCGCACGTTGGATCGGGAGGAGACCTTCACTGAAACAACCGCCATGCTGATTGAAGAGCGCAATCAGGTGGAAAGCAACCTAAAACGGTGGCTGGTTGAGTGGCCGGGCGAAACATGGTCTGATTGGCTGCGAATGGGGTTAAGGCCCTGGACTTGGCCGGGACTGGCGTGGCGATATTGGCAGATTCAACAAGCCCTGGGGCAAATTGGCATCATCTGGACGCAGCAAGCCGTTCTACAGCGTCAGATAATTCAAAACAAGATGGCCCGCCAGGGTTTAGCTGAGCTAATTCCTATCTTACGACGGGTCTACAATCAGGTAGAGGAGGTTGGGGAAATGTTATCGTCATTGGCCCGATCTGTTACCTCTAAGTCTGAGATGTCAGAGCCGCCCTTATCGAGTGAACCACCTTTGCTGCCGCTGGCTGTTCCAGCATCTTTATATGAGCAGTTAGTGCCTGACCCCACGGGAGAAGCTGTATCGGCGGCGGCGCAAGTGGGCGGATTGGGACAGCAGGTAACGGCCCTGGATGACACGGTGGAAATTCCCCTGCGCCGATTGGGCAAGGAGCGAGTGGCTGCTTTAGGGCAGTGGGGCTGTGCTGATGTGCTATTGGCTCAATTTGAAGCGGAAGCGTTACAGGCACATTGTCATTTTGCATGGGAGGCGGCTTGCCCGTTGTGGCGAGTTGATGAGGCGCAGTTGGGTGAACAGCAGCGGGCACAAGTCGGTCAGTTAACGGCCGTTTGCGGTCACAACTGCCAGCAAGCGACCCCCTACCTGCCTCAAGAAGAAAATGCTTTGTGGCTGCTGGAAACGGCCGATAAAACCCATCTTTGGCTGCTCCGGGTGCGGACGGGATTGGTATTGAACCAGGCATCCAAGTGATGGTCGGTAATTTTGTAATTAGGTGATTGTGACATTAAAGAAGCGAAGCGGCTCAATTAACCAGTGACTCAATTACTTAATTGAGGAGTGTGTATGATGAAAGACGATTTTTATGAGTTTGAGCCAGAGTCTTGGGAACCATCAGGCCAAGGGGGGCAGTGGCCTCTCGGCGGCGGCTTGTTGGCTGGACTGCGTGGCCTTTGGCAGTGGGATGGCCTTGCCGCCGAGATTGGGCAAGAGAGCCAGGCACGGGTAGCCTTTGTTGGCCTGGCTGGTGTCGGTAAGAGTCTGCTGTTTAATCGGCTGCGGGGTTGGGTTGTATCGGGCAAGAATGACTTGGACGTGGCTGCCTTTGAGTTGGATGCAGATGTCAAGCTGGAATCTTTAGGGGTCTTTGTCTTGGCCGATTTACCCACACTGCCACCCACACATTGGTCGGGTTACGAGATGTTGACCATGCTCAGCGATCCAGCGTTGGTGGTCTATTTGGTGGATGGCACGGCGGGGGTAACGGCCGTTGATTACCGGTGGGTGGCTGCTTTACGTGCTTCGGGGAAACCGCTGATTGTTGCCTTGAATAAAGTGGATTTATTAGAAGACATCAAAACGGCCGCTGCCGAAGCCAGTGAGAAGTTGGGGATGCCCATCATTCCTATTTCTGCTTTGAATGGGTTTCAAGTTGAAACCCATCTATTACCCACAATGTTGGATAGAGTGCCTCGTCTGGCTGTTCCGCTGGGGCGTGAATTGCACAGTTTGCGGCGACAGGCGGCCAGGCGCGTGATTCGGCAAGCGGCCGTTTTGGGTGGGGTTGTTGGTGTTCAACCAGTGCCTTTATTGGATTTACCCTTTCAAGTGATGATTCAAGTGGGTGTGGTCATGCGCGTAGGCGCAGCCTATGGCTACGTGCCGACGGGTAGTGTCAATCGGGAGGTGATAGGCGCGGTGGTCACGACATTAGGGATGCGCTATCTGGGTTTAAGCCTGGTGAAACTGATTCCCTTCATTGGCTGGGCGGTGGCTGGTATCTTAAGCAGCAGCATGACCATCTTGATTGGCGAGGCAGCTATTCGTTATTACGAAGCAGGAGCAACCATCCCTTTGCAACAGGTGATGGGCAAGGCCAAAGCACAGTGGCAGGCAAGTCGGCGTAAACGGTGGCGGCCAATCTCTTGGCGGCCCCGTTGGGGAGAAAAGCAGTGGGTAACGGCCGTTACCCATCTCGATGATGAGGAAGAAATCCCTATCACTGAAGAGATAACGGCAGATTTAGAGGAGGGGGCACATGACGGCGAAATTTCCTGACCTCATCACTGATTTGCGTTCGCCTTACGGCCCCTGGAAAGCAGCCTACTCCCTCGATGCTTTACGTCGGGCCTGGGCCTCCGTTCGGGGCAACAAAGGCGGTAGTGGCTCCGATGGGCAAACGATTGCCGAGTTCGAGGCAGATTTGGAGAATAATTTGCACCAACTGCAGCGAGAGTTGGTGGAGATGCAGTACCAACCCAAACCGGTCAAGGCGATCTTAATCCCCAAGGCCAATGCCAATTGGCGGCCACTCACGTTGTGGGCCATTCGGGACAGAGTGGCGCAGCGAGCCACCTATGATTATTTGGAACCAGTGTTTGATCGCCAATTTTTGCCGTGCAGTTTTGGGTTTAGGAACGGCCGTTCCACCCAAGATGCCGCTCAAGCCATTGCCCAGGCACGCGCCAATGATGCCGAGTGGGTCTTAGATGCCGATATTGAGGATTGTTTTGGACAAATGCAGAACAAAATCGTTCTCAAGCAGTTGCAGCGCTGGCATGTACCTGGCCCTATCCGGGAATTGGTGCGACGCTGGTTGGTGACAAAGATTGGCAATGCCTGGCGGCCGGATCAGACCACGGTAGGTACATCACAAGGCAGTGCCCTCTCTCCGTTACTATGCAATCTCTATTTGCACCCCTTTGACCGGGCCATGCAGCAGCCTGGGATTACACTGGTGCGATATGCCGATGATTTTGTCATCTTGGCCAAACGGCAGGCTTCAATAAAGTGGGCACAGCATTGGGCCGGCCTCAACTTGAAGCGCATTGGCCTCAATATGCACGCCCATAAAACGAGCATTACTAGTTTTGAGACAGGATTCCAATTTGTGGGCTGGTTCTTCGTCGGGAATGAGATGTATCGGCTGAGCAAATAAATGTTGAACGACAGATGATGTGGAGGTTTCAAATGACAACAGTGTATGTACGCGAACAAGGAGCCAAGTTACAGCGACGCGGCGAGCGGTTGGTGGTCAGCAAGCAAGGACAGGTCATTGAAGAGTTCCCTATGAACCAGGTAAGTCAAGTGGTTCTCATGGGCAATGTCCAGATCACCACCCAAACGATGGTGGGTCTGGTGCAGCTCAATATAGATGTGGCCTTTTTATCTAGCTATGGCAAATTCCGGCTGCGCTTAGAAGCGGACAGTTCCAGTCATGTGCAGTTGCGGCAGAAGCAGTTACAGGAAAAAGATAGTGGGAGTCTGGCCTTACCTGTCGCCAAGGCCATTGTGGAGGCCAAAATTCATAATCAGCGGGTGATTTTGCAGCGTCAGGTACGGCGGCTAGAAGCAGGGGGAAGACAGCCTGTTTATGTGCGGGATGAGGGGCTGTTTGAGCGTTCGCTGCAAGGCATGATGCAGATGCAGCGGCAGGCACAGTTGGTAGATAATCTGGATTCGCTGCGGGGGTATGAGGGCAAAGCGGCGGCTTTTTATTTCGAGGCCATTCGCAGTTTGTTGGATCGGGGCTGGGGCTTTGCCCGCCGCGATTATCATCCCCCGCCCGATCCGTTTAATGCGCTGCTGAGTTTTGCTTATAGCTTGCTGCTGAAGGATGTGCGGGCGGCGGTGAATTTAGTGGGGCTGGATGTGTATATGGGCTTTTTTCATGAGGTGCAGTCGGGACGGCCGTCTTTAGCCCTTGACCTCATGGAAGAATGGCGGCCGTTATTGGCGGATGCCCTTTGCCTGGAATTGATTAATCGAGGAACGTTACAGCCCAACTCTTTTGTGCGCACTGGCAACCCACGCCGCCCGGTAGAGCTAGGAGAAGATGGGGTTGCCATTGTTCTGCAAGCCTATGGCAGCCGCCTCAGTACGCGCATTTATCATCCTCTGGCTGGGCCAGGTGGGGAAACCACCTTGCAGCAGGCCATCGTTTTGCAGGCACGCCGTTTGGCGCGGGTGATTGCTGGGGCAGAACCGGTCTATGAAGGGATGCAGGCTAAGTAGTGGAATGAAAGAAATGTCACGGAAAAACAAAACTTTCCTCAATTCATCAGAGTGGCTGCGCCTGGCTAATGAGGGAGCTGTCTCTCTGGCACGGATTGTGGCTGTGGGCCAGGTGGAGGCCGCCCCCATCCGACGACTTATTCAGGCCGTACAGCCTTCTCATGTCCTGATTCTCACTGGCGGGCGCAAGCGACAGACGGTGTTGATTTTAGATAGCGGGCATCTGGTTATCACGGCCTTAACCATGACCGAGGTTCTGGCTGAGATTACCGCCCATCAAGATAAGCTGTTGTTTATTGAGTGATCTGGAGGTATGTGATGAGTTCCTTTCAATCTGTTAATTGGCAAGCCAGTAAAGGCCGTGCCCTGGTGGTAGGTGCGATATTAACGGCCGCTTTAATCGGTTTTGAGATTTTCAACTTTGATACCACCCGTTTTGCCTTGATGGATTTGATGGGCGGGCATCTTTTCTTCGGCATTGAGTGGGCCTCCATCTTAGCTTTTGCGTTTTGCAGCATAGATTTTGCTGGTGTGGTACGCATGTTTACGCCAGAGCAATCGTTGAAAGACGAGCCGAAAGAAGTGCTGCTGCTCATGGGTGCCTGGCTGTTGGGCGCATCTTTGAATGCGGTGATGACCTGGTATGCCGTTGCTCTCACCATTGCCCCGCGAACGGTAGGAGCCACATTAATCGCTAAGGATGACATGCTGTTTTATGCACCCCTATTTGTAGCCGTACTGGTCTGGTTGACACGCATTTTGCTCATTGGCTCCAGTTCGGTAGCGGCCGACAGGCTGATGAGCAGCTATCGTCGCCACAGCAGCACTGCTCAGCCCCGCACCAAGCGGTCACCCGTTCGCAGCCGGGTTTTTGCCAATGGCGATGATAATTTTCAGGATGATTTCTTTAGCGATTGATCCCGAAGGACAAGGATGATGAAGAAAGTGTCAATTCATGTGGATGGGGCTGTTTCAGGGACAGAGTATGCAGGAGCAGCGGCCATAGCCAGAACAACCGAAGGTTTCTTTCAAGGCTGGCTCAGCCGCCAAATGCCCACGATGACCAATAATGAAGCTGAGTATCATGCTACCTTATTGGGACTGAAGTTGGCTCATATGTTGAAGGCGGATGTGGTGGAGATTGTGTCTGATTCGGAGGTGGTGGTGCGGCAAATGCAAGGTCAGAGTCGGGTGTTGAGCGGCCGTTTGAAGCGGCTCCATCAGGAGACTTGTAAGCGGGTAGGTTCGTTTCACACTGTTACCTTTCGGCATGTGCTGCGTGAATACAACAGCCTGGCTGATGCTCTGGCTACAGAGGCTCTGCTAGGGCGCATTGTGCAAATGGGGCCATTGCCTCTGGGCTGGCTGCCATTAGGGAGAAAGTAGATGCGCGTGGTGATTAGTTATGACATCAGCAATGATAAACGGCGGCGCAAGGTAGCCACGATCATGGAAGGATACGGCTATCGCGTCCAATTTAGTGTGTTTGAATGTGATTTAACTGCCCAGCAGTTAAAGGCTGCGCTGAAGGCACTGCGCCCCTATGTGAAAAAAGCAGATGGTGACAGTATTCGCTTCTATCCCCTGCCAGCGGATGCGGTAGAGAAGATTCAAGTGATAGGCAATGATCTGGCGCGAACATTAGGAACTGTTGCAATTGTTTGAAATGCGTCTACAAGACGTGTATACTATGAAGCAGGTTTGTTTGGTGAAAAGCGCGGGTGGAACTCCTCCCCCCCCAACTGGCACGATAAAAACTGGCACGAGAAACACGACTGGAACACACCAAATAGACTCAGGGCTTTGCTACCCTCCCATCTGCGCTTTGGCATTTGCCCGATCATTTCGTAAAACCGCCTTTCCTAACCCTCCTGGAAAGGCGGTTTTGCTTTTGGTAATTTGCAGAGATTGGCTCAATCTTCAAGATCGATCTAATCTAAAAAACTCTTTTCATTTCCCCTCTTTTTCGGATATACTCCTCTTGTGGCAAAATGGCACAAAATGTGCCATAACTTCTTATCGGCATCCCATACAATAGCACTCGTACACGACCCAATGAGGCAGAACCAAACCTTTGCGGAACTCCTGGCAAGCCATATCCAACATGATGGTCGTCATGTTCGCCAACTGGCACAAGCCATCACCACCCTATTCGGTTCTGTCCATCAGGTTCCCCACAACACCATCAGCCGTTGGCTGCGTGGTACCGTGCGGAAACCTCGTAATTGGCCCGACATCGTTAAGCTGGCAGCCGCTTTGCAGCTTGCCCCAGACGATCTACACCAGATCCTCTACAGTGCCGGCTACGACGGGCCATCTCTACTGGCTGCTGAACCGCCTATAGACGGCCTCTTTGACTTCTGGCAACGGCCGTCCCGTAGACCTGTACCCTTCCAGGCCCCACCGCAACTCCCAGCCTTCATCGGGCGCACAGAGTTGGTGGCCCAATTGACACGGTACTTCAGCAGTCAGGTGCAGGCTCGTGTGAGCTGCCTTGTGGGGATGGCCGGGCTGGGTAAAACCAGCCTGGCTACTCATCTGGCTTACCAATTAAAAGATAAATTTAGCGATGGCATTCTCTGGATAACCCTCAATCAAACTGAACCCATGTCTGCTTTGCAGGGCATCGCCCAAGCCTACGCCCATGATGTTTCTGCCTACAGCGACCTCAGCACCCGCAGCAGCAAAGTGCGCGAACTCCTCGCCACCAAAAATGCTCTACTCATCCTGGACAATGCCGAAGATGACGACCAACTGCGCCCCCTCATGCCCCCCGACGGCCGTTGCGCCGTCCTCATCACCAGCCGTCGTCACGACCTCACCCTCACCGACCAGGCCCATCGCTGCCACCTGTCCCCCTTCAATCGGGACAAAGCCGAAAGCTTAACCTTGTTCCGTCGCCGCCTCGGCGACAAAACCGTTCAGCTACAGGCCGACCTTTACCAACAGATCGCCGACCAACTCGGTCATTTGCCACTGGCCGTCAACATCATCGCCCAACGCCTGCGCCACGAACCAGACTGGACAGCCACCGATATGCTCCACCGCCTGCAAGAGGCGCAACAACGTTTAGCCCTCCTGCGGCGTGGCAGCCAGCAAGTACGCCTCTCCTTTGCCACCACCTTCGCTCTCTTAGAGCCAGCCGACCAGCAGCTATTTGCCCTGCTCGGCCTCTTTCCTGGCACATTCACCGCCGCCAGCGTGGCTCAGATTGGGCAACGGCCGTTATGGGACACCCAAGACAGTCTGCGACATCTCTACAGCCTTTCCCTGCTGCAAACAACGGGCGACCGGTATCATCTGCACCCCCTCCTGCGCGATTTCAGCCAGGAACAGCCCCAAGATGCCAACTGGCTGTCTCAATTCGTCCACACTTTCTCCAGCGGCACAGAAACCGAAGCCGAGTCAGTCGCCGAAAGGCACAACATCATTACCGCCATACACCTTGCTTATCAATTACAGATGGATGAGGCAGCGGTAACGGCCGTTACCCACCTCTACCCCTATCTACAAAAACATGGGCAACTTGACCAGGCCGTCACCCTCCTGCGCCTCGGCGAACAAGCCGCCCGGCGCAGCCAAAACAGCTACGGCCTCATACGAATATTAAATCACAGTGGATATACAGCTATGAAACAAGGCCAGCCCGATCAGGCCACCAGCTACTATCAAGAAGCTCTGGCACTGGCTCAACAAACCAAAGATACCCAACAAACGGCCGATTTGCTGCTCAAATTAGGGGCACTCGCCTATCGGCGCAGCCGCCTGGAAGAAGCCCATCAATTTTATACCGAGGCGCTTGCTCTGGCGCGGCAGTTAGGCAACGTCCGTCTCATTGCCAGCCTCCTCACCAACCTGGGGCTGGTCGAAGCCGCTCATGGCGGCCTGGACAAGGCCATCGCCCATTACCAGGAAGCATTGACCCTTGTCAACCAAGACGAAGAACCTGGTTTAATCATCAACATCCTGCAAAATCTCGGCAATATGCTTGAAGAGCGCGGTGATTACGCCCAGGCCCAAGGTTATCTTGAGGATGGTCTCAAACTGGCCGAGCAATTACGCGACCCTGAACTACGCAGCCGTATGCTCGGCAACCTGGGAGCCATCGCCTGCCATCTGGGTAACTACGCTGAAGCCACCGCCTATTTTCGTCAGGGCCTTACCCTGGCCGAAGCCAATGGCCTCCCTATTCAAATCTACCGACAGCAGGCTAACTTGGGGCAGGCAGCTATGCTGCGTGGCCAGACCCGACAGGCCAACATCCACTACCAAGAAGCCATACGCCTGGTGCGGCAGCTTGGCTTCCCCGAAGATATTGGCATGATCCTCAATCAGGCTGGTGAAAGCTATCTGACACAAGATGACTACCAAAAAGCGGCCCATTGTTTTCTGGAGGCCAAACAATTGGCTGACGAAAGCCAGCTTTTGCGAGTTGGCCCCTTAAGCCTGTATGGGCTGGCACGGGTGGCGGCGGCACGTGGCAACATGGTGGAAGCCTACCGTTTAGGTGAACAAAGCCGACAGCAGTTGCTTGCTGCCGGTCACCGCAAGGCCAACGAAGTGTGGTGGTGGCTGCAAGAGCTGCCGACTGTATCTTTACCAACATAGTGTAGATTGGGCCAATCTTTCGGCTGTACTCAAGACAAGCCTTTGCAATTGACCCAATCAGATTGATCCTACCCGCCTACCGGATCGCTCCATCCATCCGCAACATCACTGGACAGGGGCGCATTATCCGGGGCTTGGGCCTGGTGGCTGTTGTGACTGAGGCTGATAACCGTTGTTAACAGCGTCAGCAGCAGCAGCCCTAAGAGGAACAACTGATGAAAACGGGAAATCAAGTGACGGACAAACATGGTTTACCTCCATTCGTTTGTTGGCTGGCTGGCCGATGTTCGCCCAACCAAACCACTAGAAATTCACTTGATTCCAGGCTAAGGGGTGCAAAAAAGAAGAAGCTCCCGAAATACGGGAAGTTGTTCCTGTAGGCCGGGGTTACGATTCTTGACATGAGAGAATTGGCAAAACGGCCGTATGTTTACATCGCAACATTGGGCAACGCCCCCCAGGTCGTTACACTGGCCCTGGATATTTTGCTGCCGCGATATCCATTTGTGGAGGTATGTGTCATTCACACCGATGACCGTGCCACCGAGAAGCTGCCTCAAATGAAATTCAGCACCATGCACGAAACGGTGCAGCAGCTAGACAAAGAGTTCCTTAACCGTAAGCCTGTGGCTGCGCCGCCAGGGGAGCAAGCCTGGCGTGCTGATTACAAAGCGCATAACCAGTATTACCAGTTCACTTACCGCCGTGTTTTGATTCAGCGTGAGGAGCAGGAGCCGGGGCAATTGGCAACGGCCGTTCCCGTCAAAGATGTAGAAACGGAAGCCAACTCCCAGGCCGCCTTCCGCACCATATTTCGCACCGTACAGCGATACAAAGCGCAACGGGCTATCATTCACTTCAACCTAGCTGGCGGCCGCAAAAGCATGTCCGTCTTCGCCATGTGCGCCGCCCAAATCTTATTCGCCCCTGGCGATAAGCTGTGGCATCTCGTTTCCCAGCATGAGTTTATGAACACTCGGGAGATGCACGACACGAGTGACTCCAGCCGCCTCGTGCCCATCCCCCATGTCTCCATCAGCACCCTCAACCCTGTCTTGGGCATGCTCATCTCCAGCAACGATCCCTATGACATTGTGCAAGCGCAGGAGAATTATTTGCAGTTGATGGATTTGCAGCGCAAAGAGAAATTCCTGCGCGACCTGAATGCGGATGAACGGCAAATTTTGGTTGGGGTCACGCAGGGTTTGAGTAATGATGAGATTGGCAAGCGGTTAAAAAAAAGGCTGGCGGGCAAGACAGTGGCCAATAAGCTGACGGATATTTATGATTTGTATATGGTGTTTATGACGGATGGGGTAACGGCCGTTAGTCGTCCCAGCCAGGACAATATGCGTGCCTTTTTGTCCGGCGAGTTCGCCGCTTATTTTCAGCAGCGTGGAGAAAGTCTATGACGAAGAGCAATTCAATTCCAAATCATTTACGTTGCCAACATCTTATCCTGCTTGTAGGTGGCAATCCATTACCTAATGCAGTGGCGGGGGGATGCCTGCTTCAAGATGAAGGCATGATTACACTGGTTTATTCCAAAACGCAGACGGTGCAAACTGCCCAACGAAAGCAGCTCAGGATAGAAGGAACTGAGACGATTGCCAATCGTTTGCGTCGCTGGTTTATTCGAGACCGGAAAATTACCAGTCGGGTTTATTTGCAGGCCGTTGATGATTCTGATGCTTGGGACATTGGCAAGGGGATACGAACCGCTTTGCAAAATGGAAGCGGTTCGGTTGGCCTGCACTATTCTGGCGGCACGAAGGCGATGGCAATTCATGCCTACCGCGCTGTGCAGGAAGCCACAGAAGGACAGGCTGTTTTTAGCTATTTGAACCCGCGTACTTTGGAAATGCTTTTTGATGTGTCTGATGGTGAAGCGGAGAGAGTGTCTGTGGGAACGGCCGTTAACATTACCCTGGAAGAAATGCTCTTTTTGCAAACTGACCTTAAGCTGCACCGTAAACGGCCGTATCTACAAACACCGCTGTTACCCCGCACGGCACAAGCCATTATGCGTGTTTACGTAACCGAAGATTCAGAACTGGATGAATGGAAGAAATGGGTAAACCCTGCTTTAAAAAAATATTACAAGAGCTGGTATGACGGGGGCGTACCACGAAATTGGAAACCAGCCAGTGAAATTTATAATGATCCCTTCAATGAACCACCGCCCACATCAATTGGTCAAACATTGCTAGATGAATTAGGGCAATCGGGTGAATTGTCCCTGCAAAAAGCATGGGAATACCATCAAAACGAAGATTGGGCATCCGAGCAAGATTTTATTGAGGAATTTTTAGGCTTTTTGCTGGGTGGCAAATGGTTGGAACATTATACACTCGACTGTTTGCAACAGTTAAACGCAAAATTCAACTTTCATCAGACTTTATTGGGGATTGTTCCAAGCAGACCAAAAAGAAATCTTGATAAAGAAGACGATTCGCTTTTTGAGATGGATGTAGCCGCGATTCGTGGTTATCAATTATTTGCTTTTTCATGTGGCATTTCGCCAAGGAAAAATGTTCTTAAGCATAAGTTGTTTGAAGCGGGGATGCGGGCGCGGCAATTGGGAGGCGATGAAGCCTGTACCGCCCTTGTTTCGCTAGCTCAACCAGCGCAGTTGAACGAACTTGAACAAGATGTCACTCAGGCTTTGCAATCGCGTATCAGCTTATTTGGCAAAAATGACTTGCCAAACTTGACGGAACGTTTACAAGGTTGGATTGAGACACAGATAGGGAGGTAAATATGGAAATAGTTGTGATTGATACCAGACAAATTCAATCGTACATTTTTGGTAGTAACCGACTGCGTGAAAATATTGGCGCATCATATCTGGTGAAGATGGCGACTGAGGATTGGGTGAAGGCGGTATTAGACGAGCAATTTTCGCCAGAGGCAGTAGCACGGCCGATTGTAGATACCACTTGTCCAGCCAAGATTGTCTTTGCGGGAGGCGGTAACGCTGCCCTCTACTTCCGCGATGATGGGCAGGGAGAGAGATATATCAAAAGCTATTCTCGTGCCGTTATGGCATGTGCTCCCCATTTGCAATTGGCTGCCGTTGTGCATCAGTTTGAGGAGTTAGCGGAGTTGAAAACGGCCGTTGACGATGCCCTGAAAAAAATGGGGGAAGCCAAACAAGCCCAAACCCCCTCCACACCATTAATGGGCTTAGGCGTGACGGTCAAATGCCGTTCCACAGGGCTTGCAGCAATGGATATGTCGCCGATTATTCTGGGTGCAGATGATGGCGACCAATATCCTGTATCGGCCGAAATTATGGCTAAATTACGCAACACAAAAAGAGCTAATGAATTGCTAGACGAATTCAAGTGTGACGAAACCCGATACGATTTTCCCTATGACTTGGATAATCTCGGCCGTTCGGCTGGCGAGGAAAGTTATATCGCTGTTGTTCATATTGACGGCAATGGTATGGGACAGCGTATTAAAGCCTATAAAGATGGTTTACAAGGTATGGAAGCCTATTTAGCTGGTTCCCAGAAAATGTCGGACGCGCTCAATAATGCGGGTGAAACAGCCTTAGAAGAAACGGTTGGCTCATTAATAGCAGCCATCACTTTTGAAGGAAGGCAACCAGTCATCAAGCACACTAATATGGCTGGCGATGAAATCACAAAAATCACACTTCAAGAGGCAAAAGATGCCACGCATTATTTACCGTTTCGCCCCATTGTGTTCGGCGGTGATGATATTACCTTTGTGTGTGACGGCCGTCTGGGGATCTCTTTGGCTCTCACATTCATCAAAGCCTTTGAAGCCGCCACGGAAGATTTCATTGATGGTAAAGGGAAAATAACAGCCAGTGCAGGTGTTGCCATCGTCAAAAGCCATTATCCCTTTGCCCGCGCCTATGGCTTGGCCGAAGCCCTGTGCCAACAAGCCAAGATGTATCGCCTGCACCTCATGCTTGATAAACATGTGGAAGATGTGAGTTGCCTTGACTGGCACTTTGCTTTAAGCGGTTTACTTGGCTCCTTGTCCGACATTCGCCAACGGGAATATTGTGTGCCTAAAGGACATTTGACGCTGCGACCAGTGACACTTGCCGAAAACTTTACAGACCCATTGCGAACATGGTCAGTCGTAGAGAAGGGGCTGGTTGCTTTTCAGGATAGTGACAAAGAGCAATCGGAACCATTGTGGTCTACCAAGCGAAACAAGGTGAAGGCGTTACGGGATGCTTTGCGGCAAGGGCCAGAAGCAGTTGACCATTTCCGCGCCGCTTACCGCTTGGAACATCTGCCCCAAGTGGCTGATGTGGGCGGCGATGTTCGGTTGACGGGGTGGAGTAATCAGGATTGCGCTTATTTTGATGCCTTGGAACTGGCTGATTGGTACATTCCACTTCCGTTACCACCAGGAGGAAACGCATGAAATTGCATATTGAGTTATTGAGTGAAGCCACGTTTGGACGTGGCGATGGCATTACTGGCTATGTGGATCAGGAGATTGAGTATGATGCCGCAACGGGACTGCCGTTTATTCGTGGGCGTACGATTAAAGGGCTGCTAGTAGAAGAGTGCGCCAATATTTTCTATGTGTTGGGAAACTCGGTGCAAGAATTAACTAAGGCGGCGCAGTTTTTGTTTGGCAGTCCCGGCAGTGGTTTGGAAAGTCAGGCGGGGATGCACATTGGCGCGGCGCGAATGCCCAATGATTTGCGGCAGGCGATTTTATATGCTGTGAGGGAGGAGAAATCCTTACGAGCGGATGAGGTGTTGGCGACGTTAACGGATTTACGTCGGCAAACGGCCGTTGACCATAGCAGTGGCGTACCAGACGACGGTTCATTGCGCACCATGCGTGTGTTACGACGCGGCATTGCCTTGCAAGCGGATATTACTTTTAATAGAGAATTGACCAGCCTTGAACGAGCCTTGTTGAGTGCTTGCGTGGCGGCGTGGCGGCGCGGCGGCACAGGGCGCAATCGGGGGCGGGGTCGGCTCAAAGCATACCTGGACTCTCCCGCACAGCAGGCAAAATACCTGAAACAGTTCCAGGAAATGAGCCAAAACGGCACTGGAGGTGATGACGCATGAAAGTAATCAGTTACACCATTCATTTGCGAGAACCTGTCCTGGCAAAAGGGCTGGAAGGAGACCCAAACAGTGGTGTTTCTTACCGTTTTTTGCCCGGTTCTGTTTTGCGTGGGGCGTTGATTGGTCAGCATTTGCGGGGCAAACGGGAAAGCTACGATCTGATGCAAGATGAGGTTGCACGGCGGCTCTTCTTTAGTCCTGATGCCACTCGTTTTCTCAATGGCTACTTATTATGCCGCCATTATGAGGAAACCTACCGAGCCTTGCCGACACCGCTCTCATGGCATATCTGTAAATTAGGGAAACGGCCGTCGCGTATCGGCTGTGATAACAGCGGAAATTCAGGTAGCCAACTGGAACATTTTGACCATGCGATTCAAAAATTGGACGTGCAGGATGTCTGTCTAGAAGGTGAAGGTGATTCATGGCAGCAGGTGAAAGAGCCATTTTGTATGCCCTTGTCCGACCAATTTGCCTTTGCCGCAGTAGACCGCCGCATATCCATCCACACGGCCCGGCATCGAGATTACGGCCGTGCGCGGGCCGCTAGCGAAGATGCAGATATTTTTAACGGCGCAGTTTATCGGTATGAAGCCTTGGAGGCAGGCCAAACCTTTGCAGCACACGTTTTATGCCAGGATGAAGATGTGGAAACATTGGCTAACCTGATTAAAGGTGAAATTTTGTTGGGTGGGGCGCGTATGGCGGGATACGGCCATGTTACCCTCCAGTTAAATCCCCAGCCAGAAGAGAACACCCTTTACCAGGCCGAGGATATAGCGGATTGGCGTGAATTTGTACCCACTGGCGCGGGCTTTGACGGTATCGTCATCACTTTGTTGAGTGATGTGTTGCTGCGCGATAAATACGGGCAGCCCCAATCCACCGTAACAGAACTAAGCCGTCAACTAGGTTTAGCCAATGAATTAGAGTCTGTATTTGCCGCTTATCGGCCTATTGGCGGATTCAATCGCAAGTGGGGCTTACCCACCATTCAGCAAACCGCCTTGAAGATGGGTACGGTTTTGGTGTTTAGCACGCCATCAGATGAACAGTTAATTGCCTTACGCAAGTTGGAGCAATCGGGCATTGGTGAACAGCGCGAGGATGGATTCGGCCGTTTTGCTATTAATTGGCATACAGAGGCATCATTTACACCTACAAAGTTGGAAGCCAAGATGAAAAAGCCGCCATCACTGGTGGGTACGACGAGTGAAGCGACCGCACAAACGATAGTGAACAAGCTGCACCGTATTCAGTTGGATGGGCAACTCCGTGAACAGGCTAAAAAATTAGCTGAAGCTGGGAAACTAGATATGGTATCTAAAACCCAGCTCAACGGATTGCGGCTTCAATTGCAGAAAGCGGCACATGAAATAGCCAATAAAGGCGAGGCGGAAGTTGCCAAGCAACAAGAGGTGTTGGAAGCTTACCGGGAAAGTCTTGAAAAACGCGCCCATACCAGAAGGCAGTTTGAAAAGGCGCGGCTGGATAAACGGCCGTTTCTCAACTGGCTCGAAGATAGCATTAAAGCCACCAAAATGCCCATCGCCAACCCCAAAAGCTACGCCATAGGCGAGGTAATGCCAGAGACCGATACGCTGGCAATTCGCGCTGAGTACAACTGGCGTTTGGCCGATTTGATATTAGCCCGCGTCGTCAAACAGAGACACCTGGTGAAGGTAGATAAGGAGGGCAAAAAATGAACGAGCATAACAGCCGCTTTTGGACAGGAGAAACATCACGGCGCATTGAGCAGCGAATCATCGTCGAAGCCGATTTGGTTCTGGAAACACCGGCTCACTTTGGCGATGGAGATGCCAATGATTTCACAGATATGCCCTTGCTGATTTGCACGGATGTGAATGGCAAAACTGCCCCACTGCTCACCGGAGCCACTTTAACGGGCGCCTTACGCGCCTACCTTAACAACCGCGAATTTGGGTTTCGCGCCAATGCAACTAAGCCGTATGCCTTATCAGAGTTATTGTTTGGGGCGCAAAAGGGGGATGAGGAGGATAACGGCCGTCAAAGTGCCCTCATTATCGAAGATGCCTTTGGTCAAGCCAGCGCAGACATGGAAATGCGCGAAAACGTCAAGCTGGACAATGCTACCCGCACCGCGCATACAACCGAAGTGACAGTGAATGGACAAAAGTTTAGGCGTGGCGAGCTGTTTGACATGCAGCTATGGCCGATCGGCACGACCTTTCCCATCCGCTTTGAACTGTTACTCATGCAAACGCCACGCCAAATGAAAATGGAAACAGGAGAGTATCAAGCCAAAGTGAAGGAGGCATTTCTTATCGCCCTAGATGGCTTGACAGATGGCTCCATCACACTCGGCGCACGCAAAAATCGTGGTTTGGGACGCATTGCATTGGAAAACTGGCGTGTGAAAGCGTATGACCTCAAAAATGATTTGTATGCGTGGTTGGAATCTGGATATTTACCATTAGCCCAGCTAAATGAAGCAGTCCTGACTCATCCTAAAAAGGCAGAAGTTTTTGAAGAGATTTCGCCAAGAGATAACCGCGAATGGCTAGAAATAGAGCTAACCTGCCGTCTCGATCCGTCGAGTTCACTGCTCATCCGTGACAGCGGTGGTGCTGATAGTGGGGTAGATGCGGTGCATTTACGCAGCAGTGGCCAGCCTATCTTATCCGGCACGAGTCTGACAGGAGCCTTACGCGCCCGTGCCCAACGTATTGTGCATCTCGTTTACCCCGACAATCCCAAGACGGCACAACGCCGTTTGGATGCGCTGTTTGGCTCCGACTTGCATATTAAACAGGGTGATAACACAACTGGAAAGAAAAGAAACCAAAATGCCAAGGCCAGCCGATTGATCGTTGAAGAGCATGTCATTGAGGATGCGGTTGTTGATCGGGTGCAAAATCGGGTCTCCATTGACCGTTTTACTGGCGGCGCACGTGATACAGCTTTGTTTAGTGAACAGCCGCTTTTTGGCACGAAGGAAACGAGGGTCAAGGTGAAGTGGCGTTTGTTGAAGCCTGTAGCTGCAAATAACAAGAAGGGGGCGGGAGATCGTGAATTTAAGGCACAAATTGGTTTGTTGTTACTATTGCTGAAGGATTTGTGGACGGCCGATTTGCCCGTTGGCGGTGAGATTAGTGTAGGACGCGGCCGTTTGCAGGGCATCAAAGCGGAAATCAAGCTGTATCAGCCGGATAAACCTAAGCCCCAAACGTGGACAATCCAAGACGGCACACGGCCTGACAATTACCATCAGCTGCAAACATATGTAGATGCTTTATGGGAGGAGGTGTCATTATGACGGTGAAATTATGCAGTGACCCTGTTTATCAGATTAAAAGCGGTCGCACAACGAGAGTGTCATTGTCTGTTGACGACGATGTTTGGGTTTGGCTGGAAAAAGAAGGGGAAAAACTCCAACCAGCCTATTTGTTAGGCCATACGTTGGATGGTGTTTTCTGGGGACAAATGATTGACGGCAAATTACAGATTATGCTAACCGATCACAATCGCGTTATCCCCTTCAATCAAGCTATGTTTTTTGATTTACTCTGCGAATTGAGGCTGTTTAGTAAAACGGCCGAACTTCACTTGTGGCGACAAAATGGCAATTGGCAAGCCAGCCTGATTCAGGATGGTACAGGCAATGAATGTGAATACATTGACGAAGCGCAGATGTTGTGGGGCACCTATGCCGAAAAGGTAGGTGAACAGTTCACCCTGATGAGTGATGGGATACAGGAACTTTACCATGCTGTGCCTTTCGCGCATGATAAGATACCCGTTGCCGAAGATGGCAGTCATCGCCCCTTACGTTTGCGTGTCCGTCACTATTTGGCAGATGATGAGATGGGACGAGTACGGATCGCTTACAGTCGTTTGCTGAAGGTAACGGCCGTTGCCCAGGAGAAATCTAATGGCTCTTAAACACACAAACCCTACGAAACCCCGCTGGGATAAGAAAGCACGGATGGAGGTAACGGCCGTTGCCCCCTACAACTTCATCCCCCTGCCCGAAAAAATGGTCGAAGCCCAGCCTCCATTGGCACACGACCGCTACCATCCTGAACCTATAGGTGTGACTGGCTGGGTTGAGTGTGAACTGGAAACCTGCTCCCCCACCTATATTCGCGGTATGTTGACGGAAACTCAGTTTGCCGAATTTGGGCAAGCCAAACCGGATCAATTAACGGATGAACAAAAAACGGCAATGGCTGACTTCTTTGGCGTGGAGAGAGAGATCCCTTTGCTGCCTGGTAGCAGTTTGCGAGGGATGATTCGAGAGATTATGGAGATTGTAGGACATGGCCGTATGCGCTATGTCTCCCCTACACCCACCTTCACCTTTCGCGCCGTTGCCGCGCAAGCGGACGATCCCTTACGCGACCCGTATCGGGATGTGGTTGGTGCTTTTGCCCGCAATGTTCGCACTGGTTTTTTGCAGCGAAAGGGGGATGATGAATGGTGGATTCAACCAGCGAAGCTGCCAGCGGCATTGGGGTTGGCAGAAAAGGGCGCGTTTTTGAAGATTAAGGAGCGGGATATACCTGCCAAATCAGTGCCTGGGCTGTATCGTCTGAACAGTCCCGATTATAAGCCCCTGTACCATCCGGTTTCTTTTGATGTGGAGGATAAACCTGGGCAACGGGGGAGGTATACGGCCGTTACCAACATTGGCTCTCGTGGTCAATACCGACATGAGGGCGTGTTGATTTGCTCTGGCAATATGATGGAAACAGGCAATAAAACCGGACGTAAAAACCATGCCCTCATCCTCATGCAAGACAATAGAGCGCGAGAAATTAAAATAGACCCGCAAGCGATTGAAGATTACCGTGATGGGTTAACTCCGTTCCAGGAGGAATTGACTGCTTGGGGCGGTAAAGGCTGGGGCTGTTTGAAACATGGCGCACCAGTTTTTTACGTAGAAGAAGGTAGTACCGTGCGTTACTTCGGCCATTCACCCAACTTCCGTATTCCCGCACAGCTGAATGTAGCTGGCGAGACCCGCGCTGCCAATCCCCGCGATTTTGTCCCCGACTATTTGCGTAATAATTCCAAGCCTGATTTGGTTGACGCGATTTTTGGCTGGGTGGAAGAAACGGAAGGGGAGAAAGTGATCGGTCCGGAAAAGCAGCGTGCTGGCCGCGTCTTTTTTACCGATGCGCGTTGTCTGTCGGGACAAGGCAATGTTTGGTACAAAGATGAGCCGATTGTGCCGCATACGCTATCTAGTCCCAAAGCAACTACTTTCCAACATTATTTGGTGCAAGACGGCCGTGCAGGGCAAAACGGCCATCATCCCGACAACAAAAAAGCGTTAGCCCACTATGGCACATCACCCAACGAAACCCACATTCGCGGCTATAAACTGTATTGGCATAAAGGCAAAAACCCTGACATCGAAGCCAGTGCCACCGAACGCACCCATCCCAAGCAGCTAACCAAAATCAAGCCCGTGCGTGATGGTGTCAAATTCCGTTTCAAAGTCCATTTTGAAAACCTGCGCCCAGAAGAATTGGGCTTGTTGTGGTGGGTCCTCGCTTTGCCCGGCGAAAAAGGCAAACAGTACCGTCACAAATTGGGCATGGGTAAGCCACTGGGGATGGGCAGCGTTGCTATCACGCCCAAACTGTTCATCACCGACCGAGAGACGCGGTACAAAACCCTGTTTGGCGGCGAGTTGTGGGAAGAGGCCACACGATCTGACGACGCTCAACCTTATGTAGAAGAGATGGCCCGCTATCTATTGCAAGAGCAGGGACTGGGAGCGCGTTTGGGAAGCATTACCGAACTAGAACGCATTCAAGCTCTGTTGGCAATGTTAGAATGGCGAGAAGGTACGCCGGAATGGCAGTCTAAAACTCGCTATATGGAGATTGAACGGCTTACGGGTCGTCGTAGTCGCAGTGGTGAACCGGAAACGTTTAATGAATATAAAGAACGACCCGTTTTGCCTGATCCGTTTGGGGTGATTGGTCAGGCCGTGACACAACAAACAGCTGTACTAAGCCCCACATCTAAACCTCGACAACAGTTGGAACCAAAACATAGTGACATGCCTCAGGCAGGTGATTTGTTGCAAACCACAGTCTACTTCGTTGAAAACAATGGCGATGTTTTTTTGGAGATTGATGGTATCTTATCGAGTAAAATGATGGGGAAAATACCATCAGGGCAATTGGGAGGTAAAGAGTACCAAGAAGGCCAACGTGCTTCGGTGTTAGTGTTAGAGGTTCAGAATCAGGATGATGATAAGCTATTGATATGCGAACCTACTGGTGTATCCGATTTGCACGGCACGGTGAAGTTCTTTAATGAGAATCGCGGCTATGGATTCATTACTCTCGATGAAGGTGACAGTGATGTCTATGTACATAAAACTCGCCTAGTAGGTATCAATACACTCCAAGAAGGTGAAAGAGTCGTATTCAAAATTAGTAAAGGTGTCAAGGGATCAGAAGCACACGAGGTTCGACTAGAGGCAACCTTAATTTCTGAAACTGAAGATTTGTTATATGGAAAAGTTCAATCATTTGATGAACATAAAGGATATGGGTTGATTATTGTTAATGATAGCGAGGAAGTTGTGTTTGTGCATAGACGACGTTTGCTTGGAATGACTGTATTACGTGAGGGACAAAACGTTGTATTCAAAAAAGGCAAGGGAATGAAAGGGTTAGAAGAAGCACAAGAGGTGAGGTTAAATGAGGAGCAGATATTGTGACTGTAGAAGCAATTCGTTTAGAGAATTTTATGGCTTTTGCTGATACGGGCTGGATTGAGTTACAGTCAATTACATTGTTGTTTGGCCGTAACTCAAGTGGTAAAAGCGCAATTATTCGCGCTTTGCGATTTTTGCGTCAGAATCTGGATGAAGAGGCAGATTATTCTGATAATGGCATCCTCAAATTCGTGGCTGAATATGGTGTGGATTTGGGCAGCTTTGATGAAACAATTCACGGTGGCGAAAAATATAATAAGCGAATCATGCGTTTCCATTTTCGTTGTGCCGTACCGGAAGCAAGTGATATGGTGAGGAAGGAAATCAATATATGGAGACAAGAAAACAATCTACCATCAATAGTCGCTGGAGAACAAGATTTCCTATCCTTGGCTATCAGCTTCGCTCGCACCCCTTCAAACACAACAGAATTAATTGGCATTGAATTAACATGTAATTGGCATATCTTGAATGATCAAGACAGCCAGATTTTATTGTTGGCTCAATTATTGGATGAGGACACTCGCAAAGAAGTTAATTACGATGAATGGTGGTTAGATACAGATTTGCCCAATTGGTTTGCTCAGGATTGGCGATTTACTACCTTCCATTTCCAATACAATTTTCTACCAGATTTACAGGAAGCTCCTGTTGAGGTGTTAAAGCAAGTATTTAGCTATTTGGCAGAAAGCATTTCAACTTTTTTGAAGAGTATAGAATACCTTGGCCCAATACGCCCTGACCCTCAGCGGATTTATTTTTTGGATGAAATTGGTCGTCAACGTTGGCGACAACAAGGATGGGGTGCCTTTGTAGATTTATTAGAAGATAGATTAGGTGAAACACTTGAGGATTTAGGTAAGTGGCTTAAATATCTTGAGTTGGGTAAGCAAATATTATCACCGATAAATAAGACAGCTTATAAAGATGCATTTATTGCAAGCGTGGAAATCGAAGAATTTGAAGAAGATTCCAATAAATCCTCGTCAGTTTACCCGACCTTGCTAAACATGGGGTTTGGAACCTCACAAATAATTCCCATTATTGTACATGCTGTTACTCTCCGCCAAAGAGCAAATACAGAACAACCAGTTTATGTAGTTATCGAACAGCCAGAACTACATTTACATCCCCAAGCACAGGCTCGCCTTGCTGATGTATTTATTAAAATGTTATTAAACGATAAAAATATTGAAGGCCGCTATCAGGTAAGATTTTTACTGGAAACACATAGCGAGCATTTAATGCTTCGGTTTCGCAGACGCATTGCGGAAACCACATTTGACATTTTGGATTCAAACCATGCTGCTTTCCCTTCAAACGAAGACTTTCATTTTTATAAAGAGAATTTTGGTCTTGTGTACCTTGAAAGGAAAGAAGGTGTAAGCAAGGTTGAATATATAAATGTAGATCATCGAGGTCAAATGGTAGACCCATCTACAGAGTTCCGAATTTTTTTTGATGATGACTATAAAGAAGTTGAATCCTTAGCTGATGCCAAAATGGCAATCTTAAACATCGAATATGGAAACACGCATAGTAGTTGACACCAGCATCATTATTAACGCTTATAATGATCCTCAGGAAGGTAATTTGTATTGGGATTTTCTCCAGAAATTCCAAAGAATGAATCAAAAGCAACCCAAATTACAGATGTGTATTGACATGACACGTGTCATGTTGCAAGAGTATGAACAAGCACTCGTGACATTATTTGGGACAGATGCGTGGAGAAACTTTTATGAGTGGTTTGAAGATACAGTTGTCCTTCAGGCAGTTTCGGCAGAAGATGGCCTTATCAGGGAATTATTTGGACACGAAGAGTCACTAAAAGCAAAATGCAATAATACAGAGCTGGTTTTCGTTTCGCGAGCATATCACAATCGAAAAACACAAGGGTGCGGGATTATTGTCACTGATGAGTGTGATTTTGTTTCCTATCGTAAGTCCTTTTTTAATCCAGAAATCAAGAACTATTTGCGGGATAATATGAAGGTCAAAATTACTACACTCGATAGTGTTGACTACGAAATCAAGAATATATGGGGGAAAGACCAATTACCAATTATTTTATGGGACAAAATGAGGCAGGCCTTCAATAAAGGTGAATTAGAGGATTTGCGTTTTGTTATGAGAGCGGAATGGTCGCCACCAGATAACGTACCATTACAATCACAGATACGAGATTTTATTGAATTCTGTAAAAGGCGAAATCTCCTGTTCGACCTTTGTCGTCAATGCCAACAAGAGCGCCCAGGACTTGTTTGGCCAGATTGTACTAGCTTCATATAGTAATTGAGAAGATATAGCCTAATTAGCGGATCCATTACTATGAAAATTGACTACGAACAACTACAAATAGCTATGAGTTCCAATGACCCAATGGGCTTAGGGCAGCATTACCTAGACACTGAAACAGGTGACGTGTTGTTGGTGAGCGATTGGGTGGAGGGAGAGTCGCGGAAATTTGACGATCCAGCCGCCATTGAGGACGAAACCCTTCGCCTGACCTGGTACCATCTGTGGTGCGATAGTGAAGTAGGGATTGAACTGTCAGAAGCGGAAGAACGCAGTATGACCCGGCAATCAGATGCTTGCTTGAAACGCTTCCTGGTTGTGCCGCAAGCGGATTCGCACGAAGCCTATCAAGATATGGCGGATTTTGCCGATACCATTGCCAGTTCACACTTGCGGAAACTTTTGCAGGTGGCACTAAACGGCCGTTCCCCATTCCGTCGCTTCAAAGATGTACTGTACAATCATCAGGCTGAACGCGAACAGTGGTTTGCCTTTAGCGCCCAACGCTGGCGCGAGCGCACTGATGACTGGCTGGAAATGGAGGGTATGCTTTCGGATGATTGAGTAACGGCCGTTTGTAAGGAAAAGGAGAAACCAATGACTAGAAAAAAACAATCCCAAGGCAACTGCGTCTTTTGTGAGCGCGAAATGACTCGCGGTGGACTAAGCAATCATCTGAAGAGCTGTCCCCAACGGCAAGAAGCCAGTGCAAACGCCACATCCGGCACGGCTCAACCCCTTTATCATCTGCAGGTAAGCGATACCTACAATTCAGATTTCTGGCTGCATTTGGAGGTGAACGGCCGTTCCACCCTCAAACATCTCGACCAATACCTCCGCGCCATCTGGCTGGAATGTTGTGGGCATATGAGCCAATTTTCAGTTGGCGGCTGGAGTGGCAGCAAGATTGGCATGAGCCGCAAAATCGAAGATGTCTTGGCTCCTGGTATTACCCTAACCCACATCTACGACTTTGGCACCTCGTCAGAAACAACGGTTAAATCGCTGTCTGTGCGTGAGGGCAAGCCCTTAACCAAGCATCCCATCTACCTGATGGCTCGCAACAAGATGCCAGAGGTAACGTGTGCCGAATGTGGGGCAGTGGCCGGCTGGTACTGCGCCGATTGTTTGGCGGAACAAGGGGAATGGATAACCCTCTGTGCCGATCATTTGGCAGATCACGCTCATGATGAGTATGGTGGCCCATCACCCCTGATCAACTCACCTCGTTTGGGCATGTGTGGCTATGCTGGCCCGGCGGAACCGCCGTATTAGCTGTGTTCACATGGGTTGAAGGGGAACCTGATTCACCTACTCAAGGTTCCACCGCCATTTACAAAACAAGCCAAAAATACGTATAATAGGCATATTATCAGATTTCCATGTAAGAGGTGACATGATGCCCCAAATTAGTGTGAGTGAAGCCAGCCGCAATTTGTCCCATTGGGTGAACCAGGCCACATACGGCCGTAAACCAGTTGTTGTTACCTCACACGGTAAGGCTAAAGCCGTCATTATCAGTGCCGAAGCCTTTGAGCAGCTTATTGGCATACATGGTTATGCTCATCGAGACCTGTTACCACCAGAGCAACTTCGTCAGGAATTCCAACAAGTGTTAGCTGAAGCAGGGTATGATGATCGAGAAGCCATCATCAATCTGGTGCGTCAGGTTAAACAAGAGATGGTTGAGGATAGCGAATAGGATTGGCACATCTACCAGATGAGTGCATCGAATTATCCTCGCCGTATCTTTCTCGATACCAACGTCTATATTATTGGGGCTGCTGTCGAAGCCAGCCCTGAAGCTGTCATACTAAACTGGTTAGGTTTTACCGGACGACCAGTTGAACCAATAGAAGTTATTGTTTCAGATGCTTTGTTTAGCCAGATTCTCAGGGTTGCCAGACGTTTACAGGGCAAAGATTGGAGCGGACAAATCATAACCCGTATCTGGCAAGGCATGAATGTGAACTATGTCTTTTATGATGACCAGGAAGTTCAGACTTTGCTTCAGGCGAATCTGATTCCACGAGAAGATGTGACTATCTTTCTGAGTGCTAAAGCTGGCAATGCAGATTGTTTTGTATCGGCGAATCGGGAGTTGGTTCGCACATTGGCTAAAGAAAATGGGGCATTTGAGTGTCTATATGCGGCTGAATTCGTAGAAAAGTACATTCAAGTGTCAGCAGGCAGAAAAGAAAATAATGGATAAAAACAGATTCTATTCCGGAGCAGTTGATTTATTCAAAAATATGGGATCGCTGGCAACGGCCGTTTCCACTGATAACCAAATCCTCATTCAACAATTAAACCAAAGCCAACTGCTGTCAGTTTATCTGATAACCAATTGTGCGATGCCTGAAGGTCAACAGGGGCGTTCCATTGTAGACTTGTCCCGGCAAATTGCCACGGTATTTAACAATGATGAATTGAGGGTATTGTGTTTAGAGCTAGATAATGATCTGGAGAATTTAGCCGGGGACGGTAAAGCTGCCAGATGCCTCTCTTTGGTTGAATGGATGCGACGACACGGCCGTTTGCCCGAATTACTGCTAGCCCTTAAAAAACAACGTCCCAGAACTGCCTGGCCTAATGCTGATCAGATTGTATTACCCACAATTGTCAAAAAGGACGATTTGGTCGTAGTTGTCGGGATGATTCACCGTCGTGATGGCGATAACATCTTACAAGATGTGGCCAATTACCTGAACGAACAGGGCAAAGATGCAAACATTTTACTATTGGCTACATCCGGCCAAATCCCCATAGAGGGAGCCAATTGGCAGCAATTCCCGCGCCTGTTTCGGGATGCTATTGACGATACTTTGAGCCGAACAGGGGCCAAAACTGGTCATTTTTTCCTGGCAGGTGTGGGTGCCATCCTCTTTAGTATGGGGTGCATGTGGAGCACAATTGAAAAGTGTGTGATTTATCACAAACAGGATGGGTATCATCCAGTCATTTCACTACCCTTATAATGGTACTAACCGTGATGATTTTGCTAAACTTTAGTCACCCCCTAACGGATACACAACTTGAGATGATTCAGGCACAGGCAGGAGTATTATTTGAGTTACGCGAAATCAAAACACACTTCGACCACGAACGGCCGTTCTCCGAACAAATCACCACCCTCCTCAACAGCCTCAATATAGACTCCCAAACATGGCAAACCCATCCCATTCTCATCAACCCACCGGCTCATAATGCTATCGCCGTGACATTAATGGCAGAGCTACACGGCCGTATGGGTTACTTCCCCGCCATCATTCGCCTCAAACCCATTCCTGGCAGCTTACCGCCTCAATTTGAATTTGCTGAAATTATTAATTTGCAAGCGATTCGAGATCAGGCACGAGCGCAGCGCTGATGGAACTTCTTTTGTTGACAACGGCCGTTTCTTCCCCTTAAAATAGCCATATAGATGGCTGCCTGGAGGTATTATGACCGAAACAACTTATTCAATCGCCGAAGCTCGCAACCAATTCGCCGCCATCGTGCGTGATGCCGAAGAGACAAACCGGCCTGTGCAAGTCACCCGCCGAGGACAACCGGTTGCCGTTATTCTATCGGCCGAAGAATACGGCCGCTTACTCAAACAGCGGGAAAAACGGGATTTTTGGCAAGCCTATCTAGATTGGCGTGAAGAATGGCAGGTCGATGAGTGGGACGATACCGACGATCCCTTTGCCGACGTGCGTGACAAATCACCAGGACGAGAGATTGACCTGTGGACGGAGTAACTTACCTGGCCGACACAAACATTGTGTCAGAAATGATGCGCCCCCACCCCTTCGCTGCCGTCAATACAGCATGGCAAGTACATGATCACGAAATAGCCATCTCTACTGTAAGCTGGCATGAATTATTAGTTGGTATACGACGCCTGCCTCACTCTAAAAAACGAACTGCATATGGAAAATTTTTGTACACATACTTGCAAAAACAGGTCATTATCTTGCCCTACAATCAAGTTGCGGCTGAATGGCATGCAGATGAGCGTACCCGCTTGATGCAGATCGGCAAAACTCCGTCTTTTCCTGATGGGCAAATCGCAGCAATTGCAGCGGTGAATGATTTGACGCTTGTTACCCGCAATGTCCAAGACTTTGCTGATTTTGCTAATTTGAGAATCGAAAATTGGTTTGAGGCCTGATCACCCCCAGGAATGCCATATGACCTCGATACCTAATTGGGAAGCGATTAGTAAAAAACTCCAACAAGAATCAAAAGCAGGATTAATTCAACTCATCCAAGAACTCACGGCCGTTTCCCCTGAAGCCCAACGCTACCTGCAAACACGTTATCTGAAAGGCACAACGGCCGATCAAATCGCCCCCTACCGCCAGGTCATCCAAGAACAATTTGTCACTTCCGATTGGAACAATACCCTTTCCTGGAACTTCGCTGGCGTACAGAAAGCCATAGACGATTATGCCCAAAGCAGTCGGGGTGATGAAGTCGGGATGGCCGAATTATTAGTGGCAGCTTTGGAAACGGCCGTCAAATTCGCCAATAATTTCAACTTACAAGACGACGACTTCGACAACAGTATCACCGAATTAGCTGACAGGTGCACCAACCATTTTCAAGACTATGAACACCTTCTGCCCACCTACAAACGCCGCATCGAGAAGATCCAGAAAATCGGCTCTGATTTAGGCTATTATGCGCTGGATGAATCGCTGGATGATTTAACCAGCCCTTACCGTTAATCTTATGCACACCATCACCTACCTCTTTGAACCTTTAGCCGAACCCCTCAACGGCCGTTACATCCATGCCAAAGGGCTGCACGGCTTCCTCTTCAACATCACCGGCCAGGCTGACCGTGAAGAGTCCGATTGGCTGCATAACCATAAAACGCCACGTCCTTTTACCCTTGTTCCCCTTTACGGTGATGATTCCTGTCTGGCTGGCCTCCGCCTCTCCACCCTGACGGATCGTGCCACCAGCCTCTTCCAGCGTACCGGTGAATGGTTCAGCAAAACAGAACGGCCGTGTCACCTCGGCGGTCACGAATTCATCATCCGTGAATCACGCACCACCCCCAGCATCAGTTGGCAGCAGCTTGCCCTCAGCGAACTGACCAGACAAATTGGCCTACGTTTTCTGTCACCCTGCGGCTTCAAACAAGGTCCTCGCGTCATGCCCCTACCCCTACCAGCGAATGTCTTCGGCAGTCCTATCCGTATTTGGGAAGCCTTCGCCCCACCCATGATGGTCATTCCCCCAGATTGGCGTGATTGGTGTGCCCAAAACATCTTCGTCACCCAACACAATATCGAGACTGTTCAGATCAATATCAGTCAACGCGAGCGATTTACGGGCTTTGTCGGTGAAGTGTGGTTTGAGGCTCATCAAGGGGATGAGTACCACCTTCGCACCTGGCAAGCCCTTAGCACTCTGGCTACCTTTTGTGGTGTTGGTTACAAAACAACGATGGGAATGGGAGCAGTTGAGCGGTTGAGCTAAGCCTCACGACCCGTTTCAGTCTACAAGCTTTTTAGTCCAAATCTAGCTGCCTCCATCACTGCCTTCGTGAGAGATAAACAGCGGCAACTTTTCTGTTTTTCGTCAGTTTCAGGCGAACAAACGCGCAATCAAATCGCCAGCCAGCATGGCGTGCATCCTGAGCAGGTGACGGGGTGGAAGCAAAAGCTGTTGAGCGAAGGCAAGGAGTTGTTTGGCCGAAAGACGGGGCGGGATGCAGCGGTGCAAGCAACACAAGAAGCAGAGTTATATGAACAAATCGGCCGCCTCAAGCCTGTGCTGAGCTTGCCGAAGCGATGGAATTGGAGTGGCTGAAAAAAAGCTGCCCAGTTTGGTTGAGGCCAAGCGGCAGTTAATCGAACCTGAACGAGAGCAAATCACTATCCGACGGCAGTATGAATTAGTGGGGTTGGCACGATTACGTTCCATTGCCTAGTGGCTTTATGTACCTGGTAGCCGTGATGGATTGGCACAGCCGTTTTGTCCTCAGTTGGCAGTTATCCAACACCTTGGAGACGCACTTCTGCCTGGAGGCTCTGGAAATGGCTTTCACCTTCGGTCAGCCAGAGATTTTCAACAGCGACCAGGGGGCACAGTTTACGGCCGTTGCCTTCACCGCCCCACTGCTTGAGCGCAACATTCGTATCAGCATGGACGGCCGAGGTCGGGCACTGGACAATGTGTTCATCGAGCGGCTCTGGCGTTCTGTGAAGTATGAGGACATTTACCTCAAAGAGTATCAGTCGGTGGCGGCACTGCGGGCTGGCCTCGCCAGCTATTTCCACCTTTACAACTATGGCCGACCACATCAAAGCCTGGCCTATGCCACCCCGGCTGAGGCCTATTTTAGCAAACGATAGCCCATCAATGTCACTTATTTTTCCCATTTTGTGGTCTTGACAATGGAGGTAACTATACTCGTCTGCACCATCCAATATATCGTTGTTAACGTAGGTCCGTGCGCTGCTAGAAAGCACATCGAGGTTTCAAAATGTGAGCGGATGAGTTAATTCAGCCTTACAGCATCTTTGAGGTAACGATTGCCTCGAAAAACGTTGCAATAACTAACGATTCCTGCCATAATAACCATCATGCGCTGGCAACAATTGCAAGATATAGTCCAAGATCAACCACTTTTTGAAACTTCGTTGTTTCTGACAGGCGATGTGACGCACCATCAAGCACAACGGCAATTGAGTGATTGGGCAAGAGCTGAGAAAGTTATCCAACTGCGGCGCGGCATCTACACGCTGCCGAACCAAAATCCGCATCCATTTGTTGTAGCCAATCATCTTGTCCCTGGTTCTTATGTGAGCTTACAAATGGCATTGGCTTATTACCATCTCATCCCGGAACATGTCGCAGTTGTCACCAATGTCACCACGCAGCGATCAGGCAAATATGAAAATAAATACGGCCGTTTTTCCTACCGGCATATTCATACATCCTTATTCTATGGCATTGAGTATCGTCTGTTGGTCAATGATGAATACGCCTATGTGGCTATGCCGGAAAAAGCCTTGCTAGATCTCATTCATTTCCGCCCGCAGGGAGACTCCACAGCTTATATTGAATCCTTGCGACTGCAAAATCTTGAAATTCTTGATTTTGAACGGCTTCATCGTCTTGCCGAACGCACAGGTAAACCCAAACTCAAACGCGCTGCCAACGTGATTGAGGCGATTGCCCGACGTGAAGCAGAAGAATATGAACCACTATGAAAGCGTATTTGCGAACACTCATCGCGCCTGCTCAAACCAACCTTGTGGCGGTTCATCTGGTTCGTGAATATTTGCAAGCGCGTATTTTGCAAAGTTTGCAGCGCGCCGGTGCCATGCAAACGTTGGCCTTTCACGGCGGCACAAGTTTGCGCTTTCTCTACGACCTCCCCCGTTACTCTGAAGACCTTGATTTTGCCCTGGAACTACATCCAGAAGCGTACGACTTTCGCGCCTATTTGCAGCAAATCATGCGTGACTTTTCTACCGAGGCATATGCGGTGGACATTAAGCTGAACGAGAAGCGGGTTGTTCATAAAGCCTTCGTGCGTTTTCGCGGCTTGCTTCACGAACTTGGTTTGTCAGGTCATGCCGAAGAAGTTCTGGCAATCAAAATCGAAGTAGATACCGATCCGCCGTTACATGCTGGCTTGATGACGACGCCAACGAACAAATATGTGCTCATCAATTTGCAGCACCATGATCCAGCAACGCTTTTAGCTGGCAAACTAAGCGCTATCTTACAGCGCGACTATCTCAAAGGGCGCGATATTTATGATTTGTGGTGGTATTTGAATCAACCAAATTGGCCTGTACCCAACTTGGAATATCTTAACCAGAGTTTACAACAAGGCGGGTGGGCAGATGACTTGCTAACGCCAGGCAATTGGCAAATGATTGTGCGGGAACAAATGTTATCTTTGAAATGGTCGCTTGTGATGGAAGATGTTGGTTCGTTTGTTATTGATTCGTATGAGCAAGCTGATTTTAGGCAAGAGCGGTTGTTGGCTCTGCTGGATTAAAGATGGGAGGTGGAGGGCAACGGCCGTGTCACCTCGGCGGTCACGAATTCATCATCTGTGAATCGCGCACCACCCCCAGCGTCGGTTGGCAGCAGCTTGCCCTCAGCGAACCTACTAAACAAATCGGGCTGCGTTTTCTGTCACCCTGCGGCTTCAAACAAGGTCCTCGCGTCATGCCCTTGCCCCTCCTATTAACGTCTTCGGCAGTCCTATCCGTATTTAGGAAGCCTTCGCCCCACCTATGATGATTATCCCCGCAGATTGGGGTGATTGGTGCGCCCAAAATATCTTCGTCACCCAGCACAACATCGAGACTGTTCAGATCAATATCAGTCAACGCGAGCGATTTACGGGCTTCGTTGGCGAAGTGTGGTTTGAGGCCCATCAGGGGGATGAGTACCACCTCCGCACCTGGCAAGCCCTTAGTACCCTGGCTACATTTTGTGGTGTTGGTTACAAAACAACCATGGGGGTGGGAGCGGTTGAGCGGCTGAACTAAGGCGCCTGTGTTGATGCGACACTAGCATGTGTTCTCGGCGCGTTGAATAACGGCCAGTAGCCGCAGAAACGGGATGCGCCGCCCGCAGTTGACGCTGGTAATAGATTCCCACCATTTTCTCTGTGGCCCGCACCTTTTAACTCATAAGGCTGTTGCGACAAAGGCTTGAGTGCCGGTTGGTCTAGCCCGACATACAGCTCCCGGCGGGAGTGGGCCAGATGCTTCGTCGGCCGGTCGTCGAGTTCACGCAGCAACTCACCGAGGATGCCTTATCCATTTGAGTGTATCCAGCGTTCTCCCCTATCGGCGGCCAATCGCGGCTACTTTAGTGATCGGCATAAGCCGGAACCAGCTATAATTTTGTGCCGTAATCAGTGATCGCCATTCGCCGTGATGGGTGATCGTTTTGGCCCGGATTATGCGTAATTGATTCCAATCTTTTTGGGTTAATCTTATTTACCAGAAACTTCGTGTAGTAATTAGATATAAACACACACCCAAACTACCACTATGATCCAAACGGCCGTCGTTTGCCTGGTGTTGGTTTCAATACGATCAGCAGCAGATCGCATGGTGTTTACTACCAGGCCATTCCTACCGTCTCTATTTATTTGCGCCGAAATCAACTTGCATTACTGGCAAACTTCTTTCCATGCACATTTTGACTGGATCGCCCCACCCTATGGGACAATGTCCACCTAACAGCCAACGTGGATAAGCTGCATTTAAGTTTCTGGTGAAAACTGAGCGTATGTTTTCACGTTACGAGATTGACTATGCGAATGGATATTTATGTATGATCCTTCTTAAGAAGTAATCATATAGGAAATTGTGATTTCCTTACCGCAGACGGCCGTTGCCATTGGTTCGATCACCTGCTTGTTTAGACGATTTTCCAACCACTCCACCCCATAGGGGCTGGCAACACCAACTGACCAGTGCTGCGCTTCATTGCCACTTCCGGGAATTACTTGGAGCAGTTTGGTATCTTTGAGCCAACTATTAAACGTTGCCTTTGTCATCGCCAAACTCAGTTGGTGTAAAACAGATTGCCAAATTTTCTGTAGATTACTATCGTCTAAAACTCCCTCCTTAGAACCAGTCCAACCTGGCCTAGAAGAGACTCCAGACTCCGCGTCTGGAAACAGTAGATTATTCACAGTGGTACATACACCCCGCCCTACTGCAAATGGTAACGTATCAGGATGACAACGGCCGTATTGCTGCATCCATAAGTCATAGGCAGGTGCTTGACGAAAAGACTCCCGTACACTGGGCGGACTTACTAGTAAACAAGCATAACAACGCCACAGCTCCCAACTTAAACTGGCCAAATCCAAAAAGTCTGTGGGCGGTGTTAAACCAGCCTGTACACGGGCCACCGTTAAATGAGTTGGGGGCTTACTTAGACCAGGCTGAGATTGAGCATACAAATACCAGGCCATAACTTCCGTAATATCCAACCCCCCTGCTCGCATTCGCTGACGCGATGGGCCCCCCTTATCTACATTCATTACATCAAACAACATCTCCATATCATTGTCACAGACAACTTGAGTTAATGACCGGAGTGCCTGTTCGTCCTCGGATTTCCAATCGGCATAACAATCAGCCGCCTCCATTAAAGCCTTTAGGTTTTTCTGGTTTAAGGAATGTGTGAGGGTTTTATAGTATTTATAAGGCCATCTTTTTTTCATCCACCCATTTTCATTTTTTCCTTGACCCGTGATCAAATTTTCCTGAAGGCACCTGTCATGATGATCATTTTTTCCTTGAGCCAGGGTCTCTTGCAGGGCATCGTGATGATCATTTTTTCCATCTGCCAGGAAATCGTGATGATCATTTTTTCTTTGAGGCTCTGGAGTAAAGCCTGCATCGTGGTGATCATTTTTTCTTTCCGCTGTCACCGAACTGGCTGGTGCTGAGACAGCGATTGCTTTACGGTATTTTGTCAGGTCTTTAGGTGTGAACGGCTCCAACATCTCAATTTTGTAGCGATAGAGGACATCATTGCTAGACAGCCGCTGCTGTTCTAACAAAGTCATAAAAGAGCCAAGTGCCTGCTGTGGCACAGCACTTTCTAGTTTGTCGAGCCAATTCACTAATGTTTTGGTTGTGACCCCTAAATTGTCCGCCAGTTCGGGCCGGGTAAAAGTAACCTCGTTGCGTAATTCGCCAGTCGCTTCATCATAGAAGCAGAGGCTGCGCAAATAGGTAATCAGATAAGCCGCGCCCGGTTTCAACTGGTTTAGCCATTGGACGCGGAAATACTCCTTCCCATAATAGTCAATGCCTGTTAGATATGTATGTAAGGCTTCGGCTTCTTCTTTGACTTGGGGATGTTGAGCAACGGCCGTTCCGTAAACACGCCTGACTACATCCAACACCGAAACTGCCTGAAACTGGGCTGGCATATCGGCCAGATAAGGGGCAAGCTGGGGTGACAAGAGGTCTGTTCGTGGTCGAGTCCGGGCACTTTGGAGAACGGCCGTTACCGTTTCCGCCCGGCGTTGAGGAGCTTCCTGCTGTAACCAGGTTGCCAGATGATGAGCATCTGCCGGAGTCAGCGGATCATCCAATCGCAAAAAATAGGTTGTGGGCCTGGGTTTGGTTTGCCCCTCCACAACCTGATAGCGATGTCCCGACGTTGTCTCTTTTTGTGTCAGAAAAAGAGATAGCGGCTCACTGGCCACACTCATTTCAGCTTTGAGTCGGCGAAAATGAACTGTGCTTAAACGCGCTTCTTGCGCAAAACGTTTGTCATAAACCGAGAAATGATTGGCCTTATCATGCCAATAAGCCAACTGACGGGCGGCTACCACGGCCCAAAATCGCGACGGTGTGAGATAAGGTCCCCACCGACGTAGAAAGTACTTAGACACCCGCCAGACACGTTCCGTGTACCAATTCATTATATGGCTGTGTATGATACCCCACGACCTCTATCAGGTTCGATGGCAGCGCCACAATATCTCTCCTAAAATGAAAAATAAAGGGGACAACAAAGAACTGAGGGAAAGAGGCAAAACCAACTCCCTCAACCCTTGGCCAGACACAAACAACCAAAAGTTGAGAAATTAAGAGTTGTTCCTTACAATAGGAGCCAGTTCTAAGCTGTGACGAACATTATCCTCAGCGTCGTCACCCAACCTGTGAGCCACGCCGCAAACGTGGCTCACGGTTTTTTGTGAGTTTTGTCTGTTGAGCTTTTAAGCTCACTGTTTATTTATTCTTTCGGTAGCCAATCCTGTTCAGCCGCAAACTTATCAGGATTCAGCGGCGTACCATCGGGCAAAATCACCATCCATTGTTTCTAAATCAACCAAACGTACCCCCGCTGTTTGCCAGGGCTGCCGTCGTGATTTGGACTGCACCATTTTAGTTGCTTGCTCTTGTAAGTCTGTAAGCCAGGGTGTGGCCGCAAAACAAACATAATATACCGTCCACCCATCTTCTCTGGGGACAACCTGTTTGGTTAACTCTAGCAGTTCTTTTAGTTTGTAGAGGGATAAAGGAGCTTCCTGCCAATAACAGGCCCCAAGAACCAAACTTTTATCATCTCGACTAATACCAACCACATCAATCAGGAAACTACGTTTCCATTCGGCCCCCACTTCCTCTAAGGGTATAGGCAGCTCATCTTGGGCACTGGCTGAAAGCAGCCACTCTTGACAAAGTTCAGGCCAGGTGTTGTGACGAATAAACTCTGGCAAATCTTCTTCAATTGTGCTCAGCAACTGTGCCTGATGACCAAGCGCTAATTTAGATTGGTATTGAGACAAGAAACGATAATGGAAACGCAAATAAGCGTCCGTCATATAATAACGGCCGCGCCGCGAATCTGGATTGGTTTCGGTTACAGGTAGACGCCGAGTAACAAAGCCTGTATCACGCAGCAGACTAAGATAACGTGATGTATGACCTGTAGATAACCCTGTCCGTTTGCTAATTTCACCATACACTTGTGCGCCTTGAGCAATGGCTCGCATAATGCCCACATAGTTATGGGGATCGTTCATAAAATCTTGTAATAATAATTTTGCTTCTTCAAGCATCCAGGTATTGGATGGCTTGAGCAGGTTTTTGAGGTTATCAGAAATCGTCAGGTCTGCGTTAAGCCGTTCCCAATAGGCAGGCACCCCACCCCAGATGCTGTAGATGGTGACCCGTTCGGCAGCCGTATAGTCAGGGAAGAATTCACGTGTGGTAAAAAAACGGAGTGGCTGCAACTTCATTTGCACTGTGGCCCGCCCAAACAAAGGTGCGTCATAAGCCAGCAGATGTTTTTGAATCATCCCCATTTGTGAGCCACATAACGCCAACATAATATTGCTGTTGCTCAAATGATGATCCCAGGCTTTTTGCAGGATGGGCACGAAATCAGGATTGACATCCATTAGATAGGTGACCTCGTCAATAAAGATGGCAATACGCCGATTTTGGGCCAAGGCTGCGATACGTTGCAGGGCATATTGCCAATTGGGATACGAGAGATCCGGTGGAATATCAATGCCTGGCGTTTCAAAGGCGGTGAGGGCCTGGGCAAAAGAAGAGAGCTGATCAAATGCAGCCGTTGCCTCAGCCATCCAATAGAGTCCCTGCCCACGCCCCTTACTTTGCAGCCAGTACGATAACAAACGTGTTTTCCCTACACGTCGCCGACCGTAGAGGATAATAAGGGAGGCTTTATTGGACTGCCATATCGTATCTACGGTGGCTAACTCGTCGGTTCGACCTACAAATTCAGACATAACAATATTCCTGCATAACTGAGTTTATCATAATTTCAGTTATGTTAGAACATAAAATGACCTTTGTCAAGTTAAGTTAAAATCAAATTCAGGAGGTGAAAGGGGGGAAGCGTGGCAGATCGGCCTTTAGCATAAAATGGATTATGCTAATCTGATTTATGTAATAGGGGTTCTGCTTACCAATTACCATAAATTCAATTATCATAAGTCCAATGATGTTATCCTAACCGATCCCCTCTTGCTTGTCAAGCTAATTGTTGTAATAGTACATCACCTATTGTGCCATTACAACAATACCTCCCGCTATTGCCTCTTCCTGGGCAAATTTTTCGCGTCTACCCTACGGTCAGAGGGGCCATCTAACAAAAAAGTATTCCTTTTCATGGATGAGTAGACCTTCTTTAGGTTTTAAAAGTTGTAGATTTTCTATCATGTGAGAATCATTCCCCAAGAACTGCGGTGCTAATATCGGAATGTGTGACTGCTGTATTTGAACTAATATCGTTGTCGTTTTCGGTAGGACAGGCCCATTGCTGAGGATGACGCTGTTGGGCAAGCTGTTGTGAGTATCAAAAAAACACCTCCAAAGGGCACCTAAACCATGTGCTACAAGATGTACATCTTGTAGAGACAACACACCCAGTAGAACAGCGCGTAGTACTTGCCGTCTATCCCAACCCGTATTTTGACAAGAGAAGAATAGGACACCCTCTGGCAATGTCTCAAAACGATTGGCGGGCCATTCTAACCACTCCCGCATCAGCCGATTGGCCGTTAAGCGGTTGAGAGCCAGATTCAAACTGGCAGCGGCCGTATACTGACCTTTCCGTTCAATCTGCTTGAGCCATTTACGCAGACCGGGTATATCCCCCACCCCATTCTGATAGGCTTGGGGCAGCAGGTGGAGAGCTTGTGGCTGGACATTCATCTCCCCAAACCACTGCTGCCAGCGCTGCACCTGTGCCTCGGACGTTTCACCAGGTACGGGTGCCAAAGGATTGAAACCACTGGTCAAGGAAGCGCCATCCATATCCACATAGGTCAACTGTTCACCGAGCAGGCGGGTAACGGCCGTTTTTCGTTTAAGTTTCGGTACCAGATCCCCCGCCCCGTCAAGAACAACCAGCTGAGTAGGTCGCACCGAGATAATTTGGCTCACCTGCTGTACCAGCCAATCGGCTACCGCTTGGCGACGGCCGTAAATATTAACCCGCCCCGATACGCCAAGAGCAACACCTCCCTTTGTACGTCCCAAAGGCCAAGACGGGGCAGCTTCATCATTGACGATAAGGTGTGCTGGTGGGGACTGCTCCGGCCAGGTCGGGCGGATGGCTAGACCTGGCGGCGGCGGATCGGGCAGCTGCCAGGGGCTGGCGGGTGTACCAGCAGTCGGCTTGGGCAAATAACGGCCCTTTTGTTTCTGTCGGCTTAGAGACGCAAAAACCACGCCATCAACAAGATGCGCCAGAAAAGGTTCATGCCAGGACAACGCACTGACGGCCGTTAAGGGGGCAAGGGTGGGCCGGGTAAACGCTTCTGTGACGGGTTGCAAAGACAGGTGGAAATCGGCGGCCATCTGCTGCAGCAGACGCTCATAGCTTGGTGGCAGCCCGATATAGAGATAGGATAGGGGATTGCTTGGCTGATGATAGAGGGCTAGCCGACCACAAGCCTGGGAGCGAGATAACAAATTGAGGCAGTGGGTTGGCTTAACGGCCGTTTCATACCGCAGCCGCCACCAGACCAAGGCTGCCTCCCACTTTTCTCGTGCGTGCCGGTCGCTAAAAAGATTAGACCACATATCGTTGGGGAAAGGTGAAGAGAGGCAGCATATCATCTGCCTCTTTCATCCCTACTAATCACTGTTCAGACAAGGGAATGTCAAGCTGTCTATTGGCTCGTACTGAAACTGTCCATTTACCAAACGAACAACATTTCCCAGAGAGGTAACAGAACCTTCGAGACAAGCTGTAATTTCTGTCTCAAACTTCACAACAACGACGGTCGAATCCGGTTCATAATCTATCCCCATACATCTCACTTCGTGAGTAGGGTCATTTTGTCCGCATTGAAAATGATAGCGTATGCCCATTTCTGGCGTAGGGAACGTGAGAGGATGGGACGCATCCAGCAGAATGTCACCCGTTTGTGTGGTAAAAGCAAAAAAGAATCGGCCGTCATTGACAATGTTATCGGCCATCACGGCCCAAAAGATTGTGACCACATCGCCGACCTGGACAATGGGCTGCTTGGCTGAAACGGTATGTTCAACTAAGTGCCACTCCGGCTCGGGAGGTGACGGTATCGCCCAGACTTGGGAGACAAGGGTCAACAAAATAAGGGGCGTGATAAGCCATATCAGTCGTTTTTTCATCTTATTGTTTCCTTTTAGCAACATTACTCTCCCCCATTACTGCAAGGCAGTTTCAAACTACTGATATGTTCCGAGATGTACTGGCCATCGCGCCAATAGACAGCATAGCCATCAGAGACAACTTTGCCTTCCAGACAGGCTGTCACTTCTGTCTCAAACTTCAGACCAACAACGGCCGAATCAGCCCCAATACCCGAGCCCGTGCAGCTAAGCTGATGGGGTGGATAGTGGGGGCCACAGCGGAAGTGATAATCCACGGCCTGTGGCGGAAAGTGGAAAGGTTCCTGGGCATCCATCAAGATTTCACCAGAGCGGGTGATAAAGGTCAGATAAAAGGTGTCATCATCTACCATGTTTTCCACAGGCACAGCCCACGTAGTGGTGACGACATCACCTACGTGAACCTTCTTGCTCATGGCCGTGAAGGAATGGGTCAGCAGCTGCCACTCCGGTTCAGGCACTGTTTGGGCCCTAATCTGGGAGATAAAGGTAAGCAGTAAGAGAGGGAAAGCTAATAAAAAGGTTATTCGTTTCATCTTTGTATTTTCCTTATCGTTCTGGGGAACTCTGGAGAAGTTCCAACGAGTTCTCCTAAGTAATTTTTTCCCAGAAGTCATCGCCATCTTCTGGGTCTACGGGCTGGTCGCTGGCCAGCAGTTTTTGTTCTTGTTCTTGAATGAGTTGTTCAATTAAGACCAGTGACCAACGGTTGAATTTCACTGACAGGGCAATGTTGTCAGCTTCTTGTTGGCGGAATTGGTCGAGAAGTTTGCTCATAAGTTTGTCCTGTGGTCTCGTAGTCTGGTGGTCTGGTAGTCTTGTAGTCGGATGGTCTCTCTTGACTGCCCGGCTATTCGACTACACAACTGTCCTTCGACTACTCGACTAACTACCCAATAAAAACTCGGCCTCAATCGGCCGTAATTGGAAGTAGACCATATCGGCTTTGCCGTTGGCGCGGACAACGGCCATGCCTTTGCCATAGCGGTCATCGCTGCCCATGCGGGCCAGGAACTCAGCCTGGGACGGCAGAATCTCATCTTTGTAATGATGGGTCAGCCGATAAGCACCATCCCGTTTCATACCAAAGGCAATGAGCCAGGAGATGTTGTTGATGATGAACTGCCCAGCGGCGATGTTTAGCCCGGCGGCCATGGATTCGGCCTGCGCCCCTTCTACACCGATGAAGGCTTCCAAATCCTGATCAATCATGATCACGGCTGCGCCGAAGGTTCTAACCGTCTTAACCATGTTAGCCAGGAAGGTCATCAGGCTAGATTCCTGGTTCATGTAATGGACTTCATCCACGATGATGGCCCGTTTACGTGGATGGCGGCGTACCTGGTGGTTGATGCCGGCTAACGTGGCGTAGTAGAACAACGGCCGTCTGCGCTCCGGCACCTGGCTGAAATCAAACAACACAATCCGTTCTTTCAAGGTCAGGTCCAGGTTGGTAGGTACGTTGAAGGTAGCAGCATAATCACCCGTGACGTAAAGACTTTCAATCTCTACCGCCAGGGCCGCGGCCGCTTCCATGACCTGGTTCTTGACCGTGTCAAACAGGTCTGGCGTGATAGCAGCATCGTACCCCACCACCTCACTGCTGTCCGCTTCACTGGCCACAGCCAGCAGCTTTTGGCAAAAGGTCGCCAGCGTCGGTGTCAGCTGATGGTCTACCAGTAACTCCGTATCCCAGTTGTAGCGGGCATAAGTGAGCTGCAAGGCGCGGCGGATAGCAGCCACTTCGGCATTGTGAAAACGGCGCGGATTGTTGCCCAGGGGATCCAGAAGCAAGCCCAGCAGGGTAATCACATGGTCGTACTGGTCAGTCGGGTTTTCATAGACCACATCCAGGATATTAAGCTGGGTAGTGGCATAGGAAAGCTGGCTGTAGGAGACATTTTTACCGCCCGAAAGCTGTAGCAGGCGGCGGCTGTGTCCTTGCGGTTCCAGCAGTACCACTTGCGTACCTTGCTCAGCCATGCGCCAGGCCAGGGCTTGGGCCCCAACTGTTTTGCCTTTGCCGGTTCGACCCAAAATGATGCCATGGAAAGGATCATTGCCCTGCCAATTCAGGTAGTGGACGTGGGGCGCGACTTCATCTACGGAGATACCGACATAGTAGCCCCCAGCCATCTGCTCGCGCCCTACTCCCCACATGCCGGCAAAAACGGCCGGAGCCCGGCTGAGGGTATTGAAGTGACCGGCTGGCATCCCCGGGGGGCGCGCCGCCGGACCAAACATACGAGCCGCTGCCGCCTGGTAGCCCAACATCCGATCTACTTTCATATATTGGGTGCTGGTCTTACGCAGGCTCTCCATCCGTTCGCGCAGGACAGTCGCATTTTTGTCTAACAACATGAAGAGGACGCGCACCTGATGAACCGCTTCATCCCGTACTTGCAGTGCGGCTTCGGCCTCTTCGCTGGCGATGGTTGCATTGCGGTCTTGCCCGTTGAGGATCATGCCCTGCCAGAATTCAGCCGAGGCCGAGACCCGCTCAGGGTGGACTTTACGCACATCAATGCCGATAACCATTGGCCCATCGGCAGCAGTGATGGTTTTGGCCAGGGGATGCCGCCAATCCCAGGTGCGGGTAAGCTGGTAGGAGGCCAGGATGGCGTAACGATAACGGCCGTTGTCTATTTGCAGACGGCCGTTTTTCTTCTTGATGACCGGGGCCATATGATCGGGATACTCGGCGTAATCGCCGGGAATGGGCAGTTGAGGATAGCCTTCCTCACCAACCACACGCCAATGGGCCAGATCACCAGCAGTGATGGCATCGTTGAAATCTACCAGGTAATGGCGGGTCTTACGCATTTCGCCTCGTCTGGCCCATTCGCCAATCATACGGACTTCCTCCATCAGGCCTCGCCGTGACCACTCATCGCTAATACCCATCGCCAACCGCCGCCGTTCCCGTTCCAGCCGCTCCAGGCTGGCGGGCATGATGAAGGTCAGAAAGCGGCAGTGCTGCATGGGGCCCGCAAAGAGGGAGATCATTTGAGCGAGAACGGCCGTTTGGTCATGGCTGTCTATCTGATAGAAGTGAGGGAGGGATACTTGGAATACGCGCATAATTCTTGGTGTGACAAGTGGCAAGCAGCAGGTAGCAGGTGAGAAAACCGGCTACTTGCCATCCTTCGACAAGCTCAGGGCAGGCTTTGCCACTTGTCACCTATCATTCCACCACCACCGTCGCCGTAAACGCCCCGCTAATCTGCTGCTGTTCAGCCTGCACCCGGATGCTGTCCCATTCAGCCTGGACATTGACCAAACGGGGTTGGGCCAGGGCTGTACGCAGCC
>JACKBT010000014.1 GCA_020634415.1 Ardenticatenaceae bacterium
CCCAATCAGCAGCGGAATCAAAATCGGCCGAAAATCCCGAATCCCCTGCACCTGATGGCCGCGAATGGCCTGCGCCTCGCGGATGCTGTGCCAATGCTGAATCGTCTCCGGCACATAGGTCAGCGCAATCAGCAGCACCACGCCCAAATCCCGAAACGCCGCCGGAATCAGCCGCACCAACTCGCTCACTGGCACAATCTGGTTGAAGGCGAGAAAGGTTGCCAACAAAGTGAGTAACACCAGCCCGTTAATAGCCCCAAAAACGGCCGCTTCCACTGTCATCGCCCCGCCCACATACGGCCAACGCAGCGGCCAACGCCACAGTACCGTCGTCCCCACATGCACAAACAAAAAGTTAAACAGCGTCGAAAAAAGCAAAATCATCAGCCCAATGCGCCACAGAGAGATGCGCACCCCCGTGCCTGCCCCGCCGCACATCTGCGCCACCACCCGCACCGCCAACAGCACAATCACCAAATACAGCGGATTCCGCAGCAGCATAGTGAGAACGGCCGTTGCCCCCAGCCACACCAGCCACGCCCGCGCATCAAGCGGCGAGGGTCGAGGGGCGAGGGGCGAGGGGCGAAAGTGCCGCCCTTCCCCCTTCGCCCTTCCCTCTTCCCTCCCCTTCATCCCCCCACCTCAAACTGAAAACGGCTCTGGAAACGCACCAGGGCGCGAATAGTGGGCAGCCCCAGAGCCAAAATGAGCAAAACATTGCCCACCGCCCGCGCCATATCCCACAGCAGCGATGCCGCCACATAAAAGGCCGCATAGCGCGTCAGGCCATCCCACAAACCGCTGCCCGGCTGCCAGGCCGTCGCCCCATCCCCGGCCACAAACGGCCAAAAATAGAGGTTAATAATAACACCATACAAAATCCCCCAGAGGAAGCCCCAACCCGCCAGCCACGCCAACTGCCAGCGCGGGTTTTGCGGATGGGGCAGCCAGCCGGCCGTCAGCCCGACCCAGCCCGCCGTAAACATTTGGAAGGGCAGCCAGGGGCCAATGCCGCCGGTGATGAGGGCCGAGGCTAGAATGGTCATTGTCCCCAGCAAAAAGCCAAACCGCGCCCCAAACACATAACCCGTCAGAATGATGGGCGCGAAAATGGGCGAGAACCCGGCCGGGCCAGGAATGGCGACTTCGAGGAAGCGGAGAACGGCCGTTATCGCCACCAGCACCCCCAACGCCGCCACCATCTTGGCACTCACCGCCTGCCCCTGCACCTCAATCAGCAGCACCACCAGACACAACCCCAGCAGCACCGTCGTCAAAATCGGAGCCTCCGTGCCGCGCACGGCCGTTTGCGACCCCACCTGCACTATCTCCGGCAAAAAAAACGGATACAAAAACGCCGCCAGCCCCATCAGGCCAGCCAGGGTGTAGATGATGTAACTTAGGATGCGCTGCATGGTGTATTGGTATATTGGTGTATTGGTGTATTGGTATAAGACGAGACCAATACACGATTACACCAATACACCCCTATCTTCTCCCCAACAACAACATCACCCCCAACCCCGCCACAATCATGCCGAAGATGGCGTAAGAGAGCCACTGCTCGACGGAGATGAGGGGCAATGTGGGCGCAGGTACAGCGGTGGGAACCGTTGTGGCCGGGGGCAGTTGGGCGATGGCGATGGGCGTTGTTGTGGCTGTATCTGTCGGCAGGAGCGGGATGTCTATGGGGACGAGTTCAAAAGTGGCGGTGGGTTGCAGCGTGGGTACGGCCGTTTCCGCTGCCATCGTTGCGGTCACGGTTGTAGGCATGTGGGTGGCAACGGCCGTTGCCGTGGCGATCATCGTTGCTGTTGCGGGCACGGCGGTGACGGTGTTGAGATTAGCTACCTGTTGTGCCATGGTGGCTGTGGGCCAAACGGCCGTTGTCGTTGCTACGGCCGCCGTTGCCCCCACCACCTCCACTGTAAGCTGCCGATCCACTTCCCCGACCGCATGAACAATGTGCAATGTATACGTCTCCGTCTGCGCCGGGCAGACCTCCTGCGACCCCTGCCCCTCCACGCCAAAATCGTTGAGGAAAACGGCCGTAATATGCTCCACATCCCAATGCAGCCTGGTGCAGCTTCCCGCCGCCACCGCCGCCGCGTCGGCCCAAAAAGCGATTTCCGGAGCAGGCAGGGGCGTGGGGGTAGGCGTGTGGGTTGGGGCGAAGGTGGCGGTGGGGGGAACGGCCGTATTTGTTGGTAATGGCGTATCCGTCGGCACAGGCGTATCCGTTGCGGCGGGCGCACAAATCTGGTCAAAACTATACACAGGCGGCCGTTCGCCATTGCCCCCCGATGCTCCCACACCCCAGGCCCAGCCCTCCACCGCGCCATCCTGGATCGGGTAGATGCTGCTGCCCGCCTGCGAAAACTGCCAACTGCCATCCACCATATGCCAGTAGTTCCAAAAACGGCAAGAGCCGCCGCCCGCGCATTGGCAAAAGCAGTTGCTGCTGGGGCAGCCCGTGTCATCAATACTGCAAACGGCCGCTCCCAGCCCCTGCACCTGCGCTGTCACCTCCATCCCCGCCCGCTGCAGCACCTCCAGCCCCGTAATCTCCGGCTCATTAAACTCCACACACTGCGTCACCACCTCCCCCTCACCAAAACTCACCACCAACGCCACCCGGTTCGTCTCCTGCGCCAGCAAATGCGAAGCCAGCGTCAGCAGCGTAATGAACAAGAGTGGTAAATAACGAACAAAGCGTTTCATGATTGAGTACAAAGATTGGGTCAATCTCCAAGATTGACCCAATCTCATAACGGCCTAATTCTTCACGACCAGCGGCAAATACACCTGCTGCATCTCCGGCCATTCGGGGGTTTGCCGCAGCAGCAAAATGGCATCGGTCGTGCTAAAAGGGTCGGGGGTTGTGCCGAAGAAATCGAGCCAGCAGCCGCTGTCGTCCTGCTGCGCCACAATCGTATCAGCCACGTTTACAACCGCGCCGCTAATCACCTGGCTCCAACTGGGCGCAAAGGGATTTTGCCCCTGCTGTATGAGTCCCTGCACCACTTCGCTAGAGGAACTGGGACTGGCAGGCACAGCAAAACCCCAACCGCCATCGGCCAACTGCGCGGCTCGCAGTTGGGCAATGGCCTCCGGCACGGCTATCCCCATGCGCCCCAAAATGTTCAACGAAATGCCATTGGCATCGGGGTCGCCCCAATTGCCATTGGTATGGGCGTTCAACAGCCAGGTAACGGCCGTTTCATCCACCACAAACCCCGCTTGCCACAGCCCCAACATTGCCTCCACCTGAGACATCGGCCCAAAACTGGTGTGGTCATACTCACCCGTCGGTGACAAAAAGTGGGTCATGCTGAGGGGCAAGTTCAGGCCGGCAAAATTCGTCACCGTAAACGGCGCACCACCAGCCACCACCCCCTGCATTACCACGCCCGTGCGCCCGCCCCGTGCCCCCGCCAGATAAGCAGGCGTAAGGGCTGCCAGGGCTTCCACCGCGTTCGTATTGCTAATGGTCGTCCAGCGTGCGCCCTGCGGGTCTTCGCCAAAGGCGGCAATGGCCTCAATGGCGCGAGCCGTGCCGCCCGCATTCACGCCCACACCCGCAAACTGCTCCCAACCCCCCGTCACCTGGTCTTGCAGCATATCCAGGCAGTCCAGGCCGCGTCGCGCCGCCTCATAACGGCCGATTACCGGATAAGCCTTGCCCGTTGCCCCTGGTATGGCCTGCACCGTCGTGTAAAAATCATCAAACCGGCCAAACCCATAATCAGCCTGGAACGCGCCCGTGCCGCTGCGCCAGCCCAGCAGCGCGTCCAGCGGTGTCGTGCCATTTTGCGCCCAGTCAGCATAGAAATTTTCGCCCATAATGCTCAAGGCTTGCACCGCCAGGGCTGTGCTGTTGGCACTTTCACCAAACCCCGCGCCTGGTTCATACTCCCAGCCGCCCGTCGCCAGTTGGGTGCGGGAGAGGAAGTCGGTGGCGCTGAGGAGGTGGCTGTTGGTAACGGCCGTTCCCGACCGCACTAAGGCCATCATCGCCAACGCCGTGTCATCCGTCGCCCCATTCACGGTAAAAAAGCCATCATTCCAGCCGCCATCCCCTGGCCCGCCGCTAATTTGCTGATCCAGCAGCCATTGGGTGGCGGTGGGGGAGACGGGTTCGTGAACGGCCGTTAACGCCAAAATCGCCATCGCCTGCTTAAAGGGCGTATTCACCCCATACTGCCCCGTCGGGGAGAGTTGGCTGGTGACGCTGATGACAAAGTTGTGTCCGGCGAAATCGGTGGGGTTTTGGTTGGCGGCGACGAGGCCCAAAACAACTTTGCCAGCCTGTGCGCCATCGAAGGCGGCGAATTCGGCCGTTTGGCTGATGTGACTTTGTAGATAGTCAATTGGCGTATTTTCCTTGCCAGGGAAGAGGGCCGCCGGGTTGTAGCCAGCGGCGGCGATGGCAATCATGGCATCCAGCGTACCAGCCGGGTCGGAGGGAGCCATGTTGGCCCCGCCGCTGAAGGTGCTGTAGCCGCCGTCGTCGTTTTGATGGTTGAGGATGAGCCAGTAAACGGCCGTTTTCACCACATCCCGCTGATCGACTACCGGACTGCCCCCTTGCCCCGCCGCCACCACCGGCTCAGCCCACAAACCTGCCAACAAACTGCTCACCATCACCAAACTGGCGAACAACACAAACATGACTACTGCTTTCTGTCTCATCATTCTCCTTGATTTTTGGGGTTGGAGAGCAGGCGGTTCACCTGTTTCCGCCTCCAGACCCCAATACACATTAGCACCACTCCAACCTCAAAGAACAATGCAGACGATTTCCATAAAAAAACCCGATGCTCGTTGCATCGGGTTGAGAAACTTAAACACTTGCTGCCGTTCCCAACCCTTTTCCGCGAGGTTAGAGAACTTACTTTAGGGGTTCGACCTGACTTAGGAATTGTCTTCCATCACAGTTGCGGGACAGTACTGGACTTGCACCAGTTTCGCCATTACGTCCGGCCTTCCGGGGCACGGACACCTAAAATAGGTTATATATGAAATTGTTGAAGGGAGTGTAACAGAAAGAAAATGGCAGGACAAACAAAGGGATGTTGTTACTCAACTGCACTATCCCCTTGCACCTAGGCCAAAGCCTGCCCCACCAGGTTGGGCACAAACAGCCGGACGATGGCGTAGGCCAGCAGCAAAACGCCCAGGCCAAAAACGATTGCACTCAGCAGTTTGTCCGCCCACAGCAGATGCAGCGTACTCAAAATATAGTGCCAATCATGAATGGGTTCGCCCATGAAGGCCAGGGGACTAACCAGCGGCAGGGCTTGGGCCTGGGCATCGGCCATGTAGGTGGCGATGTTGGTTAAATTTTCGCCGATCCAAAAGATGGGGAAGGAGACCAGCACTGGCTGACCACGACGCAGGGTACTGATTAAAACGGCCGTTGGCAAAAATAACTGCCCCAGCGTCCCACCCAAAATGCTGATGAACTGCCCCAAAATCCCCAGCCCCAAATGGCCCAACTCGTGCAGCCCAAAGTCCAAAAACTGCAAGGTGGCGACGAGCATGGAGACAAGCGGAATTTGCACTGTGGGGAACAGCACCGCGATGCTGGCTGGCACTAAAAAGGCCGCCATGAGGATATTGGGCAGAGGGGTACGTTTGAACATGAGCTTTGGCTAGAGATTGGCTCAATCTCAAAGATTGAGCCAATCTTAGGTGGACGGGCTAAGTGCGACGGATACGGCCGTTTTCAATCCACCATATCTCATCAGCAAAACGTTCAATAAAATAGCGGTCATGAATCACCGTCAAGATCGTACCATCAAATGTGGCTAATGCCTCCTCAAATTGGGTGCGCGAGGGGATGTCCAGATGGTTGGTTGGCTCATCCAGCAGCAGCACATTGCAGCCATCGGCCACCATCAGCGCCAGTTCCAGCCGCGCCCGTTGGCCGAAACTAAGCTGGCTGTTGGGCTTCAGCGGCTCATCTTTGGTGAACAAAAAGTAGGCCAGGAACGTCCGTGCCGCCTCTTCGGTGGGGAAGGCGTGTTGAATTGTCTGCACGGGCGACAAATTCAGGTCTAAGTTTCGCTGCTCCTGCGTCATGTAGCCCAATTTGACGGTGGGGCCTTGCTCGATGGCCCCCGCCAGCGGCGGTAGTTGGTGGGCGAGGGTGCGCAGCAGGGTGGTTTTGCCGCTGCCATTTGGCCCGGTCAGCACAATCCGTGCGGCGGCGGCGATGTCTAAGTTGAGGTTGGTGAGCAACGGCCGTTCCCCCGCAAAACCCACACTCACAGCCATCAGCCGTATCACCGACTGCCCTAAATGGGCCGTGTCGGCAAAGTCGAGGCGAATGTTGCGTGATTGAGACGGCCGTTCCACCCGCTCCTCATCCTCCAAAAATCGCTCTAGTTTGCCCTCTCTGGCCTTGGCCTTCTTCGCCACCTTCTTGGCAATGGACTGCTGGTAATCCTTGTACCCCTTCAGCTTCATCATCTCGCCGCCGCGCCGCACCGAACTGGCCTGCCGCTCCGTCTTCTCCGCCTGCGCCCGCACCTGGGCAATGTCCTGCTTAATCCGCCGAATCTCCTGCTGCTGATCCTTGTAAGCCGCCCATTGCAGTTCCCGCTCATGGGCCACCTGCGCCTCGTAATCACTGTAACTGCCCGCGTACTCGGTCACGCTCTGCTGCTGGGCATCCATCGCCAAAATGCGTGTCACCGTGCGATCCAAAAAGGTGCGGTCATGGGACACAATCAGAGCGCCACCGGCGAAATCGGCCAGCCAGCTTTCCAGCCATTCCAACGTCTCGATGTCCAGGTGATTGGTTGGCTCGTCCAGCAGCAGCAGTTGGGGATCGTTGAGCAGCACCAGGGCCAGTTTGAGCCGGGTCTTTTGCCCGCCGCTTAACTGCCGCACCTGCAAATCGGGCGGCACGTCGGCCAGGTCTAAGCCAGCCAAAATGGCAGCGGCACGTCCCGTATCGGCCGTGCTGACGCGCTGCAGGATGTCGTCATATTGGGTTTGTAGCTGTTCGTTGTGGGGTTGTTCGGCCAGGGCCAGAGCCAGTTCGGCCAACTCGGCTTCGAGGATGTCAATATCACCCGCCGCCCGCCCCACGACTTCGGCTAAAGTTGCGTTTAAGTCTAGCTCGAAGCCCTGGGTGAGGTAGCCCAGCCGGGTGTAGGGGGCGATGGTGATGTGGCCGGAATCGGCCGTTTCCACCCCCGCAATGATGCGCAGCAAGGTCGTCTTGCCGCAGCCATTCACCCCGACCAGACCGACGCGGTCGCCAGGGTTTAGCGAAAATGTGATGTTGTTGAATAGGGTTTTGAGTGAATAAGATTTTGCCAGTTGATGGACAGTAAGCATGATAACCTCCTTGTTGTAGGAAACAGTGAACAGTGAGCAATAATCGGACTGTGATGAGCCGATGACTGATTACGGATTACTGATAACCGAAAGAAGGTAATTAGCGTATCATGCTGTCTCTCAACCTCGCTTTATCTGCGCCATCCTCCCGGAGGGTTAATTCAGGGAGTGGCTTTTAGGTAGAAACCTCCGGGAGGCTTCCGCCGAACAGCCACAGGATACAGGCTTGCGATTGCCCTGTCAAATCACTATACTCCGCCGCTATGAGTGAACATGGAAAGCTTTTACTGGAAGTGATTTTAGACGAGGAGAATTTTGTGAAGGCCACGTTGAGCGGCCAGCAGCGGGGGCAGGTGAACCGCTGGCAGAAGTGTGTGATTCGGCCGGTGTTGTTGAAAAACGGCCGTCATCTCCAATTCTCCTTCTTCGACCAAACGCAAAATATCACCAAAAACTACGCGGGCGACGAAGCCGCGCAGCAGGTGGCCGAGGTGCTGGCTTTACCCTTCCGCAATTTCCATGTGCAAAGCCAGACGGAAACGGTGCAAGTGAATCTGACCAAGAAGGGCAATGCGATTGTGAAACGGACGGGGACGGCAACGGCCGTTCCCCTCAACCTGGCCCATGATCGCCCCAAAAATACGCTGCTCAGCGAGGGTGACGATCTACCTTTTTTGCGTGAACTGGGGATGATGGCGAAGAACGGCCGTCTTCGCGCCGACAAACGCAGCAAATTCAAACAGATCAACGCCTTCCTGGCCCTCCTGGCCGATATTGACGAGATTGCCCACCTGCCCGAACCAGTGCGGCTGGTGGATTTTGGCTGTGGCAGCGGTTGGCTTACCTTCGCCGCTTACCATTACCTGCACGATGTGCTGGGCAAAGCTGTCCACATCACTGGCGTAGACCGCAAACATGAGTTGATGCAGAAAAACCAGGCCATCGCCGCCCAATTAGGCTGGCACGATCTGCACTTCGTCACGGGCGAAATCGCTGCCTTCCAGGCAGAAAATCCGCCACACATCGTGGTGGCTTTGCACGCCTGCGACACGGCCAGCGATGATGCCATTGCCGAGGCCATACGCTGGCGCAGCCCGATTGTGTTGGTGGCTCCCTGCTGCCATCACCATTTGCAAGTGCAGTTGAAGGAGCAAAATACGCCCGCTGCCTTTGCGCCGGTGATGCGTTATGGCATGTTGCATGAGCGCATGGGTGATTTGCTCACCGACTCTTTCCGTGCCCTTATCCTGCGCATGATGGGCTACCGGGTGGGGATGATGGAGTTTGTAGACCCGGATCACACGCCGAAAAACTTGCTGCTGCGGGCGGTGCAGGCGGGCGAGTCCGGCCATCAGCCCAGTGTGGCCGAATATAAGGAGCTGCAAACTTACTGGCAAGTGTACCCTTACCTGCAAGAGCTGCTGGCAGCGGAGCTTGCCCCTATGCTGCAAGATGGATGACCGCACCGCGATTGTGGCTCTGGTGATGCGGTGGGTGCGGCAACGGCCGTTAGGCAGCTTTGCCCAATTAGCCAGTGAGGATGTGTTAACGGCCGTTCCCCCCCTACCTGCTGCCCACCATCACGCGCCACGAACCCTATGACCTCAGCAAAACTTACCTGGCAAGTAGAAGTTGATCCCAGCGACGAAGCGGTGAATGCGCTGCGCCGACGTAGTAGCCATTAGACCCACTTCAGCAAACGGAGGTAATGATGCAACCCAAATTCAGTAAACTGCTCTACGAGCCGCTTGTCTGGAAATCTGATGGATTATTCAAATCGTCACATACCCTCTATCATGATGACCAGCCCCTTGCTCATTTCCGGCAGGAAAGTGGCATATTTAAGCATGATGCATCCATTTATCTGGCCGATGCTACGGCACCATCACTGTTGTGTCCGATGAACCACCGCCGGCCGAACTCAACCTGTTGATCTTCGCGGGTTGGGCGCAATACCTCTTTGAATTGCAAATGGCAGGAGGCTAGACCCCCTTCAAGGCTTCCTTCGCAATTTGCGTTTCTAGTAGTACAATAAACTCATGTCATGCACAGGTACCATCCACCAACGCGGCTGCGCCCTCCTCTATCAGGTTTTGCTGATTTTCTTGATGGTGTGGGAAGTTTTTGTGAGTTGGGTGGTAACGGCCGTTTCCTCCCAACTCTTCACCCGCCAACCCTCCCATCTACGACCCTGCTTCTCGCTACTAAACCTGTGGCCCAGAACGGCCGTTCCCTACGCCGCCTACCCCCTCTCCTGCTGCCTCCTCGAATAGATAACCTCCAAATCGTCATACTTACAAAACAACGATCATAATGGCGTAATGGCGTAATTACGCCATTTGGAGGTATTCATGAATTCCCTGACACATAAACTTGGTTACTGGTCTGCCTGGATCGGTGCCGTCACTTTTATCATTTTCACCATTTGCTTCATGGGCGTTTTGGCTACCGCGCCCCTTTTCACCTGGACGAACCTGGCCGATTACGTGAGTTATGCCCAGGCCAACGGCCAATTCTGGCCCACACTGGCGCGGCTTTCGATGCTGGCTTTTGCGCCCACGTTTGTGGTGCTGCTCAACTGCCTGCACGACATCGCTCCACCTGACAAGAAGCTGTTGACGCGGCTGAGTGTGCAGTTTGGTCTGCTGTTTGCGGGTGTGGTAAGTGTGCATTACTTTGTGCAGGTAACGGCCGTTCGCCTCAGCCTGCAAAACAATCAACTTACAGGCTTAGAACAAATCGTCCAGGCCAATCCCATCTCGGCCATCTCGGCCATCAACATGCTTGGCTTTACCCTCTTTTTGGGATTGGCGTCCTTGTTTGGGGGACTGGCGTTCAATGGTGGTAAATGGGAGCGCGTTTTGCGTTATGCTTTCCTGCTCAATGGCGTGTTCATGTTGGCTGGTGGATTGGGCTATATCTTGCAAATCAACCTGCTCATTTTCTTCACGCTGAATTTTGGCATGGGCGGGGCCTTGTTGGTGGTTTTTGTGGCGGCGATGAAGTTGTTTAGGCCGTCATCATGATGAGTGTGGCAGGGGGGTGAGTTGGCTGGCTTCAAAACGGCCGTTGCCCCACTCATCCTCCCGCCACATGCCCGCCAGCCGGAACGGCTCCCAATGCGGCACTTTCATCCGCTTCATCTGCACAATCACAAAATCATCGCCATCACTCACAAAAAAGCCCCGATCACCCGTCCAGCCGGGCTGGCGATCGCCGGCGATGGTGGTGGGCTGATTACGCAGGCGGGGAAAGAAGCGGAGGGGGACATCATCGGCCGTTTCGCCTTCGCGCACCAAATCTAACGGCCGTACACTCACTGGCAGCCCCAGCAGACGCATCTCCCACTCCAACCGCTGCGCGGCGGCTTCGGCGGGAGCGGATTCCCGCTCGCCAAAGTCAAAACCCAGCTGCAGCGCACTGCCCGCCCGCATGACTTCATCTACCTCAGCCAGCAAGGCGGCCCTGGATGAGACCTCCGAGGTTTTCAAAACCTCGGAGGTCTGGCTGTTTAAGCCATCCAACGCACCGCATTGAATCAAGTGGGTAATTTCTTTTGTTTGCATGGGTACTCGTGCTAAGAGATCGCGGAGGCTGTGAAACGGCCGTTCCGCCACAATCCCCCGCACCGTCTCCTGCCGCAAATCTCGCACCTGGCCCAGGCCCATCCATAAAGAAGGAGACTGGGGACTAGAGACTAGAGATTCCCCAGCCTCCAGTCTCCCGTCTCCAGTCCCCTCCTTTGGCAGCGTAAACCGCACCCCGCTCACATTCACATGGGGTGGGTAGATGGCAAAACCCAGCCGCCGCGCCTCGGCCATGTAGATGGCCGGGTGGTGAAAACCACCGGCATCGGCCAGGCGAGCGGCTAGAAATTCGGCGGGGTAGTGGGCTTTGAGATAGGCCGAGCGGTAGCTGACATCGGCGTAGGCAGTGGCGTGCCCCTGGTTGAAGCCATAACCGGAGAAGGCGATGACCTGTTCCCACAGCGTTTCGGCCTGTTCGGCGGTTAGGGCAGCGCTGCTGTCCTGGCAGCCCTTCACAAATTGCAGGCGCATCAGGGCCATCTCCCGCCGGTTCATCTTGCTCATGCCGCGCCGCAAATGGTCGGCCTGCGCCCAACTGAGCTTGGCAATCTCCACCGCCACCCGCAGCACCTGCTCCTGAAAGAGCAGCACCCCCTGCGTCGGCTGCAAAATCGGGGCCAACGCTGGATGCAAATAGCGCACCGCCTCTTGCCCCCGATAGCGGCGAATGAAGGCATCGTAGTTGCCGCCCATCGCTGGCCCCGGCTTGAAAAAGGCATTGGCGATGGCTAACCCCGGCACGTCTTTGACCTGCAACTGGCGCAGGGTGCGCTGGGCGCCGCTGGATTCACATTGGAAGACACCGATGGTACGGCCGTTTTGCAGCAAATCGGCCGTTTCTTCATCGTCCAGCGGCATATCTTCCAGTCGAAAATGGGGGTCATGGCGGGTGCGGATGAGATCGGCCGTATCGGCCAACACGGTCAGGGCGCGAATGCCCAGCAGGTCAATTTTGGGCAGGCCAATTGCTTCCAGATCGGCATTGTCATAATGGGTCATGAGGAAGCCCTTGTTGGCCCATTGCACGGGCACAACATCCGTCAGGGGGGTGGGGGTGATGATGATGCCGCCGGGGTGGACGCTGAGATGGCGCGGACGGCCGATCAACTGCCAGGCCACCGTCACCACCTCTCGTGCTGCCTCATCCTCAACCTCGGCCAACACCTCGTCGAGCGGTGGCACATCGCCTGAACGCCAACGCCCAGGCATGAGTTTAGCCAACTGTTTCATCTGCGCCTCGTCGAAGCCATAGGCTTTGGCTGTTTCGCGCACGGCCGATTTGGGCTGGAAGGTATTCATCATCGCCACCAGGGCCACTTTGTCTTCGCCATAGGTCTGGCGCACGTAGTTCAGCACCTCGTCGCGGCGGTGGCTGCAAAAGTCGAGGTCAATATCGGGCAGATTGCGCCGGGCGGGGTTGAGGAACCGCTCAAAAATGAGGCTGTGGGCGATGGGGTCTACGCTGGTGATGCCTAAGCAGTAGGCGGTGAGGGAGTTGGCGACGCTGCCGCGTGTGCTGACGGGGACTTTGTGTTCGCGGGCGAAGCGCACGATGTCGGCGACGACTAAAAATAATGGCGCAAACCCTTGCTGGTTGATGGCGGTCAGTTCGCTTTGCAGGCGGTCGGTGATGGCGGTGGCGGGGGAACGGCCGTATTTGGTGGCTAATCCATCAAGGGCTTGGGCTTCTAAAACGAGATTGGGAGATTGGGTCGCTTCGCTTCTGGAGACTGGGGACTGTTCGCTGATTACTGTTGTCAGATCGGGCCAGATGGTTTCGCCGCTGGGCAGGCAGTCGCCGCATTTGTGGATGATTTCGTGGACGTTGGCGAGGGCTTGGGGGAAGTTGGCGTACTGGGTGGCGATTTCGTCGGGGGTGCGCCAGTGAACAGAGGTCGTGATGGGTGGGGTGTCGGCGAGACGGCCGTTGCGCTCAATTGTGGCTAAGAGACGGAGCAGTTCTACATCATCCGGCTCCAGGCAGTAGACGGGGGGGGCGGCGACGGGGCGCAGGCCAAACCGTCGTCCAGCGGCGAGGGCTTCGGGCCAAACGGCCGTATCCCCATGCAAGGCCACGTAGCCATTATCTTCAAAAATATTGGCTAATCGGGCTGCATATTGGGTAGCCGCTTGCTGTTCGCCTGCCTGCACATAACGCATCAGCCAGCCCTCGGGGCCATCGTCTAGGCAGATGAGGCCAGCCCGGTAAGCGGCCAAATCGTCCCACGACAAGCCTTGTGCCAGCCGTTGTTCGCGGTCGGGGTGGCCTTGCAGGCAGGCTGCCAGTTGGCATAGGGAGCGATAGCCGGTGGGGTTTTGGGCCAGGAGGATGAGTTGGGCGGTGGCCTGGCTGACCATTGTGGAGAAAGGTGCAGTCACGGGCACGGTCATGCCGATGATGGGTTGGATGTTGGCGGCGCGGCATTGGCGCACGAAGGCCACTGCGCCATACAGCCCGCTGCTGTCTGTCAGGGCCAGGTGGCGGTAATCGTCGGCCTGGGCTTGCTGCACCAGTTGGGGGAGGCTGGCCGTGCCGCCGAGCAGGCTGTAGTGGGAGTGGACGTGCAGAAAGGTGAAGTCGGACATGGGATGGGATCATATGTTCTAGTGGTGGAGTGGGCAAGTTAATGCCGTGCCTATTTAGAAGTTGAACTTCTTGCGGTACTTTGCTTACCAGGTAAACGCAGTTAAGATTGCGTTATACTGAGCTGAGGGGTGGCAGATGGATTTAACGGTGTGGCTTTTAGCGAGAGGGGCAAATGTGAAAATCGGCCGTCCGAAGACGGCTCGAAATGACAATTTGTATGATTATGATTTCACTTGAATTAGCACAGGCATTGAAGGAAGCGGGCTTGGTGTGGCGGGCGGATTTGCACCATTTTTTTGCGATTCCTGAACGTGGGTTTGATGATCGCGTTTTTGTTATCTCTGATTTGATGGCGCATTTGGATTTGTTGAAGGGGTGGCCGATTGTGGCGTTTCATGGGGCGGTGGAGTGGGCGCTGGATTATATTTTGACGACGGAAGTGGTCTGGATGCCGACGGAGGAGCAACTGCGCCAGGAGTTGGAGGAGATTTTGTTGGGTGAGCCGGAGGTGGTGCTGCAACTGGGCTGGCAGCCGCATGGCTATACGTGTGATATTCGTTTCCGGGGGGAGTCGTTGAGTTTTAGCGCAAAGTCGGCCAGTGATGCGTATGGGCTGGCTTTGTGGCATATTTTGCAAGCAGTGTCATAGTTACACGGAGCAATTTCAGGGCTTTGGCGGGGGCTGTAGGCTTGTTGGGTGTTGGGTTATAATGAGTGTGGCTGGAAACGGCCGTAACTATCCCCGAATGAAGGTATTCCCATGCGTGACTTATTGCAAGATAGTGTTCATCGCGCCAGCAGCTACCTGGCGAGTCTTGACAACCGCCGTATATTCCCCGATGTGGCTGCCATTGCTCAACTCGATGCTTTTAATGAACCTTTACCTGAACAGCCGACTGATCCGGCGGAGGTGTTGGCTATGTTGGATGAGTGGGGGTCGCCAGCGGCGGTGGCTTCGGCAAGCGGCCGTTATTTTGGCTTTGTTACGGGGGGTGTGCTGCCAGCTTGTTTGGCTGTCAATTGGCTGGCAGGGGCGTGGGATCAGAATGGCATGTTGCAAGCCGCTTCCCCGGTGGCTGCGGTGGTGGAGGAGGTGGCTCTGGGCTGGCTGTTGGATGTGTTGAATTTGCCCAAAGGGGCGGCGGCGGGCTTTGTTACAGGGGCCACGATGGCAAATTTTACGGGGTTGGCGGCGGCGCGTCAGGCGGTGTTGGCTAAGTTGGGCTGGGATGTGGCCGCGCAGGGGCTGTTTGGTGCGCCGCCCATTACGGTGATTGTGGGCGAGGAGGTGCATGTGAGTTTGTTGAAGGCGTTGAGCATGTTGGGCTTGGGGCGGGAGCGGGTGGTGCGGGTTCCGGTGGATGGGCAGGGGCGGCTGCGGGCAGATAAATTGCCCGCTATGTCGGGGCCGACGATTGTGTGTATGCAGGCGGGGAATGTGAATACGGGGGCGTTTGATCCGGCGCAGGCGATTTGCGCGGCGGCGCATGAGGCGGGGGCTTGGGTGCATGTGGATGGGGCGTTTGGGCTGTGGGCGGCGGCGGCGCCAGGGTTGGCCCATTTGGCAGTGGGTGTGAATGAGGCGGATTCGTGGGCGACGGATGCGCATAAGTGGCTGAATGTGCCGTATGATAGTGGCCTTGTTTTTTGCCGCGATCCGCAGCATTTGCGGACGGCGATGGCGACGACGGCGGCGGCTTATTTGGTGGTGGAGGAGCAGCGGGAGCCGATGCACTATACGCCGGAAGCGTCGCGGCGGGGGCGGGGGTTGGAGGTGTGGGCGGCGCTGCGGTCGTTGGGTCGTTCGGGGCTAGCTGGGATGATTGAGGGCTGCTGCGCTCGGGCGCGGCGGTTTGCGGTGGGGCTGCGCGAGGCGGGTTTTGTGGTGTTGAATGAGGTGAATCTGAATCAGGTGTTGGTGTCGTTTGGTAGTGAGGAGAGGACGAGAGGGTTGATTACGGCCGTTCAAGCGGATGGCACATGCTGGTGTGGCGGCACAGTCTGGCAAGGACGGGCGGCTATGCGTATTAGTGTCTCTTCGTGGGCGACAACGGATGAGGATGTGGAGCGCAGTTTGGCGGCGATTGTGCGGATTGCCGGTGAGTGGGGGGATGGGGGTTAGTTTTCGACGGGTTGGCGGGGGATGAGCAGGCGCAGGCCAGGGCGGGTTTTGTGGGCGGACTCTTCGATTTCGGGCGTGGAGTGATCTTCTAAGATGGGCAGTAGAATGATGAAGGTGGTGCCTTTGCCTACTTCGCTGCGTACTTTTATATCGCCGTGATGGGCCTGGGCGATGGATTTGGCGATGGACAGGCCCAGCCCGGAGCCGCCTTGTTGGCGGGTGCGGGCTTTGTCTACGCGGTAGAAGCGGTCGAAGATGTGGGGCAGGTCTTCGGGGGGGATGCCGATGCCGGTGTCGGTGATTTGGATGTTGGCCCAGCCGTTTTCTTTGGAGAGGGCCAGGTAGACGTGGCCGCCAGTGGGGGTGTATTTGATGGCGTTGTCTATGAGGTTGAGGAGGAGTTGTTTGAGTCGGTCGGGGTCGCCGTAGACGCGGATTTGGTCAACGGCCGTTACCACCAAATCTACCGATTTTGGCAAAAGCTGTGCCTGCCGGTACACATCAAAAAAGAGATTGTCTAGCTCGATAACTTGCAGTTGCAGCGACATGCCGCCTGAATCGGCCCGTGCCAGAAGCAGCAAGTCGCTGACCAGGCGGGTCATGCGCTGAATTTCGTCGTGGATGATGTCCAGAGAAGCCCAATCCACTTCGCCCATGCGGCGCATTAAATCTACGTTGCCGCGCATGGCGGTGAGCGGGGTGCGTAGTTCGTGGGAGACGTCGGCCAACAAGCGCTGCTGTGAGCGGAATAGCCGTTCTAATCGCTCTAATGTTTGGTTGAAGGAGCGGGCTAAATCGCCAATTTCGTCGGAGCGTTCGGCACCGGGGACGCGGCGGCTGAGATCGTCGGCACGGGTGATTTGGCCGGCGACGGAGGCGATGTCTTCTAATGGCCGAAACAGGCTGGGGGTGAGCCATACGGCCACGAAAAGGGAGGCACTGGCGGCTCCCAGCCCTACCAGCAGGGCGATGAAGAGGATGCGGTTGAAGCTTTCGTAGTTGTCGAGTAAACGGCCGACTTGCAAATAACCCACAATCCGTGAGCCATCTTTGATGGGCACGGTGAGTACCCGCAGTAAAGCGTCTTCTTGGCGCACCTGGCTGATGTTCTTTTCGTTGCCAAAGCCGTTGGGGTCCAGGGTTCCTTCAAAATTGCCCAGGTTTTGCGAATTGGCGATGATGGTGCCGCGAGCATCTACGATGATGAGGAGGGTGGAGGCTGTTTCAAAGTTGGCTAAGTCATCGGGCAGGCTGATGCTGATGGTGCCTAAACGGCCGAATGCTAAATTGCCGGGGCGGATGACTTCATCGGCCAGGGCCTCCAAATCGCCATCAATTTCGGCCAAAATGCGGTTGCGTGGCAGGTTGTAAACAATCAACGCTATCAGCAGGAAGGCGATGGAGAAGATGATGGTGTAGATGAAGAGGAGGCGGTTTTGGATGGACATGGTTGAGGGGGAGACTGGAGATTGGAGACTAGAGACTGGTCAATCTCCAATCTCTAATCTCCAATCCCGCTGCATCAAGCGGCTCCTTCGCGTAGGACGTAGCCGATGCCGCGCACGGTGTGGATGAGGCGGGACATGCCGTTTGACTCTGTTTTTTGGCGCAGGTAGCGGACGTAGACTTCGATGATGTTGCTTTCGCCGCCGAAGTCATAATCCCACACGCGGTCGAAGATGATTTCGCGGGTGAGTACCTGGCGGGGGTGGCGCATGAAGAGTTCGAGGAGTTCGTACTCTTTGGCGGTGAGGTCGAAGATGCGGCCAGCGCGGCGGCCTTGCCGTGTGCCGGTGTCTAGTTCCAGGTCGCCGAAGCGGTAGACTTGGGGTTTGGTGGGTTGGGCGCGGCGGAGTAGGGCGCGGAGGCGGGCCATGAGTTCGTCGAAGGCGAAGGGTTTGACGAGGTAGTCGTCGGCACCGGCATCTAGTCCGGTGACTCGATCTTCTACGGATTCTTTGGCGGTGAGCATGAGGATGGGTACGTCGCTGGCGGCGCGGAGGCGGCGGCAGACTTCGATGCCATCCAGGCCGGGCAGCATCAGATCGAGGAGGACGAGATCGGGGGGATTGTCGCGGGCGATGTCTAGGCCAGCTTCGCCGTCGGCGGCGGTATCTACCCGGTAGCCTTCGAAGGTGAGGCCACGTTGTAAAAAGTTGCGAATGCGTTCTTCGTCTTCTATCACTAAGATTCTAGCGGACATAAATTTTACCTCTTGAGTTGTACTATAAATGAGCTTGAGGGAATCTGACCAGTTCTGTTCATGAACAAATTATAATCACCTGCTTGATCGTGGCAAACCGGAGTGGTGTGGAGGGGCCAGGGTGGTAATTTTGGCTGTTTGGGGGATGGTGGTTACAATTTTGTCTGGGAAGTATTAGATTTGCTGATAAAACGGCCGATCATCAGGAGAAAGTAGATGGATGCCATTTTTGATATTGGCTTGAATGTGACGCGCTGGCTGCAAGCGAATTACCCCCAGCTTACTGGTTTTATGCAATTTATGAGTGCTTTGGGCGAGACGGAGTTTTATTTGCTGCTGTTTCCGCTGCTGTATTGGAGTGTGGATAAGCGGATGGGGAAGCATGTGGCGTATCTGTTTTTGTTGGCGGTGGCTTCTAATTCGCTGTTGAAGCAGGCGTTTCGGGGGCTGCGCCCGTTTTGGCTGGATGAGGAGGTGGGGTTGGGTGAGGCGGCGGGGTATGGTGTGCCGAGTGGTCATGCGCAGTTAACGGCCGTTATCTATCCCTTCCTGGCTTATTGGATTCGCCGCCGTTGGTTTACGGCTTTGGCGGTGTTTATGGTGGTGGTGATGTGCCTGAGCCGGATTTATTTGGGGGTGCATTTTGTGCATGATGTGTTGGTGGGGCTGCTGCTGGCGGGGTTGATTTTGGGTGGTTATGCTATTTGGCAGCGGAAGGTGGCGGCGAAGTTGGATAAGCGGATTTTGGGGCAGAAGCTGTTGGTGGTGGTGGCTGTGCCGGTGGTGTTTGCGCTGCTGTATGTGGTGGTGCGGTTGATTATTGGGGAGGCGGATACGGCCGTTTCTTGGCGAGCCTTTATTGAACCGGCCGAACGGGAGAGTATTGAGGCGATGGTGACGGCCGTTGCCGCTTTGCTGGGTTTTGGTATTGGTGTGTTGTTTGAGGCCAGCCGCGTGCGTTTTTTGACGGAAGGGACAGTGTGGCAGCGGGGGCTGCGTTATGTGGTGGGGATGGTGGGAACGGCCGTTATTTTCTTTGGGCTGCGGGCCGTTTTGCCGGAGGACCCGTTGTGGTTGGGGCTGATTTTGCGCTTTGTGCGTTATTTGCTGACGCTGCTGTGGGTGTCTTATTATGCGCCGGCCTTTTTTGTGTGGGTGAAGCTGGCGAAGGCGGAGCCTGATCCGGGGATTACGTTGACTTTGTAGGGGGAAGGTGCATGGATGTGCAGTTGGTGTTGTTGTTTGGAATTTGGCCCACGTATGTGGACTTTTTTGTCTGTTTAGATGGGGGTTTGGGGGTTGTTTGATGTTTTGGGTGGTAGGGGCGGGATGGGCGGGCCATGATCTGGGCTAAACGGACAGCGATCCATCCCGCCCATCTCGCCCAATATCTTGCCTGTGGGGCGAGACGGCGCGGAGACTAGGCGATTTATTTTATCTGAGGTAATACCGCGCCGTCCCGCCCCTACCATTGCCATACAATTTTCCAGAGACCCAAAACCCACCATCCTACAAAACAACTGCTTTGCCTGCCCTGCCAACCGCACTTGTGCAAACTGCTGGCACGATGGGACATCGGGCATAGCAATTTGGGCGAGAAAGGCCGTGCCGGAGCAATGAGATTGCTTGCAGCTAATAAGTTGCCGAGCAAAACGCGGTAAGGATACCGCGCCTACGGTTCATCGCTTAATCCAGCGAGGTGTTCGCCGACGCTGCCCGCTTCGGCGGTGATTTCGTGTTGGTATTGGCTGACGAGTTCGCGGCGCAGGACTTTGCCGATGAAGCTGCGCGGGAACTCTTTGACGAAGATGACGAGGCGGGGAACCTGATTGGGCGGCAGGCGGCGTTGGCAGAAGGCGATGACGGTTTGGGCGGGGATGCGGGTTTTGTCGCGCAGGGAGACGAAGGCGATGGGCTGGTTGGCGATGGCGATGACGACGACTTCGCGCACTTCGGGTAGTTCGTAGATGATCTCTTCCACATCGCGGGGGAAGGCGGGCGTTTCCTCGTCGGCCTGCCACATGTCCTGGCGGCGGCTGATGATTTGGAAGTAGCCGTCTTCGTCCATGCGGGCGATGTCGTTGGTGTGCAGCCAGCCTTGGTTGTCTATGACCTGGCGGGTGGCGGCTTCGTCGCGCCAGTAGCCCTGCATCACCTGGGGGCCGCGTATGACCAGTTCGCCAATTTGGCCGGGTTTAGCCGGTTTACCGGTTTTGAGGTCTATGATGCGGGCTTCGGTGCTAGGTAAGGGCAGACCGATGGTGCCGATTTTGGAACGGCCGTATATCGGATTGCTGTGCGTCACAGGACTGGCCTCACTCAGGCCATACCCCTCCACCAGCTTGCCTTTGGTCAGCTTCTCGAAGGCTTCTTGCACTTCAATGGGCAGGGGAGCCGCGCCGCTGATGCAGGCGCGGATGGATTGGACATTATAGCGGCGCACGTTGGGAAAGTTGTTGAGGGCGACGTACATGGTGGGTACGCCAGGGAAGAGGGTGGGTTTGTACTTTTTGATCTGTTGCAGGATTTCTTCGGCATCGAAGCGGGGCAGGAGGATCATGCTGGCTCCCTGGGAAACGGCCGTATTCATGGCGGAGGTCATGCCGTAGACATGGCTAAAGGGGATGACGCATAGGCTGACTTCCTGGCCGTCGCGCACGTCGGTGAGCCAGGCGCGGATTTGCATGACGTTGGCGACGAGGTTGTAGTGGCTGAGGGTGACGCCTTTGGGGTCGTTGGTGGTGCCGCTGGTGAATTGGATAACGGCCGTATCCTCCGCTTTCACCTCAACTTCGGGGGGAATGGGGGGATGTTTGCGTAAAAGCTGCCACCAGAGGAAGTCAGTGGCATCGAGCGGCCGTTTAAGGCCATCGCTAAAAGCAAAGGGGCGTTTGCCGATAGGTAAAGGTAGATAATCTTTGGGACTGGCGTAAATGATGTGGTTGATGGTGGATTGGGCCTTGATGTGAACGGCCGTTGCTTCCAAACGGGTCAACGTCACCAAAACTTCGGCCTCTGTGCGTTGGGCTTCGCGGGCTAACTCTTCCGCATCCAGTAAGGGGTTGCCCATCACCACAATGGCCCCAATGCGTAAAGCTCCATAAAAGGCGATGACCAGGTGGGGGGTATTGGGCAGGACGAGCATGATGCGCGTGCCTTTTTGGATGCCGAGGGCTTGCAGGGCATTGGCAAAGCGGGCGGCTTGGGCGCTGAGGGTTTTGTAGCTGAGGGTGCGGCCCAAGAAGCGGATGGCGGGGCGGCGGGGAAAGCGTCGCCAGGCACGGTCTAGCAGGCGGGTGAGGGGGATGTGGGGGATGTCGAGGGTGGGGGGAACGGCCGTTTCGTAATGGGCCAGCCAGGGGCGTTCGCGTAATAAGTTGCCACGCCCATCTGCCTCATCCATGCGCCAGCGTGGCAGGTGGGCGGGCGTGACATCGGTTTCCATGAAGCGTTCGATGGCGCGGTTGACGGCATCGCGCCGTTCGAGCATGACCATATGGGCGGAGACGCCGACGTTGATGACTTCGGAGGTGGCGGCGGGGACGAGTTCGCCGACGCGCTCGAAGGCGGCTTGGGGCAGAACGCGGTCTCGATTGCCGAGAATGACCATGGTGGGGGGCTTGAGTTGGGGGAAGATGTCCCAGCCGCGCCAGTGGCGGAGGTTGTGCAGGTACATTTGGCGTAGGGAGCGCAGGCTGGCATCGGCGAAGCGGTCGGCGATGGGTTGGAGGAGGCTGATGAGGTTGGGGGGCAGGCGGAAGAGGAGTTTGTAGGGTTTGGGGATGTTGTATTCGCCAGCACCGGCGATGAGGATGAGGCGGCTGACTTGTTGGGGGTGGGCGTGGGCGAATTCGGTGGCGATGGCGACGCCGAAGGAGTGGCCGATGAGGATGATGGGTTCGGTGATGTGGAGGTGGTGGAGAACGGCCGTTATGTCGGCTAACAGGCGGGGCATCTCGTAGCCATCTGGAGGGCGGTCGGAGAGGCCATGCCCGCGCATGTCTATGGCGATGACGCGGTTGGTGTGGGCGAATTCTTCGATTTGGTAGCGCCATTGGCGGGCACGACCGCCGAAGCCGTGGATGAGGAGGATGGTTTGGGACGGCCGTTCGGGGGAGACGACGATGTAGCTGAGGCGGAGGCCGGGTTCTATCTGGATGCTTTCGCGGAAGAGTTCTAAATCTAGTTGCATGGTAGCCAATGATTTGTGGGTTGGTTTGGAGGTTAAGTATAGTGAGCTTTGGGTGATTTACCAAGCGTGGTGGAAGGGGTAAAATTTGGGTATGACGACATTGAAACAGTTGGAGAAGGCAATTATGGGTGCCGCCGAAAGTTGGCAGTTGCGGCGGGTGATGGTTTTGTGCCAGGAGTTGTTGACGGCCGTTCCGGCGGCGGATGGGGCGGGGCGGGAGAGCCGGGCTTTGGCTTTGTATTATTATGGTGAGGCTTCGCGCCGTTTGGGGGAGCTGCCGGGGGCGATTGAGTTGTTTGCGCAATGTGTGGCGGTGGCGGGGGGAGACGGCCGTTTTGCGGTGCAAGGGCTGGAGCGATGGGCGCATACGCTGGCGCAGTCGGGGGAGATTGCGGCGGCTAAGGTGAAGCTGCAAGAGGCGGCATTGCTGGCGGAGAAGCAGGGTGATCTGTTTTGTCGGGCGGTGGTGGTGCAGCAGCAGGGTAATTTGGCCTGGTTTGAGGATCATTTGGATGAGGCGTTGGGGTTTTATCAGCGGGCGTTGGATATGTATGAGGAGCTGCGGGATTTGCCGAGCCAGTTGAATGTGTGGATCAATATTGGGCTGACGCAGCATTATATCGGCCGTTTGGATAAGGCGATTGAGGGGTATGAGGAGGGGCTGAAGCTGGCTCGTTATTTGAAGCATCCAGCGGTGGGGATGCTGCTGAGTAATTTGGGGGAGTGTTATCAGGATTTGCTGGCGATGGCGCAGGCGCGTACTTATCATGAACAGGCGATAACGGCCGTGCATAGTCTGCCGCTGGAGACGGATAATTTGCCTAGTACGTTGGCCGATATTCACCGTAATTTGGGTGTGGATTTGTATTATTTGGGTGATATTGAAGGTGGGCGCAGCCAGTTGCAGAAGGCTTTGGCTTTGCTGCGGGAGGAGGATGATCTGGATATTCGCCTGCAAACATTGTATACGCTTGCTTTGGTGGAATTGGAACAGGGGCAACTTGAGGATGCCTGGGAGCATATTCAGAAGTCGTTGGCTTTGGCGCAGCAGTATGAGATGCGGGTGCATGTGGCGCGGACGATGTATCTGATGGGGTTGTATCATCAGCAGAATGGGGATGTGGTGGCGGCGCAAGCGGCCTGGCAGCAGAGTTTGTTTTTGACGCATGAGACGGGGCAGCGGCTGGTTTTGTGGCAGGGGCATGTGGCTTTGGGGGATGTGGCGGATAATCCGGCTCTGGCGATGGTGCATTATCAGATTGCGGCGGAGATTATTCATCAAGTTACTGCGCCGATTGCGGATGAGGCTTTGCGGCGGCAGTTTTTGGATGCGCCACAGGTGAAACGGGTGTTAACGGCCGTTCAAAAACGATAATAACCGTGAATAAACCGCTAATCGGTGTTTAGATGTCGTTAATATTATTTCTTTGCCCCAGCCCGGCTGGGTGAATCTGTTATAATTTTTTTGGCAGTTATTTTTTTGCTGTCGTCTATATTTTTTGGCTTGATTGCTTTCTGACTTTTCATGATGCCCGATTCGACGCGACAAACGGCGAGAACGAGATTAGATGTAACTTTGCAGCAGGTTGCCCGTGATGTGGTGACGGCGTTGGGTTATTTGGGGGCGATGGTAGCCACTGTGGAGAAGGATGGCTCTTTGCCGGTTCGGGCCGTTTTTTTTGATCCCCAACTTGCGCCTTTGGAGAAAGTGGAACCCTGGGAGAAACGAATTTCCCGGTTGATGGGCCGTGATCTGAGTATTACTAACCCGGACCCGACGATTGCGCGTGTGTATTTGAATGAGGATAGGTATAAGAGTAATCTTAGTGTGCAGGCGGTGAAGGCGCGTGAGCCGGTGGTGAGTGATGATTTTTTCTCGCTGTTTACGCCGATTTTGCCAGGAGTGGTGCGGCCGATTTTTAAGACGATTCAGTTGGGCTTTGGCATTAAGCAGGTGGTGGCTGTGCCGTTTTTCTTGGAAGGCTCGGGGGATAGTGAGCCGGAGATTGTGGGGAATTTGTTTGCCATTAAGCAGGGTGTGATTCGGGAGCAGGATAAGATTATTTTGACGGCTTTTGGGCGGCAGGCGGCGGCGGCGATTGAGTTGGAACGCCAGCGCACGCAGGTTTTGGAGGTGGCGAAGGAGCTGACGACGGAGCTGCAAGCGAGTTTGCATCAGGATGAGCAGGCGATTGTGCAGCAGATTGTGGAGGGTGTGGTGAGTGTGTTGGGGTATGTGGCGGCGTTGGTTTCGACGTATGAGCGGGATGATTCGCTGTCGCTGCGGGTGTCGCATTTTAATGGGAAGTATGTGGATGTGGGGCAGGTGGAGCAGTGGGAAACGGCCGTTTCTCAGTTAATGGGCCGTCGTGTCAGTATCATGAACCCTGACCCGAAGTTGGATCGGGTGTATGTGCATCAGGCTGGCTTTCGGGATAATTTGAGTGTGCGGGCTTTTCATGAACGGAAGCCGGTGGTGAGTGATGAGATTTATTCTTTGTTTACGCCGGTTGTGCCGGAGGCAACGCGCCCGGTTTTTGCGGAGATGATTCAGCCAGCCCTGGGTGTGAAGCAGGTGATAGCTGTGCCGTTTTTCTTGGAGACGGCTTCGTCTGGCAATGAAATGCAGTTTGTGGGGAATTTGTTTGCGGCAACGGCCGATCCTGAAGGGTTTAAGCGGGAGGAGATTGATTTGCTGCAAGGGTTTGGGCAGCAAGCGGCTGTGGGCATTCGCAATGCCCGCCTGTACCGCGAGGTTGAAGAGTTGTACAGCAAGGCAGAACAGCAGCGGCATGAGATTGAGAAGCTGTATCAAACGGCCGAAGAGCAGCGGCAGGTGGCTGAGGTGTTTGGCAAGATGGCCTTTAGTGCGGCGGCGAATGTTCATGCCTTACGCAATCATGTGGGGGCTTTCCGTGCTTTTATGCAGATTTTGGCGATGGTGAAGGATGACCCCATTCAGTTGAGGGAGATGCTGCAATCTACTTCGCGCTATATCAAGCGGCTGGAGGATGCAACGGCGATTTTGGATGGGCTGCATGAACCCTGGCATGAGGTGACGGATGAGTATGTGGATGTGAACCGGGCTTTGGAGATAGCTATCTCTAAAGCGAATGATACGCTGAATTTGGACGGCCATATTGAGGTGCAAACAGATTTTGCGCGGGATTTACCGAAGATACGGACTTCTTTTGATATGCTGGCGGAGGCGTTCCGCATTTTGATGAAGAATGGCATGGAGGCCATTTTGGAGAAGGAGTCGGCGGAAGATGGAACACAGGTAAGCCCTTATACGGGGCATATTCAGGTGAGGAGTTGTTGTCATGAGGATGACACGATTGAGGTGGTGATTGGTGATGATGGGGTGGGGATTAGTGAGGAACATATGGCGGCGATGTTCCAGATGCGCTGGTCTACGAAGGAGACGGGGATGGGGTTTGGGCTGTTTTGGCTGAAGGATTATGTGTTAGGGTTAAACGGCCGTGTTGAGGTTAGCAGCACTTTGGGTGAGGGAACTACTTTTCGCATTGTATTGCCCGGTTGTAAAAACGGAGATTAGGAGATCGCTGAGCGAATCTCCCAATCTCGCCAACTTTTTTAGCCTATCTGATTGCGTATTACGCCAATTCCTTCGACTTCACACTCGACAACATCACCCGGTTTGAGGAATTCGGGTGGGGTGCGGGCAAAGCCCACGCCTTCGGGTGTGCCGGTGGCGATGATGTCGCCAGCGAGCAATGTTGCGCCCCGTGAGAGGTGGTAGAGCGTGGCGGGTATATCGAAGATCATCTGGCTGGTGTTGCTTTCTTGTTTGGTGACACCATTGACGCGACAGGTGATGTGGAGGTTGTGGGGGTTGGACAGATCATCGGCGGTAACGAGACATGGCCCCATGGGGGCGTAGCCATCGAGGCTTTTGCCTTTGAAGAACTGTTTGTGGTCGCGTTGCAGGTCGCGGGCGCTGACATCGTTCATGATGGTGTAGCCGTAGATGTAGTTCATGGCTTCATCGGTGCTGATGTTTTTGCCGTTTTTGCTGATGACGACGGCTAATTCCACTTCCCAATCAATTTTGTCGGAGACGTGGGCATCGAAGGGGATGTTGTCGTAGGGGCCGTTGGCGCAGGTGGTGGCTTTGGTGAAGATGACGGGGAATTGGGGCAGTTCTGACTCGAAGCCTTTGGTGCGGTTGGATTCTTCGGCGTGGGCGGCGTAGTTGAGGCCGAGGCAGAAGATGTTGCGGCGGGGGTCGGGGATGGGGGCCAGCAGTTTGACATTGGCCAGGGGGATGCTGCTGGTGGCTTTGTGGCTGTGGGTTTGGGCTTGGGCGAGGCCATCGGCACCCATTTCGATGAGGGTGAGCATGTTGGGGGCAACGGCCGTTAAATCTACGATGCCATCTTCGCGCCATGCGCCCAGACGAATTTGATTGTTATGTTGATAGGTGACAAGTTTCACGGTTTTCTCCTTGTAACAAATGCAGATAACAGATTTTATGGTGTTACAAGAAGTTGGTCAAAACCGAGGGGAACGATTTGGAAGAAGCTGTTGCCAGGGGCAAGGGGCAGGATGTTGCCGTCGGCATCGGTGAAGGTGAGCATGTCGTCGGGGTTGTTGCGGTGCCAAAGGCCGTCGAATCGCTGGCCGTCGCGGAAGATGGAGACGGGGCCTTCGCCCCAAATTTGAATCTGGATGGAGTAGTGTCCGCCGCCTACATTGTCTTCTAAAATGTCGGTGTCTTCGTGGTGCGCAGCCAGGACGATGACGTTTTTGAAGTTGACTTGTTGGTTGGTGTTGGCATCGAGATGGGGATTGCCGTCGGCCCAACGGTAGTAACGGCCGTCTGCGGCATTATAAGTCCAGAACACATTTGTGCCTTGATAGCCCACTTCCAGGCTGGTGGCTGGTGTGCCGGGGGCCAGGGGGGCGGCACGGAAGGACATGCCGCTGTGGAATTGGGGTGGGGTGTTTTGCCCGCGCTGATCGAGAATCCAGCGTAAATTGGCGGTGCTGGTGAAGAGGGTATGCTCGAAGGCTTTGTTGGGGTCTTCGACGCGGAAGAATCCCCCATGCGCGTAGTCGGGGGAAACGACACGATCAAAAAAAGGGGATTCGCGGAAGAGGATTTTGAGTGGGCCGGATGCGCCGGAGAAGGCGAAGCCGGCGTCGTACATTTTGGGGATTTCTAGATCGAGTAGACGGCCGCTGCGCACGGAGCCAACGGGGTCGGCATCATGGCTGTAGAAAACGGCCGTAAAGCGGGTCAACCCGCCTTCGGCATAGTGTTCGAACAGCAGATCGGCACTGTTGAGGCCAGATTGGGGGCGCACGATGGGGGGGGCGTTGGAGATTTTGATGGCTAACGGCCGTCGCGCTAAAACGGCCGGATCGCTCACAATTTCGCCTGTCAGGGGATTTACATTGTCGGGGAAGTTGTCGGGGCCGATGAGGCCCTCGATGGCTGAGGTGGCGGTGGGCGCAGCAGGGATGGTAGGGGGCAGGGTGGTGGTGGCCAGGGCGAGGGGGGTGTTGGTGGCAATGGCTGGCGGGGGGATGGTGGGGGCTAGGGTGGGAGGGAGATGGGTTGGGGGGGTTGTGGGGAGGCTGGTGGTGGCGGTGGGGAGGGGAGGAGTGGTGGGGGTGGAAACGGCCGTTGATGAGTTGCCGCAACCCGCCAGCAACAAAATCGCCAATACCAACCAGCCACAGCCTGCCAAAAGTCTAAAATGTTTCACAGTTATGGATGATACAGCTACCGGGTGCGGCGTGTCCAGAATTCTTTCTCAGACAAGCCATCCAGTTCATGATCTTGGGCTAAAATGAAGTCTATAAGCAACCGATTAAACTTGGCTTTTTCTTGCAGCATGGGGAAATGATTGCAATCGCTGAGGGCCACATAATAGCGGTTGTTGCCCGGTTTTTGTAAGTGATAGTAGTCGCCAGAAGGGGGGGGGACGATGGGGTCTTGATCGCCAAAGACCATTAAAACGGGGCGCGGGCATTCCACCAGCCGGGTGGCAAAATTGGTAGCCGATAGTTCGCTTGCCAGGCGATTCATGGCCGCTTGATCGGTTTTGCGGATTTCCGTTTCGACTTCGGTAAAGCTGTTGGCTTTGCCCAAAACTTTGGACAAAACGGAATCGGGGTCTGAATTTGTGAGGCGGTTGTTGATGGTGCCGCCTTGGACGGGCAAGGCTACAGTCACCAATTTAGCCACATCTTCGGGGAATTCGGTGGTGTATTTTAGGGCAATGGCTGCGCCTAATGAATGGCCGACAAGGATGACGGGTTTAGAAATGCTGAGGCGGGAGATGAACTCTTGCAGCATGGATACATAGGCAGACAGTGAATATTGATCCTCAGATTTACTGGAATCGCCATAGCCCCACAGGTCGAAGGCGTAGGTGCGGCAGTGGGGCGAAATGGCTTGCATGGCCGGCCACCAATAGCGCCAAGAGCCAAGCCACCCATGAATGAAGATGAGGGGCTTGCCTCGACCTAATACCTCGTAATGAACGAGTTGGCTGCCTACAGTGGTGATGCTCATACGGTGTTTAAGATACTCCTGCCACCGATCCCATTAGTTGCCCAAGACTTTGTTGATGGTGCTGATTAATTTGTCAGGAGCGAATGGTTTTAGGATGTAATCGGCTGCTCCTGCGTCTAACCCAGTGGTTATTTCGGTTTCTTGCCCTTTGGCCGATAAGAATATGACGGGAATGTCGCGGGTGGCTTCGTTGGCTTTGAGATGTTTGCAGGCTTCGTAACCTGTCATGCGTGGCATTCTTACATCCATCAAGATGAGATCGAAGCTGTCGGTGGGGGCTAACTCAACGGCGGCGGCTCCGTCTTCAGCTGGCGTGACATCAAATCCATGAAATTGTAGGGTTAATACGATTAGCTCGCGAATATCATGGTCGTCTTCTGCAATGAGGATTTTTGTCATATGTCTCTCGTGCTTGAACTATTCGATCTGTTGTGTTTTAGGCTGGCTCGTCGCCATCTTCAACAACAACAGGTAGATTGAATGTGAAAGTACTTCCTATGTTGGGTGTGCTTTCTACGGTTAATGTACCACCGTGCATTTCGATGAGTGCCCGCACGATGGCTAACCCCAGGCCGGTGCCTCGCACTTGTTGAACAATATGGTCGTCGGCTCTAAAAAAGCGGTCAAAGATTTTGGCTTGATTTTCTGGGGAGATGCCGATGCCTGTGTCTTTGATGCTGATGTCAACGAAGTTGTCGCGGGCTTTGGCGGCGATTTGGATTTTGCCGCCTTCTGGTGTGTAGTTGAAGGCGTTGTCGAGGAGGTTGGTGAGGATTTGGATAACGGCCGTTTGGTCACCATTGACTAGTGGCAAGGATGAAGACATCTCAACCGAAATCTGCATCTGTTTGTCTTCGGCTTGCATGAGGCCCTGTACATGTTCGTTGATGATTTGATTGACAATTTGGGGGATGTCTAACGGCCGTAAATCCAACTTCGTCTTCCCCGTTTCAATCCGAGAAATATCCAACAGATCATTCACCAAATCATGCAGCCGATCCGCATTACTCTTAATCACTTGCAAATAGCGTGTTTGCGGCGTAGTTAAGGTGCCCGCAGCCCCCATCAGCATCAAATCTGCGTACCCCTTAATCGAAGTCATGGGTGTTCGCAGTTCATGAGACACTGTCGAAACAAACTCGCTCTTTAGATTTTCCACCTCAACTTCTTTAGTAATATCCCTAAAAACAGACACCGTACCAAAGAACGAATTACCCACAAACACAGGTGACAGGTGAACACTGACTACCTTCTCCTCAAAAATCAGCCGATCCTCAAGAACCGTCAGTTGATTGATAATATCCGCATTTTTCGACCAATCCTCAAGAGTGGCAATCCACGTATCGGCCGAATGATCATACAATCCCAACAACTCTTTCACCGATTTACCTACCAATTCTTGGCGGGGCATATTCAAAATGGTGGTAATAGCGCGATTAACCAAAGTAATCTCACTGTGGGCATCGGCCACCAAAACCCCATCGGCAATACTTTCCAGAATAGCCTGGCTTTTGGCAGCTTCCACCTGGGCCTCTCGCAGCAGCCGCCCCATCCTTTCCGCCTGATCACGAATCAGCAGGTATAAATTGGCATTATTGATAGCATTGGCGACTTGAATGGCGGCCGCTTCCACCAAGTCTAGCTGCTGCGAGGTAAAGGCCGAAGGACGGGCATGAAACAACATCAACACCCCGATCACTTCCTCACTGCTAATAAGCGGCACAGCCAAAACAGACCGGATATTGCGGCTGGTATCCCGTTCTATCCACCGGGGATCATCATTGGTATCATGAACAATAACCGGTGAACGATTGTCAATCATCCACCCGGCCAGCCCTTCGCCACGCATCATCCCGCTGGGAATGCCCTGGGGGGGCATAGGTCTATCATCGCCAAAAGAGGCACGGAAGACTAACTCATCCGTTTCTTGATCAATAAGCAAAATAACACCTTGAGTGGCGTTGACGACCTCGTTCACTAAATCCAGGGCCTGGTTAAGCACCCGCCCCTGATCCAGGCTGGCAGAAAGCTCTGAAGTAATGCGGAGAAGAATCTTTACACGGGTACTCTCTTCATTGAGCGCCCGTGTTCGCTCCGCGACGCGGGAATCCAATTCTTCATTAAACTGCCGTAAGCCCTCAAATAGTTTGGCATTTTGCAGGGCAATGGCCGCCTGCACACCAAAAAGCGAGGCTTTGGTTAAATCTTTATCACTAAAGTGATTTGGATTGTTTCTGTCTACAAGAATAAGAACGCCAATAATTTGGCCTTCCTGTTCTAAAGGGACTCCCAGTACAGCTTGAATGGTGTCGTTTTGGGGTAATTCGAGGTGGATGGCATCAACCTGATTGAAGTTATTGATGAAGGTTGGCCCACCGCGACGAATGACGTTGTTGACAAAGGAATTGTGCTTTTGGACGGAGATGGTTCGACCAATAAACTCTTTTTCATTGGCTCCTTGGGCGGCACTGCCAATAAGTTGGCCGCCATCTTGCTGCCATATGTACGCGCCGTCAGCGTTAAAAATCTGCAAACTCTCGCGGCAGATAAGGTTGAGGATGGTTTGTAGGTTGAGTGTGTAGTTGAGGGCCAGGGTAACGCTGCCGAGGGCGTTGTAAAATTGTTCGCGCTCGTAAGTGTCTTCAAAAATGAGGACTGTTTCCAGGGCAGCGCTGGTCTGGTTGGAGAGGGCGATTAAGAGTTGTAGTTGGTTTTGGTCAATGACCTGGTGTTCAAGATGGTTGAAGAGTTGGATAAAGCCGTAAATTTCTTCGGAGAGGGTGAGGGGGAGTAGAATGGTGGTATAGCTTTCTTTTAACCAGGTTGGTTGATGGATGAGGGGGGTTGCGCTACCTTGTATTTGTCGTACAAGTGGCTCGAAATTTGTCCCTATCTGGAGGATTTGATCGTCTTGGAGGATGGTGCCTGGGCGTAGATTACGGGTATGGGCGATCTGCGAGTAGTCTTCGATGACGGTTAGGTGTCGCTCGATGGGATGCCATTGGTAGATGGTGTAGCCCTGGGCTTGAGCAACTTGGAGCATATATTGGCTGGTTTGGGTCAGGAGGGTGTCGCGGTCTAAGATGCCGGAGATTGTGTTGCTGGCTTCTATAAGCAGTTCTAGTCCCTGGGTGCGACCTAATGTTTCTTGGACGATTTGGGTGATTTCGATGGCGGAGGCGGCAAATTGGGCGTAGAGTTCGATGATTTGTAGGACTTGTGGGGTGGGGCGACGGCCGTTTTTCGGCCTATCCAATCCAATTAAACCAATCCGCTCTTGTCGCTGATTATAAAGAGGCACACACAAAACATCTAAAGGATGCCACCCTTGTGCATCTGTGTTCGTACCTTGTTGATCGGGAATGATCCGATCTAAATATCCCCGCAGCCAGGTGCTTTCCTCTGGCACAAAGTAGCAAGAGCCGCGCCGAAACTGTTGATACAGTTCATTATCAAATAGATCGATCCAGGCTGCTGCTGGCAGCATGTTTTGGGCTAGGTGCTGCATTTCTGCTGGTGAAAAGCCACTGCCAATTAGCTTGGTTGGCTTAAATTGTGCATCACGTAAACTCAGGATTACCCGCTCCCAACCTACAGAACGCAGCCCATCAACAATGAGCTGCAATTTGTTGTCAAAATTTGGTTCATTACTGATGCGTGTTAGCGTCGTAAGGTGTTCAATCGAAGCATCTATTTCTGACAAAACAGGATTAACCAATATTTGAAGTAGATTGCCTTCATACTCTTGCCAATAGTGTGATTCGAGGGTTACAACCCCACTGGCTAATGCCAATGTCGTTTTATGCCCTGAACCACTCTTTAGCTTTTTCCATTCTTTGTCAGATATGCCGAAATGAGCAAAGTGATCGGGCAGCGAGACTAAATCGTTAAGACCCAACCAATTCTTTGCCGAGGGATTTATGTATTCAATCAGGCCATCAGGTGTAACAATGATGATGCCTTCATTTAGGTTGTCGAGAAACTGCCAGGTTATAGTTGGAGTCAGTTGCTTATCCATTATTGTTTCTAAACCGAGACAGTTGTTTTTGATAATGCTCCATTTGATGAGCTAGAAATGCTTTGTTACGTTGTTTAGGTGATGTCTTCTAAAAAGGGTGTTAATGGACTCCGGCAACGGCCGTGTGATGGTTATTATCTTCCCTGATCCTGACGGCGCAGTTCGGCCGCCGCTTCGGTAATTTCCCGAATGTCGGAAAAACCTTGTTTGTCCGTCACGATGCCAATAGATATCTGCATGAGTGGAGCCATAGAACCATCGGGCAGGTTAATGCCTCCTTGTTCCCGATGGATGAAGTTGTAGTGCGATTTTATGTCTTCGTTAAACCTTTGGCGCAGGCTTTCCGCCATTTCATTGACGTTGGGTGCTTTTGTAACCAGGATGAAGGTGTCTTGGCTGGCATGGCCGGTAAAGTCGTCCACAGTTCCTTTTTGGTCAACAACTTCGTTGAGCAGCAGCCCAATGAAACGTAAGACTTCATCGCTGGCGACAAAGCCATACTCATCACTGAAAGGTGTAAAGTGATCAATGCCAATGAGTAGAAGTGACCAGTCGGATGTCTGCATTAACGTTCGCAGCTGATTTTCAATGAGACGGCCGCTGGGCATGCCAGTGCGCGGATCGGTCATATTTTGACGTTGATGAATACGGATGGCAGTTCTAACACGGAGCTTTAGCTCTTCTATATCAAAAGGCTTGGTGATGTAGTCGTCAGCTCCCAATTCTAGCCCCTGGATGCGATCACTGCGTTCATCTTTTTGGGTTAAAAAGATAATGGGGATGTGGCTGGTGCGTGTGGTTGTGCGTAGAACGCGACAGACCTCATAGCCATTCATATCGGGTAACATGATGTCTAGTACGATGAGGTCTGGCAATTTCTTGCGGCAGAGTTCCAATGCGTCGTTGCCTCGTGCTGCGACTTCTACATGATAACCTTGCCCGGTGAAGAAGATCCTTAACATGTTGGAGATATCGAAGTCGTCTTCAACTACTAAAATTCGGCCGTTACTCATGAGTTTCTTCCTTTTTATAAGGGAACGGAGCCAACTGTGGGTTGGCTGCTAACCTTTGCTTGATGATCATTATTTTCGCTTGATTGACTATATGCTTTGATCTTCGCTATTTCCGCTTCTGTAATGGCGCGTTCAAAACTCCTAAAGCCACCAAGCTTAAAACCATGATGATGAGCGATTTTATCAATTGTCAACACTTGTGACAATTCTATGTCTTTACCTAAGGTGAAGGATTCGTAGCGTTGTTCCAGGGCTAAGGCCATTGTTTCGGCCATGCAGGCGTAGGCCATTTTAGGTGGAAAGCCAAAGTTGAAGCCGAAATCCACATTACCGGGCACAGCTACCATGCCGCCTTCGATGACGAGAACATCGGGTCTTTGTTGGGCGACTTGTTGGGAAACATCGCGTGGGCGGGCTACGTCACAAATAATGGCCCCACGTCGTAAATGTTGAGCCTCGATAACAGCGTCAATCGCACTGGTGACGGTGATGATGAGCTGCGCCTGGGTGAGTTGATTCATATCGCTGGTGATGGTGATGTTGGTTTGATGGCGGGCTTGTGTTTTGGTGGCAACATTTTGTAATGGTTCTTGCCGACGGCCGATCAATATCATCTTACCTACTCGGCCAGCTAGAAGTTGGGCGCAAACTGAGCCGATGGTGCCGCTGGCACCGACAATGGCAACAGTTGTTTTCTCAAGTGAGGTGTCTAGTAGGCGGGCCGCTTCTTCTATGGCTCGCACGGCCATGGCGATGGTGTAACTGTCGCCAGTGGTGACGGGTAAGTCTAAATGTCTGGCGATGGTAATGCCGCCATCGCCGACTACTGAGGTGAAGGCTCCTAGCCCTAATATTTTCGCGCCTAGTTTTTGGGCCGAACGGCCGGTTTGGATGATTTTGCGGTAGACGATGTGGGGGGGCAGGGTCATCATGCGTTTGGGGGTGAGGGGGCAGGCGATGAACCAACCTTTAAGGAGACGGCCGTTTGCCTCCGACTGAATTCCCGTGATCTCCGAAATATAAATAGGCGGGAAAAAGAGGCTGAGAAAATCAATGAGCCAAACTGGCAATTTGCCCAAAGTTGGGAATTTGCGGCTCACATCACGCTGCGGATCGATGGGATGAATAATGAAAGCAAAGGAATCTTCAATCATTGTTCATCCTGGCGGGGGTACCAACGCGGGTAATGATATTTTTGAGCAAACGTGTGATGATCACTCTCTTCAAAGCGAATATTTGTCTTGATGAAGCGCCGCTCATCTGAGGCTAATAAGACAACATCAGATTCGACAGTACGGGCAGGATACATAACCAAGCCAGCACTCAAGCGGCAGTGATGGCCTACACAGCCGCCAAGCACAAGCAGCCCTGTTTCCTCAAGTTCGGCCCCATAACGGCCGATTGTCCGCAGCGGCCCTCCCAAAACATTAAAATCAGTAAACGTTGTACCCGCGCCAATAAAAGAATCGCGCCCCACGATACATAACTGCAAACAGGTGTTTTGAGCCACCATTGAATTTTCCATCAAAGTAGTCATAAACAGGGCCGCCCGAAAAGGCAAAAAACAGTAATCGCCAATCACACTTAACATTAATTGACAGCCTTGTGAGATGGTTACATTGCTGCCAATAATGCAATTATCAATTACTGCACCGGCACCAATTGTCACATTATCACCAATGGTCGTCGGTCCTAAAATAGTAGCAGTCGGATCAATATTGACATTTTGCCCCACTTGCACCATTTCTGAACAGGAACGAACTTGCTTATATTCCCACAAGGCTCGTCCCAACACTTTCAGTTTGAATCGCCAATCGTCGTTAATGCGGTCTTCTATGTTGGCCCCACGTCCAAACACGCCAAACAAAATATCGGCTACAAATAGATGCGTCCAATTCTCTACCAATACAAAGGCGCGGCGCGGCAGTTGGTATAACAAATCGCCATAATCAGTCGCCATGTAGGGCGGCACATGATAGTAGCCGCGTTCACGAGCCTGGGTATCAATGATGAGGGGTTTGGCTTCGACACTCTGCGACACGCCTTGGGGCAAATACCACATATCGGCTAACAGCAAGTCGCCTTGTTGAAAGAGGGAGTGGGTTAACGGCCGTACATGCTGGGCAATGGCTGGATCATCTTTGTGAAAGGCAAGTCTGACTGGTTTACGGCCGTTACGCGCCTCCGTAATAAAAGCATCAATCAACTCGTGGTTAAAAAACAAATTATCCCGATGCACCAAACATTCAACCGGCTCATTTTCAATCGTCTGGGCAAACTGCCAGTTCGGATACTCCCGCTCCTCCGTCGTATACTCAGCTAAAAGATCACGTTGCCATAACCATAACGGCTTATTTTGCACCCGTAAATCTCGCGCCGGTTCATTGAATGGCGCTATTTGCTTCGTTTCTGTCAAAATAATCCGTCGCATAATTCAAGCTATCGGCTTCTTAGAAATCACAATCGTACAACTCTCATCCCCAGCAGCAATACATTCCACCTCTTGCACCAAAAAACGCCGTCCTCGGCTCACCCAATCCAAACTTTGCTCCAACAAACCAATTGCCAGATGGCAACACGGCCGTTCCGAAACCCGCTGCCAACAAATCGGACACTGTTCAATAATCCACAAATACCCCCGTTCATCCTCCCCTAAACGCACCCGCTGATCACTAAACCTGTTAAACGTTTGCGCAAAAACATCTAGACCAATCTTAATTTTAATGCCCAAAGGCAAAGTACGGAATGCCAAATCAGTAATACCCAAAACAGGCATAAACTCTTTGAGCGCAAACTTCCACGTTTCACGCCCCGCCCGTAACGCCAGCCCTCGTCCTCCACGCACCCCATACATATCCTCAATCGTCTGCTGGATGAGGCTAAAATCTTCAAACGTAAAACCAAGATCAAGATTATTGGGCGGGTAATTATTAACAAGGTGTTGAAGTTGAGCCAGATTCAGCACAGCATTAACCCCATGTCTCCCCATAATATTTTCCATCGCTGTTAAAACGATGCGCCCCATCTTATTAGGGTAATACAACTTTTTTTCTTCCGTTACAATTAATTCTTTATTCACGCTACTTATTTACAGTCCATTCTAATTGACACTGTTATTCAAGAACTGATTCAAAGTATCCATAAAATATTCAGGTTCATCCGTCATAGGAAAATGTCGTGAATGCTGCATCATCGTTACCTGTGCGGTATGAACACTCGCCCGTAAAAGCTCCGCATTACTGGGATTCACAATATTGTCATTAACACCATAGATACCTAATGTGGGAACGCACAAAGAAGGCAAAATCTCCCGCAAATCGGTATCGCGCAGATCCCCAATACTGCGAAAAAAAGATTCTATTGTGGTACGCTGCACATCACGAAAAATCATCGAACGAACCTTCTTAGAATCTTTTGCCAGCAAAAAACGCATAAGCGAATGCAGCATAATAGGATAGCGCCAGACTAATCTGGCGATCCAGCCATAACCAGCCAATTGCAAAAATTGATTAAGAGATGTCCCTACAATAGGCGAGCCAACAACGGCCACTTTTTTTACCCGTTCAGGATAAGTGAGGGCCATCTGGAGGGCTACCGTGCCACCCATAGAATGCCCAAAAACCGGGGCTTGCTGTATGCCCAGGCTGTCCATAAACTGATGCACCATCTCCACGTAGCTGGCAATCTGAAAAGAAGCAACTGATGTGCGCGTCCCCTTGGCGGAATCACCAAACCCCCAAAAATCTAAAGCGTAAACACGATAACGGCCGATCTGTGGCAGCGCAATCATATAATCACGCCACACCGCCCATGAATTTATCCAGCCATGCAGCAAAACAATGGGTTGCCCGCGTCCAATAGATTCATAATGTAAGATACCTTGCTCTGTAACTATGGAACTCACGTCACCCTCACTGCTTCAGTGAATATTCTACTGTATAACCAACTCAATGCTCTTTGAGATGATCAAACAATTAAAACGCAACCATACCTAGAAGAAGGTAGGTTAACATCAACATGGATAGTAGCACTGGCTCAAATTGAAAGCTGTGAAAAGCGGGTAAAGGTGGTGTAAATGAGGCGTTAAGCCATTTCGCCCTCTTGGTCTATTTGTTCCAAGATAGAATAAAGCAGCTCAAGCAAAACATTCTTGACACTTTCCTTATCCGTAGCCACACAGGGCAAAATCTTAACTTCTGGTTTCAAGCGTAGAATAATTCGCAAATCTTCTGGATCCCAGGCATCTTCCATATCCTGCTTATTTGCCGACACAACATATGGTGTAGCTGCATAGCCCTCAAAAGTTTCTAGAATGCGTTTGGCTTCACGAAAGGTTTCAGGTTTCGTGCTATCAACCATAACCACAAAACCTAGCATACCCTGGGACAAAATATCCCACATAAAATCAAAACGTTTTTGCCCCGGAGTGCCAAAGAGGTAAAGTACGAGATCATCACCAACTGTAATACGACCAAAGTCCATAGCAACAGTTGTCGTCTCCTTAATACGTTCAGCACTGCTCGTTATCTTGCGCTCGGTTGAAACGACATCGATCTCGCTGATAGACCCAATAAACTCTGTTTTACCCGACGAAAATGGGCCAGTGATTACCATTTTGACAGCTTGCATAAACTACTACCCTTAAATACTGCGAATTCGGTCAATAATTCTTTCAACAACCGAACGTTTAACAGTAGGTGATTGATCCATAGAAGATTGACGTTGCCGACGAGGTGAGTCCTCGGTTTGTTTTTGAACTGGTTTAGGAGCGTCAACAAACTCAACTAGGCCAGCTTGTAACATACCGTAAACAATACGGCGAATTTCAAAATCACTTAAATTATTAGCACGAGCAATCTGTTGAATAGTGTTGCGCGGGTTGATAAAAGAGACAACACGCCATTCTTCAACAGTCAAATTAACATTGTGGAGTCTAGCATCTGGCCTGTCGGTGAAGCGAAGTGCTACGTCTAAATCGGGCAATTCTTCCTGAAGCACTTCCCATTCTTTCATGCGCCGACTGCCTTCCATAATAACGCTTTCAAGATCGATGGGAATAGTAATACGATCTGATGAAGGTAATATGTTGGCATCAAAACGAAACTGACCATCTGCCCAGGTGAACAATTTATAAACAATGTCTAGCACATATTGCCGGACACTTTGGATAATATCACCCTGCGTTACGTAACCAGCCTGAATCAACATATGCCCTAGCTGCTTATCACTGGTGCCGCGGGCACGAGTCTGGATAATGCGGGACTGTTCCTCAGACAACTTCCCGGCACTTTGCAAGACAATAGCCAGATTGCTTTCGCCTTTTCCCATGTAGGCATAGATTAACTTGCCTTCACGAAAAGACATATTGGCGGTGTCGTGACCTTGAATAACCAAGGTGCCGGTCTTGCGTGCCAGGTTGATGAGGTTTAGTAATTGAGTTGTAGTAAAGTCACTTAGATTCCCTTTAAGGGCCATAGTTGATACTCTTATCGGGTGGATTTAATTACCTTTGATTTGAGGTAGAAAAGCCTTCCCATAACAATGCAAAGCAAAAGGTAACTCACTTCCACATCTTTGATGGATGCGACTGAATGAGCGGGCGTATCTTCCTTGTTTTTTTAAGGTTTGCCGATAATCGTAGAGCATTATACCTGCTGCAAATAGGACAGTCAAACCATACGAATGTCATGGCAAACAGGCGGAAAAGTATGGGAGTTTACAACTTTGCACCTAGACAACAGTTGGGTACAATATGAAGGGATGGGGTGGTGGCGAAATGGTAGACGCAGCGGACTTAAAATCCGCCGGACGCAAGTCCGTGTGGGTTCGAATCCCACCCGCCCTATTCGGAGAAGACCCACTTGTGGGTCTTTTTTGTTTGTTTTGGCAGAGGTTTATTTGTGGCAAGTAAGTTGATTGAACAGGTACGGCCGTTTCTCACACACCTATCTCGAAAACGGCCGTCTTACTTCCCCCCCCATGCCCGACTCATCGTTGGTGTATCGGGAGGTGCTGACTCCCTGGCCCTCTTCCATGTTCTCCAGTCAATTTATCCGCCTGACCAGTTGATAGTGGCTCATGTGGATCATCAGCTGCGACCCTCGTCTGCCCACGAAGCTCAATTTGTACAAGAAACAGCCGTTGCCTGGCACATTTCCTGTCACATCGAAACTGTAGATGTAGTGAAGCTAGCCGAAACGCAAAAACTATCACTCGAAGAAGCAGGGCGGTTGGCACGGTATCGCTGCTTTGCCCAATTGGCAGCCAAGCAGGGCGCATTCACGGTTGTTGTCGCTCACCATGCGGATGATCAGGCCGAGACGGTGTTGATGCACCTGCTGCGGGGCAGCGGTCTGGCTGGCTTGCGGGGCATGTTGCCTACTGCCCCGCTGCCAGAAGCGGAGAATTGTTGGCTGATACGGCCGTTTCTGCACACTACCCGCGCCGATATAGAAACCTATTGCCAGGAACATCACTTACAGCCTATTCATGACGAATCTAACGAGGACATACGCTTTGTGCGTAACCGCATACGCCATCAACTGCTGCCTACTTTGGCCGCGTATAATCCCCAAATCCAAACACGTTTGCAGCAGTTAGCCGCTATTACCGCCGCCGATTATGAACTGGTGGATGCGGCGGGGCGTGAGGGCTGGACGGCCGTTTGGCACACCCAAAGCCCAAACATGATTCAGCTAAAATTGGCTGAGTGGTTGGCTCTGCCCCTTAGTGTAAGGCGGCAGACATTGCGGCAGGCAGTGCTGGCTTTACGGCCGTTGCTGCGCGATATTGGCTTCCAAACAGTTGAACAGGCGCGAGAAATTATTGAAAAAGGGTACACTGGCGCACAATCTTCCTTGCCTGGAGATTTAACGTTGATAGTAGGTTATCACACCATTACCATCATGGCCGATGCCTCCGCGCTGCCCACCGATTGGCCCCAATTGGCTAATGATTCATTACTTACCTTGCCCATTCCCGGCCAAGTGAACTTGGCGCATGAGTGGCGTTTAACAGCTTCATCTGTGGATGGGATGAGCCAGGAGCAGGTTGTGGGGAATGAGGATGTGTGGACGGTGTATGTGGATGTGGGCGCGGCGACCGAATTAAGGGTACGGGGTCGTTTACCAGGGGAACGTATACGGCCGTTGGGTATGAAGGGCCAAACTGTGAAGCTCAAAGACCTGATGATCAATCGCAAAATGCCGGCGTACCTGCGGGCAAGGTGGCCGCTGGTGGTGCATGGGGAGGAGGTGGTGTGGGTGGTGGGGCATCATTTAGACGAACGAGTGCAAATCAAAACGGAGACGCAGCGCATTGTGAAAATACAGTGCCGATTAGCATCATGACACCGCTTTATACGTTAGAAAATATTACCCAGACTTATAACGGCCGTACCGTCCTCGACATTTCTCACTTAACCATTGCGCGGGGTGAGGTGTTGGCGGTGGTGGGGCCAAGTGGGGCGGGCAAGAGTACCCTGCTGCGCTTGTTGGCTTTTTTGGAGCAGCCCACGAACGGCCGTCTCACTTACCAAAACCGCGTGAGTGACGGCCGTTGGCCCGATTTGGAGATGCGGCGGCACATTAGCATGGTGTTTCAGCGGCCGCAACTGCTGCGCCGCTCGGTACAAGACAATGTGGCTTATGGTTTGTATTTGCGGGGGCAGCAGGATGAGGGTGAGCGGATTACGGCCGTTTTGCAGCAGCTTGGCCTGGGCGATTTGCACCGAGCTGCCGCGCACACTCTCTCTGGTGGTGAAATGCAGCGGGTGGCCCTGGCCCGCGCCCTGGTGCTGCACCCAGAAGTACTGCTTTTAGATGAGCCAACGGCCAACCTCGACCCTTACAACATCAAACTGATTGAACAAATTGTGCTGCAAGCTAACCAGGAAATGAACAGCACGGTGGTGATGGTGACGCATAATATTTTCCAGGCACGACGATTGGCGCAGCGGGTGGCTTTGTTGTTAAACGGCCGTCTCGTGGAAGTAGCCGATGCGGACACCTTTTTTGAGGCACCGCAGCAAACCGAAACGGCCGCTTTCGTGCGCGGTGATATTATCTACTAATTGGCACGCCAGTTTAGCACGGCACCGCCTTGCCCCATTAGCACCGTCCCAGGGAAGACGCGCAGCCGCCAGGGTTCCAGGCGCAGGGCGGCAAATGCGGGGGCAGTGGGGCTGCTCCAGGCGGGTATAATGGCGGGATTGTAGCCAACGGGTTCAGGGCCGTTGAGGAAGAGGTTCCAAACCATCGTGCGCGTTTCATCATCGAAAGCCCAGGTGGCTTTGCACTCGGCGGTGCAGGTGTCGTGGCTGGTTGTCCAGTAGTTGAGTGAGACGTAGGGGTTGTGTGCTAGATTGGCGCGTTTGACGGGGGTGGGGCCAGTGGCAATCCAGCCGATAAGTTTTTCGCCATCCCACTGCCAGATGGGATGAAGGATGCGGGAGCGGGGACGGCCGTTTTCATTTACCGTGGCGACACTGCACCACACAATCCGGTGGGCCATTTCAATAAAAGCTGGGGCAACTTGGGTTAAATCATTCATGGGGCATCTCCTTATTGGCAATTATATAACGGCCGTTATCCGCTCACCACTTGTTGTAAGGGCGACCACAAGGGTCGCCCTTACTACCAGATCATTAACAGTAGATCGAAACAGATCACGGGTGTGTTGTGGGGCGATTTTGTAAATCGTCTGAGCGATTTGCAAAATCGCTCTACAAGGATTTCGATCTACTGATTAAGAATTATTCTGTCTCTGGGCGCAGGTATAGGTATAAAGGTAAGGCCAGGGACAACCCTACAAAAAAAGCCGCTGGGAAGATGAGCCACCAGCCGCGTACCTGCCTCTGCCGCGCATCGGCGGTGGCCCACACCAGGAACACGACGGCGGCAATCAAGACATCGGTCGCAAAGCCGCCCGCCGCGCCATTCACAAACAGACTGGTGGCAAACAAAGGCAAGTCCAAGCCAGCTTGGGTGATAAATTGGGCGAAGAACAGCCAGGGAATGGTGGTGCCGATAACGGCCGTTACCACATAAAATGATTTAGGGATTTTCATTACAACGATAACCTCCAATGTTTTTTACCCAATCTAACCGGAAATTAGTGCCATGTCAGCCAAAATTACTGCCACTTGGTGCCAATTTAGGCACACTTTCTTGGTGTGTGGGCGATGCTGCGAAGAGTTGATCCCCAGAGATTCGCCTTATAAATGACAAACTCCTCGACAGAAAAAATCTTCGAGTCTAGCATCTGCAATCGTTGTGCTGTTATAATAGTCGTGAAAATCTTTTATGGAGGATTAAGGACATGACAAAAGGGCAAGAAAAGGGCAAAAAAGGCAAGGCCAACAAGCCTAAGCTTACTGTGAAAGATAAGAAGAAGAAAAAGAAGGAAAGAGAAGCGGCCAAATAGATGCCATATCTTACTGGCACATATAGACAAAACCTGAATTTACTCTTTGATGACAGGAGCCACAATTCAGGTTTTTTTGTTCCTAAGGGCTGTCTTTCACCACACTCCGGGCAGCAGACGATACCGTACCCGTTCGGCGTAGGCCCCATACCCGGCCAGTTTCTCCCGTAGTGTCTTATCTTCTAAATGGGTGCGGATGATGAGAACGGCCGTTGACAACAAAACCGGCACAAACGCCCATGCCGCCTCCAAAAAAACAGGGGTTGCCAGATAGGTAAGGATGGCTCCAGCGTAACCAGGATGGCGCACCCAGCCATAAGGGCCATTGGTGACCACTTGATGATTGCGCTCCGATTGGATGCGCACCATGCCCGAAAAATAGCGATTCACAACCAGCGCATACGATCCCAAAAAGTAACCAGCCAAAATCAGCAGCAGGGCCACAATTTTGGCTGTTAAAACCACCGGCGACGACCATTGAAAGCGCACATCTAGCCCCGCCACAACGGGAATCAAGACCCCGCCTAAACCAACCAGGGGAACGAGCTGTTTATCCCACGTTTCCGCATCCTCATGCTGCATCATGCGGGCGCGTTCAGCCAGCAAATCGGGGTGCTGCCGGGCTGCTAGAGCGCGGCTGATGGCAAAACCCAAAATGGAGATGAGGGCATAAGCCCAACCCTCCCACCAATCCCACTGGCGGACAATGAGCAGCGGCAAAAAGGGTACAAGAATGATGAAAAACAGTATTTGGACGATGACACGGGGGGTAATGGTTTTGGATGGATTGTTCATGCTGACCTCAATTCCAGCAAATCCCAAAGATTGCCGTATAAATCTTTGAATACAGCTACTGTACCATAATTTTCCTCTTGGGGATCGCGCACAAACTCAACACCTTTCGCTTTGTACCTTTCGTAATCACGCCAGAAATCGTCGCTGTTCAGGAATAAGAAGACGCGCCCACCTGTTTGATTGCCAATGCGTGCTGTTTGCTCTGCGCCGACGGCGCGTGCTAACAGCAGTTGGGTTCCTGTTGAACCCGGTGGGGCCACGATGACCCACCGCTTGTTTTGGGCTTCAATAAAGGTGTCTTCAATCAAATCAAAGCCCAATGTATCTACATAAAAGGCAATGGCTTCGTCATAATCAGCCACAACGAGAGCGATGTGAACGATGTTTTGTTTCATGGCATTTCGCTTAATGCTGCGCCCAATTCTGCCAATACAAAATCGGCGTGAGTGGTGGTGAGGGTGATGGGGGGCTTGATTTTGATGACATTGTGCAGAGGGCCGTCGGTGCTGAGGAGGATGCCGCGCTCTTTCATCTGGTTGACGATGTGGCTGGCTTCAGCGGCGGCTGGTTCCAGCGTGTCAGGGTCGCGTACCAGTTCGATGCCGATGAAGAGACCGAGACCGCGCACATCGCCGATGAGGGGGTGGTGGCTTTGCAATTGGCGCAGACCATCCATGAGGTAATTGCCAACGTGGAGGGCGTTTTGCTGTAGGTCTTGGTCGCGGATGATGTCGAGAACGGCCGTTCCCACGGCACACGACACCGGATTTCCACCAAACGTATTGAAATACTCCATGCCATTGTTGAACGAAGCCGCGATTTCGGGTGTGGTGACAACGGCCGCTAACGGATGCCCATTGCCAAAGGGTTTGCCCATCGTCACAATGTCAGGCACAACCTCTTGCGTTTGGAAACCCCAGAAATGTGTACCCACGCGGCCAAAGCCCACCTGCACCTCGTCGGCAATGCAGACACCGCCCGCTTGGCGCACATAGTTGAAGGCGGCCTGCAAATAGCCATCGGGCAGCACAATTTGGCCGCCACAGCCCAGGACTGATTCGGCGATGAAGGCGGCCAGGCCGCGCCCCTGCTTTTGGATGTGGTGGATGGTTTCTTGGATGTGTTGGGCATAGTGTTGGCCTGTCGCCTGGCTATAACCTTTGTATGGGCCGCGATAGGGGTCGGGCATGAGCAGTTTGTGGACGTGGGGCGGTGCGCCCTGGCCGCCGCGCCCGTCGTGTTTGTAGGGGCTGATTTCGATGAGGGAGGTGAGATTGCCGTGATAGGCGGCATCGAGGACGAGGGTGTCTTGCTGGCCGGTGTGGGTGCGGGCCAGGCGCAGGGCCAGATCGTTGGCCTCGCTGCCGCTGTTGACGAAGAAGCAGACGGACAGGGGGCGGGGTAGGGTGGCGGTGAGTTTTTGGGCGAGGGTGACGATGTTATCGTGGAGGTAGCGGGTGTTGGTGTTGAGAACGGCCGCTTGTTCACACAATGCTTGCACTACGCGAGGGTGGCAATGCCCCACATGGCAGACGTTGTTGACGAGATCGAGAAACGGCCGTCCGGCCTCATCATACAAATAAACATCTGATCCCCGCACGATTTTGAGCGGCTGGTTGTAGGAGAGGCTGAGGGAGGGGCCGAGATGGTGTTGGCGTAGTTGGTGCAGTTCCGCTTGGCTTCGTTCGCTTTGAATGGCTTGCTGGAAGGCAGCGCGGATGGCGGCGGGGTCGAGGCTGTGCCAGGCTTTTAGGGCGGCCCAGGCTCCTTTTTGGCTGATGGCGAGGTAGTCGTTGTCGGGTTCTTGGGCCATTTGGTGGGCGGCGATGGCGACGCTGGTACACCAGCGGATGGGGATGAGGGTGGGGAGGTGGTACAGTTCAACGGCCGTTAGTGGGCTAATTTGGTGGTAGGGTTGGAGGATAGCGGTGGCAGCCTCCAGCAACAGGTCAGAAGTGGCACGGTCAGAGACCAGCCACAGCCCGCTTATGAGGGTGTAAGCCATGCCAATGGCTAAATCGAAGGCGGTGTAGGAGTGTACCATGTCACCAAAGTCGAGGAGGGCGAGACGGCCGTTTTGCACCAGCAGGTTGTAATCATTGGCATCGTTGTACAGTGTGCTGCGCCGGAATTGGGGTAGATTGGGCCGCACTTCATGCTCGAACTGGATGAGAAAATGCTCCACTAGGGCGCGGTGGCCTTCATCTGGGATGAGGGGCAGATATTGGCGGATGATTTTGGGGGCGTGCTGCATGTCCCAATGAAAGTCACGGTGGGCGGCGGGATGGTCGAAGGTGTGCAGGACGTTGGTGAGGTGGGCCAGGAAACGGCCGATTTCTGCCAATAGTTCTGGCGTTTTGGCCACTTTTGCCAGCACCTCACCGGGCAAATGGGTGATGAGGCGCATGAAATGGGTCTGGTTGTTGTGGTGGATGGTCGTCAGCGTCTCGCCGGAGACAGTGGGCACAGGTTCGGGGCAGATGAGGCCGTGCTGTGCCAGGTGGCTCATGGCGGCATTTTCCATCTCCGCCATCGGCCGCTTTTCGGTGGCGTTGCTGATTTTGAGGACGAATTTGTTGCCGGTAGTGGTTTGTAGCAGGATGTTTTGATCGCGTTCGCTGGGCAGGGTGGTGGCGGTGGTGGTGAGATTGTAGTGAGTTTGGGCAAGCTGTTCGGCTTCACCCAGGGTTAGTTGGGGCCGGTATTGCAGAAGGGACATGGGTCTACTCCAAAAATGGCAGCATCCGACTGTATAAGTCGGATGCTGGGGGTGAATTTGGCAGATTTTACCTGTTTCCTGACTAAAAACCGAAGTTTTTGACTGCCACAGTAGGGTAACAGGGTGCTTTGGGGTTAGAAGGGATGAATGAGCGGATTTGGAGTGTTGGGGAACGGCCGTTGTCAATTATGAGACTTTTTGTATGGCTAACCGATTTGGGTGATTATTGGGGGTGATTATCTTTATGAGGGAAACAATTTGCGATGTTAAAGAAACCAATTTTAACGGGTTCCCATATTTTTTTACGCCCTATTTTGGCCGAAGATGCCACAGCAATGTTTGCCAGTTTAAGCGACAAAGAGAGTATGCGCCTGACCGGCACGCAGACAACCTTCACCTTTGCCCAAGTGCAGCAATATTGTGAGCGGCTATTGGCGGCCGATGACCGGGCTGATTATGCCATCATTCGCCAGGAAGATGGGGGGTATGCGGGCGAAGTTGTGTTGAATAATATTGACTGGACGAATCGTTCGGCCAATTTTCGCATTGCCTTGTCTCAGAAAGGCTTTTTTGGCAAAGGATATGGCACAGAAGCTACTCAACTCATTCTTGACTATGGCTTTCATCAACTAGAACTGCACCGAATTGAGTTGGAGGTGTATGACTTTAATCCGCGAGCGCAGCATGTGTATGAGAAGGTTGGTTTTGTGCGTGAAGGGGTGCGGCGGGATGTGTTATTGTGGGATGGGGAATATCACAGTGCTATTGTGATGAGCATTTTGGCCCACGAATTTGAGGCGAGAGGATAGATAGTCAACTAAAGAAGATAGGGGGGTTCCCCACAGTTCCCCCAAATTCCTTGATGTGTGAGAAATTTGGGGGAACTGTTTTGTATGTATTTACATTTCTTCGCGGTAGGTAAACCCGTGTTTTTTGCGGGCGTTTAAGACGGCACGGCGCAAAATTTCATAGACGCTTTCGGGGTTTTGTACATTCCTTAGAATGATGTTGGGGTGGGATGGGTCGTGGCTGCGAATGGTGATGTCGCCAATATTCATGATACGTTCGCCAAAGGTTTGGCTGTAGTCCATGTCTTGAATGCGTACCAATTCGACGTTTTCTCGGGCTTTTCCCAGCAGCCCTTCGGTGATGCGGATGCGTTCGTCGGTGATGGTGTATTCCATGACGAGGGAGAGAAACGGCCGTCCCTCCCACAATATATCTTCTTTCTGATCGTCAAAAACAGATTGGTCGGGCATGCCAGGGACGGCTTCAGGTGCAGCTTTGCCCGTGGCAATGGTCTGTGTCAATGTGTCATCCATTTCCAGCAAGGCGGCCTCCGTCGCCAGATCTACTATTGCTTCAACCGTTTCCTTGTCCAACTTGCTAATATCAATTTTGGCTTGGGCAATCTCTTTCCAAACACGGGACTTTATACGAGCATGGGTTTCATTAAGGGACATGTTTACCTTCCTAGAATGAGGAATTGGGAATCAAGGAATATGGTTTTCCAATTCATCATTTCTTACGCAAAACTTATGAAGGATTTTTAACATGTAGCTCGTCAGTTTGTCAAATTGATGGCTGACCGTTAGAATAACCTATTGCTAATAAGAATAAACAGGTGGAATGCAGAAATGCCGTATTATCAATACAGATGCAACGATTGTGAACATGAATTTGAAACGCGCCAACGGATGAGTGAAGACCCTTTGACAGATTGTCCGGTGTGTGACGGCCGTATTCGTCGAGTCGTCAATTCGGTTGGTGTGGTCTTCAAAGGCAGCGGTTTTTACGTAACGGACACACGTAACGGGAAAAGTGCCACCATACCCAGTGACAATAGCAAAACGGCCGATACCAACAAAACAAGCGAAAACGGAACATCTGAAAGCACCAAACCAGAACCCGCGAAAGCTGAACCAGCCAAAAGCAGCAGCGAGAGCAAAACCAAAGAGCCAGTCGCTGCCAAATAAACCTATTCAGATTCAATACTGGGGGAACGAAAGTGACAAAGAAAAACCGGGCTGTAAGCAGCCCGGTTTGTTTTATATTTGGAAGCCGCCCGTTGCCGGGATCATCTTTTGGCTAAAGTTGTTAACATATTGCTTTAGCTTATCTGTCAAATGCTCCCATTCATCCGTATTCAAAATATATTGCATTTGATCAGCCGTGCGCGTGACACCACTGGCTAATTTCTGCTCCGGGCCACCATAAACCGTCAGCCACACCTGAATATCGGCAATGCCCAACTTCGTCAGGCCCGGAATAAATTCATGCACAAGAAACTCGAAATATTCTGACTCTGTTTCTGGTCGGATGTCCCAACGCATTAACAGTTTTGTAGGCTTATCATTGTTCATCTTAAATTTTAGGCAAGAGCAATACCGTTTCGGTCTCTTCGGGCAGATTACTTGTCGAAACTTTCAGGCTCTCCTCTTGCACAGGTTCCGTTATACCCATTTCTTTCAAGAAACGGTCAACCTCTTCTAATTCCAACTTTTGGTTGGGCAGGTGGTAGTGCATGGGCACAACGATATTGGGTTCAAGCATGGACACCAACTCGGCGGCCTGGGCTGCATTCAAACTTTTACCGCCACCCACTGGCACCAATAAGACATGCACCTGTTCCAGAGCATCAATCTGGGTCTGCGTGGGAACCTGCTGCATATCGCCGAGATGGGCGATGATGAGGCCATCTACATCAAACATGTAGAGGATATTGTGGGTTGTTTCGGCTTCATGTGGGGTGGCAATGCCGGTTATAAAGACGCTGCCAATTTCATATTCACCGGGGCCGGTGAGGGCGTGGGTGTAGCCGAGCACGCCCTCAAGGTAATTGTGCCCTTTGGCATTGTGGCTCACTGTAACGACATCGCCCTTTACTTTGAGGGTAGGCAGACCCACACCATTGTAAGGGTCGGTCACGATGGTGGCATGTTTCCGTTCACTAATGCGAAAACAACTGAGTCCGTACCAGGTTAGTTCCATAAATCACTTGCTCCTTTCATATCTATATTATACCCAACAATGGGAGAGAGGAGTAATTGAGGTAAAACGTAAAACGTAAAACGTAAGAGGTTCTTGTGACATTTTACGTTTTATGTTTTACGTTGTTACAATGACACCATGTTTGCGGAATTAGTGATTAATATTGAGGCGGCGTTGCAGGGGACGTTTCATTATGATGTTCCCAGTGATTTACGGCCGTTTCTCCAAATAGGCCATCTGGTTGAAGTGGAATTTGGCCGTCGGTTGGCACAAGGCATTGTTATTGGTTTTACTAAGGAAGCCCCTATTGACGACACCAAACCTATTATTGCCCTCGTCAACGATGATCCTGTGGTGTTGCCCTGGCAAATTGAACTGGCGCAGTGGATGAGCGTGCAATATTTGGCCCCCCTGAATGGCTGTTTGCGCCTTATGCTGCCGCCGGGCCTCACTCGTTGGGCGGATGTCACGCTGGATGTGAATCCGTATTGGGATGGGAACGGCCGTCTAACCGAAGCCCAAGAAGCCCTCATCGAACTGCTGCGCGAGCGCGGCGATTTGCGGGGACGGCAGGTGCAGCGGGCCGTGCGTAAAAAAGAAGCCTTCAAGAAATCCGATTGGAAAACCGTCGCCAATCAACTGGTTAAGCGCGACATTTTGCGCCGCGCTTCTGTGCTCGATCCGCCGCGCATGAAGCCCAAGAAAATCCGCACGGCCGAACTGAGTGCCAGTTGGCAGCGTGTGCGCCAGGTGGCTGCCCAACTGGGGCGCAGCAATAAGCAGGCGGATGTGCTGGATTACTTGGCGGCTTTGGATGATCCGCTGCCGGAGGCAGCGGCCGTTTTTACTGCCACCCACGCCACCGCACAACATCTTGAAGCCCTGGCCGGTGCTGGCCTCATTCAGCGTGATGGCGAATTTGTGACGTTAGCCATACCGCATACGGCCGTTCTGGAACAGGCTATGAATTTACGCCAGGCCGGTAAATACCACCAAATCCTCACCTTGCTGGCACAGGCAGCCCAGCCTGTCAACATCAGCGATATTTATGCTCAAACGGAGTCTACGATAACGCATCTCCGTAAGCTGGCCGCCCTCGATCTCATCCGCTTTGGGGATGAGGAGGTGTGGCGCGATCCGTTGGCCGACCGTGATTTTATGCCGGCCGAGCAGCCCATGTTAACGGCCGATCAGGCCCGTGTTTGGGGGCGCTTGAAGGTGGAGATGATGACAGTGGAAGAGGAGATGGGCGAAGAGGGAGGGGCGAAGAGGGAGGAATCGTCCCACGCCCTTCGCCCCACGCCCTTCCTCCTTCATGGCGTAACTGGCAGCGGTAAGACGGAAATTTATATGCGGGCGATTGATTTTGCTGTGGCGCGGGGCCAGCAGGCGGTTGTGCTTGTGCCGGAAATTGCCCTTACGCCGCAGACGGTGCGCCGGTTTGCGGCTCGTTTTCCGGGGCGGGTGGCGGTTTTGCACAGCCGCCTTAGCGAGGGCGAACGGTATGACACGTGGCGGCGGGCGCGGCAGGGGTTGTTTGATATTGTGGTGGGGCCACGCAGTGCTTTGTTTACGCCTTTCCCTCATTTGGGTGTGATTGTGTTGGATGAGGAGCATGATCCTAGTTACAAACAAACGCCGCCTGTGCCGCCGCCTTATTACCATGCGCGGGAAACGGCCGTTGCCCTCAGCCAGATCACCCAAGCGACCCTCATTATGGGCAGTGCGACCCCGGATGTGGTGACGTATCATCGGGCGCAAGGCGGCCGTTTTCATCTGTTGGAACTGCCGAAACGGGTGATGGGGCATCGCCAGCGCATACACAGCCAGGAATTGCGGCTGCAAATTGCCAGCCATTATCGTCAGGAAGCTCATGATCCGGATGATGCGTTGACCATCCCTTTGCCGCCCATTCAGGTGGTGGACTTGCGCCAGGAATTGCGGGCGGGCAATCGCTCTATTTTTAGCCGTGCTTTGGCGAATGCCATTACTGAGACGCTGGATCGGGGGGAGCAGGCCATTCTGTTTTTGAATCGGCGAGGCACGGCGACGTTTGTGATGTGCCGTGATTGCGGTCATGTGCTACGCTGCCCCCGCTGTGACATGCCGCTGACGTATCATCGTCCGCATCTGATGTTGGCTTGTCATCACTGCGGCCGTTCCGAACCGCAGCAGCAGGAGTGCCCACAGTGCGGGTCGCGCCGCATTAAGTATTTTGGCTTGGGTACGGAGCAGGTGGAGACGCTGGTGCAGCAGCAGTGGCCGCAAGCTCGTATTACGCGGTGGGATAGGGATACGACGGCGGGGCGTAATACGCATGAAACGCTGTTGGCGAGTTTTATTAATCAGGAGGCGGATATTTTGGTGGGGACGCAGATGATTGCTAAGGGGCTGGATTTGCCGTTGGTGACGCTGGTGGGGGTGATTTCGGCGGATGTGTCGCTGGGGCTGCCGGATTATCGCACGGGGGAGCGGGCGTTTCAGATTTTGGCGCAGGTGGCGGGGCGAGCGGGGCGCGGTTTATTGGGTGGCCGGGTGATTTTGCAGACGTACCAGCCGGAGCATTATGCGGTGGTGGCGGCGGCGGAGCATGATTTTGCCAGTTTTTATATTGAGGAGATTCGCTTTCGCACGAAGCATAGTTATCCGCCTTTCCGGCGGATGGCGAAGTTGGTGCTGGTTGATCCGGTGAATGAGCGGGGGCAGCGGGAGGCGGAGAAGCTGGCGAAGGGGCTGCGGCTGCATATTCGGGAGATGGCGTTGGGGGCGACGGAGATTTTGGGGCCGATGCCGCCGTTTTTTAATAGGATAGACGGCCGTTATCGCTGGCAAATCATCATTCGTTCGCCTGATCCGGTGCGTTTGTTGACGGATTTTCCTCTACCGCCGAACTGGATTGTGGATATTGATCCGGTGAGTACCTTGTAGCAGGCAGGAAAAATGGGTGGATGGGCTTGTTGAGGCCATCCACCCCTGATTGTATGCGATTGAATGAATGCTTTGGGCCGTATTAGGCGGCAACAGGCATGGAGGTGATGGGGGCTGATAGAATTTCTTGGGTGGTTTCTATAAGCTCTTGGCGTGATGTGGGTTTGAATAGAAAGCGGGTGACACCTGAGATGCGTCCTGCCTCGACGACTTTTTGGTCTTGGCGGGCTGTTAACAGGATGGTTGGGATGTGGGCTGTGGCGCTTTCCTGGCGCAATTGTGAGCAGACTTCTACGCCGTTCATATCAGGCATCATAAAATCAAGAATAATAAGATCGGGGTGATGGATGCGGGCCTGACTGAGGGCTTCGTCGCCGTTGTTTGCTTCCCATACCTGAGCGGTAATCGGTCGGAGCATTAATCGCAATAAGGAACGGGCTTCGGGGTTGTCATCTACAATTAGTACTGAGTGCTTCACGATTTTTCTCCTTTCCATACAGAGTAAAAGTTCAATCTAACGGTTGTAATTACGATTTTCACGGCTTTTTTATGGCATGTGGGGGAGGGGATGCTGATTACTGAACGAAAGTCCGTTGTGGGGCAACGGCCGTTGTGCTTGAATGTGGTGACGATTGATGAGATGAGGTGCAATGATGGAACTGTTTTTAGCGACGAGAAAGGGATTGGTAACGGCCGTTCAGACTGGCAATGGCTGGCAAATTGAGGCGAGAGGTTTGACGGGTCGGGAAGTGACGACGGTGACTGCCCGTGAAGGGGTGATTCTGGCGGGGACGCGGGACGGTGTTTTTCGTTCGGAGGACGGTGGGGTGAGCTGGCTGGAGAAGAGCAATGGCCTGACGGAGCGGTATGTGCGTTGGCTGGCTTATCACCCTGATGTTTCTGGCCTTGAGTTGGCGGGGATGGAGCCAGCGGCTATTTTTGTGTCGCGGGATGGGGGGGATTCCTGGCGTGAGTGTGTGGAGGTGAGTGATTTGCGGCGGGAGCATGAATGGTGGCTGCCTTATTCGCCGGGGGCGGGCTGTGTGCGTGGTTTTAGTTTTCATGGGCAGCGGGCGTATGCGGCGGTGGAGGTGGGGGCGGCGCTGCGTTCGGATGATGGGGGTGCGCATTGGCGTTTGGTGGATGGGGCAAACGGCCGTCCTGTTTTTGGCGCACCCCCTGCCCAGTTCGTTCACCCGGATGTCCATTCAATCGAAGTCCATCCTTCGTCGGCTGACTTGGTTTTTGCGCCGACGGGCGGCGGTTTTTATGCTTCCCGTGATGGCGGGCAGACGTGGCGGCAAATAAATGACTGCCTGTATGTGCGGGCGGTGTGGTTGGATGCAGATGATCCGCAGCATTTGGTTTTGGGGGCTTCGGATGGGCCTGATGGGGAGAACGGCCGTATTGAAGTGACACACGATGGCGGGCAAAGCTGGCAGCAGGTGGCGGGCCGTTGGCCCAACAACATGGTGGAACGGTTCCAGCAGATCGGTCATAATTTGTGGGCGGTGATGGCCAATGGTAATTTGCTTATGACACCGCTGGCGCAGTTGGACTGGCAGCCAGTGTTGGTGGCATTGACAGATGTAAATGATTTGACGGTAATGGGGGCGTAATTACTAATGACGTAATTACGCCATTATTTTATGAACGTAAAAACAGAACCTTTGTTAACGGCCGTTACCCTGGGCATTGTCTTGCAGCTCATCTTTTATCTCACCTATTTGTTGAGTGTGTACAGTGTGCTGGTGGGATCAACATCGGCCGAGATTTTGGCTCCTCGTTTTAGTAATCTCTTGACGTTGTTGAGTTGTGGTTTGATGGTGGGCAGCGGTGTGGGCAGCGGCTTTGTGTATGTGTTGCTGCATGCCCGGCGCGGGCCGGTGGCGGAGATTGCGGCCCGGGGCGGGGCGACGACGGGGGCGATTACGTTTGCCACCAGTGTGATTATCGCCGGTATTTTGGCGATAATCATCATCTTGCCGGTGTTGGGGAACCAGGCGCTGGCGACGGCGACGGCGGCGGAGTTGGCGGCGGGTGAGGTGACAACGCGCATGTTGAGCCGGGGGGCTGTGGGGATTATTGGGGGGACGGTGGTGTTGTCGGGGATAACGGCCGTTTTGGGAGCTATGCTGGGTGGCTTAGGTGGTGGCCTGGGGGGTGTCTTCATCCAGTCGCGCCAATCAGGTTGATGACAGTTTACTCATTCACTGTGGCTAGGAACTGAACCATCACTTCTGCTATTTGTGCCCACTGTTCTTCGGGGGAGATAGTGGCGGGATTATCGCCCTGTTGGAAGCCGTAAGCGCCAAATTGGGAATGGTTGCCGCCGGTGATGGCTACAAATTGGGCCTCGGTGGGGAGAAGGGGTTGGGAGTCATCAATGTCCTGCTTCGTGGCTAATCCATCCTGTGTGCCGAAGATGGAAATCACCTTTATGGCCGAATCTTTCAAGGCATCGTTGGCCGGGTAAGAGGCCCAAAAGGCGATGCCCTCTATGGCGGCATGTTCCGACGCATAGCTGGCGGCGGCCACGCCACCCAGGGAATGGCCGCCGATGACCCAATGTTGTATGCCGGGGTTGGCGGCGATGATGGCATCTGCCGCATTGGTTTTGAAAAAGGCCAGGTCGAGCGGCATTTCGGCGACGGCTACGAAATAGCCCTGAGCCGCAATTTGCCGTAAGGGTGGGGCGTAGGCACGGTAGTCTACGTGACCACCAGGGTAGAAGATGAGGCCGGTATCGGCCGTTTGCCCCGCAGCCGCAAAAGTGATGAGTCCATCTGCTGGGGATACCTGCACTTGAGCGTCGGAGGTCAATGCCTGTAAAGCGGTGTCGGTGGGGGCTAATGTGCCTCGTGTCCAGCTTATCAGGCCAATGGCGAGTGCGGCCACAAGCAGGAGGATGATTCCAAAAATGACTTTTTTCCAGGTGATTTTTTTGATGGTATTTACTCCTTTGAAAGAATTGTAGAGTAGATTTTAACAGGCTCAACAAGTCGTGCCACGCATCCAGATAGCTGCTTCTTGGCCCATTAAGTCATCCTTCAAAAGGCTGGCAGGCATCATCTGTGGTGCGCTGGTCTTTGTTCCAGAGCCAAGTGTCCGATTGATTTAGTTGTGGATAAGAAAACGAATGAAGGGAACCAATTGTCATTCCTGGTTGGGCAGTTTGCCTCTGGAATGACAATTGGCAATTGGCACGGGGGGTAGCTGCTAGCGCTTGGCGGTGATGCCGAAGGCGACCCAATGCTCCTGCGGGGTGGCGATTTTGACGCGCTTGGCAAGGTCAGCATGTTTGGCCTTAGCCACTTTCATTTTGTCGTTTAAGGCGTCGGTCTTGCTCTTGAGCAGGGCTTTGAGTTCTTCTTGTTCGGAATTGAGGGTATCGAGGTCGTTGGCCAGGGTTTCCAGATCGGTGGCGTCGGCAGCGGAGATGCCGATGCCGATGAGGTCGGCCTGACGGGTGGTGATGCCGCTGGCCATCGTACGGAAATTGGAAACGGATTGAGAGAACGTTGGGGTTGCCATTAAAAGCTCCTTTTGCTAAAGAAATTTATGCTCCACGAAAGTGGAGCCTATCAAACAAAGGTGGGCACAAGTTAAAACTACCTGCCCGAAAGCTTCGGGATGATGCCCCAAAGCTTCGGGATGATGCCCAAAGGCTCCGGGATGATGCCCGAAAGCTTCGGGATGATGCCCAAAGGCTCCGGGAAGCTGCCCCAAAGCTCTGGGAAGCTGCCCCAAAGCTTCGGGATGATGCCCGAAGGCTCCGGGAAGGTTATTTCGTGGTAAAAGAATGTCTTTAAGATCAACCACTTTCTTTTATTTTGAATAGTCCACCATTTTGGTGACCATTTTGCTTATTTGATGCGCTAGAGGCCGATTGTATACCCTTCTATTATCTGGTTATCTAAATGATAATTACAAGCTGGCGGTTAGTATAAACAAAGCTGAATTAGAAGGCAACGTCCAGAGAAAATTGGAGAATGATTACAGACTTTGTGTATTATTTCCTGACTTTGCGCGGTTTCTTGGTGGCTGCTTCAACGGCTTGAATGAGCGGCGCGGTGTAACGTTTATAGAGGTCGAATAAAAACTCGAGGCGTTCTAATTCAGTTTTGAAGGCTCTGGAACGGTAACAGGCATCCACTGCCGCATCCAACTCCCGATGGGCATCTACCAGCAGTTTGGGCATGGTGTTGGGATCGTATAAATCGGCTAAGGTATCATTGGGGAAGTGGGTACGAGCGTCTAAGACCTTTTGTGCGGCTGTTTCGACACGCTGTCTTTGAGATTCGCTTGGATTTTCAGGCCAGGGGTAGTTGTTATAAACGATATTGTTTGAGTAGCGGAAATCGCCTTTTATACGGCCACATACTTGCCGTGTCCAAGCCATGTGCATGGTAGATTGGAGTACACCAAAATGATAGAGTGTGGCATTAGGCACAGCCGCACAAGAATCGCTTACAATATACTCTTTGCTAAAGAAGGCCATAGGGATAAATCGCCGATTCTCAGAAGAATGACGGGGAACGAGAACGTAATTACTCTCTGGCTGGCGAATTTCGGCAAAAAGCGAGGGGATAGCCGCTAACTTGACAGTGGCGGCTTTCTTACTTGCCAGACGAAAAGTCCGTACATTTTCAACACGTTTCATGATGTTGGGTAATGCACGTAACTCTTTAGGAGAAATATCTTTTAGCCATAAACACCAGCGATTTTCGCCATTGAGGAATTGATGGGCACTTACCAATGGGTAGATGAAATTTTGGGCATGGGGTTCATGCCCTAATAGCGTTGCTTTTTCTTCGTCGGTAAGTAGTAAGTTGCCATCATCAGTAGGTTGACTACCTTTAACCATTTGTGGCACAGCACAGATAGGTTTGTTTCTGCTGGTAATGATTACATTGGTAGCATCGACTAGATAAGGATTAATGTTATTGGCTGTAACCTCCAATGGCTCGGCATCTGGCGATGTGTATTCATACAATCGCTTGGTTTTTGCATCTTCAAGACCAAAGCCGATAATGACACAGAAAACGGCCGCTTTACCACGTGCATCATTACTCCATCGAAAGGTACGATGGGCAAAATGGATCTTAATGTTTTGAGCCAATAACCATTGCCACAGAACCCCTACCTGTTCTCCCTGAGTAATGGAGTTGGTAGAGACAAAAGCCACTTGGATGTTAGTATTTTGAATAAACTGGGCGGCTTTGATGTACCAGGCACAGACATAATCCAGCACGCCATATTTCAATAAGTTACCACCAACAAAGTCCATATCAGCATTTTGAGCTGAGGTAATGGTTAACACTCAACTGATGACCCTCAAATTGTATTCATGCAGATAGAGTTTGAGAGCAATTTCATGAAATTCATCCGATTTGGAAAAAGAGAGACTCTTCCGTACAAAGCGTGCCAAGCGTTGACGCAAGGTGTTATTCCAGCGTTCAACGTGAGCCGTTTGACCACTTTCTTTGCCGACCGATTGATGCTCTTTAGCCAAAGTGCCGAAAACAGTGGCATAGGTCTCCCAGAAGTCGCTGAAGGTCTGACAGTGACGGTAAGCCCGGGGAATCCGTTGCCACAAACGCCAGCAACTTTCCTCACTACGGTCACCAATAAAGTAGGCAACCACTTGGCGAGTGCGACGACAGAGGGCAATCCAAATCCACCGTTTGTTGCCCTTATGCAAGACAAATGACCAGAGTTCATCCAGTTCCAAAACATCATCTCCTTTACTGGTCACTAAGGTCTGAGCAATGGGTGGTAGAGTCTGGGCTTTTTTTTAACCATTTGGCTACTGTTTGCCGAGCCACGCCAAAGGTTCTGGCCAAACCTCGTAGGCTTGACCTTTCATGATAAGCTCGCAGAATTTCTGCTTGCCGTTCTGGGGAGTATTTCACCTCTGGCTCAAGTGTGCCATAAGCACCACAGCTATGGCAGTGAAATTTCTGCTTGCCTTTTGGTGTGCAGCCGTTTTTGACAATATCAAGGCTGCCGCATCGGGTACATTCAAAAGTGACTGTCATGGTTATCATTCCCTGATTCTACTTCCATCAGTCACACATTTACCACTACCTGAGCTGAGTTACGCAAGTGTTTACCTACAAAAGGTGGATTGCCAAGAATGTAAAGAGTCGTTTCTCCAGAGGAAACAGGTTTGGGCACAATGGTTTCCCAATCTATACGCAAGGCATTGCCATGATGAATGCGGGGAGACTTTTTGAGTGGTAGACGGACTAACGTTTGCCCAAACTCCTGCGAAAGCTCCATGTTCATCTGATGATCCGTTAACCACAGCGCTACTTCGGCTATACGGGCTGGGAACTCTTCCACTTCGATGCCATACATCGCGTCCACATCAATCTTGGACAGGTACTCACCCACATCCAATACGGTCTGGATGGCTACATTTCCCGACAATTTATGCAACTGCTTCACAATAGCTATTTCCAGCCTGCGTACTTCCCGATAGGTAATGATTAAAAAATTACCGCAACCACAGGCGGGATCAAAAAAGCGCAGTTGGGCCAGGCGTTCATGGAGTTGCCTGAGCCTGTGGGCATTGAATTGCACTTTCTCAAACTCTTGCCACAACTCATCCAAAAACAACCCCCGTACTACCTTCAAGATATTCTTTTCCGATGTATAGTGCGCTCCTAGATTACGCCGTTGGGTCTTATCCATGACTGACTGGAACATTGAACCAAAGATAGCGGGTGAAACCTTGCTCCAATCAAAACCACAACATTGCAAAAGAAGCTGGCGCATTTCGTCTGTGAAAGCCGCAATTCGCAACGGCTCCGCAAAAAGTTGACCATTGACGTAAGGGAACTGCTGTAATTCCTCATCTGTGGCTCGCTGTCGCTGCGTTTCGGGGCTGTTCAAGATTTGGAAAATAGCGGCTAAAACGGAGCCGGTATCAAAGCCGTTCGGGTTGGTTCTATTTTCAATGAAATAATGAAAATGATCTTTGGGGAAGATGCCCGTATCATCAGCAAACAGGCAGTAGATGAGGCGCACCAGGAAAATTTCTAAATCATGCCCTTCATAACCACTGGCCTTTAACTCATCGTGTAACTCCCCCATTTTCTCGGCTACCTGAATGTTTACAGGGTCTTCATCCCGATAGGTGCGCTGTTTATAACCGGAGATAAAACCAAATAGATGAATTTTGTCGGGCAGGTCTATCAGGGCAAAATCTGTCTGTTCGCTGCTATCTAAATCATAAAGCCGAAAGTTAGCGAAATCGGACACCAATACATATTGGGGTAATTCTTGTTCAGAAATGCCAGGAAAATAATCCAAGGCTTGGCTGTAGGCTTTATCTAAATCTTTGCCTTTCGATTTATGTTCGACCAGCAAGGTACCTTTCCAAAATAAATCTATAGATCCCCGATTTTTGCCTAATTTCTTTACAGGTTCTTCAAAAGAAGCAACACGGCGACGAGTAAGGCCAAATATGTTGAAGAATTCATTCCAAAAGGTTTGGGATTCAGCTTTCTCACGGGCAACATTTTGCCAATCTTTAGCGAAGGCTAAGGCACGATCTCTTATTTCTTGCTGGGTAAGTGGCATAGTTATAACGTTTGTTGATTCTTGAACGGGTCTAAAACTTGGTGGCAATTATAGGAAAAGCAGAAAGCATGTCAAAAAGAAAATCGTTTTGTCATCACCAAACTTACATCTCACTGCGCTTGTTGGCTCTGTTCCCGAATGCTCCGGGAAGCTGCCCGAAAGCTTCGAGATGATGCCCCAAAGCTTCGGGATGATGCCCGGAGACAAAAGTTATCTACCCGAAAGCGTCGGGAAGGTGCCCGAAAGGTTGGGGATGATGCCCGAAAGCTCCGGGATGCTGCCCCAAAGGTTGGGGAAGCTGCCCGAAGGCTCCGGGATGAAGTGGCAACGGCCGTTTCACTCCCCCTTAGCCCGTTCACTGAGCGTTTGTCTGACGGCGGCACTGTCTTGGGGGGCGGTGCGGGCGATGAAGATGTAGCAGAGGCCAGCGGGAATGACGATGAGTTGGAAGAGGGAGAGGCCGATGGCGTAGTTGGTGGGGGCAGGGTAAACGGCCGTTACCCGACTAATCACCACGCCTGTCAAACTTACACTCAAAGCATTGGCCACAGCGCGGAAGAGGCGGCTGAAACCGACAAACGTGCCGCGATGCTCCGGCAGGTTCACCTCGGTGATGAGGGCGGCCCAGTTGGGGCCTTCGGCGGAGAAGAGGGCAATGCCGATGAGGGCCACGATGAAAGCCAGGGCCACCCAGCCATTGGTGACGATGCTGACAATGACAGCCCAACTGATTTGCAGCAAGCTGCCATCCGTCGGAATGAACACGCCTTTGAAGGGCAGGAAGAAAAGCAAGATGAGAAAAGGAATGGAGCCGAGCAGACCGATGGCCCCTAGCGTGGCGCGGCCACGTGGGTTGCGCCGCTGCCACTTATCGCCCCAATGGCCGGCGGGAACGGCCAGGAAGCCGCCAATGCCAAAGAGGGTGACGAAGAGGTTGCCGATGATGGTGGCTGTTTCCAGGTTGTAGCCTTCGGCCTGCACGCGGGCAATGGCCCAACGGGGAATCCAAATGGTGGAGCCGTAGGCCAGCGAGAGGAAGAATCCTTGCAAAATAAGCCAGCGGTTGGTGGGGCGGTTGAGGATGGTTTGGAGATCGGCGAAGGTGATGCGGTGTTGGTAGGTTTGGCCTGACTGGAAGAGGGGTTTTAGCTCTGGTTCGGCCTGGCCGCGTTGGGGTTCGCGGGTGAAGAGGTAGAGAAAGGCGAAGAGGAAGCCGAGTGCGGCGATGATGAAGAAGGGGATGCGCCAGTTGTAGGCGCCGAGGGAACTGGCTAGCAGTGCGCCAAAAGTAGCCCCAATGCCCTGGGAAATGCTCCACAGGCTGAGGGCCAGCCCGCGCCGTCTGGCAGGTACGATGTCGCTGACGACGCTGAAGCCGATGGAGGCGATGCAGCCGATGCCAACGGCCGTTACTAACTGCCCCGCTAACAACTGCCAATATGTTTGGGCCAGGCCGGTGAGGCACATGGCTGTGCCCCAAATGAGTGTGCCGTAGAGGAGGAGGGATTTGCGCTGCCCCTGGTCGCCGCGATAGCCCCAGAAGGCGGCGGCGGCGGCGAGGATGAGGATGTAGACGGCCGTTACGCCTCCCAACGCAGCTTCATTGGCCTCTAAATCGCGGGCGATGAGGGCATAGAGCGGTGGCAGCACACCGGCGGCAGCGTTATCGAGGGAGGCCAGGACGACGAAGATGGCGTAGTTGAAGAGGAGGCGACGACGGGTCATGGACCGTAATCGGTAAACCATAATCGGTTATCCGATGACCGATTACGGTTTATGGTTTACTAAATTGGCGGCGGGCGATGGCGGCGAAGATGCCGCCAGCTACTAATACCAGCCCCACGATGGGCAGCAGGTTGGGGGTGCGGGCTGGCACTTCCTCTTCCAGCGGGGTGGCGGTGGGCTGGATGGGATAGGCGGTGGGTCTGGCTTCGCTGATGGGGGTGGGTTCGTCTTCGCTGACGGCGAGGCTGGCGATGCGCGTAGCGGCTTCGGCTTCGTTTTTGGTAGCTTCGGGGGTAACAGTGAGGGTGGGTGTGGCTTCGCTGATGGTAGTGGCGGTGGGTGTGGCTTCGCTGACGGCCGTTGCTGTGGCGGTGGGCGGGGGTGTGGGCGATTCGGTGACGGTGGGGGATGGGGTGTAGGTGGGGGTGACGGTGCAGGAGGGCCGGGGCGTGGGCTGCCAGGGTGCGCCAGGTGTGGGTGTTTGCCCATTGAGCGGCGGTGCCGCCACGACGGGCACATTGCCGATGTAGCCTTGTACCAGACCCACCGCATCGGCGACCCAGCCGGAACGGCCGTCGGCCAGTTCAATCAGCCACCACTGACCGTATTGCGAACGGCCGATGATGGGGCGAACCTCATAAAAGATAACCCGGTCTATAATGTCATAGTCTATGCCTGGGCCGAGGCGCACGTTGAGATTGTTGAAGGCCTGAATGGTGGGTGAATCGTCGCAAGGGGCGGCGGTGGGTAAGTAGCCGCCTTCGGGTGTAGGGGCCAGTGTTGAGGCAGGAATGAGCGTGGGGGTGGCTGTGGGGCCGGGTTGGGTTGGCTGTGGGTTGTTGCCGTTGCCACCATCGTCAGGCGTTGCGGTTGCTGATGGTTCTGGGGTATCGGTGGGCGTGTCGGTGGTTGGAACTACGGGGGTGTCTGAGGGAACGGGTGTGGGTGAGGGGATGGTTTGCCCGGATGCTGTGTGAAGTTGGGACTGATGGCTGAAGCTTAATACGATCAGGCTGCATAAGAAGATGAATAGGATGAGGGTTTTTTGTTTGGACATGGCTTATTAATCCTGATAGGTCACAGTTATAAGGCTGTTTGTTTCTAGTGTCAATGAAAAATGGAGGGTGGTGGCGGCAGCCGCTTCACTTACGGCCGTTGCCGCGGGTGTGGTGCTGACGAGTTCACTGTGGGGGGGCAGGGTAACGGTGACTTGCACAGATGGGGGCAGGGAGCCAGCCTGTTTTTGCAGCATAAGTTGATAGGTGTGGTTATTGCCTTGACTTTGTATGATGCTGCCAGGTAGTTGGTAGCGGTAATGGCTGGTGAGGGTTTGGCCGATGGGTACAAGGAAGTAGTTGGTGAAGGTGGTGAAGCCATCTTGCTCGTGGATGGTCTGGGGAGTGTAGGTGGCGATGTTGTTGTAGACGCGGGCTTCGGAGGGGATGGTGTGTTGGCTGGCTTGCAGCAGTTGGCTGTGGGCGGGGGTGTAGAGGCGCAGGTAGTTCCACAGGCATTGGTTGGCTAACTGCTGGTAGGTGGGGGCGCTGCCGTATTCGGTGGCGGTGCAGGTGATGTCGTTGGCCGGGGTGGTGTGGGTGTAGGTGAGGGTGAGATCGGCCTGGGCTGGGCCATCGGGCTGGAGGGTGATTTGATAGTCGAGGCTGCGTTGGATGTTGGCGTTGACTTTGTTGTAGCCGACGTTGGTGTCGAGGGCGAGGAGGTAGTCGTGGGTGGTGGGGGGGTGTAAACGGCCGTCCCAACCCAACTCCTCTAAAGTGGCCGCCACTGTTTCATCGCGCATGTAAATTTGCAGATGGCCTGTTTCTACGGCCAGGGTCATGTTGCGGATGAGGTAGATGGGGTCGAGGCTGGCGAAGTCGCCGACGAGTTTGTCTTTGAGGGCTGCGGCGAAGGGGCCGAGGAAGGCTTTGCGCGAGGCGATCCATTCGCCAACGGCCTGGTTTTCATCAATGGCCCAGGCATCACGCAGGTTGGTGATGAGGTTTTGGCGGTTGATGGTGATGTTTTCGTCGGGGATGGTGACGGGGCCGGTGACTTCGAGTAGGAGTTGCAGGAACTTTTGGTCAATGGCGATGGCTCCGTCCATGGGGGGGAGCTCGAGGCCGTAGCTGAAGAGGTTCATGGCGGTTTCGGCGGAGGTGGGGAAGTTGGGCCAGATGTTGGTGTCGCGGAAGAGGAAGAGTTCCAGGTTCATGAACTCGTAGAGCGGGCCGGATGTGAGGACTTCGTAGGGTTTTTCTTGCCAGTTGTCTACGAGGTAGGCATCTTGGAAGGTGAGGGCGGTGATACGGCCGTTTTCCACAACCAACAGTCCTGCCCCGCTAATAAAACCGCCGGTAGCCCGCAGTTCATCCTCGTTTTGGGCCAGGATGAGGTAGTGGCGGGGGCCATCTATGCCGGCAATTTGGGGCAGAACCAGAGCCAGTTTGAGACCGTCTTGGGCCAGTGGCAGAGCCTCATCGAGTTGGGTGAGGAGGGTTTGGATGCGCCAGGGGAGGGTGCTGGTGTCGGTGATTTGGTGGCGGGCGGTGATGAGCCGTGCGAGGGCTAAGTTGGTCTGGGTGAGATCGGGTAGGGCTTGGTTGAGGATGAAGACGAGTTGGGCTAGTTTGTCGTCGCTGCTGCTGTTGTCTTGCAGGAGGACGAGGGCGGGTTTGAGGCCGCGCAGGGCGTAGGCGGCGGCTTCTGTGCCGGCATCGGCCATTTCGAGGAGGTGGGGGGCGATAACGGCCGTTGATCCTACTTTCGGCAGCCAACCGAGATAAGGCATGAGGGGCATGAAGATGCTGCTTTCTCGTTTGAGGGTGACGACATCGCGCCGGATGCCCATGACGATTTCTTCGATGGTGTCGGGGTTGGCGTTGAGGGGGCCGTCGGCCATGAGGGTTTCGATTTGGCTTTGGCGGGCGAGGAGGGATTGGCTGGCCTGGTAGATGCGCCAGCCTTTGAGGCCGAGCCAGCCGAGGATGAGCAGCAGCCCGATAAGCACGAAGGGCCAAAGGGGGATTTTGGTTTTGGGGGTGTGGATGGAGGCGGTGGTGTTACTCATGGCAGTCCATAGTTTGTAATTGGTGGAGGTGGCAGAACGGCCGTTGCCCTTGTTGGCTGAGTGCGTTTATGTCATACGCATCGGGCCAGGCGACATCTGGGTAACGTTGTTTTAGCTGCTGCCGCCGCCAGTCGAAGGCGAACAGGTTTTCATCTACCAAGATCAGGTCGGGGCGCATTCCTTCGACAAATTGGAAATACCATAAGGTGAAAAGTGTCCCCTCGCCCGACATTAGTAAAATGGCGTTGTCTGGTGCTGTTTGTAATAGCTGTGTCGCAGACGGCCGTATGGTCTGCTCCTCTCTTAAATTTTGCTGATTAAAGTTTAGCAGAAGCAGGGCGAGGGGCAAGATGAGGGCCAGCCGCTCTAATTTTAGGAGGGTGTGGCCGAGGAGTATGCTGAGGAGGAGGATGGCGGGCAGGAGCAGGATGTGGGCATCGTGGGTGTTGTAGGTGAGGGCGCAGAGGTGGTAGAGGAGGGCGGTGAGGAGGAGGGGCAGGGGGGCAGGGGGAAGAGGGGGGAGGGAGAGGAGGGGGGAGAGGAGAGGGGGGACCCCCCCCCCGGAGGAGGAGAGGGGTGAGGAGGGTGAATTGGGTGAGGAGGGTGTAGGTGAAGGGGAGGAGGCGGGCAGGCCAGTCGGCGCTGAGGAGGTTGTAGCGGTAGAGGGAGCCGCTGATGAGCCACCACCAGCCGGAGGCGGTGTCGGGTTGGCCCCAGATGATGGGGCTGCCGCTGTGGGCCAGGAGGGGAAGGGTGAGGAGGGGGAGGAGGCCGATGGTGATGCCCTGGGCGAGCCGGAAATATTGGTGGCGAGGGGTGAGGGTTAAGAGGAGGGGGAGAAGGAGGAGGGAGGTGAGGTGGGTGGTGATGGCGAGGCCAAAGAGGAGGCCAGTGAGGGGAGACGGCCGTTTGCCCCACAAGGCCCATATGAGAGCCGCCACCAGCAACAAATTGAGGCCGTACACTTCTGTAATGACAGCTTGCCCCCACACCAAAGGGGCGAAGGCCAAACATAAGCCGGCGGATACCGCACCTGCCACCTGCCACCTGCCCCTTATCCCCTGCGCCACAATCGCTGTAACAAAACCGGCGGCTGTGGCCGTGCAAACGGCCGAAAACAGATTAAAACGGTAAGCTACTGTGCCGAGGGGGATGAGGCTAATGAGTTTGCCCAATAAAACATATGTGGGATAGCCGGGGGGATGGGGGATGCCCAGGGTGACGGCGGCGGTGATGAGTTCACCGCCGTCGGTGCCGAAGTTGGCCCAGGTGAGGTCGGGGGCGAGGGTGAGGAGGTAGATGAGGAGGGCGCTGAGGGTGGTGAGAAGGGGTGGGGGGATAGAGGGGAGAGGGGAGAGGGGAGAGGGGAGAGGGGAATTCCCCTGTTGTTTATCGCGCACCTGTGCCTTTGAGAACGGCGGGGATGGTTTGGATGAGGATGTGCAGATCGCGCCAGAAGGAGTAGTGGTCTATGTAGTTGAGTTCGAGTTGGACGCGCTCGTCGAGGGGGAGGTCGGCACGGCCGTTTATTTGCATGGGGCCGGTGAGGCCGGGTTTGACGGCGAGGCGGCGGCGCTGCTGGTCGGAGTAGTCGGTGACGACGCGGGCTTCTTCGGGGCGGGGGCCGACGAGGCTCATGTCGCCTTTGAGGACGTTCCATAGTTGGGGCAGTTCGTCTAAACTCCAGCGGCGTAGAAAACGGCCGATGGGTGTTACGCGGGGATCGTCTTTGGGCTTCATGCCGGGTGTGGGTGGGGTGTTTTCGGCGTGGTTGGTCATGGAGCGGAATTTGTAGAGGGTAAACGGCCGTCCCTGTTCGCCTACGCGGGTTTGTTGGAAGAGAACCGGGCCTGGGCCGCTCACTTTGATGGCTAAGGCAATAAGCGCCACAAAGGGCAGGGCCAGCAGGCTGAGAAGGGTGCCGGCGATTACATCTATGGCGCGTTTGAGGAGGCGTTGTGTGCCGGTGAGGGCAGGGTTTTGCTCGCGGGCGATGGTGGCGAGGTTGAAGAGGCCGTAGACGTAGCTGTAGGCCAGGGCGACGGCGCGGAGGAAGAGCATGGGTAGGGCGATGAGGAGGACGGGTGCATCGCGGCGGGCGGTTTTAATGAGGAAGGGCAGGCAGCTTAGGATAAAACCGAGGGTAACGGCCGTTAATCCCCAGGCCAACTGCGGCCAAATAAGGGCAGCAATAATTGCTGGCGGCAGCAGCAGGGTGAAGCCCATTTGCACTTTGAGCAGTTGGGGTGTGCGTGAATCGCTGACGAGCCGTTCGGGGTGGCGGTGCATGAGCATGGCTTTCCATTTGCCGATGGCGAATTTGCGCCGGAAGTAGTGGCGGGCGGAGACGGTGTGGCGATGATAAACGCGGGCTTCGGGGACGAAGACCATTTTGTAGCCTTTGGCTGCCAGCCGGAAGGAGAAGTCTTGGTCTTCGACTTCGGGCAGGCTGGTGTCGAAGCCGCCATTTTCCAGGAAGATGTCCCGTTTGTAGGCGGCGGCGTAGGTGTCTATGAAGTTGGTGGTGGGCAGTTGGCGCATTCGGTCGTAGCGTTCTTCCACTTCGACCTGGGTGAAGCGGGCGACGAGTTCGGTTTGGCGGGAGTAGTAGGCGCCCTTCACGCCGATGACATCGGGATCGTGGCGGAAGGGGGTGATCATGCGTTCGATCCAGTCGGGCAGGGGTTCGCAGTCGGCGTCGGTGAAGAGGAGGATGCTGCCTTGGGCGGCTTCGGCCCCGGCGTTGCGGGTGCCGGATTTGCCGAGTTTGCCTTTGGAGATGATTTGGTGGGCGCCAACGGCCGTGGCCACCTCTACTGTATTGTCGGTTGAAGCGTCGTTGACGACGATGATTTCAAAGGTTTCGTTGGTTTCTTGTTGTTGTAAAGCTCTGATGCAAGCCTCGATGGTGTGACCCGCGTTATAGGCGGGGATGATGATGGATATCATAAGTGATTAATTTGCACTCTTTGCTTGATTCGCCTATTGTTAGGCTATTGCTAGTTGTAACAAAGGAATAACTGTCTGACAATGTTTGAATGCGCCAGGTGTTTTTCAAATCTGTTGTTGTTACTGTTATTGATGGGATGTCGTGCGCCAGCAGCGGAGATTGCCGCCCCCACGCCTATGGGGACGGCGGCCCCCACGCCTACGCCTGCACCGCCACAACTGCCTGTAGTAGAGGCTCCCTCACCCCCTCAGGGCCGAGCAACGGTTTACGGCCAGGTTTTGCTGGGGGATGGCACGGCGGCTGTGGATTATGCGGTGCTGTTGTGTGCGGGGTTTACGCAGTATGCGGCTTGTGAGGGGCGGCAGTATGTGACGATGACGGAGGTGGATGGGGTGTATGTGTTTACGGATGTGGTGCCGGGGCTGTATGCGCTGGTGGTTTATTTGGATGAGCAGGAGGTGGTGCCGCTGCAATTTGTGGTGGATGAGGCGGGGCAGGTGCGGTTGTTTGAGGTGACGGCGGGGGAGAAGAAGGGCGTTGAGCCGTTGGTGTTGTTTGCCAATGATGTGAAGGTGATTTCACCGTTGAGAACAGGGCGGCTTTCATCGGAAACGGCCGTTCACAAATTAACGGGGGAACTTACTTTAAGCTGGCAGCCTTACCCCAACGCAGTGGCTTATGAGGTGTATCTGGCTCCGGCGCGGGGGGAGACGATTTTTGTGAATGAGCGGGTGGCGGAGGGGAAGATTACGGCCGTTCTGCCGCGTGTCAACTGTGATTATTATTGGCAGGTGGCGGCGTTTGATGCGGCCAATATTAAGATTGCGGAGACAGAGGGCGTGCGCAAATTTGCCATTACGGGTGAGGCGGACAGTTGTGAACTGACTTTGCTGTCGCCTCAGGCGGGGGCGGTGGTGTCTGGCACGGCGGAGATTGTTTTAGATTGGGAAGTGCATGAAACGGCCGATAGTTACCGGGTCTGGCTGGTTGACAAACAAAATGCCACGCGGCCGACTTTACTTGATTTTGAGGAAGTAACCTCTTCTAAATACGAACTTGCCAATGGTCTGCTGCCGTCTCACTATGAGTGGGCGGTGTTTGCCTATGATGAACAGGGCCGCCTGATTGCCGAGTCAGATGTTGAGGGGTTTGAAGTGAGTTTGGTAGTTGAAAACTAGGTGGGGGTGACTGCTAAGCTCGGCACTCTTCTCCGGGGGAGTAGCTGGGACTTTCCTCTGGGAGGGTTGGTTTAGGGGTAAGGTTTAGAGTGAAACCTCCCGGAGGGTTGGCTGAGGGGTGGGCTGTTAGGATTTGGGGAGGTTGAGGGCTTCTTCTACGGCTTCGCGCAAATCTTGTGGGTCGAAGGGCTTGCCCAAGAAGTGGGTAACGCTGTCTTGCAGATGGGCAATGACGCGATGGGTGGCACTGGTTTGGGCGGTTAGCATAATAACGCCCCGAAACTTCATGTTTTGGGAAACAAGCTGCTTTAATACTTCCCAGCCGTGCATTCCTGGCAGATTAATATCCAGAATCATCACATCGGGCTGGACTTCGGTGGCTAATTTGACAGCATCGGGGCCGTTGCTGGCATGGTGAAGGGTGATAGGCAGAGATCGCAAGGTCGCCTTGACCAATTCATAGATTAAATCATCATCTTCTACGCTAACTACCGTATACGTTTCGCTCATAACTATACCCTATGACATGCCTTGAGTGTTGGAATGATTGTATCATGCTCATGGCCGACTACCAATTCTTGGGATAGAGGGGGTCTGACAACTTGTTCGCAGACCCCCCCATTTTCTGGAGAAGTAGCGTGTTTGGGCAAGAATGACTATACTTGCCTCTCGTGTCGGTAAACAATCTCTTTTAGCGACATCTTAAAATAACTATATGGCCTGCTTGTAAGCTGTTTGTTTGCAAGCTGCCATGAGCCAGGCGTGCGACTTGGCTCAATGAAGTCAAGGAGTACTTTTGTGAGTTTTGATCATTTTTCTCTGGACTCGCGTCTTAACGCGGGCATTCAGGCGGTGGGTTATGAAACGCCTACGCCGATTCAACAACAGGCTATCCCTCATGTGTTAAACGGCCGTGATGTGCTTGGTTTGGCGCAAACGGGGACGGGTAAAACGGCCGCTTTTATGCTGCCTATCTTACAACGCCTTACCAAGGGGCCGCTGCGCCAGGTGCGGGCACTCATCGTGGCCCCCACGCGGGAATTGGCGGAACAGATTCATCAAACGGCCGTTGATCTCGGCCAAAAAACTAAAATCCGCAGCACCGCCATTTATGGTGGCGTGGGTAAAAACCCGCAGCTCAACGCCCTCAAACGGGGTGTGGAGATTGTGGTGGCCTGCCCGGGCCGCCTGCTCGATTTGGCCGGTGAGGGCAGCATTGATCTGTCCAAGGTTGAAGTCTTGGTTCTGGATGAAGCGGATCGCATGTTCGACATGGGCTTTCTGCCCGATGTGCGCCGCATCATCAAACTGCTGCCCACCAAGCGGCAAACCTTGCTCTTTTCGGCCACCATGCCCGATGATATTCGTGAATTGGCGGATAGCACGCTGAAAGACCCGGCTACGGTGCAGATTGGCATGATTGCCCCGGCCAAAACCGTTTCCCACGCTATTTACCCCATTTCGCATAAGCTCAAGAAGCCGCTGCTGCTGCAAATGCTGGATCAGAAGGCGATGGGGCGGGTGTTGGTGTTTACTCGCACCAAATATCGCGCCCGTAACCTGGCGCGGGACTTGGAACGGCAGGGGTATCGCACGGCTGCTTTGCAGGGCAATATGTCGCAAAACAAGCGGCAAGATGCGATTGATGGCTTTCGCAGTGGCAAGTATGACATTCTGGTGGCGACGGATATTGCGGCTCGTGGTATTGATGTGGCCGATATTTCGCATGTGATTAACTTTGATATGCCGGACACGGTGGATGCGTATACGCACCGCATTGGGCGCACGGGACGGGCGGAGGAGACGGGTGAGGCGTTCACGTTTGCTATGCCTGATGACACGGCCATGATTCGGAGTATTGAGAAGGTGTTGGGCCATCGTCTGGAGAGGCAGCAGTTGGCGGGGTTTAATTATGGGGAGTTTGATCCGGAGACGGCTTTGCAACAATCTGGTTCACCGCAGGTGAATGGTGGTCGTTCAGCACGGCGTGATCCTCGGCCTAGTCGGAATCAAAATCGGTATCGCTCGTCGCAACGGCCGTCTCGCCCCAAAGCGCGAGGGTAAAGGGGGAGATTGGGGACTGGAGACTGGAGACTAACCAGTCTCTAGTCTCCAGTTTCCCTAACATTGATGCTTTTGCCAACATAGGCCAAAATAAGCGGCATGAGTGAGCAATTGCGGATGAGGGTGTTGGCTTATTTGGCGGCGCATCATGTGGTGACGCTGGCGACGCAGGGGGTTGAGGGGGTGTGGGGAACGGCCGTTTTCTACGTTAATGATGGCTTCAATCTCTACTTTTTATCGGCCCCACACACACGGCACAGCCAAAATATTGCCCAGAATTCAAGGGTTGCGGCCACCATCCAGGAAGATTATCAGGAGTGGACGGCGATTAAGGGCATTCAGCTAGAAGGGCACTGCACTTTGTTGGCGGGTGATGAACGGGAGGCGGCTATTAATCGGTATGCCACCAAATTCCCCATCATTGGTGACGATGCCCCACCGCAAATTGCTCAGGCCATGAGCAAAATCGGCTGGTACAAGATTGTGCCCACGCGGCTCTATTTTATTGATAACGCGCTGGGGTTGGGGCATCGAGACGAAGTGGAATTATGAATTATGAGGGATGAATTATGAAGAGGCTGCCCCCTTCATAATTCATAATTCATAATTCATCCTTATAACTATGAGACGATTGATTATCGGTATGTCGGGTGCCAGTGGTGTGATTTATGGGGTGAGGATGTTGGAGGTTCTTAGAGAGGTTCCTGACGTAGAAACGCATTTGGTGATGAGTAATGCGGCCAAGCGCACCATTTTGCTGGAAACGGATTATCAGATGGCTGAGGTGGAAGCGTTAGCCGATCAGCTGTACAGCTTTAGCGATATTGCCGCTTCCATTTCCTCTGGCTCTTACAAGACGGTGGGCATGGTGGTGATTCCCTGTTCCATTAAAACCTTGTCGGGTATTGCCCACTCCTACAGCGACAATTTGCTGACGCGAGCGGCGGATGTGGTGCTGAAGGATCGGCGTAAGCTGGTGTTGGTGCTGCGCGAAACGCCGCTGCATCTGGGGCATATTCGGCTGATGCAGACGGTGGCGGAGATGGGTGGCATTATTGCGCCGCCAATGCCTGCTTTTTACCACCGCCCGCAAACGATTGACGACATTATTAACCAGACGGTGAATCGGGTGTTGGATTTGTTGGAGATTGAACTGGATAAGGATCTGTTTACTCGTTGGCAGGGGCCAGCTTCGCGGAGGGGGGGCAGGTAGCAGGTGGCAAGTAACGGCGACAAGCAAGGTCTTGCTACTTGCCACTTGCTACTTACCACTATTTGAATTTGTATGTTGTTAGAACTGGCTGAGGTTTTTATCAATGTGGTCACGCCTGTTTTTTTGCTGGTGGTGATTGGGTATGTGGCGGGGCCGCGCCTGGGACTGGAGGCTCGCACGTTGTCGCGGTATGCCTATTATATTTTGATTCCGGCTTTTGTTTATAACCTTACCAGTACGGCCAAGATTGAAGTGGGGCTGGCGCTGCGGATGTTTGTGTTTATTTTGCTGGTGCATTTGGCGGCGGCGTTGGTGGGGCTGGTTGTGCCGCGTCTGTTGGGGCGTTCGGGGACGATGACGGCGGCTATGGTTTTGGTGGCGATTTTTGGTAATGTGGGCAATTTTGGGCTGCCGATTATTGAGTTTGGCTTTGGGCCGGAGGCGTTGCTGCCGGCGACGTTTTATTTTTTGGCGATTATGCTGGTGTCGTTTGTGATTGGGGTGGCGGCGGCGAATTGGCAGAAGGGGGGATCGTTGGGGGCGGTAACGGCCGTTCTCAAAACCCCCGCCCTCATCGCCCTTGTCCCTGCTTTGCTGGTGAATGGCACGGGCATCAACGCGCCATTGGTGGTGGAGCGGGTGGTGGGGCTGCTGGCGGCGGCGATGGTGCCGACCATGTTGGTGGCCTTGGGGGTGCAGTTGGCAGCAACTAAAAAAGTGAGGTTTGACCGAGATGTGCTGCTGGCGACGGGGATTCGGCTGCTGGTGGCGCCGCTGCTGGCGCTGGCCTTGGCGGGGCTGTTTGGTCTGACGGGTTTGGAGCGGAATGCGGGGGTGTTGCAGGCGGGGATGCCAACGGCCGTTTTGGCCTCCATCATTGCTTTAGAATACGATTTGATACCTGATTTTGTGACGACGACGGTGCTGTTTTCAACGATTGTGAGTGTGGTGACGCTGACGATCTGGATTGTGGTGTTGTGAAGGTTGGCGTGTGACTTTGGGGCTTGGAGGCGATTGGAGATTGGCGATTTTGTGCCCCCCCCATTGGTCTTGGGAAGGTTGTGCTAGGTTCATTTAGGGATGGGCAGCCAGAGGTGGAAGGTGCTGCCTTCGCCCAGTTGGCTTTCGGCTTCGATGCCACCGCCGTGTAGGTCCATGATTTCTTTGGCAATATATAAGCCTAACCCAATGCCGGGCATGTTTAACTGGCCTACATTTTTGCCTCGATAGAATTGTTTGAATAGATACGGCCGTTCCGCCATCTCAAACCCCATACCTGTATCTGTGACTTGTACATAAACACGTCTTTGCTTTTCATTCACAACGAAACATATCTGCACCTGCCCCGCAGACGTATACCGAATGGCATTATCCACCACGCAAGTGATGGCTTGTTGTAGCCGTGCTGTTTCGGCTGAAACGAGGGGTAAATTGGGGGTTGGCTCATAATGTAAGGCTAACCCGGCGGCTGCAGCCTGTGGCTGATAGTTTGTTACGACAGCCATCACCACATCGTTCAGGTCAACAGGGGATAATAACACGTCACCCTTAAACAAATTCATATGTGTAACGCGCAACACGGCTTCACTTAGGTGGATGAGCCGCCTGGTATTCTCACGAAGAACGGCCTCATAACGGGTACGATTCTCTGGCTTGCCATGTGTCCACAAATCCAGATAAAGATTGATATTGGTAATGGGCGTTCGTAATTCATGGGACACATCTTCAATGAACTTTGACTTGATGCTATCTAACTCCCTTAGCCGTTCATTGGCTTCGATGAGTTCTTGTGTTCGCTTTTGTACCCGACGGTCTAATTCAGTCAGGAGGGTTTTGAGCTGCTGTTCACTTCGCCGCAGAGCTACTTCAATGCGTCTTCGTTCGGCAATTTCGTTTTCTAGCACGCCATTCTGTAAACGGTAAATCTCGGCTTCTTGTTGGGCTGTTTCGGTCTGGTGCTGAATTTTCAAGGCTTTGACACGATGATCGGTTTTCTCGTTGAAGAGTTCTTCTTTTAGTGTGTGGAACTGTTCGTGGTGGTGAAGTGCTTGCTTGAAGTTGCCCTGCTCCTTGTAGGCTAAGGCCAATTGGTAGTGACATTTGACCATTTCTGGTTTGGATGCTGTTTCTTGGGCGGTTTGAAGGGCTTGTTGGAGATGGGTAAGGGCTTGCTCTGGTTGGTTTTGCTGACAGTATAAGTTGCCGAGGTTGATGTGGGCGTGTAGTTTGGCGTATTGGGTACCAATTTGTTGCGCGGCAGTGATGCTTTCGTGGAAGTAGTGTTGGGCTTGGGGGTAATCGGCCGTTTGTAAATAGATTTCCCCAATAGAACAAAGGATTGTTGGCTCCAAACTTTTGATGCCATGTTCTTGGGCTAACCGAAGACTTTGCTGACCGTATGTCAGGGCCTCGTCGAAATTCGCCAGGGCTAGATGGGCTACAGCATGATTATTCAAGGCTACCGCTTCATTAACAACATCCTCCGTCTCCCGGTGTATCTGTATGGCCTGTTGAAAATAGCGCAGACTTTCGACATGCTCGCCAGCCGCATCCTGTATCATGCCCATCATATTCAGCGCACTGGCCATTCCCTTTTGGTTGCCCAGTTTGTGCCGGATGGGGATGCTTTTCAAAATGTACTCCAGTGCTTCAGGATATGCGCCCATGTAATGATAGGTTGATCCAATCACATAAAATGAATTGCCCTGCCACTCCAAATCATCCAACGCTTCGTAGATGGATAAGGCTTCAAAAAGTTGGTTCAATGCTTGTTCGTAGTGGCTGTACTGGACGTTCATCACGGCCATGCCATATAAGCTGTCGGCAACACCTTTAGGGTAGACGGGTATCTGGTTGGCGAGTTGATGGGCGGCTTGGGCGTGGGACATTCCTTGTTGGGGATCGGTAGGCCATAGTTGGCGGGCTAACTGGGTGAGAATGTTTATCTTTTCCCGACGTGCAGAATCATCTTGATTTTCAGCAACGGCCGTTAGCCGTTCTTGAAGCTGTTCGAGAGGTGCGTCCATACATGATAGTATAGCCGAACATGTGCTTGGCAGGGAAACGGCCGTATTTCCTGCCCCTGATCACTCCCCCGCCACAACCCCCTCCGCCACCAACCAGCCATAAATCGCCTCATACGTCTGCTGATGGCCGAGGGCATTAAAATGGCCGTCTTCGGGCAGGTAAAAAAGGTTGTAAACTTCGCCGTCTACACTATTGGCGTAGGCTTCAAAGGTGGGACGTGTGGGCCACAAGTAGGTGGAGGTATCGGCTAAAATTTCGGCCAGACGGGTGTCGGGCAGGTTGTCATCCCACTGCCAGCCATCCGTCAGTTCGGGAAACCAGTGGGAAACGTTGCTGACCATTTCGCTGCCGAGGAAGATGGGCACGACGGCGAATTGTGCGCCGTCGTCAGCCACATCATTGGCGAGAAGATGGAGAAGATCGGCCGTTCGCTGCCAGCCATCCGCATACCCTTCCACCTCTGGCTCGGTGACATAGATGTAGAATTGGGGGTGCACACGTTCCATCACGCCGCCGGGGGTGACGATGGGGATGGGCGGATCGGCTAGACGGATGAACAGTTTAGCCAGATTGGTTTCGCGCAGCCGCCAATGAAGGGCGTTGAAGAGGAGACGGCCGTTATTCGCAGGCAGCGGCTGTTGATTCGTATCTAAAATCTGCACCTGCCCTTCATTAATCACAAAATCATAGTTGGTGTTGTTAATATTAGGGTAAAAAACACGCGGCAAATTATCGGCCACATCATTGATATAAAACATCAGAATGACCAGATCAGCCTCATACTTGTAGCCCTCAACCTGATAGTAGGTGGCTTCGTGCATCGTGCCCCAGCCCGTGCGCCCCATCGCCACCACCTCATAACGGCGTTCGGGCGTGTCGTGCTGGCTCAACTGCGCCTGTAACTGTGCCTGGAAAGTCTGTTCGTAAGGCACTTGGATGGCCTCCACAAAGGAGTCGCCGATGATGAGGATGCGGTAGACATCATCTGGCTTCTCATAGTCAACTTCGGGGCCACGATAACCTTTGCCGTTGTACTCGATGATGGTGTCGTAGACGATGTTGCCGTCTACATCGTACATGCTGGCGTGGGCCACCGAGTTGATGCGTGGGCCGTAGGCGGTGTAGTGCGTCCACTCCGCTTCGCCATTGTCCTCCAGCCATTCCAGATAGCCGAAGCCAGCCACAGGGCGGGTAGGTGTCGGTTCGGCGGGGGCGGAATCTGGCTCTGCCACCTCTGGTTCACTCGTTGGCGGCGGTTCTGTGGCTGTTGGTAATGGTTCTGGCGTTTGGGTTGGTGGCAGTGTTGATGAATTGGCAATGGTGACGGCCGTTTGCGTTGCCGTCGGCATAGGTTCGGGGGTTGGGGTTGGGGGTGATGTGGTTGCGGTCTGCTCTAGTTGGGCCAGGATGATGCCCGCGCCGATGTTGGCGATGAAGAGGGCGAAGAGCAGGCCGAAGAGGATCATGCCGATTTTGGCAGCGGCATCGGTTTGGCGGTAGAGGAGGCTGAGGCTGAGGAGGAGCAGCCAGGTGAGGAGGTAGGCGGTGGTGAAGGTGGGATGGAAACGGAGAACGGCCGTTTGCCCCACCAACGACAATCCCACCAACAGCCCATACAGGATGATGCGCCGGGGGGGGGGTGAGAGGCGGGGCAGGCGTTGGTAGAGGGGATCGGGAACGGCCGTTAATCCCACACCCAGCCACAAAATATAAGACCAGGCAGGATGAATTTGCAGGACATTATTTGCCCACAAAAAAGGGACAGCTACGAGCCAGGCAAAAATTAACCTGGCGGCGACAAGAAAAAGTTGAGGCATAAAAAGTATTTATTCAGGTCTGGCCATCGTCTTGCAGTTAGCCAGTTGCCAACCTGTTTAGGATTGAGAAATCAATAATTGGAGATTGGAGAGTGGAGATTAGGCCAGTCTCCAATCTCCAATCTCCAATCTCAATTCCATAGGCTGTTTATCTTCGTTTCTTAATTCTGACTGTTCACATAACCTGTCAACTGAGGCAGAATAAAATTGAGGTCGTAATTTTGCCAATGGTTGTTCGCACCAGCGGTGAACACCGCAAAACCAATCACATAAGGGTCTTTCCGGGCTTCGGCATCATACCAGGCCAACTGATTGTAAATGAGGTTGTCCACAGTGGTGGTGTCCCAGCCAGCAAACTCCAGTTCGGAGATGACCAGCGGAATTGCCAAACCGGCTGGCTCCAAAATCTCGCGGTAGAACCAGCGATAACGGAAAGACATCGCCCCCCGATCGGGATAGTAAGGATAACCGGGCAAGGCCGAACCGTAGAGAAATTGCATATCGCCTGTTTCCACATCGCCCTCATGCAGGGTCATAATGCCGCCATAGCGGATGGCTGTTTCCACGGCCGGCACAAACAGGCGGAACTCTTCAACCTCCGGCACACCGGGCGGGAAGCCGCCGATGGCGCTGCGCAGGCCATGTTGGGCCATCAGCTTTACCCGCTCCTGCTCGAAGCGGGCATACCAGGCCATCCGCTCCATGCCGGGGTCAGGCTCGTTCCAGCCTTCCCAATAATCTACCCCAGGGTTGAGCCAGTAGGTGCGCAGATGTTTGTTGACGTACTCGCGGGCGGCTTCTTCGGGTTCACCGATGTAATTTTGAATGAAGATGTCGTCTACCCGGCCCACGGTGACGGTGGTGGGTGAAGCTTCTTTGACTTCGGTCATAAAACCGAGATCGTCTACTGATTTCATAACGGCCGGTTGGGCGTTGCGGACGAAGTTCATGATGTCGGCGCTGTTGTTGCGGACGACGTGGATGCCCAGGCGGCTCTGGTTGTAGTGGATGACTTGGGGGGATTGGGGGACGGTTTGAGGTTCGATGGGCTTGGGTGTGGGGGTGATGCTGGGGGTAGGGGTGTGGGTGGGGCGGGGGGTGGAGGTGGGCAAGGTGGGGGTGATGCTGGGATCGGGGCGGGTGGGGGCGGGGCCGACTTTGCCAGGGGGCAGGGGGGTGAGGCTGGCGGCGGGGGTGAAGGTGGGGGGCAGCAGGGGGTCAACGGCCGTTTCCCCCGCACTTCCCGTCGGCACAGCCGCCAAAGGAATGACTGTGGGCAAAATCAGGGCCGGCGTACAGGCTGTGGTGAGGAGGATGCCAAGGAATAACAGCGGGTAACACAGATAGCGATACACATTTGTCATGGGTCAAATGATAACGAAGGCTCAACAACGGGTCAATTTGGCGGGCTTTTGTAAAAGCCGGATTAATCTTGACAAAACCAGACAACTTGCCTTAATTATAGGCGAAATCAGGAGAAAATTATGTCAGATAAACAAGAATTACTCGAAGTAGTCATAGATGCAATTGTAGATGGCGATGATGAAGCTGCGCCAACGGCCGTTCAAAACGCCCTGGACGCAGGTTTCACCGCCTTAACCGTATTAGATGCCCTCATGGAGGGGGCCGATGAAGTGGGGCAGCTCTTTGAATCGGGCGAGTTCTTTTTGCCAGAGTTGATGCTGACGGGGCGAGCCTTGAAGGCAGCGATGGCGGTGTTGACCCCTGTTTTGCAAACAGAGCAGGCGGCGGACGAAACGGCCGTTAAAGACACCGGCACCGTCATCATGGCCACCATCCAAACCGACATCCACGACATCGGCAAAAACATGGTCTCCTCCATGCTCACCGCCGCTGGCTTCAAAGTCTTCGACCTCGGCGTTGACGTGCCTGCCAAAGCCATCATCGCCAAAGCCAAAGAAGAAAAAGCCCACATCATCGGCTGTTCCGGCCTGCTCACCACCTCCATGCCCTACATCAAAGACATGATAGATTTAATGGCGGTGATGGGCGAACGCAACAACTTCAAAGTCATGGTCGGCGGCGCATCCGTCACCCCCACCTGGGCCGCCCACATTGGGGCCGATGGCACCGCCCCCAACCCCGTCGAGGCCGTCAAACTCGCCAAACGACTTATCCAAGAACAACGCAAGGAAAAAGTACAATGACCATTTTCAACTATCACGACATTATGGACCGCGCTCGCAGCGGCCCCTATATCACCGAAGAAGATTGGGACTTAACCAAAGTCGCCATGACCACACGTAAACTGGTGCGCAAATACAAGCTCCAGTGGAACCCCCAAGAGATTGTTACCGACGACCCTGGTCTGGCCGATGCCATTTTTGAGGCGGGTCTGGAATTAGCCAAGACGATAGGTGTTTATTCGCGCACCACCGAGCGCATCGTTACCTTTGACGCGGACGAATTGGAAGAGGGGCTGCGCCGGATGCCGCAAACGCTGGTGATGGGTGAAGGCAAAGATGCCCGCACCCTTTATGCCCGCAAAATTATGGACGACCGCCTGCCGCTGGTTTGGGCTGGTACACCTGGCACACCCACGCCAGAGGAGCTGTTTTTGCCCAGTGTCATCAGTTGGATGCAGGAGCCAATTGTAGACTTGGTGACGTGTGGTTCGCTGACGCACGTAGACGGCCGCGAAGTTCGCACTTCTGATCCCATCGAAGTCATTGCCACGCGGCGTGAATTGCAATATATGCACGCCGGACTGGCGCGGGTGGGGCGGCCGGGAATGGGCATGTTGGCGGCTCAAAGTGCAGTCTCGGAGTTGGGCGATTTGGCGGTGGCGCATCCCTCTTACCTGCGCCGCTGCGATTCCCATCTGGTGCCCATGCTTAACGAGTTGAAGTTGGATCACCGCAATATTGCCCGGGTGGTAAATTCGCTGGAATATGGTATGGTGAATGCGTCGCTGGTCTGTGTGATTGTGGGTGGCATGGGTGGTGATGCGCCGGGATCGGCCGTTGTCAATGTGGCTTCTTTCATCTTAGGCAATCTCACCTCGCGGGCTGATTACCAACTGCTGCATCCCATTCACATGCGCCACGTGGCTACCTCTACCAGAGCGGCCATGTGGGTGGAGAATATCGTCCAGCAGGCCTTTGCCCGCAATGCCCCCTGCATTATCGTTACCGATGTCTACCCCAAGAGCGGGGCGCTGACTCGTGAGCTTTTGTATGAAACGGCCGCTAACGCCATCGTTATTGCCGTGAGCGGGGGACACCTGGAAGGAGTGGGTGCGGCCGACGGCAATGCTCCCCACAGCACGGGCCTGGAAGCCCGCCTCATGGGTGAAGTCGGTCATGCCGTCACCAAACAAAATATGAGCCTGACCGAGGCCAACAGACTGGTTTTGCAACTGTTGGCAAAATACGAGCATGTCTTTGAAGCGCCCAATGGCAATCCTGGTGTGCGCTTTGACCAGGCGTACAATATGCAAACCCTAACGCCCTTGCCTGAATGGCAGCAGCTTTATGATGAGGTGAAGGCGGAAGTTAGAGAGATGGGGCTTACGACTCTTACTTAGTTCACAATTTAAGTGGAGACTAGAGACTGGAGACTGGAGATTAATCAGTTTCCAGTCTCCAGTCTCCAATCTCCACTATGTCCGAATACATTGAAATTGAAACTGAAATTGGCGATAACGGCCGTATCTACATGACCACCAATCTACCGCTCAGCGAAGAGCCAGAAACCTACGACTCACTCGAGGCAATGGAAGAAGGCTCCCCGGTGGTGCAGGCTCTCTCCGTTGTTGAGGGCATCCAAAGTCTGCACATCAGCCAGCATGACCTGATGATTGTGGCGGACCCGGCGGTGGGTGTGCATGTGGTGGTGGCGGAGGTAACGGCCGTTCTCAAGGACTTCTTTCTGTAATTGCGTCATGACGTAATTACGTCATTATCCCATGCCCCGCCCCTCGCCCCGGCTCATCCTCCTCGTCGTTGCCTTTGGTGTCTTTGTTGCCGCCGACGACCTCACAGTCGTCTCCACCATGCTGCGCCAAATTATTTTTGACTTGGAAATCCCCCTGCCCGAAGGGCTGGATCGTGCTGCCTGGATTGTTAATGCTTACCTGATTGGGTACGTGGTGGTGATGCCCTTTATCGGCCGTCTCAGCGATATTGTGGGGCGGCGCAATGTGTATGTGGGGGCGTTGGGGCTGTTTCTGGTCGGCTCTATTTGGGTTCCCTTCGCGCCCACGCTCAACAGCTTCATCGTGGGGCGCGTCTTAACGGCACTGGGCGGCGGGGCCATGGTGCCGGTGGCTATGGCCGTCATCGGCGATGTCTATCCGCCGCAAAAACGGGCTACTGCTTTGGGCACATTGGGAGCGATTGATACGGCGGGCTGGGTGTGGGGGCCGTTGTATGGGGCACTGCTCATCCGCTTCCTCAGTTGGCGCTGGCAGTTTTACCTCAACATCCCGCTCAGCCTCATTGGCATGGCGGCGGCCTGGTGGGCGTTAGGCTATTTGCCAGAGCCAAAGACGCGGGAGAAGGTGGACTGGTGGGGAACGGCCGTTCTCACCCTCTGCCTCCTCTCCCTCAACATCGCCCTCCTCAACAGCGGCGATGTGCAAAGCATGGGCGGCTTTGCCGATTTGGAACAGAGTGGGACTGATTCGACTTGGCCGTTTTATCTGTTAGCGGCCGTTACCTTTGTCATTTTCATTTTTATCGAGCGAAGGGCGAAGGGTGAAGGGCGAAGGGTGAAGGGTGAAGAGCGAACGCCCCTCGCCCCTCGCCCCTCGCCTCTCCGCTCCCCTGCCCCCCCTCTCATAGACCTTACCCTCTTCCGCCGCCGCAACTTTACCCCCGCTGTGCTCATCAACTTTCTCGTGGGCTGTGCGTTGATCATGGCTATGGTCAATGTGCCGTTGGTGATTAATGTGCTGGAGTTTGAGGTGGAAACGGCCGCTCTCACCAGCGGCTATCTTCTCAGTGGCATGACGGCGGCGATGGCCGTGATGGCCTACGTGGGCGGCCGTTTGACGGAGCGGTTCAGCTATCGCCCCGTTACGGCTGTGGGCCTTGTTTTATGTGCTATTGGCTTTGGCTTGATGGGCTTTTCCTGGCAGGTTGGTACGCCGTACACGCAAATGAGTTGGCAGTTGGTGATTTTGGGCTTGGGTTTTGGGCTGGTGACGGCACCGGTGGGAACGGCCGTTATCAATGCCGCCCCCGACGACCAACGCGGCATCGCCGCCAGCCTGGTCATTGTCCTACGCCTCATCGGCATGAGCGTGGGGCTGTCTGGCCTCACCGCCTGGGGCCTCCACCGCTTCAGCCTCCTCCGCACCCAAATCCAACTGCCTGACCTGCCCTTCACCGACCCCGTTTACCAACAAGCCATTGTAGATGGGCTGACCCAGGTGACAGTAACGGTGTTGACGGAGACGTTTGCGGTAACGGCCGTTGTTGCTCTATTGGCCTTAGCTATTAGTTTGAGATTGCGGCGGGATGCCGTTGATAGCTGAGCTGTTCTTCCTGGCTTCTCATTCCCTGTTGCCGACATTTTCGATTAAAAAAGCCCCCGGTTTTTGACCGGGGGCTTTTTTGTTACGCTTTCTCTTTTATCGCCAGAGCGATGTGTAATTCATCTAGCTGCTTTTGCACCACTGGTGAGGGCGCATCGGCCATCAGGTCGGTGGCCTGGGCTGTTTTGGGGAAGGCCATCACTTCGCGGATGTTGGGTTCGCCGGCCATAAGCGCCACGAGGCGGTCAATGCCAGGGGCGATGCCGCCGTGCGGTGGTGCGCCATACTCAAAGGCTTCCAACATATGTCCAAATTGGTCTTCGGCCTCTTCCCAGGAGAAGCCGATGAGTTCCATGATTTTGCGTTGCAACGGCCGTTCATGAATACGAATACTCCCACCCGCTACCTCAAACCCATTGCACACCAAATCATACTGTTCACTTAAAACGGCCGATGGATCACTATCCAACAGCGGAATATGCTCCCGCTTAGGCGAGGTAAACATATGATGGCTTGGCGCATAATGCCCATCCTCCATCCCCTCCTCAAACAGCGGGAAATCCACCACCCAGCAGAAAGAAAGCTCCTTCTTATCCTTCAAGCCCAACCGCTGCCCCATCTCCTCGCGCATTGTCCCCAACACACTATAGACGATAGACTTCTCATCGCTGGCAAAGAGCAGCAGATCACCCGGTTGCGCATTCAGGCGTTCTGTTAGGGCAATAAGCTGCTCCACCGTAAAGAACTTGGTGATAAAGCCGCGCATCTCGCCATTGTCACTGTTCAGGGCCATCCAGGCCAGCCCCTTCGCCCCGGCTCCTTTAGCAATATCCTCAAGCTCCGTAATCTGCTTACGGCTGTAATCGCCGCAACCAGGCACACAAATATCCTTCACCGGCTTGCCTGCGGCCACATTATCGGCAAACACGGCAAACGCACTCTTGCCCGCAATGTCCGAAACATCCACCAGTTCTAGCCCGTAGCGCAGGTCAGGGCGGTCGGTGCCAAAGTGTTCCATTGCCTCGCGGTAGCTAATGCGGGGGAATTGGTCGGAGGCGGCCGGAACCAGGCTGGCTTCTTTAACCATGCCCAACATGAGGTTCTCGATCAAGTCGAGAATGTCATCACGCTCAACAAAACTCATTTCCAAGTCAAGCTGGGTGAATTCCGGCTGGCGGTCGGCTCGCAAATCTTCGTCGCGGAAGCAGCGAGCAATCTGGAAATACCGCTCATAACCCGCCACCATGAGCAGTTGTTTGAGCTGCTGGGGGCTTTGCGGCAGGGCATAAAATTGGCCGGGATGCACCCGGCTAGGCACGAGATAATCTCGTGCGCCTTCGGGCGTACTCTTGAACAAAATAGGTGTTTCCACTTCCAAAAAGCCGCGATCATTGAGGAAGTCGCGGATGAATTTGATGGCTTTGTGGCGGATGATGAGATTGCGCTGCAAACGCTCGCGGCGCAAATCCAAGTAGCGATATTTCAGGCGTAGGCTCTCGTCCACATTGTCATCGCGGTCAATCATGAAGGGTGGGGTTTTGGCTGGATTCAGGATAACCAGCTCTTCAACCAGCACTTCAATTTCGCCCGTAGCCAGGTTGGGGTTAGCCAGCCCTTCGGGGCGCGGCGAGACTTCGCCTTTGACTTGCAGCACGTATTCGCTGCGAATTTGTTCGGCTGTGGCGAAGGCGGCGGGGGAACGGCCGTTATCCACCACCACCTGCGTCTTCCCATCCCGATCCCGTAAATCAATAAAAACCACACCGCCCATGTCCCGGCGGCGATTCACCCAGCCGGCCAATGTCACCTTTTGACCCACATGCTCAGGGCGTAACTCTCCACAATTATGCGTCTTCAACATACCAATATCCCTTTTCAAAAAGAAAGGCGCACTACTGCGCCTCGTGTTTATTTTCACAAAGTCAAGTGGGCAAATTTTATCATGCTGCCCCTCTGGTGACAAAGAAGCAAAATTCAACGTGCCAAAAACGCCTGGGCCACCGTTAAAAAGTTTTCCTGCTGTTCAATCATGGGCAGATGACCACATTCAGGGAACTTATGAATCACCACATCTGGCATCACTTCCGCCAGCACGTCAGCATCGCTGTCCGGCACAACAGGGTCATCTTGGCCCCACACCAGGCAGGTGGGCTGGTTAATTTTGTCCAGTGATGAGCGAATATCGTAAAAAGCGGTGGCCTTTAACACGGATGATGAAGCCCGGGCCAACTCGTAATCCTTTAACCGTCGTTCCCACAACCCGTCGTCAAAACGTTCGGCATCGTAAAAAGGCACTTTAATTTGCCGCTTCACCATGAGTTTGGATTGGGAAACGGCCGATCCCACATCCACCAATCCCAAACCAATGCCCACCTTCTTCAACAACTCCGGGTAATTGCCCCCCGTCAAAATCGCGGGGGCCAACAGTAGCAGCTTTTCCACTTCTTGGGGATAGGCCAGGGCAAAACTCGTCGCCAAAATCCCGCCAAACGAATGCCCCAAAATTGTCATCGCCGGCAAATTCAACGTCCACTGCAAATCGGCCAACCACTCGACCAAATGGGGGATGGTATAAGGCGATGTGTTATCGCTGTAGCCAAAGCCAGGAATGTCCGGCGCAATCACCCAATGGCGCTGGCCCAACTCGTGCATAATCTCCCGAAAACTATCGGCCGAAGTAGACATACCGTGCAGCATGAGTATTGGTATGCCGCCGTAACGCTGCCCGGTCATGTAATAACTCGTGCGTATATCATACGCGCCTGCGTAATAACGTGGAATCTCTGGATAGTTCATCTGTCATACTCCTGAAAGGTTAGTTAATCATACCAATGAGTGCTTTATGAGGCGAGTGCATTTCAGGGTGAAGCCGTTATAATACCCAGCCTATGGTACAAGAACCGACACCACCTCAAGTTATTCAAATTCAACCAGAGAAGAACCGCACCGCTCTCTGGATTCTGATTGCCGTAAGCGTGGGCTTTCTGCTGCCTGTTTGTGCCTGCGCGGTGTTCATGTTAACGGCCGTTACCTCCCTCACCGCCCTGGCCTCCGACAGCAGCAGCACCACCACCAGCAGCGGCAGCGGCGACGCCATCGCCATTGTGCGCGTCGAAGGGGCCATCTTCAGCAGCGACGACCCCGAAGATTTTGCCGCCGGTGCAGGCAGCGGCGTGGTCATCGCCGACCTGCAAAAGGCTGTGGCCGATCCCACCGTCAAAGCCATCGTTCTGCGTGTAGACAGCCCCGGTGGCTCTGTCACCGGCTCAGCCCAAATCTATGAATTCATCCGCGACCTGGAAAAACCCATCGTCGTCAGCATGGCGGCCACAGCCGCTTCCGGCGGTTACTACATCAGCGCCCCCGCCGATTACATTTTCGCCCGTCCCGACACCGTTACGGGCAGCATTGGCGTTATCATGACCCTGTTCAACGCCGAGGAGTTAATAGACGAAATCGGGGTAGATGTAATCAACATCACCAGCGGCCCCAATAAGGCGATAGGCAGCACCTGGGACGAGCTTACGCCGGAACAGCGCGACATCCTCGAAGCGTTTATAGATGAAGCCTATGATGATTTTGTGCAGATTATTGTAGACGGCCGTTCCCTCGACGAAGACACCGTGCGCCAAATTGCCGACGGCCGTATCTACTCTGGCCGCCAGGCCCAGGCCAATGGCCTCGTGGACGAACTGGGCGATCTCCAGGCCGCCATCAGCAAAGCCGCCGACCTCGGCGGCATCAGCGGCGAACCACGTATCGTCGAATACGAGCATCTGCCCTCACTCGAATCCTTCCTCACTGGCCTCTCCAGCCGCCTCAACCAGAGCCAAGCAGATCAGGCCCTCCAGGCCATCGAAGAATTCACCCTCCCTGCCATCGAGTATCGCTATGTCGGCCCCGCTTCCCAATAAACACCAGAATCCATCCTCACCCCAGCCCTCTCTCACGGGTGGAGGGTTAGGGTGGGGGGCAAAACGCCGACCATACAAACACAGTTGGTTAACGGCCGTTCTCGCCCTCACCCTTCTCACTTTCCTGTTACTGGCCCATACCCAACCCGCCCAAACACAAGGCCAAACCCGGCTCGTCCTCGCCTTCTACTACTCCTGGTTCAGCCCTGACTCCTTTGGCCCTGGCCGCACCCCCTACACACCACCGCAGCCCTACTACTCCAGCGACGCGGGCACCATCCAACGCCACGTCAGTGAAGCTCGTTCGGCGGGCATAGATGCCTTCGTGCAAAGCTGGTACGGCCCCGAAACCGTCAACAACCAGACAGAAACCAACTTCCAAACCCTGCTCAATATCGCCAGCGGATCGGGCTTCAAAGCGGCCGTTGACTTTGAGACAGGCAGCCCCTTCTACAGCAGCAACGACGACCGCATCAACGCCCTGCGCACCCTGCTGGCTGGTCATGCCACCCACCCCGCCTATTTGCGCGTAGACGGCAAACCCGTTGTCTTCTTCTGGGCCAACTGGCTGCTCACACCCGCCGAATGGGTCGTCATTCGCGGTGCCGTAGACCCCGACCGTAACTCCATCTGGATTGCTGAAGGGACCAACACCGCCTATCTTGATGCCTTCGATGGCCTTCATCTTTACAACATCGCCTGGTCCAATAATCCCGCCGGCACAGCCGCCACCTGGGCTGCCAACACCCGCGCCGCTGCCGCCACCTATGGCGGCTACAAATATTGGGTAGCTACCGCCATGCCCGGTTGGAATGACACCCTGTTGGGGCGCGGCGATGCAGCCTTTGTGCGTGACCGCGCCGATGGCAGTTATTATCAGTCCAGCTTCGGCGGCGCGGCGGCCAGCGCCCCCGACATGCTCATCATTACCTCCTACAATGAATGGCCGGAGGGCAGCCAGATTGAACCCAGTGTGGAATTGGGCAGCACATATTTGGAATTGACGGCGCAACTGAGCGCGGGCTTCAAGTCGGGCACACTGCCCGTGCCGCCCGTGCCGCCTACCTTGCCCCCGGCTCCCACCTTTACCCCCGGCCCATCGCCCACGCCCGCCCCACCCACTGCCACGCTGCCCCCCACAGAAACACCCACGCCCTCCGACACGCCCACACCGACGGAAACCCCGCCGCCCACCAACACACCCACACCGATTGTCACACCCACGCCCCAGGCAGACGGCCGTATTCTCTACACCATCCTCCCCGGCGACACCCTCATCACCATTGCCGACCGTTACAACCTGCTGCTAACCGACCTCTACGCCTACAACAACATCACCGCCGACTCCATCCTCACCGCCGGACAAACCCTCATCCTCGGCTACGACAGCTTTGCGGATGGCTCCACGCCCCTGCGCGGCTTTGCCCAGGCTCGTGTGCAGCCCGATGGCACCATCGTCCACCTCGTGCAGCCCGGCGACAGCCTGATCAGCATCGCCGAAACCTACGACCTGACTTTGGATGAACTGTTCAGCCTCAGCGGCCTGACCATTGACAGCGTATTACAGCTAGGTCAACAAGTGGCGGTAGGCACACGCCCCACGCCCCAAGCGGCCGGCGGCTCCACCGATCTCCCCGCTCCGCTGGCCTCGCCCACACCCCTGCCCACAGCCACCTTGCCCCCTTCGCCCACCAGCACCCCCCAACCCCAGCCTACAGCCACCATCACCCCCACCCCATTGGCAACTGACAATTCACAATTGACCATTGACGATACGCTCCTAAGCGAAGCGACCCCCTCTCCCCCCTCGCCTCTCCCCTCTCGCTCCTCCCCCACCTCCCTCATCCTGCCCATCATCATTCTCATCATTAGCGCCCTGCTCTTTCTCGGTGTTGTCCTCCTTTATTTAGGACGCAAGTAGCAATTTTCATTTTGCGGGAACCATTCGTAAACGGCCGTCGTTACAGGGATAACGGCCGTTCAATCAAACATTAAAACAGGATGGAGAACCAAAATGAAACGCATAACCCAATATCTAATCATATCCCTATTTGCCTTGCTCATCATTGGCTGTCAACCTGAAACAGTCGTCGAAACTGTCATTCAGGAAGTTGAAGTCACCCGTGTAGTCACGGAAACTGTTTTTGAGGAAGGCGAGACTGTTGAAGTAACCCGGGTTGTTACTTCAGTTGAAGAAGTAGAAACAACAACCGAATCAACTGCCGATGAAGCCATCGCCGCCGCGCCCCAAAACCAACAACCCATCATCATCGCCACACCCGCCCCACAGGCTACCCAGGCCATTACCCCCCGCGATATGTTCTTCCAGGATTACGGAGTCAACCCTTACATCCTCACCAGCGAAGACAACCTGTCCACCTTCTCGCTCGACGTAGATACCGGCTCCTACAGCATCGCCCGCCGCTACATCAACGACGGCCTGCCCGTGCCACCCGAAGCCGTCCGTGTGGAAGAGTTCGTCAACGCCTTCCCGCAAGGCTACGCCCTGCCGCCCAACACCGCCTTCGCCATCTACGCCGATGGCGCACCCTCCCCCTTCCACAGCGACGGCACCTACTTCCTGCGCATTGGCGTGCAGGGTTACGACGTGGCTGAAGAAGACCGCGCCGCTGCGGCCCTCACCTTTGTTATAGATGTCTCTGGCTCCATGGCCCAAGAGAACCGCCTGGGCCTCGTCAAAGAATCCTTGGAACTGCTGGTAGACCGGATGCGCCCCGACGACACCATCGCCGTTGTTGTTTACGGCTCCGATGCCCGCGTCGTGCTCAACCCCACACCGGGCAGCGAACGCTCTACCATTCTCAGCGCCATCTATGGCCTCAGCACCGAAGGCTCAACCAATCTGGAAGCTGGTTTGAGATTGGGCTACCAACTGGCGAACCGCGCCTACAAACCTGGCGGCATCAACCGCGTCATCATCGCCTCCGATGGTGTGGCCAACGTGGGCAACACCGACCCCGATGTGCTGGCGCAGGAGATTCGCGGCTATGCTGATGCCGGCATTACGCTGACGACGGTTGGTTTTGGACTTGGCAATTACAATGACATCATTATGGAGCAGTTGGCCGACCAGGGTGATGGTAATTATGCCTATGTGGATACGCTGGATGAGGCGGAGACATTGTTTGTGGACAATATGATGTCTACGCTGCAAGTGATTGCCCTGGATGCCAAAATCCAGGTGGAATTTGACCCACAGGTGGTGCAGCAGTACCGTCTCGTTGGTTACGAAAATCGGGCCATTGCTGACCAGGATTTCCGTAACAACGAAGTGGATGCGGCTGAATTTGGAGCCGGGCATAATGCCACCGCTATTTATGCCGTGCAGTTAGTGCCGGGGGCCAACGGCGAACGCGGACCTTCGCGCCGTATCGCCACCGTCAACCTGCGCTGGCAAGACCCCGACACCCGGCAAGTCACCGAAATCAGCGGCGACTTCTTCACCGACAACCTGGCAGCCTCCTTCGATGCGGCACCTTTGTACTACCAACTGGCCGTTGTCGTCAGCCAATACGCCGAACTGCTGCGCGACAGCTACTGGGCCGAAGGTGTGACGCTGAATGACCTTCGTATTCGCAGTGAACGCCTGGCCGGGCAAATGGAACTGGCCGATGTGGTCGAGTTTGCCAATCTAGTTGCCAGCACACGGTAAGTGGTAACTGGGTAATTGGGTAATTGAGTAAGCTGGCCCAATTACCCAATTACCCCTCTCCGCTGTTTCCTGCTTTACACCACCGTCAGTTTTAGCCACTTGTCGTATATCTCACGTCACCCAGACGTACAGCAGTCAAAAGCCAAAGCCGTTATCATCCGTATTCAGTAGATCGAAATCCTTGTAGAGCGATTTTGCAAATCGCTCAGATGATTTACAAAATCGCCTCACAACACACTCGTGGTCTGTTTCGATCTACTGGTATTAGTTGCACGAGCGGAAAACCCCCAATCCCCACCGTGAAGATGAATCCCCATTTAGTGTGGTAATTACCACAAACGAGGTATACGATGAAACGCATTTACTTGATTGTTTTAATGGTTTTGCTGTTGTTTATGGCTGCCTGCAATGCTGCCGGCAGCGCGAGTAACGATAGTGTAACTGGCATGGAACCAGAGGCAACGGCCGTTCCCCCCACCATCGCCGTCCCCACAGACACACCCGCAAGCGAAACGGCCGTCTGCCCCCCAGCCACAGATGAGATGGCTTTGTTACAAAACCCGGCAAACGGCTATTGCTTGCTCTACCCTGCTGATTATCAGGTGGTCGAAACGGCCGAATCCGCCATCAACATCGTCAAAGATTCCCTGCTCAACACCAGCGACCCCCGCTTTGGTCTGACCGTAGAGGCCGCCAACGGCCGTACCGCCAGCCAAATGGCCGAAGCCGAAATAGCCAACTTCCCCACTGATCAATGGCCCGATGTACAGCGCAGCACCATCACCCTAGATGGGGTAACGGCCGAAATGGTAGACAACTTACCAGGGCAAGACCTGCATCGCCGTCTCTTTCTGGTTCACGAAGATCGCCTTTATCAGATGTTCTTCTCACCCGTAGACAAGCCCGACCAGATGCAGCCCTTCTTCGACAACCTCATCGCTTCTTTCCACTTTGTACCCGTTGTCGCCGCTGCCCCCCTGCAAGCTGGCCCCGAATGCCCTGAGGCAACGGCCGTTACCCAACTCTACCGCAGCCAAGCCGACGGCTACTGCCTGCTCATCCCCGCTGATTTTACGGCCGAGGAGACAGCCCCCGGTAACAGCGTCATCTACTTTGGCTCGCTGATGGACGTGGAACATCCCAAACTTTTCATCAACGTAGCGGAAGCAGACGGCCGTCCCATCTACGAAGTGGCTGAGGAAATGGCCGCCAACTGGGAAGGTTTCGAGATTGAACGCACCTTTGGCCTGTTGGTAGATGGCGAACCAGCCGAGATGTTGGGCAAGCTGCCCGGCCAGGATTTGAACCGGCAGCTCATTGTGATTCATGACGGCCGTCTCTACACCCTCACCTTCGTCCCCGACGATGCCGCTACGGGCACTGTCTACGAGCAAATGGAAGAGATGTATAAACTGACCTTGAACTCTTTCAACTTCTTGCAGTAGGTCATTCGGTAGAGACGTTGCATGGCAACGTCTCTACGAAATTAACCCCATGACCTGCTGGAACAAACGGCCGTTCGTCGCCACACTATCCCCCCCATGAATCGTCGCCACACCCCGCCAATCGGTAAACGTGCCGCCCGCCTCCTCCAAAATCACCTGCCAGGGCGCACAATCCCAGAGATTCATCGTGGCATCAGCCATCACCTCCGCCCGTCCCGTCGCCACCAGAGCATAACCATAGGCATCGCCCCAGGTGCGCTGGATGTAAGTGGCATCGAGCAGCCGCTGCCAGCCTTCTGCCTTGCCCACTTCCTTGAAGTAATTTAATTCACTGCTCAGAACAACTGCATCTGCTAACTTTTCTACTTTTGAGACGTGGGCGCGACGGCCGTTCCAATACGCTCCACCGCCCTTCACCGCATACACCGTCTCGTTCAACGCCGGAAAATGGGACACGCCCACAACGGCCTCATCCCCATCCAACAAAGCGAGCAAATTGGCATACAGCGGCACACCGCTGATAAAAGATTTCGTGCCATCAATCGGATCAATCACCCAGGTATAGCGCGAATCGGTGGCAGAACGGCCGTATTCCTCACCCAAAATCCCATGCTCCGGCCACCGCTCCCCAATCAGCCGCCGCAGCAGCTCCTCCGCCTGCCTATCCGCAATCGTCAGCGGCGAATTATCCGCCTTACGCTCCACCCCCACCCCCGTCTGAAAATACCCCAACGTCACCCGTCCCGCCTGCCAAATGGCCTCCAACGCAAACTCTAAAAATGTTTCATTTGTGTTCATATTTATCAAGGGACTAGAGACTGGAGACTAATCTCCAGTCTCCAGTCTCTAGTCTCTAGTCCTTCCCCCAATACCTCAAAATCGTACTACCATCCGTAAACCCCAATGGCAGCATCGCCCCTATCGTAAAAAAGAGCAAGTTGCTCCAAAAACCATAAACCGCCAGACCATACAGCAGTCCGCCTGCTGCACGCAAGGGCAAACTGAACAACCCCAGCAGCAGTGCCAGCAGCAAACTGCCAATCGGCCCGCCGATGGCGCGTTTGATGTGAACGGCCGCTGGCAGTTCCGGCTCATCACGCGGGTACAACGTGCCACCCAACACCCAACGATACATAATCGCGCTCATCGGATAGCCTGTGCGCCGTGCCGCTACCGAATGGCTCAAACAGTGCCACAATTCAAAGAGAAAATGCAGGATGGAAGCGAGCAAGGCCACGAGAACGGCCGTTCCCCCCGACAACTTTAGCCCCCACAACGCCCCACCCGTAAACACCAGCCACACCAACAGCCAGCCCACAACCACATTCCCCTTCATCATCACCTTCAAGCCAGCCAGTTGTCCCAATCGAATCGTCCTATTCATCTCACCTTCTCCTCATAGGTGCGGTATCCCTACCGCGCCCAGATTAGCTTAAACAAACACAGCCAGAGCCGCGCCCCCCAATCATATTCCATATCAAACGACAGAGGCGAACAATTTGCACATCCCATTCAAGCGCGATTAAAATGCAGGCATGGCAGTACAGATTGACCCCGAAGGGTATGAAAAAGCGGCATTGTTAGACTTCATGGGCGATTTAGCGGGCAAAACCGTGCTGGAAATCGGCTGTGGCAGCGGCCGTCTCACCCAACTCTACGCCCATCTCGCCGCCCACACCATCGGCATAGACCCCAATGCTGACCGCATCACCAAAGCCAAACAAAACTTACCCCTCCACCTTTTTGGCCGTGTAGATTATCACGTAGCCACCATCGAAGCCTACCAGCCGCCACACTGTTTTGACCGCATTCTCTTCTCCTGGTCATTGTGATGAATGGAGGAGGGGAGCATGGTTCATGCTCTGGAATTGGCCCATAGTTGGCTGCGGGCAAACGGCCGTCTCCTCGACCTCCATCCCAATGGCGAACCGGCCCCGGTAGAGGTGCAGTTGGGTGATGAAACCTATCGTGCTGGCTGGGTGAGTGAAGAAGGCGATTACGCCAGCTACCATCAAGCCAACGCCGCCATCAACCAAGTCGTGCGTCAAAAACTGTTTGCCGTCGAGCGCAAAACCACCGTCCCCGTCTATACCTATGGCACTACCCTGGCCGACATCCAAACCTACCTGGCCGAATCGTGGCAAGATGCCCACCTGGACGACCTGCTCGTCATGCGGGCCACCGATCTGCTGCAAAGCATCATCACCCCTCAGCGCGTCATCATCACAGAGATGATTCGGGTGTGGCAATTACGGCCGTTACCACCCTAAAATATTGCACCATCGCCCCCCTGAAACGATAATAATCACCTGACACTTCATCCCAGAGGAGAATTATGGAACGACTAATCATTGATACAGACCCCGGCGTAGATGATGCCCATGCCATCATGATGGCTGCCGCCCACCCTGGCGCAAAAATTGAGGCCATAACGGCCGTTGGCGGCAACGTCGGCCTCGAACACACCGTCCGCAATGCCCTCACCATCGTCGAAGCCATCGGCCAAGACATCCCCGTCTACGCAGGCTGCGACGGGCCATTGATGTCGGCCGGCGAAGATGCCGCCCATGTGCATGGCTCCGACGGCTTAGGGGATGCCGGGCTGCGTCCCCAATCCCGCACCGCCGAAAAAGAACACGCCGCCGTCGCCCTGGTACGCATGGTAAACGAATCCCCCGGCGAATTGACCCTGGTAGCCATTGGCCCCCTGACCAACATCGCCGTAGCCTTGAAGTTAGACCCCATGCTGCCCTACAAAATCAAGCGATTTGTGGATATGGGCGGGGCCGTGTCCTCACATGGCAATACCCCCAATGTGTCCGCCGAGTTTAATATTTACGCTGATCCCGAAGCGGCGCACATTGTTTTTGCAGCCTGGCACGAGGCCAATCGGGTGATTGAATTGATTGACTGGGAAGCAACGGCGCGGCATGGCATTCCGCTGGCGATGATGAATAAATGGATGGCTTTGGATACACCTAAAGCCCGTTTTTTCCAGAAGTTGTCGGCGGCGACAATGGCCTATGTTTTGAAGTTATCGGGTGGCGATTTTAGTTTTGGCGAGGATCTGCCGGACAGTGGTGCAGCGAATAATCCGCATAAAGAGGATAATCCTCTACATGAGCAGCGCAAGGCCCTTTATGATGCGGACCCGTTGGCGATGGCGGTGGCTCTGGAGCCGAGCTGTGTGGTGCGGGCGGCGAAACGTTATGTGACGGTGGAGGTAAACGGCCGTTACACACGCGGCCAAACCACCGTAGACTGGCTCAACCGTTCCGGGCAGCCCGCCAATGTCTCCATCATCATGGAAGTCAACCACCAACGCTTCCTCGATTTAATTGAGCAAAGCCTATATTAGTAAGGGTTCGTTTTTAACTTAGCGGTTTTAGAGATGAGAGATGAGAGATTGGAGACTGGTTAATCTCCAATCTCCAATCTCTAGCTGAACTGTAAAGTTATTTATGAACGTTTACCCAATACCTTAAGTATGTCTAATTTACCCCGCGACCCCTGGCAATCTGTAACCACCCTTCACGGCTTCAAAGCCGATCACATTATTTCCGCGCTGCAAAAAGAAATACGGCGCGGCCACACCGAAAACGCCTGCCTGCTGGCCTACGAAATGGTTCTAACCAGCCCCGCCCTCGAAGATTATTTGTGGCAGCGGCTCATGGTCATATCCGTAGAAGATGTGGGCTTTGGCGAGCCAATGGCCCCTGTTCTCATCAACGCCTTGCAGCAAATGTTAGGCACATTCGACCGCAGTGTGGGTGAACGCAAGCTGTTCGCCGTTCATGCCGTGCGTTATCTGTGCCAATGCCAAAAAGACCGCTCCAGTGATGAGATGATCAACTGGATGATTCATGGTGTGGCCCAGGGCAGCTTGCGCCCTACCGTGCCAGATTATGCCCTAGATATGCACACGGGTGAGGGACAGGCGATGGGACGTGGCCGACAACATTTTTGGGAAGAAGGTGCCCAGATTGCGCCCGAACTGCCCCACCGCGATACCAGCTATCGGGACAAAATTATGCTTCTGCTAGCCAGGGATGAAATGGGCTGAGACAGGCGTGTTGCCCCAGCCTGCAGCCTCTGGGCTTACTTCGTACAGGCGCAAAATATGCGCCATAAGCGTAAAAAGTCGCTTCTTCTCAGAATGGAAAGGATCACGAAAAAATAACATTTGTGGTCCTTTCCATTCGTGAGACTTTGGTTGTGGCTTCACCACGTTATGTTTTACGTTTTACGCTTTCCACACTAAAATACCCCTATGACTGTAGACAATCCCTTTTATCATCGTGGGGCTATCCGGCGAGCCGACAATTTTCATGGCCGGGAAGTTGAAATCGCCCAAATTTTGGGCCTGTTGCGTAATGGGCAGAGTGTATCGCTGATTGGCCCGCGCCGTATTGGCAAAAGTTCGCTGCTCATTCATCTGACACGCCCACGAGTGCGGAAGGCGGTTAATTTGCAGCCGCCACAGTCGCTTTTTGTGCTGTTGGATTGTCAAGAGTTGGGTGGATCGCCGCCGGAAGATGTGTATGATGCGCTGCTGACGGGGCTGTTGGATGCGGCTGATGATACAGGGATTGAACTGTCGGCGCACCAGCAGTCGGGGACGTATCGGGCGTTGGATCGGCTGCTGCGCCAGTTTCAGCAGCAGGGGGTGTCGGTGGTGGTGCTGCTGGATGAGTTTGAACTGCTGGCTGCGAATGAGCATCTCACGCCTTATTTTTTTGCGCGGCTGCGCGGCCTGACGACGAAGTATGGGCTGGCGTATTTAACGGCCAGTCAACGGCCGTTATTCGCCATCACCGCCGAAGAAGAAATCCTCAGTTCACCCTTTTTCAACATCTTCGTCACCCTGTCGTTGGATATGTTCACGATGGAGGAAGCGAAGACACTTTTGCAGAAACGGTTGGAGCCAACGGCCGTTCGCTTTTCCGAGGCCCTCATTGATCATTTGCTCTTTTTAGTGGGGCCACACCCCTTCTTCTTGCATATTGCCGGCTACCATGCCTTCCAGGCCATCAGCAGCGGCAACCCCCTGACAGGTGCAGACGAGTGGGCCGAACTGGATGCGCCGATTGAGATGGAGGCTTTCTCCCATTTGGGCTACTTGTGGCAAAACTTGTCTGAGGAGGAGCAGTATGCGCTGGCAATTGCCGATGGGCCGATTGATAGTTTGCGCCAGTTGGAGCAGCAGTGTTTGCTGCGCCAGGTAGACGGCCGTTACGAATACACCAACGACATTTTGCGCCGCTTCGTTCGCCGTCAAAAGGTAAAAGGTCTCATTCAGGCGGGGCCATTTGTCATTGACCAGCAGCGGCATCAGGTGTGGGGGCGGGGGCAAGAGCTAAATCTAACGACTTCGCAGTTTGCCATTTTGGTGAAGCTGTGTGAACAAGAGGGGCAGGTGGTGCACGCGGAGGATTTGGAAACGGCCGTATGGGGCGAAGTCCTCGTAGATGACCCCGACCGCCTCAAAACCCTCATCAAACGGCTGCGCCGTGCTGTGGAACCCTATGGCAATTGGGTCATTAGCGAACGCGGCGTGGGCTACGCCCTGCGCCCCCCCGTTGAAAATTAACAACCTGTAGGGGCGTGGCCTTGTGCCCGCCCTCTGTCTGGGGCGACTACAAGGGTGCGCCCCTACTACTCCGCATCGTAACGCAAAGTAGACTTGCGCATCTTGCGCTCCTTCTCCCAAACCGGCGCATCCTCACTTACCCCCGCCTCTTTTAACACCATTTGCTGCCGCAGTTCCATAATCTGGTCCCGCAAATCGGCCGCTCGCTCAAATTCCAACGACTGGGCGGCTTGTTTCATTTCTTTCTCCAAATCGTTGATCATCTTTTGCAGTTCGGCTTTGGGCAGATCGGCCGTGGTAGCATAGCCGCCACTCTTTTCCGCCACCACTAGCAGTTCCCCTTCGCCCGACCCAAAATCTTCGGCCAAATCGCGCACCCGCTTATGGATGGTGCGCGGCGTAATGCCATGTGCCTTGTTGTAGGCCATCTGCTTAATGCGCCGTTCATTCGTGGTCTCAATAGCGCGTTCCATCGAGTCGGTAATGCGTTCGGCGTACATGATAACCTTGCCTTCCATGTGCCGCGCCGCTCGACCAATGGTCTGTGTGAGGGCTGTTTCGGAGCGGAGGAAGCCCTCTTTGTCAGCGTCCAAAATGGCAACCAGGGAGACTTCGGGCAAATCTAACCCCTCGCGCAGCAGGTTGATGCCCACAACCACATCAAACACACCCATGCGCAAGTCGCGCAAAATTTCCGTGCGCTCCAGCGTATGCACTTCGGAATGGAGATAGTGGACTTTCACGCCCATTTCCAGCAGATATTCGCTTAGGTCTTCGGCCATGCGTTTGGTAAGGGTGGTGACGAGTACGCGCTGGCCTTTGGCTGTGCGCCGGTTGATTTCGCCCAGCAGATCGTCTACCTGTCCCCGTACTGGCCGTACTTCGATCTGAGGATCGAGAATGCCGGTGGGGCGAATAACCTGGTGAATGGTGGTGGCGGATTGTTCGGCTTCGTAAGGGCCGGGGGTGGCGCTGGTGAAGATGACTTGGTTGAGTTTGCCCGTAAATTCGTCGAAGTTTAACGGCCGATTATCCAACGCACTCGGCAGGCGGAAACCATAATCCACCAATGTGGTCTTGCGGCTGCGGTCGCCCGCGTACATGCCCCGAATTTGGGGGATGGTCATATGACTTTCGTCTACCACCAGCAGGAAGTCGCTGGGGAAATAGTCGAGGAGTGTCCAGGGGGGTTCGCCTTCGGAACGGCCGTCTAAATGCCGACTGTAATTCTCAATCCCCGACGTAAAACCAATCTCCCGCAGCATCTCCAAATCATACTTGGTGCGCTGCTCAATACGCTGCGCCTCAATCAGCAGCTTCTTCTCGTTAAAGTACGCGATGCGCTCTGTCAGCTCCGTCTCAATCTTGTTGATCGCCTCCGCCAGCTTTTCTTCATCCGTGATAAATTGGCTGGCTGGGAAAATTGTCAAATCCGAGCGTTCCAGCAGCACTTCACCCGTCAACGGGTCAAACTCACTGATACGCTCAATCTCATCCCCCCAAAACTCTACACTGTAAGCCGTCTCATCATAAGCTGGAAAAATTTGCAACGTATCGCCACGCACACGGAACGTGCCGCGCCGCAAATCAAGATCATTGCGATCATATTGGATGTCAATCAACTGGCGCAGCAGCAAATCCCGCCGGAACTGCATTCCCCGCTTCATCTCCACCGTCACCTTGCCCCACACAGTGGGGTTGCCGATGCCGTAAATGCAGGAGACCGAAGCCACGACGATGCTGTCATTACGGCCGATCAAATTCGCCATCGTCAACAGCCGCAGCCGGTCAATCTCCTCGTTAATCTGCGTCTCCTTCTCAATGTAAAGGTCATGGCGCGGCACATAGGCTTCAGGCTGATAATAGTCATAATAGCTGACGAAATAGGAGACGGCATTTTTGGGGAAAAACTCGCGGAACTCGCTGTAAAGCTGGGCGGCCAGGGTTTTGTTGTGGGCGATAACGAGAGTCGGCCGTTGTGTCTGCTGAATCACATTGGCGATGGTGTAAGTCTTGCCCGTGCCCGTTGCACCCAAAAGCGTCTGGTAACGGTCGCCCTTCTCCATGCCCTCAACCAGCTTGGTAATAGCCTCCGGCTGGTCGCCCATCGGTTCATATTCAGATACCAGTTCAAATTTCGGCATAGCTTCCCTCACAAAAATAGTCTCAAATTATCAGAACGAAAGTTCGCCATTCTACCACAAAATGGCGGCAAAAAGCCATGCTTAAACGTGTTTACAGCAGATGTTAATCGCAAGCCACAAGTCTATAAGCATAAAAAAAGCCACCGCAGAAGGTGGCTTTTTGTCTGATGCCTAAAGTCTGTGGTTTAGAGCAGCAGGCGCAGTGGATTCTCAAGCAGGGCTTTGAAGGCTTGCATATAACGGGCTGCTTCTACGCCATCGCTGACGCGGTGGTCGGCAGAAATGGTAGCTTTCATGCGTGTGCCAATTGCCAGTTCACCATTCACCACCACCGGCACTTGTTGGGCCGAACCAATGGCTAAAATGGCGGCGTTGGGAGGATTAATGATGGCAATGAAATGATCTACATCAAATGCGCCCAGATTGCTGACGGTGAAGGTGCTGCCGGTGATGTCCTCTGACTGCACCTTACCCTCTCGCGCCCGGCCGATCATTGCTTTGTGGTCGGCAGCCACTTTGGAGAGGGTGGAGGTGTCGGTGTTTTTCTGAACGATGGTCAGCAGCCCGCCTTCGACGGCAACGGCCGATCCCACATTGATGTCCTTATACTGCACAATCTGGTCACCCGCGTAAGCCGCATTCAGGTTGGGGAAATCGCGCAGGGCCAATGCCGCCGCTTTCACCACCAGATCGTTCACCGTCACCTTGTTGTCATCGGGCAGTGTGGCGTTCACCTGTTTGCGTAATTCCAGCGCCGCCGCCATGTCAATTTCCGTGGTGACATAGAAGTGGGGTACAGTCACTTTGCTCTCTGTCATGCGTTTGGCAATGGTCTTGCGCAGGCGTGAGGTTTCAATGACCGTATCTTGATCCCCCACCGCCACGGAGGTTGGTTTGAAGGTGGGGGCAGTGGGGGTGATGGGGGCAGTTTCGGGGGCAGCAGCGGTTGCTTGCTGCGGGCCACGTTCCACAAAGGCTTCCACATCGGCTTTGCGAATACGGCCGTCTGGCCCAGTGCCACTTACCTGCGTCAAATCTACGCCATGCTCTTGAGCCACCCGCCGGGCAACGGGTGTGGCTTTAACCCCGCCTGGAAACTCCTCAGAAACGGCCGATGAGGCAGGGGGGGGTGCTGCTTCTGCGGCTGGCTTTGCTTCAGCTTCAGTTGGTTCTGATTTGGCTTCCGCTTTGGGGGCTGCCGGGGCTGTCCCCTCACCACCTGCTTCGGCCAGCAGCGCCGAAATGTCCTCACCCTCTTCCCCGATGATGCCTAAATTCGCACCGACGGGAATCATATCGCCCGTGTTGGCTAACTGCACCAACAGCACGCCCTCAGCACGAGCCTGCAACTCTTGCGTCACTTTGTCGGACTCAATCTCGGCCAGCACATCGCCTTTGGCGACTGGCTCACCCACTTGTTTGAGCCAGTTGCCCATTGTGCCTTCTTCCATATCAAAGCCGAGGGTGGGCATTTTGATGAACTCAGCCATTAGAGAATCTCCTTTACGGCCGTTACCACCTTCTGTGCATCCGGTAAAGCCGACCGCTCCAAATCGCCGGAATAGGGCGCGGGCACATCGGCTTGTGCCACCCGCTTAATGGGGGCATCCAGATAATCGAAGGCTTTCTCCTGCACCTGAGCCACAATCTCTGCCCCAACGCCATAAGTCTGGTGGCCGAACTCAACCACCACCGCCTTAAACGTTTTCTTAAAAGATTCTAAGGCCAGCGACAAATCAAGTGGCTGCAAACTACGTAAATCAATAATTTCAGCCTCAATGCCCTCTTTCGCCAACATATCGGCCGCATCCAGCGAAATATGCAGCCCTTCGCCATAGGTCACGATGGTCACATCCGTGCCTTCGCGCTTAATGTCTGATACGCCAATGGGCACAGTGTAATCCTCATCAGGCACATCGCCGCGCACTTTGGGTGAAGTGTAAAGCGGCACAGGTTCAATGAACAGTACCGGGCCATTGTCGCGGATGGCCGACTTCAACAGCCCTTTAGCATCGTAAGGGGTGGCCGGGCAGACGACTTTGAGGCCGGGAAAATGGGCAAAAATCACATCGGGGGTGTGGCTGTGGGTAGCTCCCAACTGCTTGCCGCCACCGCCCGGTGCCCGAAAGACTACAGGGCAGTCGAATTGGCCGTTGAACATATAGCTGACTTTGGCCGCATGGTTGACGATGGCATCGAAGGCCACAAAGGCAAAGTTGATGGTCATAAATTCGGCTACAGGTCGCAAGCCAGCCATAGCCGCGCCGGTGGCTGCTCCCGCGATGACCATTTCCGAAATGGGTGTATCGCGCACCCGTTCCGGGCCAAACTCGTCGAGGAAGCCTTTGGTAACAGCATAGGTGCCACCCCAATCGGCGACTTCTTCGCCCATGATAAATACTTTTTCATCCCGGCGCATTTCATCGCGCAGGGCTTCGGTGATTGCTTCGCGTAAGGTTAGTCGCGCCATTGTTTATGCCTCCGGGTAAATGTAATTGTAGAGCGTATCTGAAGCAGGGAAGGGGGATTCGTTGGCGAATTTGACGGCTTCTTCTACTTCTTGGTCTACGCTGTCTTGAATGGCAACCAGTTCGCTTTCGCTGACTTTATGCTCGCTGAGCAGATGGCTTTGCAGGAAGGCGATGGGGTCTTTTTCGTCACGCCATTTGTCGAGTTCGCCAGCGGGGCGGTAGCGGGTGCGGTCGCCGATGCTGTGGCCTTCGTAGCGGTAGGTGATCATTTCCAGGAATTGTGGCCCTTTGCCTTTGCGGCAGGCATCGAGGGCTTTGTTGGTGGCTTCGTGAATTTCGAGGATGTTCATACCGTCTATCTGTTTGGCGGGGATGTTGTAGCCTTTGGCGCGTTTGACCATGTTGGGTTCGGCGGCGGCTTTGTCAACGGCCGTTCCCATGCCATACTTGTTATTCTCGCAGATAAACAAAATGGGTAAGTCCCACACCTTCGCCATGTTGAGCGATTCGTGGAAATAGCCAATATTCGTGGCCCCATCACCAAAATAACAGAGAGCCGCGCCCCCACTGTTTTGGTATTTCTCCGCTAACGCCAGGCCAACGCCCAAAGATAAATGGGCACCGACGATGCCATAACCACCCCAAAAACGCCTTTCTTTGCTGGCGAGGTGCATCGAGCCACCACGCCCGCCAGTCACACCTGTGGCTTTGCCCATTAGCTCGGCCAGCACGTTTTTGGCATCCAACCCTACGGCCAGGGCATGACCATGATCGCGGTAGGCGGTAATGATGTGATCATGGTCTTGGCGGGCGGCGATTGTGCCCACAGCGATGGCTTCTTGTCCGATATAAAGATGGAGGAAGCCTTTAATTTTGCCTTCGAGTTGGTATAGTTCGTCGCAGCGTTCTTCAAAGCGACGAATGAGAATCATTTGCCTATACCAATCGAGTAAGGTCTCTTTGTCCATTCAACTCTCCTTCACGGTGGAATTTAGGCAGGCACTATTGCCCTGCTGTTGTTTAAGGTAAGATGGTTCACTTGTTCATGGGAAGTTGGGAAATACCCGCCGTATTGTGGCGGATGTTTACGCAATACGGCTTGATAGTGTAACAAATTTGAGGGTACTGTGCGAGTTTACGCTAACTTTTCATGAAAGCGGGTTGACATGCCAGTTAAAATTCGTATAATGCCTCACTTGTGGCTGCAAAGCCCTTAATCTTTTAGCAAAGAAACCGCTCTTAAGAGCGGTTTTATTTTGGAGGTATAACGATGTTAAAAAAGAAATTTTTCAAAACAAAAGATGAATGTGAAGTCACATTTGAACTGAATGTGGCAGCTGCGGAATCCGTAGCCCTTGTTGGTGAGTTTAATGATTGGCAGCCTGTAGCTATGAAGCAGACGAAGAGTGGCCCTTTTATGGCTAAGGTTCGTTTGCCCAAAGATGGTCAATTCCAATTCCGTTATCTGGTGAATGAACAGAGTTGGCAGAATGATGAAGCGGCCGATGCTTATTGGACGAATGAGTTTGGCGGCGATAACAGCGTTGTTTCGACTTTATCTGAGAATTAAGTTGACGCTTTGAACGGAGAAAGGCCCAGTTTTAACTGGGCTTTTTTGTTTTAAGGGGTAGGATGTTTGCTATCTGCTCATGGCAACAGCAGATGCCCCGTGAGGGTTGGCCTGGAGTATCCAGGTGCGGCTGGGCAGGCCGGCCTGGTTGAAGGCGTGCTGCATGGCCTGGCTGATGGCGGAGTGGTTGTGGGGGGCGAAGGCGATAAGGCTGGGGCCGGCGCCGCTGAGGGCAACGGCCGTTGCCCCCTCACAATAAGCGGCATGAATAGCTTGTTCACTGCCTGGAATGAGGGGCAGACGGTAGGGCTGGTGGAGCTTATCTTGCATGGCTAAGTGCAACTTGGTGTGATCGCCACTGGTGAGGGCGCGGATGAGCAGCCCCATGCGGCTGATGTTGAAGATGGCATCGTGGCGTGAGATTTGTGGGGGCAAGGCTGCCCGTGATTGGGCCGTTGGTAGATCGAAATCGGGCAGAACGATGACCACTTGCAGCGGTGGAATGGGGAACTGCTCGACATAAAGTTGGTCATCTTCGCTGAGGGTGAGAGTGAGGCCCCCGTAAAGGGCGGGGGTAACGTTGTCGGGATGCCCTTCGATTTCTGTAGCCAGGGCTAAAACCTCGGTTTGGGTCATATGGCCATTCACAAGGGCATTGGCCCCGAGGATGCCGCTGATGATGGCGGAACTGCTGCTGCCGAGGCCGCTGCCAACGGGGATGTTGTTGGTTTGGAGAATGTGGAGGCCAGACGGCCGTTTACCCAACCGCCTAAAAGTACAATCCGCAGCCTGGTAGACGAGATTGGTTTCATCGATGGGAATGGCGTCAGCGCATTCACCCTGGACGGTGATGCTGAGTTGTGGGCTATCTGTTTCGGTGAAAACGGTTTCGTTATGTAAAGTAAGAGCCATGCCCAGGCAGTCAAAACCAGGGCCGAGATTGGCGGACGTGGCGGGAACAGTGACGGTAATTTGTTTCATAGGTTTGATTTTACGTTAAAATGAGATGGTGGGAAATTCTAGGATGTATTTGTTAACTTTGCCAACCTGCGCGGAAAAACGTATGGCTGTGCGGGTAACGGCCGTTGCCGAACGCGCCCTGCGTAGTGGCCATCCCTGGCTGTTTGCCAGTGGGGTGGAGTCGGTTAGTTTTGAGGGCAATGCAGGCGATCTGGCTGTTGTGTTTGATGGCAAACGCCGTTTTCTGGCCGTTGGTTTGTACGATCCCCATTCGCCCATTCGGGTGCGCATCTTACAGCACGGCGAGCCAGCCACAATTGATGCGGCCTGGTTTGAGCGGAAAATTGCGGCGGCAGCAGCGATTCGGGCTTATTTGCCGGCTGCGGGGACGACAGGGTATCGGCTGGTGCATGGCGAGAATGATGGCTTGCCAGGGTTGATTGTAGACCGGTATGGGGAGACGCTGGTTTTGAAGCTGTATACGGCGGCCTGGCTGCCCCATTTGCGGGCTGTGGTGGCGGCGGCAACGGCCGTTGCCCATCCCCAGCGCATTGTCCTTCGCCTGAGCCGCGAGATGCAAAAGCAGGAACTGTATGGTTTGTTTGACGGCATGGTTTTGGCGGGAGAGCCATTAGCTGGCGATATGCAGTTTTGTGAAAATGGCCTGTTGTTGGCGGTGGATGTGGTGCAAGGGCAGAAAACGGGCTTTTTCCTCGACCAGCGCGAGAATCGAGCGCGGGTGGAAGGGCTGGCGCAAGGCAAGTCGGTGTTGAATGTGTTTGCTTATACGGGTGGTTTTTCGCTGTATGCGGCGCGGGGCGGGGCGCGAGAGGTAGTGAGCTTGGATTTGAGTGAACCGGCGTTGGCAACGGCCGTTCACAACTTCGTTCTCAACCAAATCACCACGCCGCACGAAACGCTGGTGGGCGATGCTTTTCAGGTGATGAGTGAGTTGGCCGCAAACGGCCGTCTCTTCGACATGGTTATCATTGATCCGCCGTCTTTTGCTAAGAAACAATCGGAAGTAGCGGGGGCGTTGGGGGCATACGGCCGTTTGGTGCGTTTGGGTCTCGAACTGTTACAGCCTGGGGGGATATTGGTAATGGCTTCTTGCTCCAGCCGAATTGCAGCCGCAGCTTTTTTTGAATTGGTACATAAGACGGCGCGGGAGGGCGGACGGCCGTTGCGCGAAATTGAGCGCACCGAACATGCTTTAGACCACCCTATTACCTTCAAAGAGGGTGCTTACCTCAAATGCCTATTCGCCACTGCCTAGTGTTCATTCACAAGTAACTTTACTGTTCTGCAAAAGACTGAAATGTGGCGACTGGGGACTAGCAGTTTGTCGGAGAACCCAAATTTGTAGCCGCGAAATCCCTTTCGCGCCTCTGGGAACGCGGTAAGGATACCGCGGCTACAACCATTTTTCCGACAGCCTGCTAGAGATTGATTGACCAGTCTCCAATCTCTAGCTTCTTGCCGTTTAGCTACTCATCTGCCTGGAACTTCCGATCCAACTCTTCCAGTACCCGTGCTGCTTCCACCAGCTTTTCCAAAGGATTGTTCGCCCGCAAAATAACGAAAATCACCGGGCATCAAATCCAAAGTCTGCACAATCTCCGTATAAGCTTTTTTAACGGCTTCTGGCTCCACCTTAAAAGCACGGGCAATGGTGGCTCGCTTCATGTCCAGCAAATTGACTTTCACAATAGCATACACCAGTGCCGCTGACCAAATTCCCGGTTTGTTGATGATGAGTGGATGACGGCCGTATGTGATGCGATACTCCAACCACATATGAATCGCCTTGCCCACCTGCTGCACCGTCATCCCCAACTGCTGCATCCCCTCAATCATGCGCGACTCCACCTCATCCAGGGCCGAGGAAAACATGCGCTCATAACGAGCCGCAATCGTCTCATCCGTTTCAGTGCGCAGATACTCACCCAGAGCGCTGATAGCTTGTTGATAATCGCTGCTGCGAGCATAGGCCCGTGCCAAATTCAAACGGTATTCAGGATTATCACCATCAGCCGCAATCGCTTCCTGAAAGATGGCAATAGCCGCGTCAATTTCCCAATTTTGGTAACAGTGTAACCCTTCCTGATTCTTTACCTCTGCTCGTTGCTTATCTTGTCCCGTCGCCATATCCCCTCCTCAATTCAAATCGCTTCACTAACCGCGACATCCGCTGTGCTCACGGCTGCACCTGTCTCCCCCTGTTCAGCCGCCCGCATCTGTTCAAAGGCACTGATAGCCACCGCCAGCATTCCCTCATCTGGCTCGCGGGTTGTCAGGCTTTGCAAAGCTAGATTGGGTTTGGTAATGAAACGAATAAGCGCGTTGTCTTGATGAACGGCCGAAAATCGCAAAAACTCATACGCCATCCCCGCAATAATCGGCAAAAACAGCAGCCGAGTAGCAATGCGAAGACCTATACCCATCGGTGGCAGCAAGGTGTACAACAGAATCGAAAGCAGCACAACCGTTAACAAAAATGCCGTACCGCAGCGGGGGTGTTCCAAAGGGAAGCGAGCGACCGAAGCAGGCGTTAATTCTGCGCCCGCTTCGTAGGCATTGATGGTTTTATGCTCGGCCCCATGATAACCATATAGCCGCTTAACATCCGGCAAAAAACCAATAATCCAAATATAACCAACCAATAAAACAAGCCGCACCATCCCTTCCACAAAATTGCCAAATATCCGGGAATCAGTGATGCCCGTCCACTGCTCCACCAGATTGGCGATGACAGCCGGCAGCACAAAGAACAGCCCGATGGAGAGTGATAGAGAAAAGAGAATCGTGCCTATCTCGGCCGGCCCCTGGAAGATTTTTTGTGGTTCGTCAGAATTACCATTTTCTTCTTCCAAAGCCACATTAGCCGAGAACATGAGGCTTTTTATGCCCAGCCCTAAAGCGTCCCACAGCAGTGTGAGGCCACGCAGAAAGGGCAGACGCGCCACACGACCACCATAAATGTGCTGGTTCAAGGGTTCTGTATGCACTACAATATCACCAGCCGGATTGCGAACAGCCACAGCCATTGTCTTGGCACCACGCATCATGACACCTTCAATAACGGCCTGGCCTCCATAATTAAATTCATTGGATTTAGACATAGCGGGCATTGTACTTGAGGGATAAGAAAGCCGTCAACTTATCGCAGGGGTTGGAAGCTGCCTAATATTTTTTCTAACGGTTCACGGTAGACGGCGTATTGGTTGGCGGGGGCGCAGCCTGCCAGTAAAAAGGCTCCTGTTTGGCTGTATATGATGTGTTGTTGGCAGGTAAGCTCGTGGGACGTTGGCGGCATTTCTAGCAGTAAGGAGAGACGATTGTCGCCCAGAAAGCTGCGAAAACGATTGACTTCGGTGACGGTAACGGCCGTTTCCCTTCCTACCAACTGCACAACTTCATCTGAGGACAATCGGCCCAGAGCCTTACTCTGGGCCACCACGACAAAACCAGGCAGCGCATCTGTCGTCTCGACCTGTTCCGCCATCATCACCATCACAATTTCCATATCGGTAACGGCCGTATCGAGCGGAACAACGGCCCCGGCCACCGCTGCCTCCTCTGCCAACAAATCTGCCAATGCCTGGCGCTGAGCCGGGTCTTGCTTGTCAAAAGAATGCCAGGTGGGGGGGATGTCCAGCGTAAATTGCAAAGATTGATCCGTGACAGGCAGCCAGCCCGTATTCACGTTGGTATCGGGGTGGAGAAAAACAAGCGGCCGTTTACCCAAACCCCGCATCGTCAGAAGCAGGAAAATCACCAGAACGGCCGTTACACCCCCATACACCATAACCGCAGAGAGAGAGAAAGGTTCAGCAGGGGCAACGGCCGTTGGCGCGTCAGGCCGTGCTTTGGGGGCCGCTGGCTGCTTCGTCAGCCGATAGCCGCATTGCCAACACACCGTGTCCGTTGGCAAAACCGTCTGATTACAATTGGGGCAAGATTGTGTCATGGGTGTAAAACCTAAAGCGTAAAATGTAAGAAGATGGCATTCTTACGTTTTACGTTCTACGCTTTATTTTTAGTGTAAAACCATTTACATAGCCATTGTAACAGAGTTACCTGAGGGGAGACAGTAAATCATCTATGATGTCCTTACTAAATATTTCCTCCTTTTTCTCCTCTTCCCGCAAAAGCCTCTGCTCCCCGCAGAGGTTTTTGTGGTTTTAGGGGAAGTTTTCATTTCCGGTGTGGTTGGGTATGATTGTTTGCATGGATTTGACCCCTTATGAAGGACGTTGGGTAGCCTTGATTGATGGGCAGGTGGCGGGAGTAGGCCATACGGCCGTTGCCGCCGAACACATGGCCCGTCACAATCGCCCCCGCGAACGCATCACTCTCCAATTTGTAGAATCGCCCGCGGCGGAGCCACTGCTGCTGCCGCCCCTGTTGGCGCAATTACGGCCGATATTCAACAAGCTAGACACACCCGTCTACCTGGTGGGCGGCTCCGTGCGCGATGCCTTGCTGGGGCGAGATTGCCATGACCTTGACTTTGTTGTCCCCGAAAACGCTGTCAAACTCACCTATCGTGTGGCCGACGCGCTGGGTGTGCCCGCTTACGTTTTGGATCGGGAGCGCGACACAGGGCGTGTGGTGCTGGCCGATACGACGCTGGATTTTGCCCGCTTTCGTGGCGCTGACCTAACGGCCGATCTGCAAGACCGCGACTTCACCATCAACGCCATCGCCTTACCCGCGGCCGCCAGCACCCGCCGCAGCCTCATTGACCCCACCAACGGCCTGGCCGATCTGGAAGCACGGCAGCTTCGCCTGACGCATGATGAAGCGTTGCAAGATGATCCCGTGCGCACTTTGCGAGCCTTGCGCCAGGTGATTGCGTTTGACCTGACTTTGGACGAGGACACGGCCGTGGCCATCACCCAGGCCGCCCCCCTCATCCACACCACCTCACCCGAACGCATTCGGGATGAGCTGCTGAAACTGCTGCGAACGGCCGTACCCGCTAAAGCCCTTCACCTCCTCCAGCAGCACGGCTTATTGGCCCAAGTGCTGCCCGAAATTGCCGCCCTGGCCGACTTGGCCCAATCGCCCCCACACCATGAACCCGTTCTGGCGCACACCATTTCTGTGCTGCGCTGGCTGGTACAGGTAGAAAAAGCAATTCAGCCAGAGTCAGAAACGGCCGATCCTCCCCTCACCCTCCTCCAACAAAAATTAGCCCCCTATACCGCGCCTTTGGCCGAACATTTGGCGCGGTCGGTAGATGGTGGCGTATCGGGCCTGGATTTGCTGCGCTGGAGTGCCGTTTTTCATGATGTGGGCAAGGCGGAGACACGGACAGAGGAAAACGGCCGTATCCGCTTTCTCGGTCACGACAAAGTAGGTGCATCTATCGCGGCGCGGCGTTTGCGCCGGTTGGCCTTTAGCAACGAGGCTATCAACCACATCAAACAAACAGTCACCGGGCACATGCGCCCCTTGTGGCTGGTGGAAAACCAGGGCGATAAACCCAGCCGCCGTGCCGTTTACCGTTTCTTCCGCGACATCAAAACGGCCGGTTTAGATGTCGCCCTCCTCGCCCTGGCGGATCATCTAGCCACCTACGACGGCCCTGGCGATGAACAGCAGTGGCACAACCTCGTTGGTTTGGTAGCCGCCCTGTGTGATTTCTTCTTTCAGCAATATACCGAGGTGGTGGCTCCCCCCCCCTTGTTAGACGGCCGTCAACTGATGACCGCCTTACAGTTAGAACCGGGGCCGGAAATCGGCCGTTTGCTGCGTCTGTTGGAAGAGGCGCAAGCGGTAGGTGACATCACCACGCCCGAAGAAGCCCTGTTGTTTGCCCAACGCAGCCGCCAATAGTTTCACTTAAATCAAAGCGTGAATGTGCTTGACGGCAGCGGCCGTTCCCTCAGCATCTACCACCACCGAGATGCTGCACTCCGACGAACCCTGGGCGATGGCGATGACATTGACCTGATGCTCGCCGAGGGCGGTGAAGATGCGACCAGCGATGCCCGGCGTGTGTCTCATACCTGCGCCAACGATGGTCACAATCGAAACCGGCTCCAGCGCCCAAATACTGTCAATATCCCGCCGCTGCAGCTCCTCCGCAAACTCCGCTTCCAGACTGCCAATCACCGTCGCTGCCGCCTCTTCCGGCGTGGCAAAACAGATAGACTGCTCCGACGAAGCCTGGCTGATGAGCAGGACGCTGATGTTGCTGCGAGCCACCGCGCCAAACGTGCGGGCCGCAATGCCCGGAATGCCCAGCATCCCTTTGCCCTCCACCGTGATCAAACTCAGCTTTTTAATGGCCGTCACCGCTTTAATCGCCCCGTTTCTCTCCGTCGTTTGCGGCACAATCACCGTGCCGGGGTGGTCGGGGTTGAAGGTGTTTTTGATGCGCAGGGGGATGCCGTTTTCGATGCAGGGGCGCATCGTTTTGGGGTGCAGCACATTGGCCCCGTAGTAGGCCAACTCCGACACCTCGCGGTAGGTGAGGCTGTGGATGCTTTTGGCATCGGGCACCAGGCGGGGATCGGCCGTCATCACGCCATCCACATCTGTCCAAATCCACACCTCGTCGGCGTGCAGCACCTGGCCCAAGATGGCCGCGCTAAAGTCGGAGCCGCCGCGCCCCAGGGTGGTGGTAATGCCGCCGGTGGTGGCACCGATGAAGCCGGTGATGACGGGGATGGTGTTGTTGGCGAATAACGGCCGTAACCTTTTCCCCACCTTCTCCTCCGTCAGCTCAAACAAAGGAGCCGCGTTCTGGAAATTATCATCTGTTACCACCAACTCGGTGGCATCAATAGCCTCCGCACCGTGCCCCATTTGCCGCAAGTAGGCGGCCAAAATGCGGATGCTCATCTGCTCGCCCATGCCGCTGATGGCGTCGAGGGCGCGGGGAGTGAGTTCGCCCAAGACATGCACCGCCTGGCACAAAGCCACAAAGCGGTTGATAAATTCGTTGTTTTCGGCCAGGATTTTTTGCCGTTCGCCGTCGGGTTTGAGCAGGCCGTCAATGGCTTCATAGTGGATGAGCCGCAGCTGCTCGGCCACTTGTTGATAGGTTTTGCCATCACCGGCAACGGCCGTATGCGCCCCCTGTAACAACAAATCTGTCACCTTCACCGGCTTCGACCCCATGCCCGAAGCCACCACCACCACCTGACCCCATCTCGCCTGAGCGCGGAGGATGAGATCGGCCGTTTCCCGCATCGCTTTGGCACCTCCCACAGAAGTGCCGCCAAATTTCATTACTAATGCCATATCTTCCTAATTTACGATTTGCGATTTACGATTTACGATTGAGGATTGACAGCCAATCGTAAATCGTAAATCATCAATCCAAAATCGCTAACGCTTGTTCCAGGTCGGCAAGTATATCGGCCGCATCCTCTATGCCAATGGCAAATCTGACCAAATTATCCTTCATGCCGATAGACAATCTTTCCTCGGTAGAAAGCTCGTAGTAGGACATGATGGCGGGCTGTTCGATGAGGCTTTCTACGCCGCCTAAACTGGCCGCCAGGTAGGGGATTTTCACCGCATCCACCAGGCGCGAGGCGGTGTGCAGTGGTGCTTCGCCCGCGATGGGGGCGACTTCAAAGCTGACCACGCCGCCGAAGCCGGACATCTGGCGGCAGGCGACCGCGTGGTCGGGGTGGGAGGGCAGGCCAGGATACCAGACGCGGCTGATTTTGGGATGGCGTTCCAGGAACTCGGCCACCGCTTGCGCTGTTTCATTTTGGCGGCTGACGCGCAGTTGCAAGGTTTTGAGGCCGCGTTCCAGCAGGTAGGCGGCGTGGGGATCCATCACGCCGCCCAACATGCCCTGGCTCTGGCGCAGGGCGTTCATTAGCCCGGCCTCGCCGATGACCACGCCGGCCAAAATGTCGTTGTGGCCGCTGAAATATTTGGTGGCGCTGTGGATGACGAGATCAATGCCGAAGGTTAACGGCCGTTGGTTCACCGGCGTGGCAAAGGTGGCATCAATCAGCGTCTTAATGCGCTTGTGCCGCCGGGCAATCGCCACCAGCCGCTCCAAATCTACCACGCGCAGGTAGGGGTTGGTGGGGCTTTCGCTGACGATGATGCGGGTGTTGGGCTGGATGGCGGCTTCGAGGGCGGCCGCAAAATTTGCGCCATCGCCCATCGGCACTTCGCTGCTTTCGATGCCTAATCGGGCCAAAAAGGTGTGGCAGAACTGCTGTGTTTTGCGGTAACAGTCGTCGGTGAAGATGACGTGGCTGCCGGTGGGGAGAATGGATAGGAGGGTGTGCGTAACGGCCGTCATCCCTGACGGAAACAGCAGAGCATCGTCGCCCTGTTCCAGGGCCGCTATCCGTTTTTCTACAGCGCGGATGGTGGGGTTGCCGTAACGGCCGTATTCGCGCCGTCCCTCGGTGCCCCCCCACATCTTGGCCTCTTGGAAGCGGCAAAGATCGGCCGTATTCTCAAACGTGTACGTGGCCGTCTGCATGATGGGGGTGATGAGGGTGTGGTGGGGGTGGGTGGTGCGGTCTTGTAAACGGCCGTGAACGGAGAGGGTGGATGTGCCGGGGGAAAACGGCCGTATCTCCTCTGCTAAAAAATTATCTGCTAGTTGTATCATTCTGCCTCCAAGATAGGTATAGTGGTGTATTGGTATAGTGGTGTATTGACTTTTACACCAATACACCAATACACCTTTACACCAAATAAAAACGCCCCTTCTGGAAGGTTCAGAAGGGGCGTGTCTTGGCAGAATGACCTCTTACTTATCTTCCAGAAGCGACTATCTGCTTCTGACGGAATTAGCACCATTTCGGTGTAAGCTTGTGGCTTACAGCGCGGTTGCTGAGGTTTCATCGGGCCGGTCCCTCAACCTCTCTGGATAAGATGGATAATGTATGAAGTTGGTAAATGTTCTAACGAACGATAAAGATGATAACAAAGGGGTAAACGGCCGTCAAACAAAATCCAAAAATTAACTCGTAGGGGCGGGACGACGCGGTAGAACCTTCCCTGTTCACCAACACCTTCTCTCCGCGTCGTCTCGCCCTGCGGCCACGATCATCGGGCGAGACAGGCGGGAGAGGAGATGTTGGTTAGCGGCCAACACCCTCCCCGCCTGTCCCGCCCCTACGCCAAATGATCATGACGATTTTGCTGCCTCCTCCCCACAAGATACAATAGCTTACCCTGACAAGTTGGGTATATTGGAGATTGCCACAATATGGTCATTGGTACTGCTGAACTTCGTAAATTTCTACTTGAGAAATTAAGCGATCAAGAATTCAATGCTTTTTGCTTTGACTATTTTCGTGACCCTTATCACGATTTTACCGACACAATGCGGCGTAGCCAGAAGGTTCAAGGATTACTTGCATACTGCGAACGGCACAACAAAATACCTGATTTACGTGTCGCTTTACAACGAGAATTCCCCGACCAATTTCGACAGCAGTTTCATACAGGTTCTGAGGTACCTTTATTTCCAACGTCTTTCATGCGAAACCCACGCCAGATTTTTATTAGCCATGCTCATCAGGATGCTGAGTTTGCTCATAAGATAGCGCGTGATTTACAACAAGATGGGTGGGATATTTGGATTGCACCAGATAGCATAAAACCAGGCGAAAAATGGGGGGAAGCAATCGACAGAGGCTTAGAAGAAAGTGGCATTTTTGTGTTACTGATAACTAAAGCTGCCGTTCACTCCCGCTGGGTGCGTGATGAAACATATGTGGCTATTGAAATGGAGAAAAAGGGAGAGATTGGCTTTATCCCTTTGCTATTGGAATCGGTCAAATTACCAGGAACTTGGAGGGTTTATCAACATATCCCCTTTGCACGTAACTACCAGAATGGGCTGGTACAATTAATGGCTGAATTAGAACAACGCCCTTATGTGCCGCCCCCGCCGCCACCATCCCAGAGGCAGAAGGTGATGGCATTCTTGGCCCAAGTGCCCATGATGGTTTGGGGTGGGGTGGGTATCCTTGTGCTGGGTATTGTGTTGGTTGCGTGGCTGTTACCGTTGATTGGTGGTGGTGGCGGAGACACAACTAGAGAACCGGAAGCTACACTAGCAACCGAAGTCGCCGTAGCGGACACAGCTACGCCAACAGCCACCACTGACCCCAGTATCCCGCCAGCCAATGCCAGCC
>JACKBT010000015.1 GCA_020634415.1 Ardenticatenaceae bacterium
TATAATCGTATCATTCCGATCTTACACCAATACACCCTTACACAAATACACCCACTATGAGCGAAATAATTAGTCACCTCAACACCCACAGCCCAGAATACAAGGCCAACTACGCCTACAACAAAGCCCTGGCAGAAGAGTTACAAGAACGCCAGCAAGCCGCAGCCAACGAACGGCCGTCTCGCACCATCCAACGCCACCGCGAACGGGGCAAACTCCTCGTCCGCGAACGCATAGATGCCATTTTGGACGAAGGCAGCCCCTTCCTCGAACTATCCCCCCTGGCAGCCTGGGAAATGTACGACGGCGAAGCCCCCAGCGCCGGCATCGTCACCGGCATCGGCCGCGTCGAAGGCGTAGAGTGCATGATCGTCGCCAACGACCCAACAGTGAAAGGCGGCACCTACTTCCCCGAAACCGTCAAAAAGCACTTACGGGCGCAAACCATCGCCGAGGAAAACAGCCTGCCCACCATCTACCTGGTAGATTCCGGCGGCGCGTTCCTCCACCTGCAAGCCGATGTCTTCCCCGACCGTGGCCACTTTGGCCGCATCTTCTACAACATCGCTCGCATGTCGGGCCAAGGCATTACCCAAATAGCGGCCGTTCTCGGCTCTTGCACCGCTGGCGGAGCCTACATCCCCGCCATGTCCGACGAGACGATCATCGTCAAAGAAAACGGCACCATCTTCCTGGCTGGCCCGCCGCTCGTCAAAGCCGCCACCGGCGAAGATGTGACCGCCGAAGAGCTAGGCGGCGCGGACGTGCATACCCGCCTCAGCGGCGTAGCCGACCATTTTGCCAATGATGAGCAGGAAGCCCTGGCGATGGTGCGCGATGTGGCCGCCCATCTCAACCGACGCAAGGAGATGCCCATTGTCCTGCAAACCCCCGAAGAACCGCTCTACGATCCGCAGGAGTTGTACGGCGTGATTCCCGCCGATTACCGCCAGCAGTATGATGTGCGCGAGGTGATTGCGCGGCTGGTGGATGGCTCGCGGCTGCGCGAATTTAAGGCACGGTATGGGCCGACGATTGTGTGTGGCTTTGCCCACATCATGGGTATTCCGGTGGGCATTGTGGCCAACAATGGCCTGCTGTTTAGCGAATCGTCCCTGAAAGCCACCCATTTTATTCAGTTGTGCGGGCAGCGCGGCACGCCCCTGCTCTTTTTGCAGAATATCGCCGGGTTTATGGTGGGCAAAGCCTATGAGAATGGCGGCATTGCTAAAGATGGGGCCAAGATGGTAACGGCCGTTTCCACCGTCAACGTCCCCCGCATCACCCTGCTGCATGGCGTGAGCCATGGCGCGGGCAACTACGGCATGAGCGGGCGCGGTTATGATCCGCGCTTCCTCTTCACCTGGCCCAACAGCCGCATCAGCGTCATGAGCGGCGACGCGGCGGCGGGTGTGTTGTGGACAGTGGGCCAAAACTCGGCCCTGCGCGGATTAGACAACCCCACCCCCGAACAGATTGCCGCGGTTGAAGCCGAATTCAAACGGCCGATCCTCGACCAATACGAACACGAATCCAGCCCCTACTTCGCCACCGCCCGCCTTTGGGACGATGGCATCCTTGACCCGGCGCAAACACGGGTGGCACTTGGACTGGCCTTTTCCGCAGCGTTGAATGCAGGCATGGCAGACGGCCGTTACGGCACATTCCGCATGTAATATGAAAAAAGACGGGTACTTCTTGAAATCATCGTTGTAGTGCTTTAGGCTTGAGCGTATGATTGACGATAATTTTGATTTAACTCCCGATCCGCCCGAACCAACTCCCTCACCCTGGCGCAACTGTTTGATGACGCTGATAACCGTGCTGGTTATTGTGGGGCTGTTAGGCAGTTCGATTATGGGCGTGTTGTGGCTGGTGCATTCACGGCTGGAAGCCCGCCAATTAACAGAAACGGTGAACCCGGCGATTCCCACCCTGGCCGCCAGCCCCCGTTTGCAGGCGGAGGCAGGGCCAACGGCCGTTCCCCTGCCCCCCCTCTCCGCCGCAGACCGCCTGAACCGCCTTGTGTATGTAACCACAGACGGCCATATTGCCACCATGAACCCCAACGGCTCAGACGGCCGTATCCTCACCGAAACGCGGCGCAATTACCTGTTTCCCGCCTGGTCACCAGTGGGCAATGATATCGCCGTCATTGGCAACGGCCGTCGGGAAGCGGCCATTGTCTACTTGCAAGATAGCGAAGAAGCGGCGGAACGCACCCTATATGCCAGCAGTGAGCAGCCAGCCATCTATCTTTACTGGTCGCCCAACGGCCGTCAGCTCAGTTTCATTGCCAGCGATGCTGATGATGGATTAGAACTGCACATCGCCTCATTAAATGAAGAGGCCGAAAGCCGTGTGCTGGCCAACGGCCAACCCTTTTACTGGCAGTGGACGGCCGATGCCGAGCAGCTTTTTATCCATTCGGGCTTTCAGGGCAGCGAAGCGCGGCTGACGCTGCTGGATGCCGCCGGTGAGGGCGAAGGCGAAAATATTGCCGCTCCTGGCTCGTTCCAGTCGCCGGGGATTTCGGCCGACGGCCGTTATTGGGCCTACGCCGAAGAGGTTGCCGCTGGCACAAGCTGGCTGGTGGTGGCCGATACCCAGTCCGGCGAACTGCACCGGGAACGGCACGGTGGGCAGATTGCCATGGGCTGGAGTCCCACCGCCAACCAGTTGGCCTTTATTAGTGGCAGTGAGGAAGACGGCCGTTTCTTCGGCCCGCTGCGTTTGTTAGATGTGGCGACAGGGGAGACAACGATGTTAAGCCGGGAGGTGGTGTTGGCTTTCTTCTGGTCGCCAGACGGCCGTTATCTGGCCTACTTCACCGCCCACAGCGGCAGCAACAGCGATCTGCAAGCCGCCATGCGCCAGCGTCTCGCCAAACCAGCCCAACAATTCAGCCTGCAATTCGGTCTGTCGGTAGTAGACGTAACCACCGGCGAAGGACTGCGCCTGGCCGAATTCACACCCACCTTCATCTTTTTGTCCCAATTCCTGCCCTTCTTTGACCAATATGCCCTCAGCCATCGCCTCTGGTCGCCCGACAGCAATGCCCTGGTACTGCCCATGCAGGTGCAGGATGAACCGCACATTTTTGTCGTGCCAGTTGGCGGCGGCCAGCCGCAAGACATTGCCGTGGGGGATATGGCTTTTTGGAGCCAGCGGTAGCAAACTCATCCTCAAATGGCGGTTAAAACCGCAGCAACGACTACAAAGCCCGCCTATGCGGGCTGATCTTCAGTCGGCGAAGGCCGACTTCGTAGTCGTTGCCGCGAATTCATTCGCCCCGAAACAAGCCAGTTATTTTTCCTCGATAACCCACAGCCAGGTATAATCCCATCCATGCACCGCCGCTCATTTTTCTGGCTGATTTTGCTCCTGCTGTGGGGATGTTCCGCGCCGAATCAGCCACCTTTGCCCACTTTGCAGCCAGCGGCCGTTGTGCCTGCGATGCAGGGCGCAGTGGCGACCCCTTGGGGAGGATTACCAGCGACATTTACGGCCGTTCCCCCCTGGCAGCCATCGCCCACCCCCACCAGCACCCCCACACCCATCCCTACTGTCATCCCCGCCACCCCCGACCCCTACACGCCCTATACAGTGGTTTATCTGTCTGAACGAAGCTATGGCACGGGCGGTGATTTACGTATTGAGGAGACGATGGGGGAAACGGCCGATTTCACCCGCTACCTCATCAGTTATCCCAGCGATGGGCTGACCATTTATGGCTTCATGAATGTGCCCAAAAGCAATGGGCCACATGCGGTGGTGTTGGTGCTGCATGGCTATTGGCCGCCGGCCGATTACAACACCATTGGCTACACAGCCCCTTACGCCGATGCGCTGGCCCAAGCGGGCTTCATTGCCATTCACCCCAACTACCGCCATCATCCACCCACCGCTGAATCCGCAAACGAGAAAGAGAATTACTTTCGAGTAGGATATGCCCTGGATGTGCTGAATCTGCTGGCGCAGGTGCAGCGGCAGGCAGGGCAGCCGGGGCCATTAGCTACCGCCGCTGCCCAGCATATTCATCTATTCGGCCACAGCATGGGTGGGGGTATCGCCTTAAGGGTGTTGGTGGTGGGTAGTGGGGTGGAATCGGCCGTTTTATATGGAGCCATGAGCGGCAACGAACAACAAAACTACGAACGCATCCGCGTCTGGTCAAATCAAGCAGATGGCGACTTTGAACTAAGCCTTAGCGCCGAAAATCTAGCCCGCATTTCCCCCATCAACTACCTGGAACAGATACAGGCACGAATTAGCATCCATCACGGCACACAAGATGCCACAGTGCCACCCCAATGGTCAGCCGATTTATGCGAACGGCTGCAAGACCTGCAAAAAACAGTGGAATGTTTCACCTATGCCGGGCAGCCACACAACTTCACCGGCGCTGGCAACCAGTTGCTCATCGAGCGGGCCATCGCTTTTTTCACTGCGGCCAATTAGGCGACGACTTGCCAGCAAACAACCAGCACCAAGACGATGAAGGTAATCAAAGGAAACGAAGATGCCTGTTTTTCGCTATAAAGCCAACGGGGTGGCCCAAACCAAACCAGCAACAACAGCAAAACCAAAACAAACCAGCCAACACCGCCATCAACCAACAACGCCCGCAGTTGTGCCGCCGCCAGCAACAGCATCACATTCATAGTCAACAGGCTGTAGAGTGATTGAACGGTGTAGCGGTGGGTGTCGGGAGCTACATAAGGTGTAACTCTGAAAGCCAAAATGGGAATGTAGATCAGCGACACGCCCAGCCAGGCGCTGGGAGCAAAAACAAAGAAGGCCGCTGCCTGCCCCTCACCCAATGAATAGGGATCAGTGAAAATCAGCTCCAGATAACCCAACTGTTGGGCCAGGAACAACATCATGCCAATGCCAAAGAGGACGGCTAACACAATGAATGTTTGGCGGGCAAACCCGGCTGGTTTGGCAGAGTTGCCAGATTTATTTTGCAATTTGCGCATAAAAAAAACGCCGCTGCCAAAAAAGATGTAGCCCACTAAGACAATGAGGGCATTAACGCCTGAAGGAGTTCGGAACTGGTGGGCTAACTGGGGCAGCAGCCAGAACAAAAGGCCGATGGTTAAACCATCGGCCAACAGGGGCATAACTGTTTGTATATTGCTTGTTGTTTTACTCATCCTCACAAGATTAGCACTGTGGTCTGAGTTGGCAAACTGACATTTAATTTTATGGATATGGCGTATTGATCTGCCGATCTTGCCATTTGAAGGGGTAGAAATGTTTACGTTCCCAGGCGGCTACGGTAGCCAAGATTTCATCGAGGACAATATTTACCATTGTCAAAGAGATAGTATAAATTTTTATCTTTTTCGGAGATTTTTTCTCGACCTCTTCTTCCTCTAGCTCTGCTTTTACTAGATGCAATGCTTGTAGGAAATTATGAAATCTGCCATGCGAAGGGGGTTGCGATTCACTCAGGGGGGGTTCATTTGACGTTTGGGCATTTGTGTCGGGCTGCAAATCGTCATCGGCAGATATTTCGGCCGTTTCCGCTTCCTCTTCTTCCTCTTCAATTTCTTCTACTTCCACAAAGCAACAAGCCGGTGAACTTTCGAGAGCAGATAAGGCGTAAGCCGGCGCACCAGTGAGCTTGCCAAGCTCTTCCCCTTTCATGCTGCGAGTATCTTTCATGTTGTGTTCATATCCTGCAATATGGGCTAGAAAGTAAACCAGTGCCAACTGACGAACAGTCAGTAATTCGCGTGGTACGCGAAAAATGACACAGCCTTTGGAGTCCAATATGAAGATTTTCTTTGCTTTCTCTTCAATTTGAGTATGAATGTCTTGCTCTTGAAGAAAGAAAGAACTAAAACGAACAGGTGGTTGTGCAATAACTTCGGGCATAATTCCTCCACTGTGCCTGTTCTTTTGACCAGACACGACTATAGGCAAACGGCCGATTCGAGTTCAGCCACAACTCAGCTATAATAACACAACGATACCAACAAAGACTATCCCCAAAGGAGAAAACTATGTTTCATGGCGGTGGCTGGTGGGCCTATATTAGTGACGACGAACAAAAACGGCCGACCATAACACGAGAATTACTTATCCGCGTATGGCAGTTCGCTCAACCATACCAATGGCGCGTGGTGGGGCTGCTCCTTACCATCCTGATCATCTCTGGACTGTCCCTTATCTCCCCCTTGCTTTTGCGCGATTTAATAGACGTGGCCATTCCCAACGCCGATATGGGCCGATTAAACTGGCTGGCGGTGGGCATGGTGGGCATCCCCCTCCTCAGCGGGGCCATCGGTGTCTGGCAGCGGCACATCAACTCCCAAATTGGCGAAGGAGTCATATACGATTTGCGCCGCTCACTGTATGAACACATGCAGCGCATGTCGCTGCGCTTCTTCACCCAGACACGCACCGGCGAAATCATGTCGCGGCTGAACAACGATGTAGTGGGCGCACAGCAAGCCATCAGCAACACAATTGTGACCATCATCTCCAACATCGTATCGCTGGTGATGACTTTAGCCATCATGCTCACACTAGAATGGCGGCTGACGCTGTTGGGGTTGGCGATTCTGCCCCTCTTCATTTTGCCCGCACGGCGGATCGGCCGTATTTTGCGTGATTTGCGGCGGCGTTCGATGGAACTAAATGCGGAAATGAACGCCACCATGAATGAGACGCTAAATGTGAGTGGTGCATTGCTAGTCAAGTTGTTTGGCCGTGAACAGCGTGAATTAGACCGCTTTAGTCGTGATGGGGAGCAGGTACGGGATATTGGCGTGCGTTCGGCGGTGATCGGCCGTTGGTTCTTTATGATGTTGAGCGTGGTGGGAGCCATTGGATCGGCCGTTGTCTTTTGGGTGGGTGGTGTGCTGGTGCTGCGCGGCGAATTCACCGTCGGCACAATCGTCACCTTCAGCACCTATTTGACCCAACTCTACGGCCCACTGATGGCCTTAACCAATGCCCCCGTCGAATTTGCCCAGAGCATGGTCAGTTTTGAGCGCGTCTTCGAGGTGCTAGACATGCCCGTAGAAATCCAAGAACGGCCGTCTGCCCAGCCCCTGCCCCCCGTCAAAGGCCACATCCACTTTGACGAGGTTTCCTTCGACTACAAAGCTGGCGGGCACGGCGGCTTAACCGAGGTAACACGCTTCTCGCGTGGCGGCGCGAATTTGAAGCTCAAACGAGATAAGCAGCGTGAGAATGGGGCTGCCGAGAATGGTGAAGTAACGACCCCCGACATCGAGCAGCAGTGGGCCTTGCAAAACATCAACTTTACCATTGAGCCAGGACAGTTGGTCGCCCTGGTGGGGCCAAGCGGCGCGGGCAAGACAACCACAACCTACATGATTCCCCGCCTGTATGATCCCACAAACGGCCGTATCCTCATAGACAACCACGACATCACCCAAGTCACCCTCAAATCCCTCGCCGACAACATCGGCATGGTCACCCAAGAAACCTACCTCTTCTACGACACCATTCGCGCCAACCTCCTCTACGCCAACCCCCACGCCACCGACGAACAAGTTGTGGCCGCCACCAAAGCCGCCAACATCCACGACTTTGTCATGACCCTGCCCGACAAATATGAAACAGTCGTCGGCGAACGCGGCTATCGCTTAAGCGGCGGCGAGCGTCAGCGCATCGCCATTGCCCGCGTCATCCTCAAAAATCCACGCATTTTGGTGCTAGATGAAGCCACCTCCAGCCTCGATTCCCTCTCCGAAGCCCTCATCCAAGAAGCCCTACAGCGCGTCATGCAAGGGCGCACCAGTCTGGTCATCGCCCACCGCCTCTCCACCATCTTGGCCGCCGACAAGATTTTGGTCATGGAAAATGGGCAACTGGTAGAACAAGGCACACACCGCGAACTGCTGGCACAAGGCGGACTCTACGCCTCGTTGTACGAAACACAGTTCCGCCCCATCGAAGAGCGCGAACCACAAGCTGTATAAGGACAGTGGCAAGTAGCAGGTGGCAGGTGAAGTTCTGCCACTTGCCACTTGCTACCTGCCACCATCTCCTTAAAGCAAAAAGGCTCACATAATAAAGTGAGCCTTTTTTCATCAGCCTACTATCTGCTTATTCGTCGCCTGAAGTGCTGGTTGACTTATCAAATCGGGGCAAAATAATGGCTGCTAAGATAAGCAGTACGAAGATGCCAAAAATAACCATACCTGCCGGATCCATGTCTATTACCTCCACTGTGTTTTGATGATGACTAAATTATAACGTAAACGGCCGTGTCTGTTTAATTATTGCCCGTTATAATCCACCCACATAAACAACCCAATCTTTTTCCACGAGGAGCAACCACATGCAAACAAATTGGCTTGAACAAGATGAGAAACATCTGCTGCATCCCCTTCATCATCCCTCAGCCCATCAAGACCCCTTGATCATTGAATCGGCCCAAGGAATATGGCTGCGCACCGTAAACGGCCGTGAATACATAGACGGCCTTGCTGGCCTTTGGAACGTCCTCATCGGGCATGGCAACCAAGAATTAGCCGACGTGGCCCACCGCCAAATGGCCGAAATGGCCTACTGCTCCAACTACATCGGCACAGCCAACCTGCCCGCCATCGAACTGGCCCAAAAACTAGCTGGTTTCGCCTACGATAATCTCAACTTCACCTACTTTGCCTCCGGCGGTGCCGAAGCCAACGAGAGTGCCTTCAAAACCGCCCGCTTCTATTGGAAGCAAATGGGCAAACCAGACAAAGTAAAAGTCATCGCCCGCCAGGATGCCTATCATGGCGTAACCTTAGCCGCCATGAGTGCCACAGGCATGACCCCCTATTGGCCCATGTTCGAGCCACGTGTCCCCAACTTCCTGCATATCCCCGCCCCCTATCCCTACCGCTTTGAAGGCGTTATTCGCCCTGGCGAAACCATCGGCCAAGCTGCCGCCCGCGCCTTAGAAGAAGCCATCCTGCGCGAAGGAGCCGACACCGTTGCCGCCTTCATCGCCGAACCAGTACAGGGCGCAGGTGGTGTCATCGTCCCCCCCGACGACTATTTTCCCCGCATTCGTGAAATTTGTGATGCCTATGATGTGCTGCTGATTGCTGATGAGGTGATTACCGGATTCGGCCGTACTGGTGAATGGTTTGCGCTCAATCGCTACGGCATTCAACCCGACATCATGTCCTTTGCCAAAGGCATTACCAGCGGCTACCTGCCCTTGGGCGGCATCCAAGTCTCCGACACCATCCGCGAAGTCATTTTGAACGCCCCACCCGCCCAGCGTTGGATGCACGCTTACACCTATTCTGGTCATGCCACTTGCTGTGCTGTCGCCATCAAAAATATAGAGATTTTGGAGCGGCAAAACCTGGTGGCACAGGCGGCACAAATGGGAGAACGGCTGCAAGCGGGCTTGCAAGGGTTGATGGATGAGTTTGAATGTGTGGGCAATGTACGCGGTTTAGGTTTGATGTGTGCCATCGAGTTTGTGGCTGACCGCGAAACAAAGACATCCGCGCAAATTGCGGGCAAGATTTTACAAAACTGCCTGGATAACGGCCTGTTGACTCGTGTAAAAGGGGAGAGTTTGCTGTTAGCTCCACCGCTGGTTATTGTGGAAGAGGAAGTTGACCAGATTTTGGCGATTGTGCGGCAGGGAATCGAGAGCGTGCTTTAAGAGGAACAAAAAGAGCCACTGTTGCAGTGGCTCTTCTAAGCGGGTAACGGGAATCGAACCCGTCTCAATAGCTTGGGAAGCTACTACATTACCACTATGCTATACCCGCATAGACCCTAATTATATGCCCCTTCGAGGATGGGAGCAAATGTAGTTTGACTGTGAATTTAGGGCAAAGAAAGGTTGTCAAGCTCTTAATTATCCCTATAATGGCGATCCCACAATTTTTTAAGGAATGCGAATTGTCTAAGCAAACGGCCGTAATTCTACTCATTGAAGGAGCGTCCAACAATCAATCTTTTGCCCCTGCCCTGGAAAAAGCAGGCTATCAGATTGAGACGTTTCATACAGGTGTCAACGCCCTCAATTGGGCGGTCCAAAACGCACCTGATCTGGTCGTTTTTGATGCCGCCTCCATGCGGTCGAGCGGTTCGCGAAGCTGCCGCCGCCTGCGGCGGGCACTGGGTGAAGTACCCATTATCCACTGCCGAGCCGAAGACGAGAAAGAAGATGAAACAGCCGAAGCCGATGTCTATCTGGCACAACCCTTCACTGCACGAAAACTACTGAATCGCATTCGCGCCCTGCTGCCAGCGGATGATATGAAAGAGGAAGTTGTCCGTTGTGGCTGCATCACCATCTACCGCGAAAAACGCTCGGTGGAAGTGAATGGACAGGGAGAACAGCAGCTAACCCCCAAACAAGCCCAACTGCTCGAAGAGTTTGTGCGCCACCCCAACCAGATAGTGTCTCGGCGGCAGCTTATGCAAAATGTGTGGAGTACTGACTATATTGGCGATACGCGCACCCTGGATGTACACATCCGTTGGGTGCGGGAAATTATTGAGGAAAACCCGGCCAAACCACAATTACTAAGAACGGTACGCGGCAAAGGGTACATCTTCAACATGATGCCGACAGACTAAAAAAGCACCTTTTCTAAGGTGCTTTTTTAATTCATTCGATGTCTGTGCGTCTGTTTTATGCTTTGCGAGCCGCTGCTATCGCCGCCATCAACCGACCTTTGCGACGAGCCGCATTCTTGGGATGCAGCACCTTCTTGCGAGCGGCTTTGTCGAGTTTGCTGTAGGCTTGCTTGGCAGCTTCTTCAGCTTCATCTAACTTGCCTTCAGAAATGAGGGTGCGTACTCGTTTAACATATGTACGAGAACCGGAAATATAGTGCCGATTGCGGACGGTTCTTTTTTCGGTTTGCCGAATGCGTTTCTTGGCAGATTCTGTATTAGCCAATGTGATCCTCCATCATTTTTATGGGTGCTTTTTCTTGCTGTCAGGACAGTTAACAGACGTAAAAAAAGCCTCAGCCTGATTTTAAGGCGTGAGAGCCAGCGGGATAATAACATAAACTCGACATAGTGACAAATAGAAAAAACACCATGTTACAAAGGCCATACCAACGGCAGGACGATCAACATCACCACAAACGTGATAACTGTTAAAGGGATACCTAGCCGCAGATAGTCTTGAGAGCTGTAGCCTCCCGGCCCCATCACCAAAACATTCACGGGGTGCGCTGATGGTCTCAAGAAACTGGCAGAGGCAGCAATTGTTATGATCATCATCAAGGCATAGGGCGATATACCGAAACGGCTGGCTGCTGCCAGAGCAATGGGCGACAACAAGAGGGGGACGACGGCATTGGACATGTATTGGGAAGCAGCCATGGTTAGGGCAAACAAAGCTATCATAATGCCCCATGTGCCACCTGTATCGGCAACGGCCGTTAATCCACCCACCAAATAGTCGGCCGCACCACTCTGTTGCAGTGCACGGCTTAGAGGCAGCATCCCTGCCAGCAAGAAAATCACCCGCCAATCAATCTGCCGATACATCTCCTCCATCCGCAGACAGCCACTCAAAACCATTAATCCCGCCCCGGCTACGGCCGCAATAGAAATTGGCAGCCACCCAATAAACGCAGCCACAAACACACCCACTGTCATAACCACCGCGAGAGAAGCTTTCTGGCGGCGGGGCGCTTCCGTCGCTTCTTCACCTAACACCAAAAAATCGGATTCACGGCTTAGTAAGTTGATCTTTTCTCGTGAGCCATACAGTAAGAAAGCATCACCAGAACTCAGCCGCATGTTGGCTAAATCGGAGCGAAAAATACGGCCGTTACGCCAAATTGCCAACACACTCAAGCCATATCTTTCGCGGAAATGAAGATCGCGCAGACTCTTATTCAGCAGCGTGGTGTGCGGTGAAAGCACCACTTCCACCAACCCCGCCATTTCCGATTCCAATTCCACCTGTTCTGGCTGTAAATGGCGTTTAATGACAAGCCCTTGCAGGCCGCGTAAAACCGTCAGTTCCTCTGGTTTGCCCTCCACCAAAAGCCTATCGCCTGCCTGCAAAACCGTATCTGGCGAAGGGGCCAGACTCGTCTTTTCATCCTGAATAATGCCCAAAACCACCAAGCCAAACAGCTCACCCAAATGGCTTTGGGCCAATGACTGGCCGACCAGAGATGAGTTAGCCGGGATATGAATAATAAGCAGCCGCTCATAGATGTGATAGTTAACGGCCGTTTCCGACTCCGCCACAAACACATTCAATCCACCCGCAAAACGAGGCTGCAGCCGCGCCGCTAACAGCTCCGCCCGATTACCTTGCAGCAGCAGCTTATCCCCCGCCCCCAGCGCCACACGCTGCAACGCCGTGCGGTGAATTTCACCCTGGCGGCGAATAGCCAGCACATTAAAATGATAATGGCGGCGCATGTCCAAATCCGCAATCGTCTGACCGATCAGCGGCGAATCAGCATGAATTCTTAACTCAGCCAGCCCCGTTTCCGGCGAAAAAAGCTCCATCGTCCCCTGATCACTTTCCCCCACCACAAAATAGGGCCTTTCACTCACCTCTTGCAGGCGATCCAACCGACCCAAAACCAATAACTGATCGCCGCCCTCCAAAATCGTATCCGGCTCCACAGCCATATGCTTCCGCCCCCGACGCTGCAACCCCAAAATCGTCAAATCCAAAGCCTGCCCAATACGACAATCCGCCAGCCGCTTGCCAGCCAGCGGACTGTCATCAGGCAGCATGATGAGAGCCAAATTTTCCGTCAAACCATAAAACTCGCGGGCCTCCTCTCGGTCAAAAGGATGGCCCGCCAACTCCTGCACCGGATAACGTTCGGGTAAAAGGCGACGGCCCGCCACAATCATAAACAGGATAACTGCCAGAACCACTGCTAACCCCACAGGGGCAAAATCAAAAAGCTGAAAGGGTTCCAGCCCAGCCTGGCGCAAGGCATCACTCACCAGCAGGTTAGCTGGACTGCCCACCAACGTAAGAAGCCCCCCCAACAAACAGCCCACAGCCAGGGGCAGCAGCAGTTTCGAGGGCGGCAGTTTGGCCTGCCGTGCCGCCGTGCGCACAATAGGCAGCAGCAAAGTAGCGGCTGCGATATTAGTCATGAAAGTGGAGAGGAAAACGGCCGTTCCCATCACCCCCAACACCAGCCAAACCTCCCCTCGCCCCGCCAAACGCAGCATCTGACGGCCAATAACATGCACCACCCCCGTTCCCGCCAACCCCGCACTCAACACAAACATCGCCCCCACCGTCACCACCGCCGGATTGCCAAAACCAGAAAGTGCCTCAACCGGTGTCACCAAACCCGCCAACACCAAACTCACTAGCACCAGCAAAGCCACCAAATCCCCCCGCACACGCTCCGAAACAAAAAAAATAACCGCCACCAGCAAAAAAGCCAGCGTCACCATAATAGATTGTGTCATTGCCAAATAGTCGTCCAGAAATGAAGTAATTGAGTAATTTGGTAATTACCGCTACACCCGCGCTGCATGTTCCGCATAAATAAAGCGGCGCGTCCCCGTTTCCGCCCGCAGCAAAAGCGAATGCGTCTCCGCAAACATGCCATGAAAATTAATCCCATTCAGCAGCTTGCTATCTGTAATACCCGTCACACTAAAAAAAATGCGGTCACTCCGAATAATCTCATCACTCGTCATAATCAACTTCTGATCCAGCCCCGCCGCCTGAATATCGTGCTTCTCGGCCTCACTTTGCGGCGACAAACGAGCCAGCATCTTGCCACCCAAAGCCTTCACCGCACAAGCCGCAATAACCCCTTGCGAGGCCCCGCCAATCCCCATCAGCACATCTACACCCGTTCCCGGAATCGCAGCAACTAAGGCCCCCTCGGCATCTCCATCCTGGCGCAGCAAAATACGTGCTCCCGTCGCCCGAATCTCCTGAATCAGATCGGCATGACGCGGCCTATCCAGCACAGTAACCGTAATATCCTGAACCGCCTTTTTCTTAACCCGCGCAATCAGCGCCAACGTCCAGGCAGCAGGCGCATCCATACACTCCGGCACCAAAGCTTCCGCCGCCTCGCGGTCTACCACAATTTTGTCCATGTAAACGGCCGATACCGGCGACCACATCGTCCCCCGCGGGGCCACACCTACCACCGACACCGCCCCTGGATGCCCCCGAATCAGCAGGCGCGTCCCATCAATCGGATCAACAATCACATCCACCTCAGGCCCATCCCCCGTACCCACATGCTGGCGGCTGCACAAAGGTGAATCATCACCCAAAGGCGAATCCTCACCCAAAACAATATACCCATCAATATCCAGCGTATCCAAAGCCGCCTTCATCGCCATCGTCGCCGAGCGATGAGCCGCCTCATAATTGCCAGAACCAACCCAGCGCCCAGCCGCCAGCGCCGTCGTCTCCGTTACCCGTACCAAATCCAGACCAAAATTTCGCCAGGGAATATCCATCATCCTTCTCTCCCATTCAATCTATGGCTTCTAACAAACCCTCCGCTTCCCACGCCAACATCCCCCCACGCAAAATCATCACATTAAAAATACCCATTTGCCGCAAAGCATAAGCCGCCCGGCGGCTGCGACGACCGCTGCGACACACAAACACAATATCCCGATCATTGGGAAAGTGCACATTCTCAGAAAGAATAGTCGGCAGCGGCTCCAGACGCGCTTCCGGCAGATGGCCCCGCCCAAATTCACGCGGTTCACGCACATCCACCACCAGCGGCGGCTTTTCTGCGGCCCCATTGTGCAGCCTTTCCCACAGCTTCAAAGGCGTAATATCCACCACACTATCCTGCGGAATATCTTGCAGCAGCGGTATATCGCTGATGGCTACCCGTTTGGGCAAATTTTGGCACTCCTTAAAAGCCCGAATAGGACATTCATAAATACACACAGCCGGGTCAATCACCCGATAAAACAAGTGGCTAATCGCCTCATCCTCAGGCAAAAATTTAGCACTGCCCAAATGCTCATCAAACCCCGTCGCTTCAAACACCTTCTGCACCCGGTAATTTACCCGCACCATAAACATATCCCCGCCCCGATCCTGGCATACACGAATGATGTTTTCCAACATATGCACACCGCTAAAATCGCAGTGGTTCACATTATGCATCCGAATCAGCAAATAACGTTGATCTGGGTATGCTTCCAGATGCGCCAATATGTTCTCCTCAATATGGCTCACAGCCCCAAAATAGAGGTCTCCCTGTATTTCAATCACAGCCAGTTGGGGGCAATGGGGCTTATCGGGCTGATAGGTGAAATGTTTGAAGTCCATATCGGGCAGCACAGCCTGCACGCGAGGATTGCTAGTGCGCATAATGTAAAGGCCAAACGAGAACAGCAGACCAATCAAAACCGAAAACTCAATTTTCAAAAAGAGTGTGCCCAAAAAGGTGACTAACATGATAATGCCATCGCCGGGTGTGCCACGCCAAATACGGCCGATTTCCTCCACGTTAATCATGCCATAAGCCACAATAATCAAAACACCTGCCAAAGCCGCTGTTGGCAAAAAAGCAGCGGCAGGGGCCAGGATGAACATCGCAATCAGGACAAAAATACTGGAAAAAATGGCCGCAATGGGTGTTTTAGCCCCGGCCTTCAAATTAACGGCCGCTCGTGAAAAAGAAGATGCAACCGGATAACCAGAAAAAAATCCGCAAAAAATATTCGCCAACCCTTGCCCCACAAACTCCTGGTTACTATCCAACCGCTGGCCCGTCTGCGAGGCAATGGAGCGGGCAATGGCCGATGTTTGCACCAAGCCAATCGCACCTATCGCCAAGGCTCCTGTAGAAAGCGTGGCTATTAGATTCAAGTCAAACAAGGGCAAACGGGCGATGGGCGGCAAATTTTGGGGCAACTGCCCAATAACAGAAACACCCTGTTGATCCAAATGGAACATATAAACAGCACCCGTCGCCAAGATCATGCTAATAACGGCCGCTGGCAGACGCGGACTGAGGCGGCGGCACAAAATCAGTACAAAGATCGTACCAATGCCAATAACGGCCGTTGCCATATGCACCTCCCCCAACGTCGTCACAAACCCATAAGCCGCTTCCAAAATATTACTCGTCGGAAAATCCGTCCCCAACAAAGGCCCAATCTGCTTGATAGCAATTAAAATACCTGCCCCACTAGAAAAACCCACCACCACCGAATGAGAAACAAAATTAACCAAAACCCCCAACCGCGCCAGCCCCAACAAAAGCTGAAACACACCCGCCATCACCGCCATCAACCCCGCCGCCAAAATAAACTGCTCCTCACCAATCACCGCCATGCTGGGCAACGCCGATAAAACGAGCAGCGAAATGGCATTGGCCGGCCCCGTATGGCTTTGGTCCGACGACCCCCACAAAGCCCCCACAATGGCCCCCACAATCGTGGCATACAGCCCCATCTTGGGCGGCAAATCAGCAATCAAAGTAAAAGCAATCGCCTGAGGCAAGGCAATAACCGCCACGGTGATACCGGCAATCACATCAGCTCGCAGGTTTACTTTATCATAGCCGCGAATAACGCGAGACGGCCGTTGCAAATAAAAAATTGCAGGTTTAAGAGCAGCAAGAATATCTACTCTAGAAGTTAGTTGGGCAAACATGTGGATGCCTCCGTGAGAGTGGCACGGTGACAAGTTAGAAAGGTGACAAACCTGCCACCGTCTGGTGTATTACGCCATTGCTAAGTAGGGAGTTTACGCCGATGAAAAACGGCCGTCAAGCCTAACTATGACCGAGATCACGGGTGTACACATCCTCAACGGCCGTTAACAAATCATTCAAACGCAGCACCTGTTCCTCCAAATCATGCGACAAACGTTGGGCACGGTCGCTGCCAATATCCGTCGCCTGCAACACCTGCAACTGCGAATAGATCGTCCCCATCGCCGCAATGATCTCCTCAACATCCAGCTCCGTCCGGCGCATCAGCGATGTCAAACTGCTCAACTGCGCCTCATGCTGCCGATAGCCAGCCAGCGTATCCTCCATCTCCTGGCGCAAAACCGGATCCGCTTCTTGAGCCAACTGCGCTTCCAAATTGGCAATGGCCGCGGGCACAGACACCCTATCAGCCTGGGTGATTTTGTCCTGTTCAAAAGCCACCAAGCGCTGCACCAACGTATCCACCTGTCCGTGCCAATCCGTAAATTCGGCCGCCAAACTTTCAAATTGGCTGGCAAAGGGCGTACCGCCATAACTTTTAATCAATTTGGCAATCTGCTCGCGGTAGATGCCCGCCCGTGCCAACTGCGCCTGATAGCCCTGAATAGTGCTGCTGCCCGTGGCAGATTCGGCCGCGGCTTGAGGACTGGTGGTGGAGGAAACGGCCGTTTCCTCCCCAACCGCCTCCCCATACACCCGCCGCCGCGTCTCATACCAATAAGTCCCCAACCCCAACAACGTCAGCAAAGCCCCTGGTGTCAGGCAAAACCCAATAGCCAACCCATCAATCACCTCATAAATCCCAGCCAACCCCGCCCACGAAACCCCCAGCACCGCCAACACCACCGAAGCCAAAATCGTCATCACCGATACCGGCTTCGTGCGGTCACGCAAAGCCAACATCAACGCCCCCAACAAACTGCCAATGCCCGGAGCCATACACGGCAGCAATGGTGTTTCACTGCCAACTAAAAGCAATGTAACAAACACGCTGCCAAGAAAAACAACAGCCAATAATGTCGCGGCCACAATTTCGAACGAGTTGCTGGGTTTACTTTGTTTCATAGAATGTTTTACTTTTTCCCATATCAGACCATATAATCCAGGCAGATGATAGTAAGTCACCTGAATATGTCAAATAGGAGCAAAGAGAAAGTTAACGGCCGTTGGCTCAACATCGGCAACCTCTCCAACGAAAAACGATGAACAAACACCAATTTCCCACCCCCGAACATGAACAGGCGGCCCAAACCGTCATCAACATCTTCCAACAGTTCGACAACGTACACGCCATCCTCCTCACCAACTCCCTGGCGCGGGGCAAAGGTGCCACCGGCAGCGATCTAGACATGTCTATTCTGCTCGAGCCACCACTTACCGATAAATTGGAGGAGGAGTGGGACGGCCGTTGGGAGCAGCTATACACCCAATACGAAGCATTCGCCGCCCTCAAACAGCACGGCCAACACGCCTGGGTACATGTAGATTTCTTTGACGGCCGTTTCCCCTACCCCACCCGCGACGAAGCCGCTGGCCCCGACTGGTACGAAGTCGGCATCGGCAACCGCCTGCATTACGCCATTCCCCTCTGGCAGCGCAGCCATTACCTCAGCCATCTCAAAGCCCAATGGCTGCCCTTCTACAGCGACGAAATGCGCCAACGCCGCCTCACCGAAGTTAAACAATATTGTCGCGGCAACCTCAGCTACATCCCCTTCTACGTCCAGCGCGGTCTCTTCTTTCAGGCTTTCGACCGTCTCTACAACGGCTTTCAAGAGTTTCTACAACTCCTCTTCATCACCCACCGCACCTACCCCATCGCCTACAACAAATGGATGCGCGAGCAAATCGTAGAAATCCTCCAATTACCCAAACTATATACCGAACTCACCCACATCCTGGCCATCACCCACTTTGAAAGCGACGAAATCACCCAAAAAGCCCAAAAGTTAGAGGAGCTAATCATAACCCACATCGAATAACCTCAATCATGTCCCTCGACCCTTCACACTCCACCATCCCGCCACCACAAACATCACCCCATACAACATGCCCGCCACCAGGTAAATCGGCCGTAATGCCACCCGCTCCAACAACCAAAAAACCAACAATGGCCCCACCGCGCTGGCAAAATCACCCACCGTAAACAAGAAACCCAAAAAACGGCCGCTTCTCTTCCCCGCCAAATCCCCCACCAACGCCGTCGCCATCCCCTGGTTACTGCCACTCGTCATCGAATTCAACGGCAAAGCCAACGGAATCATCCAGGGCACACCCCCAGCCAACATCACAAACCCCGCCATACCCGGCAGCAGACCAACGGCCGTTGTCCGCCACCGACTCCCCCATCTATCCGACAAAACCCCCGCCAAAGGCACAAAAGCCGTGCCAATATAACTGCTCAAACTCAGCCCCAACCCCGTCAACGTCGTAATCCCCACCACCCGCCCCCACACCACCACCGAATCCCCCAGCGTATGCTGCAAAAACAGACCAAACGTCGGCAAAAGCGTCCCCGCCATCACCAGCCGATTCACCCCCATCAACCCCAACACCGCCCCCATCTCCCGCCAACTCACCCCTCCCCCCTCACCCTTCACCCCTCCCCCCTCACCTCTCTCCTCTCCCCCGCCCCCCTGCTCCCCTACCCCTCGCCAGCCCCGCGTCTCCGGCAAAAACAGCCAGGCCACCACCGCCCCCGCCAACGTCACCACCGCCATCACCCGAAAAGCCGCCGCATAACCCAAACTATCCGTCAGCCAGCCCCCCACAAACGACCCCGTGCCGGCCCCCAGAAAAAAAGCCACATTATAAAACCCTATCAGTCGTCCGCGATTCTGCGTCGTCGCCAAATCCAGCACAATGGCATTACCCGACACCCAAATACCCGACCAGGCAATGCCCCACAGCAAACGGCCGATCAACAACCACCCATACCCCTGCGTAAGGCCATAAACGGCCGTAGACCCCGCCCCCAAAAACAACGCTGGCACAAACACCCAGCGGCGCGGCCACCTATCCGCCAACCAGCCCGCAGGGCCATTCGACAGCAGCCGCACCCAGCGATTCGCCGACAACATCACCCCCACCGCCGCCAGCGTAATCGCCGCATCGACCGTATGCGTCGGCAGCACCGTATACATAGACGTATCGCCAAGCAACGACAACGCCGTTCCCAACCCAATCACCACCATCACCACCCACCACCTCTCTTCACCAACTCGCCACATATATCACTTCCCTGACAAAACAATTACGTAATTACCCACTCCGCTGCCACACCCCACCCCGCGCCTGATGCCCCTGCCCAATCACCACAAACGCCTTCCCATCAATCTCCCCCACAATCAACTTCAACGTCTCCACATCCGTGCGCCTTACCGTACAAAACAGCGTCGTATGCCCCCGCCCCGTAAACATCCCCTGCACCGGCCAACTCGTCACCCCAATATGCAGCCGCTCAATCAGCGCCCGTCCCACCTTCTCCGGCTCATCCGTCACAATAAAAATCGTACGAATCACACTCGGCCCCTCCAACATATAATCCGCCGCCAGCCCAAACACAAACAACATAATCATCGAATACAATGCCTTATCCCAGCCAAACGTCAGCCCCAACGCCACAATCACCCCCCCATCCACCACCATATACAACTGGCTCGATGGCATCCCCGTCTTCAACTGAATCACTCGCGTAATAATCCCCGTCCCCGCCGAAGTCGCCCGACCCCGCAGCACAATACCATACCCAACCCCACCCACAATCCCCCCAAACAACGCATTCAGCAGCAAATCTTGGGTAATGCCCACCGCTGGCATCACCTGCGCCAACACATCCACCAACACATTCGACACCAGCGACAAATACAACGTCCGCGTCAAAAAGCGAAACCGCCCCAAATACTTAAACCCCAAAATCAACACTGGCACCGCCAGAGCCATCAAAATCAGACCATTCGACCAGCCCGTAAAATGGTGAATAATCAGCGTAATACCCGAAATCCCCCCCGGGGCCAACTCCGACGGCACCATAAACAAATTAAAATTCACCGCACTAATCACCGCCCCTATTGTCAAAAGAAAGTAATCCTTAACCATCGTCTGCCAAGACACATTCTCCACCAACCCTGCCATCTTTCGTTTCATACCACACCTCAAAATAAAGAAGACGCGCCTTTAGTAAAAGGTCGCGTCTTTCCCATTGAAATAGTTCTAACACGCCAAATTATGGCAGATTACCCCCATAATGCCAGTTCACCATACCACTTACCCAATTACCCAATTACCGCTATACTAACCTCCATTCAGGAGAAAAACATGCAAACCACCCCCCCCAACATTCTATTCATCATGGCAGATCAGATGACTGCCACCGCCCTGCCCTTTTACGGCCGTTCCCTCACCCAAACACCCCATCTCTCAGCATTAGCAGACGAGGGTGTTGTCTTTGCCAACGCCTACTGCAACAGTCCCCTTTGCGCCCCCTCCCGCTTCTCCATGATGTCGGGGCAGCTTCCTTCACGCATCGGTGCCTATGACAACGCCGCCTACTTCCCCGGCGATGTCCCCACCATAGCCCACTACCTCCGCGCCCGGGGCTACCACACCTGCCTCTCTGGCAAAATGCACTTCGTCGGCGCCGATCAACTGCACGGTTTTGAGGAACGGCTCACCACCGACATTTACCCCTCCGATTTTGGCTGGACACCCGACTGGGAGAATGACGAACGGCCGTCCTGGTATCACAACATGCTCAGTGTCGTCCAGGCCGGCCTATGCACCACCAGCAACCAACTCGACTTCGACGAAGAAGTCGCCTTCCACGCCGTCCGCAAAATTTATGATTTGGCACGACGCGAAGAGGAGGACAAACGGCCGTTCTTCCTCCTCGCCTCCTTCACCCACCCCCACGACCCCTTCGCCATCACCCCAGAATATTGGAACCGCTATCACCACGCCGACATAGACATGCCCGCCGTCCCCCCCATCCCCTACGACCAACTCGACCCACACAGCCAACGCCTCTACCACGTCAGCGCCATGGGCGACTACGCCCAAACAGAAGGGCGCGTTCGCAACTCCCGCCACGCCTACTACGCCATGATCAGCTACATAGACGACAAAGTAGGCCAGCTAGTAAAAGCCCTGCACGACACCGGCCAGGCCGACAACACCGTCATCATCTTCGTTTCTGATCACGGCGAAATGCTGGGCGAACGGGGCATGTGGTACAAAATGTCCTTCTTTGAAGGCTCGGCCCGTGTGCCCATGATTTTCCATGCGCCCCACCACTTTCCGGCTGGTCGTGTCCAGCAGCCCGTCTCATTAGTAGATTTGCTGCCAACTTTGGTGGATTTGGCCGATAACGATCATGCCCCCCACACCTACACCATCCCCCTAGACGGCCGTTCCCTCCTCCCTCTCCTCCACAACAACCAGGCCCCAACCAACCGCACCGTCTACGGCGAAATGCTCGGCGAAGGCGCCATCGCCCCGCTGGTGATGATTCGCAACGGCCGTTACAAATACATCTACAGCCCCCCCGACCCCGAACAACTATATGACCTCGCAGCCGATCCCCACGAACTAAACAACCTGGCCCCTCATAACGATTATGCCAATGTGCGCCACGACTTCTACAACCAAATGCAGGCCCAATGGGACCTCCCCCAAATACACGCCCAAGTCCTCGCCAGCCAACAGCGGCGGCGTTTGGTAGATGAGGCACTCAGGAACGGCCGTCACACCCCCTGGGACTTCCAACCCTTCACCGATGCCTCCCAAAAATACATGCGCAACCACCTCGACCTCAACGTCCTCGAACGCACCGCCCGCTTTCCCTCGCCTAATGTGCCAGAGAAGGATGGCGTGAATGCGTAAAATGTAAGAAGCACTTACTGTTTACAAACAAAGGAATTTACTATGACAACAACATTTAGAGATTTAAACAAAAACGGCCGTCTCGACCCCTACGAAGACCCCAACCGCCCCATTGACGAACGAGTAGAAGACCTGCTCAGCCAAATGACCCTGGCCGAAAAAGCGGGCCTCATGTTCCACACCATGATCATGCCCGGTGATATGGATATTGTGCCCCAATTCGGCGCAGGCGTTAGCTCCCGCGAAATGGTTGTCAATCGGCACATGAACCACTTCAACATCCTCTTCGCCTCCAGTGCGGCAGAATTGGCCGCCTGGTACAACCAACTGCAAAAGCTGGCCGAAGAAACCCGCCTGGGCATCCCCGTCACCATCAGCACCGACCCGCGCCATTCCGTGCAAAACAACCCCGGCGCAGCCCTCACCCTCGGCGGCTTCTCCCTCTGGCCCGATCCCCTCGGCTTTGGCGCTATTGGCGATGAGGCCCTGGTCGAAGAGTTTGGCAACATTGCCCGCCAGGAGTACCTGGCCGTTGGCATCCGCACCGCCCTGCACCCCATGGCCGATTTAGCCACCGAGCCACGCTGGGGACGCATGAACGGCACCTTTGGTGAGGATGCCGAGTTGGTGACAAAATTAACGGCCGCTTACATTCGCGGCTTCCAGGGTGAAGGCGTAGGCCCAAACGGTGTCTCCTGCATGGTCAAACATTTCCCCGGCGGCGGCCCGCAAAAAGACGGCCTCGATGCCCACTTCGCCTATGGCAAAGAGCAAGTCTATCCAGGCGACCATTTTGAATACCACATGCGCCCCTTCGGCCCTGCATTTGCCGCTGGCGCAGAACAAGTCATGCCCTACTACGGCATCCCCGTCGGGCAAACCAGCGAAGATGTGGCTATGGCCTACAACAAAGAGATCATCACCGACTTGCTGCGCGGCCGTTTTGGCTTTGAAGGCATCGTCTGCACCGATTGGGGCATCACTGAGGGCAATCGCTCCGGCGAAGCCCGTGCCTGGGGCGTAGAACACCTCACCATCCACGAACGCTATCTCAAAACACTAGACGCTGGCGTAGACCAATACGGTGGGCAAAACAACCCCCAACCGCTTGTAGAATTGGTGCAAGAAGGCAAGCTGGACGAGGCCCGACTGGATGAATCGGTGCGGCGGCTGCTGCGCTTGAAGTTCAAGATGGGCCTGTTTGATAATCCCTATATTGATGAAACGGCCGTTCCCCACCAGGTGGGCAAACCCGAATTCATCGCCGCTGGCGAACTGGCCCAGCGCAAAAGCGTGGTGCTGTTGAAAAATGACGGTGTGCTGCCCCTCAACGGCCGTCCCAAACTCTACATCGAAAACATCAAACCGGAAACGGCCGCTCGCTACGGCGAAGTCGTCGCCACACCCCAAGAAGCCGACTTTGCCCTCCTACGCCTCAACACCCCCTATCAGCCCCCGCGCAGCGACAGCTTCCTGGAAAACTTCTTCCACCAGGGCGATCTCGACTTCAAAGAGCCAGAAAAGTCCCGCATTTTAGACATCATGAAAGCCGTCCCCACAATTGTGGACATCTATCTGGAACGAGCGGCCGTTATACCCGAAATTGCCGCAGCCAGTGTGGGTCTGTTAGGCACATTTTCTGTGGCGGATACGGCCGTTCTCGATGTCATCTTTGGCCACTTCCACCCCACCGGCAAACTGCCTATGGAACTCCCCTCCTCCATGACGGCCGTTCACGACCAAAAAGAAGATGTCCCCTACGACTCTGCCAACCCCCTCTTCCCCTTCGGCTTCGGCCTAACCTACAATAAATAGACCCGTAGAGACGTTGACGTATAGCCAACGTCTCTACAATACAGCGTCTCTACTCCGGCAAATCGGCAAATAGCTGCGCCATGCGCTGCCGATAGCTGCGAAAAGCCATTCGCCCCATCTCCGTCAAATGCAGCATCGTGCGCGGCTTCCGCTCCACAAACTCCTTCTCCACCGCCACATAACCCGCCTCCTCCAACTTACTAATATGCGAAGACAAATTGCCCCACGTCAAACTCGTCTGCTGGCGCAAGAACAGAAAATCGGCACTCTCCACCACATACAAATAAGCCATAATGCTCAACCGCGCTGGCTCATGAATCAGCCGATCAATCTCTTCTGCCGCCAGCGGTACTTGGTTGCCATTCTCACTGCCGCTCATGCCAGGTTTCCTCAGGCAAAGGATTGTTACGCATAAAGTGCAGTAAAATACCCAAGCCAATGAAGGCAATCATGCCCCCCGAGACCAGCAAATGCACGGGTAAGGCCACTGCCAGCCACGCCCCAGCCAAAGCCACCGCCATCACAATACCCGCGTGAACCAACCAGCGGTTAACCCCAGTCAACAGCCCAGCCACAAAGATGAACAACGCCACCAGGAAGCTGAAAAAGAGGTCAACATATTGACTCATCAATGCCTGCAAATCGGGCGTGGCTTCTTGCGTGACCATGAAAACAACAATGCTCGCAAACAGCACAACACCAACCAGCACTGCAAAAATACCTTTACGCTGAAACAGGCGTTTTTTGTGGCTTTCAGTCAGGTTCACCACCCCAATTCGGGGAATGGTGATGAGCTTTTTGAGCAGCGCCCACACTGGCAGCCACAACAGCGGCAAGATGGCAATGAAGGCAGTTCTGTCAGACTCCAGCGACAGACCAATGCCCACAATCCACACCCCCATCAGCAAATCCACCAGCCCATCTTCAAAAAAGGACAGATAGGCTTTGCGTTCTATCTCTTGTAAGTTAATCAATTTAGACATCCCATTCATCCCCTTTACAAAGTAAAATGCTATTCAAAGCGATTTGCAACACAATTTACTTTGCGATACAAAGTGATATAACAACATTATGGATCGAAAAACGGCCGTTGTCAACCCACATACGGCCGTTTTCCCCCACCAGTCAGTTACCCAATCAATTCAAAGAAGCCCAGCGCGTCAACGTCTCCGCCACCGTCTGCCGCAGCAGCGCCGCATCTGGCGCATTCGGCTGGCGCTGCAAATAGCCATCCAAATAGCGCGAGGCCGCCACAAAATCCCCCAACCGATAATACAACAGCCCCAAATCCCGCAAATGCTGCGGAAAATCCGCCTGAGCCGCCACCAGACAGGTCAGCACCTTCACCGCCTCAGCCCACATCTCCTGCTGCAACGTGTGAATCCGCAGATTATTGAGCATACGGATCAATACATCGCGGGGAGCCACAGCCGACAGCCACGCCGTCTGAAAGGGGCCATGATAACCCGTCGTATGCTGCACCAACAGCGCACAATCATTCACCGACAAACGGCCGCCACCATGAAAAGGATCAAAATAATAGGTCTGCGCCCCATCCCACACCGAAACAATAAAATGCCCTGGCAGACTCACACCCTGTGCCGGAATATCCAACTGCCGCGCCACCTCCAAATAGATGGCCGAAAGCGTGATGGGAATACCCAAACGCCGCTCCAGCACCTCATTCAAAAAGCTGTTGCGCCAATCAGAATAATCATCCTGGTTGCCGCGAAAGCCTGCCTGTTGGAATAAAAAAGATGACAACAGTTCGGCACGAATAGCAATGGGGTCTTTTGTGGGGATGGCCAGGCGGGCGGACTCGGCTAAATCGTTTAACTGGCGCACATAACGGCCGATATCCAGCCCAGGGTAAGCAATGTCTCGGGCAAAGCACAAGGCCGCCCGAGACAAATTAAGCGGGGTTAAACGCAGTTCATCTTGCAGCGTCCATTCGTGCATACTGCGCATTATCGTACATCGCTACTGCCTGACGCAAATCTTCAATCACCTGTTCACGCAGCCATGTGGGCGACAACACTTCAACCTGTGGCCCCCAACCACGAATCCAGGGCAGCATCTCAATGGGTTCGGCAATTTTCACACGCAGCAGACAACGGCCGTCAGCCAACGTCTCGATTCGCTGCGAAGGATGCCACTGCCGCTCATGCACATGCGCCGACACATCGGCCGCAAAGCGCAGCGTTACCTCACTCACCTCATCACCCGTCATAATGCCCCAACTATTCGCCAGATGGGCTTCCAGATCGAAATTGTCGGGGATGGTAAAGGTTTCATCGAGGAGATCGGCCGTTTCCAACCGATCCAGCTTAAACGTGCGCATATCATCGGCCCAATCATCATAACCAATCACATAAATACCCGACGGCGTAGGCTCTAACGCATACGGCGAAATCACCCGCTCATACAACGTGCCGCTGCGCGGCGACCGATAACCCACCACCACCTTATAGCCATTGCCCCACCCCTCTGCAATCGTCTCCAACACCTGCACCTGGCGGTAGCCATCCACCTGCGTCTGCACCCGGTCGGCCGCCCGGCCCAAATGCACACAAAGAGGATGCGGCAGCGTCGCCGCCACCTTGCGCAGCGCCGTCACCACATGGCGATTGCGCTCGTCAATCGTGCGCGACAGCAGCAGCCCCGCCAAAACCAGCGCCGTCGCCTCATGAAACGTCAGGTGAACGGTAGACAGATAGCGGGTACGATTAATGCCAAAACGGCCGCGTTCCTGCCACACCGGCACACCCTGTTCCGATAAAAAGTCCAAATCTCGGTAAACAGTGCGCCGATTGACATCCAATCGCCGGGCAATATCTGTGGCCCGCAGCCCTTGCGGGGCTACCAGCAATATCTCCTCAATTTCGCGGATACGGGATGTACGGGTTGCTAAACGTTCCATAATTCTCCTCTCTTAGACCGAATGTTCTAGTAATTGCCCCTATTATAGCACGTTTTGTGACAGGGAGTGTCACAAGATGACAAAGTTTGTCACAAAAATGCGATTTCCAACTGTGTTAAAATGAAGCGCAGCTATGTGTAAAATAGTAAACATGGGCACAACTTACTGGCACACAGATGCGTAAGACTTTTAACTAAATCCTAAAAAGGTGATGGGTGAGCCATTCACGCATCACAGGAGCAAAAAATGACGCGGACAACAAAAATTGTAATAGGTATTGTGGGTGGTTTATTGGCTTTATGCTGTTTAGGTGCGGTGGCTTTGGTGCTAATTGTGCCTACGGCCATTGAGCGATTCGCCGAAAACAACTTTACAGACGATCCCGAAAGAGCCTCCGAAGTCGGCCAATCCATCGTTAACTACGATCTGCCAGCGGGGATGCAAGAAGAAGGGGCGATGGGTTTTGCTGGCATGAAAATGGTGTTCTTCACAGCAGGCGAACAAGACAACGCCGTCGTCATGCTCATGCAGTTCCCCACCACCCTACAGATGGACGAAGACGACATGCAGCAGCAAATGGAGCAATACATGCAGCAGCAAGGCAACCAGCAGCAGCTAAACAACCTGGAAGTTGTAAGCGTAGATGAGGTCGTCATCAACGATCAAAATACCTCCCTGACAACGTTTGAAGGGACAGACGAAAACGGCAACGCCTTCCGCCAGATTACCGGCGTTTTTGTCTCCAAAGAAGGCGGGCCAGCCATGTTGATGGCGATGGGGCCAATCACCTCGTGGGAACAAACCGATATTGATGAATTTATTGATTCTTTGAAGTAGCGTAAAGTTGCTGCCGCCGGGTTTTACGCACCATTTCTGGCACGTTTCAAGCTCTAAAACCCTTCGGTGCTGGGTTGTAAAAGTATCTTGCGTACACTGGGCTGGGCCGCATGGGCAAAGGCGGCCAGCCCATCGTGCAGGGGGTATTGGCCATCAACCAGAGCTTCGACCTGGATTTGGCGGCGGGCCAACAGGCGCAAAGCGGGAGCAAAGGGGCCGCAGCGAGAGCCAATCACGTTGATTTCACTGACAACCAGTTTGGTCAAATCAAGATTGACCGCGCCATGAAAGGTGCTTTTGAGGATAAGTGTGCCTAACGGCCGTATTAACCCCAAACTCGTCGCCAAACCAGCCTCATTGCCTGTGGCTTCTACCACAAAATCAAAACTATTCTCCTCAAAATCAGCGGCAAAACCCGTTGCCAGGCCCCATTGTGCGGGCAGCTCTAACGAAGCCGCTTGCCGCCCAATCACCGTTACATCACCGCCAGCCAAAGCCAACACTTGGGCAATGAGCAAACCCAGACGACCAGGGCCAACAACGGCCGTTTTCATCCCCGGCCTCACCTTCACCTGTTCACGGATGCGCAGGGCTGCCGCCAGGGGTTCGGTAAAAACGGCCGTTTCATCCGCCACCTCCTCCGGCACAAGGTGCAAATTCGCCAGAGGCAGCGCCACATAATCGGCAAAAGCCCCATCGCGGCGGTGAATGCCCATCGCCGCCCGCCGGGGACAATGTTCAGGAAGGCCCTGGCGGCAAGTGGGGCATTGATTGCAGCCCAGATTAATGCTGCCCACCACGCGACGGCCGATCCACATTTCATCCTCAGCCTGAACCACCACCCCCACAAATTCATGCCCCAACACACCGGCAAACCCGCCCGTATACCCCTTCACCAGCTCCAAATCTGTGGCGCAAATGCCCGCCAACGCAACCCGGATCAGAGCTTCATTCGCCTGGGGCTGGGGCTGGGGATAGTTTTGTTGATAAGTAAGACGGCCGTTCGCCAAAACCAATGCTTCCATAATTTCACCTCGCAAACTTTTTCTCGTGTACATTCTTCACAATTTTGCGGCAAGCGGCAAACTCTTCCAACCCCATCCCCAAAACTGCTACAATATCCGCCATGAGCCAAGCATCACCCACCCCCCGCACCGGGGCCATTCGCATTGCCACCTGGCTGCTTTTCGGTCAATCCCTGGCTTTGCTCGCCCTCGGCATTCTCAACTTCCTCCATTTGGGCATCGGAGCCAACCTGACAGCCGAAGAAGCCATTGGCCTGCTGTTCAACGATCTCACCGGCAGCATCATCTTCATTGCCCTGGCCTGCATCAGCCTCGTCGCCGCCATCAACTTTTGGCGCATGGATACGGTCGCCTGGACAATGGGCAACCTGGCCCAAGGACTCATCCTGCTCTCCGCCCTGATTATCTTCTTTGAAGGCATCATGGCCCTGTACGCCTATGCCATGATGGCCTATGGCATCTTCATGGTCATCTACCTGCACCTGCCCGACATTATTGGCACCTTTCAACAAACCAACGAGAAAAACACCCCCACATGAACACACCATCCGATATTGAACTGCTGCGCCGTTTTGAACCCATCATCCGCTACACTAAGGGCGAATCCTTCTTTCCCATGTCTATCGGCCGTTATATCCAAAAATCCAGCCTATGGGTCTATCGCCCCAACCAGCCCCTGCGCCGCATCTGGGGCGATGGCGATTTGAGCCTGGCCCGCTTGAGCCAACCCCGCTCACATGGCCCTGGGGCCATCTACTACCTCAAATTCATAGACCCCCTCTCGCTGACCGACATGCTGGCTTACCAGATTGAGCAGGTGCGCGAAGGCATCACGGGGCAGGCTGAGGATGTGTTTCGGGCGGGGCGCGGCCGTTTGGCACGGGTGGGGTACATCTCTCGTTTTGTGGATGGGCTGTTTTCGTTGAGCCTGTTGGCGCGAGGGCGAGTGCCCGGTGATACGGCCGTTGCCGCCGCCCGCGCCTACAAACAGATGATGGCCCAACAAGAGGAATATCACTATTACGGCCGTGTCGTCCACAAAAATGGCTGGATCGCCCTGCAATACTGGTTCTTCTACGCCTACAACAACTGGCGTTCCGGCTTCTACGGAGCCAACGACCACGAATCCGACTGGGAAATGATCTACATCTACCTCTACGAAGACGACAACGGCCAACTCTGCCCCGCCTGGGTCGCCTACGCCTCCCACGACTTTGCTGGCGACGACCTGCGCCGCCGCTGGGACGACCCCGAAGTCGAAAAAATCGGCGAACACCCCATCATCTACGCCGGGGCTGGCTCCCACGCCAGCTACTTCCAGCGTGGCGAATATCTGGCCGAACTGGTACTGCCCTTCATCTCGCCCGTCGTCAAGGTGGTAGACGACATCCAAAAATGGTGGGAAGCGCGGCTGCGCACCTACATCGGTGAAAACGAAAACAGGCGCAAATGGTCCAGCTTCAGCATCTTTCGCGTGCCCTTCGTAGACTATGCTCGCGGTGATGGCCTGTCTATTGGCCCTGGTCAGGAAAAACAGTGGAGCGAGCCAAATCTGCTGATGCCCACACCCGACTGGGCCTCGCAATATCGCGGCTTATGGGGCTTTTATGCCCGCGACCCGCTATCTGGCGAAAATGCTCCGGCTGGCCCCGTCTACAACCGGGATGGCACACAACGCCGCTCCTGGTACGATCCCCTCGGTTGGTCAGGGCTAGACAAAGTAACACCCCCCAATCGCCAGTTGGCCGAAATTGAGCAGCGGCTGCATGAACTAGATGAACAGTGGCAGATGTTAACGGCCGAAATCAGCCGCAAAACAGTCCTCTTGAACAAGTTGGGGCTGGAAGCAGATGCCATGCAAGCACAAAGCCACCTCAAGGTGCAGCTGCGCGAACGGCAGCGAGAAATTGACAGTTTGTCGGAACTGCTGAGTGAACTGAGGGAGGAACGTGCCACAAATGAAGCCACCGTAGAAGCGTTGCAGCGCCATGCCGAGCACATTCGCTCTGGTGAGCGCGGCCCGCTTCGAGCGCACATCAACCACGCCCACACGCCCACCTCCAGCGAAGAGCTGCGCCTGAGCCAATTTGCCGAAACCTGGGCGGCTGTCAGCATTGGCATTATGGTGTTGGGTTTTGTGATTCTGGCAATTTTTGCCCCCGACTACTTGCTTTTGGGCTTCTTCTCGCTGGTAATGCTCTTCATCACGATTGAAGCGGCCTTCCGCCGCCGCATCACCCAACTGATTAATTGGGTGACGATTGTGCTGGCAATCATATCGGCCGTTATCCTCCTCATCGAATTTTGGGACGAGGCCCTCGTTGTCGCCGTACTCCTGGCTGGCGGCTACATCACCTGGGAAAATCTGCGCGAGTTACGCCGCTGACACCCTCCCCCACCCATTCACTTACACAATATGCCCCCCCGCGTCCGCCTCAGCCAACACCGCCAAAATCGTATCCACCAACGACCGGGCCGCCTCGGCGCTCAACTCCACTGCCACCCGCGCTCCCAAACCCTGCGCCTCATTCACAAAATCAATATTCAAGGCATGTTCAAATGGCGCATTAAAGGGATGGTCATACGACACGTTGGCCTGATTCACATCAAACCACCCCTCACGCCCCTTGCCACAGCCCTCAATCGTAACTTTACGTGCAATCATAGTACACATCGTTGTCTCCCGTAAGCGGTAAGCGGTGAACGGTAATCCAATAACGGATCACCGCTTACCGCTTACTGTAAATGCTCCTCCAAAAACGCCCACATCTTATTCCAGCCATCCACCGCCTGCGCCTGACGATACATAGCCGTGTGATAATAGAAAAAGCCATGCCCCGCGCCCTCATACATATGGAACTCATACGCCTTGCCATGCTTCTGCAACTCGGCCTCATGCTGGGCCACTTGCGCTTTAGTCGGGCTGTGATCATCCTCGCCAAAAATACCCAGCAGGGGAATGGACAAATCTTTGGTGTAATCAATGGGGGCAACGGGGAATTTCTCGTTGAGGTCAGCTTCGGCCATGACCACACGGCCGCCCCAGCAGTCAACCACCGCGTCAAAACCGGGCACAGTGCAAGCCGCCAAATAAGCATGTCGGCCACCAGAGCATGTGCCCCACACGCCCACTTTACCATTGCTGTAGGCCTGGTGCTGCAAATAGTTCAACGCACCCGCCAGATCGCCCATCACCTGGGCATCTGGCACGCCGCCATCGGCGCGGACTTTGGCGGTTACGTCTTCGGGGGTGCCATGCCCGGTGCGGAAATAGAGGTTGGGCGAGATGCAGGCATAGCCGTGATGGGCAAATTTGCGTGTGGCTTCCCGATACCACTCATCCCAACCAGGCATGTGGTGGATTGCCACCATGCCGGGGAAGGGGCCGGGGCCAAGCGGCCGTGCCAGGTAGGCGTTAATCATGTCGCCGTTGGCACTTTGAATATAAACAGTCTCGGCAATCATGCCTTCATACATATCGGTTGTGTACATTTGAACCTCCAGGTGTAATTACGTCATGACGCAATTACGCAATTATTTAGGGCGTTTGTGCGCCCTGAGTTTCAACGTAAAGTGAATAAAGTGATTGGCTGGCGGTGATGAAGAGGCGGTTGCGTTTTTCGCCGCCAAAACAGAGGTTGGAGACGATTTCGGGCAGATGAATACGGCCGATCAACTCCCCATCCGGCGCGAACACATGAACCCCATCATAACCCTCACCAACCCAGCCGGCACTCGACCAAATGTTGCCATCTGTATCACAGCGAATGCCATCAGCTATGCCCGACCCCATATCGCAAAAGACACGGCCGTTTACCAAACTCGCCTCCTCCACCACGTCATACACCATGATCTGGCGCGGATGCCCTGGCTTGTGTGATGCGCCCGTATCGGTGATGTAAAGTTTGGTGTAATCGGGGGAAAAGCAGAGGCCGTTGGGCTTTTCCAGGTCGGCGGTGGCAATGGTGACTTCGCCTGTGTCGGGGTTGAGGCGGTAAACGGCCGTATCCAACTCCATCTCCGCCAAATGCCCCTCATACCGCTTCAAAATGCCATACCCCGGATCGCTAAACCAGACATGCCCATCGGGATGTACCACTACATCGTTGGGTGCATTGAGGGGCTTGCCCTGGTAGCTATCCATCAGCACCGTGATACGGCCGTCGTGTTCCGTGCGCGTCACGCGGCGGCTGTCATGCTCGCAGGTGATGAGCCGACCCTGCGTGTCCCGTGTATTACCATTGCTGTAATTCGTCGGACTGCGAAAGACACTCACCTCTCCCGTCTCCTCCACCCAGCGCATCATCCGGTTATTGGGAATATCACTCCAGAGCAGGAAACGGCCGTCGCCAAACCACACCGGCCCCTCCGTCCAGCGCCCCCCCGTCCACAGCCGCTCCAAAGCCGCACTGCCCAGCACATACTTCTCAAAGCGCGGATCAATCACCTCCACCGCCGGTTCAGGGTAACGCACCACACCCTGCCGCCAATCTCGATTCATCTGTCTATCCATCAACCACCTCACTGCTTGGATAATTTGGCTCCCCACCCAACTATACCCCATCCGCCCAAAAAGTCAGCCACACCACCACACATAACTCCCATTTCGGCCCAAACCCGCTACAATCATCGCTTGATCAAACGCAAAGGAGATAAACCCATGACAAACAGTTCAGGCAATGACTTTAACCAGACAGAGACAAGCACGATCTTCCAGCAGCGGGAAGCAGATTGGCGCAATGGAGCCATTGTTTATCAGGTTCTTGTTGATCGTTTCGTGCCAGCCAGCAATCTGGAGGCCAAACGCAGCCTTTATCCCGCCCCCAAAATTCTGCGCGATTGGTCCGAAACACCAAAAGCGGGGCCTTACCTCACCGAGGCCCGCTTAAGCAGCCACGAGCTTGAATTCTGGGGCGGCGATCTAGCCAGCCTCAGCCAACGGCTGGACTACATCCAGCAGCTTGGTGCGGATGTCCTCTACCTGAACCCCATCCACCTGGCCTACACCAACCACAAATATGATGCGTTCGACTTCAAGCAGATTTCGCCAGAGTTTGGCGACCACAACGATTTCCACCAGTTGGTGGCTGATGTCCATGCGCGTGGCCTGAAACTGGTGCTTGATGGCGTATTCAACCACATGGGGCGCAACGCCCCGATTTTTCAGGAGGCAGTTCAAAATCCGGCCAGCCCCTGGCGTGAATGGTTTGCCATTGGTGATGCCTACGAGGGCGGCTCACGCTCCTGGACAGGCTTTCAGAACCTGCCCGAACTCAATCTCGAAAATCCGGCCGTGCGTGACTATATTTACGCATCTCCAGATTCAGTGGTACGCAGCTATTTGCGGGATGGGGTTGATGGCTGGCGACTGGACACAGCTTTTGAGTTGGGTTACGAATACCTGTATGATCTGACACAAGCGGCCCACCAGGAGAAGGCTGGCTCACTCATCGTGGGCGAGATTGTGAATTATCCGGGTGAATGGCTGCAAGCGATTGATGCCGTGATGAATTTCACGCTGCGTCTGATCGTGTTGGGGGCAGCTTCGGGCGAGATTGCTCCGACAACGGCCGTTCACATGCTAGATCGTCTCATCAAAGATGCCGGTATCGAGCCAATGCTCAAATCCTGGATCGTCATTGACAACCACGACCTCCCCCGCCTTGCCTCTCTCATCCCCGATGCTGCCCAACGCCGCCTGGTGCAAGCCCTCCAATTCACCCTGCCCGGCGCACCCAACATCTACTACGGCAGCGAAGTGGGTATGACCGGCGGTGGCGATCCTGAAAACCGGGGGCCAATGCGTTGGGATTGGGCACAAGATGACAACCCCGAACTGGTGTGGCTGAAAAAGCTCATTGCCCTTCACCAGCAAAACCGCGCCTTACGCATTGGCAATTTCCGCACGGTAGAGTCGCAAAACTTGCTGGCCTTTGAGCGTTACACCGACCGCGCCCTGGAAACTTTGATTGTGGTTGCCAATCCCACAACCACAGCTATGACCGAAAAAATCATGGTAGCCAATGCCAGCCTGATGGATGACACCCCCCTGATAGACTTGCTTTCGCCTGCGGGGACATCGCCTATCACCAGAATTGGAGCGGCTTTTATCACAGTGACTGTTCCTGCCCAAACCGTGATGGTTTTGCAGCCGGTGGAACGGCCGTTAGGCGGCTACAGCCGTTACAAACGGGTTCGCTAGTCACCCCACCTTAACCTCATGCAAGCGCCTCTGCAAAAAGGCTTGTTCCACCTGATTGTCGGTGAGGCTGAGGGCTTGTTGGTAGGCGGCGTGGGCGGCGGCGAAACGGCCGTCTCGCCTTAACAAATCGGCACGGGCGGCATGGAAAAAGTGATAATGGTCTAACTCGCCATGGCGGTTGCAATGAGCCAGCAAATCCAGCCCTTTCTGCGGGCTTTGGGCCATGCCCACGGCGACGGCGTGGTTGAGGGCGACAATGGGTGAGGGGTTATGGTGGTAAAGGCTGGCGTATAGGGCAGCTATTTGGGGCCAATCGGTGTCGGACGGCCGTTTGGCTGCCGCATGAAGACCGCTAATGGCTGCCTGTATCTGGTAAGCACCCGGCTGGTGCAGCAACAAAGCCTCATCCAAAATCGCCAACCCCTCGGCAATCTTAACCTCGTCCCAGCGTGTGCGATCTTGCTCTTCCAGCAAAATAAGCTGCCCATCGGCCGCCACGCGAGCCTCGCGGCGGGAATCGTGCAGCAGCATCAAGGCCAGCAAACCCATTGCCTCGGCTGAGGGGGACAGGTGGGGGTCTGTGGCCAAAAGAGCCACCAAAACCCGCGCCAACCGAATGGCCTCCGCACACAAATCGCTGCGAATGAGATTTTCGCCGCTGCTGGCGCTGTACCCTTCGTTGAAGATCAGGTAGATAACGGCCAGGACGGCATTCAGCCGTTCGTTGAGCAGGTGGGCGGGCGGCACGCGGTAGGGAATGGCGGCCGCTTTGATTTTGCGTTTGGCGCGGACAAGCCGCTGGGCCATCGTCGTCTCGCTTACCATGAAGGCGCGGGCGATTTCGGCGGTGGAGAGGCCGCCTAAGGTGCGCAGGGTGAGAGCCACCTGGGCTTCTGGGGCCAGGGCGGGATGGCAGCAGGTGAAGATGAGTTTGAGCCGCTCGTCGGGAATGGTTTCACGGGCAAACGCTTCCTCGTCGCTGAGTTTGAGGTCGGTGATGGAGTAGAGGAGGGCTTTTTTGTGGTCGTAGTTTTGGCGGCGGCGCAGGCGGTCTAGGGCTTTGCGCTGGGCGGTGGTGGTGAGCCAGGCGGCGGGGTTGTGCGGAACGCCATCTTGCGGCCAGCGTTCCAGGGCAGCAATGAAGGCTTCTTGCAGCACATCTTCGGCGAGATCGAAGTCCTGAAAACGGCCGATCAACCCCGCCAGCACTCGCCCTGATTCTTCACGGAAGGTGGCTTCGATGGTTTGGTGTAGGTTTGAAGTCATGGGTGTATTGGTGTATTGGTGTATTAGTGTATTGGTGTAAAAAGGCTAATACACGTAACTACTTAGCCTCTCTGGAGCGATCCTCCGGGAGGTTTGTCCCAGAGGTAACATCTCGTTTGAAACCTCCCGGAGGGTTAGTAGTTACTAATACACTAATATACCATTATACCCATATACCTCTATCCGAATCCCAAAATCGGCCGTATTTCCACCGCTCCTTCTTTGGCAGCGGGGATTTTGGCGGCGAGTTCGATGGCCTCGTCCAGGTGTTGGCAGTCGAGGATGTAGAAGCCGCCAAGCTGTACTGTGGTGGGGGCAAATGGGCCGTCGGTGGCGATGGTTTTGCCGTTTTGGATGCGGACGGTGGTGGCGGTGCTAGTGGGTTGCAGGGCATCGCCATTGCGGAAGCTGCCACGCTGACGCACTTCTTGGGTGAAACGGCCGTATTCGGCCATCATCGCCTCGTTTTGTCCAGGGGTACGTTGGCTTTCGGCCATTTCGTCGCTGTAGATGAGCAGCATGTAACGCATGTTGGGTCTCCTTATGGGTGTTTATGAATACGACGAACGGCCGTTGCCCCAAACGACAATTTTTACTGGCTGACCCAGATCAGGTTACGGCAATCAGCAAAATCGCCAGGAATTGCTTGCGCGTAATTGTAGGCGGGGGCTACCAGCAGCAGATAGTGATCGTGTGCAGCCACGATCCAGCTTTCGTCAGCCGACCAATCTAACGACCATGCCGCAGAAGAGAGGGTGGTTTGTTGGCCTGTTGCCAAATCAAAGAACGTAAACAGGCTGGCTGGCTCGCCTGTATGGAGTTCGCTGCGCAAGGTGACAAGAAAACGGCCGTCTGGCGTGAAATAGCCCCCAAAGCTGTTAGGCGCAATGGGCAGCAGCTCTACAACCAGTTCATCTTCGCGCTGGTTTACAGAGAAGTACATTTCCCCGCTTTGCTGCTCTGTCGTGGCCGTAATCAACAGCGTACTATTGTCAGCCGGGTTTACCTGCACGGCAAACAACTGGAGCGGAGCTTCTACCAACTGTTGCAGATCGGAACGGCGGGCAATGACTTGCTCCAAATTTGAATTCAATGCGTGTCGAACAATGATTTGTTCGTCGCCGTCGAAACGAATGTAAACAACCGTCTGATCATCCAACCAGGCGAATGAGGTTACATCATCGGCAAAATCTGCCGAGCTTTGACCCATCGCATTGGCCAGATAGAGAGGTGAACGGGGTGGATAGGTTTTGAAGTAATCTGTTTCATCCCGCAATAGAGTATGTTGACCGGTAGGTGACCAATAGGGTTGCCCCGACAAACCATAGGTGCGACAAACATCATTTTCACAATCAGTGGAATCTAACAAGGCCCAACTGTATTGGGGGCCATTGGTCTGCCGTGTTATCAGAATATACCGTTCGGTGGGGTCAATGACCTGGTTGAAGACGATGGCTTCGCCAAAGGTGGCTGTGCTGTTGGCATCATAGAGGGTGGTATAACGGCCGTTTCCCTCAACCCGAAACAACTGTGAGCGTACCTTTTGCTCGGCAAGATCAAACGATTGAGAGGCTAACAAAAACCCTTGGCGCAACGGCCATAATTCCCAATAGCTCGTCGTATCATCCGCTGTGGCTAAGGGCCTGACTTGCTGTGTATGCACGTCGAAGCGGCGCAGTTCGTTGTGGCAGATATAGACAATATCTTCCTGTGGCAGGGGAATCGGCGGCTCGTTGTCTGAGGATAAATTGCTTTGGTCTATGATAAATTGGAGCAGGGCAGTTTGATTGTCTTCACCCACTACTTGGGCGAGCCAACTACCATAGAACAGATCTTCATTTAGCAGGCGTTGGCTGGCCATAGGAGATAGGTGGCGGGGATTAGCAGCGATGAAGTGAACGAGCACATAAACCTCGCGCCAGTCAGGCGAATTGATGTCAACATTCCAAGATTGTCGAATGTCGCTGAGATGCAGGCTGCCGTAGAGGATTTGGGCGTAATCGGCCGTTTGTAAAGGCCATGGGCGTAAATAGAGCTGATAAAGCTGCCAGTCCAGAAAAGCACGGTGAAAAAGACCATGCTGACAACAGGCATAACCGGCTTGTTGGCTGATGATAGCAGCAGCAACATGCAGGCTGTAACCTCGTAACAATGCCTGGTAACTGGCCTCATCCATCGGTAGGCCAATGAGGGAGGGGGCTGGTAAGCTGAGATTCAAGGTATGGTTGAGAAGGGTTGCCGGATCGGCCGTTGACAATAAAGCTTCGGGTTCGTTGATAAAGCGTAGGGATAAGTGCAATCGGGGGGGACAATCTATGTCTGGCAAGCGGCAGACAGTGGTAACAAGTACTTCTAAATCAGCGGCAAGCTGTTTGACGAGGAGTTCATCGCGCTGGTAGTAAGTAATCGTAAAGAAAGGGTTTTCTAGCAACTGCAATTCACCCCAAAATTCGGCCGTTGGCGGTGCATATAACCATTGATCGCCGCGCCGGTAAACGGCCGTTTGCTGCAAGCGCACCGTCTCCGTCACCCCATCAGCATTTTGGGTGGTATAAAGCTGTTCATAGCCCAATTCCGCCGCTTCCAAATCGGGCGCAATCGTAACCTGCACATTCTCAATGTCGGCTGTGGCCTGCAAACCTAACGCCTTGCGGTCAAAAAGTTGGCCCTCAGCCGCCAGCTCAAGCTGTAATTCTGTCCAGTTACGATCCCGACCAGACAGCAGCGAGAAGAGCAGTTCCACATCGCGTCGTTCGTTGGCCTGCCGCACCAGATCATGTGTGAGCAAAATATCTTCCTCGATGGCCTTCTGGGCGGCTTCAACGCGCACACCCATCTGGTGATAGGCGATGCGGCCAATGAGGGCGAGGAGGAGGAGAAGGGCGAGGGCGTAAAACCAGGACATGCGGCGGGGAACGGCCGTTCCCACAACCGCCTCTTCTTGTACAGGTTCATCTGTCCAAACCTCATCATCCGTGCGCCAATCGAACTGATCAGACATAATCTGTATTATACCCCAAGCAGCGCAACCAGAGGGATTTTGCGGGCGTAATGCTTGTTAGCAAATTTGTAGTTGGAGGGACTGGAGACGGGAGATTAGAGACTGGTTCGTCTCCAGTCTCTAGTCTTTACTCCCCCTAAGTCAATTAAAGGAGTAGAAAAGATGAAAACACCCATCCTCTTAAAAGCAGCCATGATTGGCATTGCTCTCATCATCGCCCTGTCATTCATTAGCACCGCCGTCTCCTACCCCATCTTGCAAGATATGATGGGGATGATGAGCGATCCTGCCTTTTTCGACCCCACGACTACCCCATCAGGTCTACCGCCTGGTTTTGAGGGCCTCTTTAACTTCATGCCTATCATTACCATATTAGGTTGTCTCATGCAGATTATCCCCGGCATGATTGCGGGCGGTTTATATGCACGTTGGCACAACCAGGACAAACCTGTCGTGCCTGGGGCTGTCAAAGGCGGCGCGGCGGCGGGCGCTATTGCCCATGCCATCGGTTACACCATCTCCGGCTTTGTGGGGCTGGCTATCATGCTGCCCTTGCAGTTGCAAATGATGGAGACTGTGTTTGACGCGGCCGGCGCACCGCCAGCCGCCTTCCCCTTCGGCGGCTCTATGATCCTGTTTGGGGCCATTGGCCTGGTGTGCGGGGCCATCTTCCAGGCGCTGTTTGGGGCTGGTTTTGGCGCTATCGGCGGCCTTATTGGCGATAGTTTTGCCAAAGGCAAGGCTCATGACTATGCGGGCGGTGATGTGATTGGCTAAGTGGGGCGTTCTTTACATAAACGAACTTCTTGTTTATACTTGCAGCCATGTCAAAGAGACGTTCGCAGACGCAAGATGAGCAGGTAATTCCGGTGGGGGTGGTGCTAACGGCCGTTGGCTTTATCATCTTGCTGGCGGTCATGGCGATCTGGATCATCATCCCCGCCAAGATGCCGCAGCCCTTGTATGATGTGCTTGGCCCCTACTTGCAAAAAACAAATGAGACGGTTATGCCAACGGCCGTTCCCGTTGCCGCCGTCCCCACCATCACCCCCACCGCCGAAGCCCTCAACCTGCTCCCCGAAACCCCACTCGAAGGCGACGACCTGCCCGACTACTTCGTCTCCGCCCTCGATGCCTCCGCCTATGGCCCGCCGCCCGGCCAGCCCCAACGCATCGAAATCCCCGCCATCCGTCTAGATGCCCCCATCACCTCCGTCGGTCTGCAAGCCATTCAGCAAAACGGGCAAACCTATTACCAGTGGCAAGTGCCCAACGCCTACAAAGCTGGCTGGCACAATAACAGCGCCCTCCTAGGCCAGCCCGGCAACACCGTCATCAACGGCCATCACAACATTTATGGCGAAGTTTTCCGCGATGTGGTGGATTTGCAAGAAGGCGATGAAATCATTGTCTACGACAAAAGCACCGCTTTTCATTACCGCGTCACCCTCAAACAGATTTTGCCCGAACGCGGCGAATCCCTTGAAGTGCGGCTGGAAAATGCGAAATGGGTGGAGCCAACAGAAGATGAACGTCTGACGCTCATCACCTGCTGGCCTTATACCGATAATTCCCACCGGGTTGTGGTGGTGGCCGAACCAATACCCACCGACAGCTCAGGGTAAAGTATTGATCACATAATTCAGGAGAAAGGACATGAAAAAATCAATCAGCGTAGGTTTGTTATTAACTCTCTTATTGGCGTTAACCGTTGGCATTCTGCAAGCCCAAGAAGAGCATGGGTTTATTCAAGGCCGCATTTATAAAGACGTAAATGGCGATGGTAAATGCGTGGGTACGGGCCTGGCCGGTGAAGTTCCCCTCCCCAATGTCAATGTGCAGTTCACCAACAGCGCTGGGGATGTTGTCATTACCCATTACTCTGGACCTGAAGGTATTTTTGGGTTGGTTCGGGCTGGTTTTAGCTGGTGGGAGGTAACTGTTTTGCCGCCAACTGGTTGGGTTGTGACCTCGGAGCCGACGATTTTTGTGCCTGTCTTTGCCGACAGCCTCTCGCATGATGATGTCAATTTTTGCTTGAGTGAAGGCGCACCCGCCCGCGTGGTGGCCTTGCTGCCCGAATCGGGTGCGGCTGGCAATGTGGGGCTGATGATTACGGCCGTTTCCGGCCTGGTTCTCCTCGTTGCCGGTGTAGGATTAGAAATTCGCCGTCGTCTGGCATAACTGCCCTGAAAGGGGGAGACTGGAAGAGCAAGCATCTTCCAGTCTCCCCTTCTTCTTCTCTAAGGTATCAACAATACCTTACCCCGATTTTTGCGATCTTGAATATAGTGGTGGGCAGCAGCAGCCTGTTCAAAGCGGAAGGTGCGGTCAATGGCCGGCCGGAAAAGGGCTTCGTCGTACCAGCCAATCAACTGTTTCATCCACTCCCGATAAAGGGTGTCGTGCTGCCATAAATGGTTGATGTTGACACCCATGACGGCTTTGTTGTCGTCCATCAATTTGATGGGGGTGTAGAAAGGGAGCATAATGAGTTCACGAACGGCCGTTGCCCATGAGCGCTTCTTGGTCGGAGCCAAACTACGCAAACCGTAATGAATCAACCTCCCCGTAGGCATCAGTAAACGATAATTCTTCTGCCAAAAACGCCCCCCAAATGGGTCCAAAATCACCTGAACACCGCGCCCACCCGTAATATCATTCAGCACCACCTCAAAATCCTGATTACGGTAATCAATCGGATGGCGCAAGCCGCGTCCGCGCAAAAAATCATGTTTGTCCGGCGAGGCCGTGCCATACGTCTCGGCCCCCATAATCTGGCAAATATCCAAAGCCGCCAGCCCCAGCCCCCCCGCAGCACTGTGAATCAGCACCTTATCCCCCGCCCGCAGCGACCCCATCACCACCAGCATGAGGTAAGCCAATAGGTAGTTCAAAGGAAAAGCGGCGGCATCTTCAGCCTTCATCCAACTCAGCCGCTTAAACACCTGTTGGTGGGGCACACAGACCATATCGCTGTACCCGCCAAAGCGAGTGAGGGCAAACACCGTGTCGCCTTCTTGCAAATCGGGTGCGCCCTGCCCAATGGCATCTACCACCCCGGCAACTTCAAAACCGGGAATGAAGGGCATTTTGGGCGCGTCTCGGTAAACTCCCATGCGGGCCATCGCATCGGCAAAGTTCACCCCGCAGGCTTCCACACGAATGCGGACTTCCCCGCCACGCGGTAAAGGGGTGGGCGCTTCTTGCAATTGCAGCTTTTCGGGGCCGCCCGGTTTGCTAATCCATATTTGGCGCATGGAGCGGAGTATAAATGCTTCTCACAATTATTGACAAGGCTATTTGCTTATGTTAGCTTTGCCAGTGGGGACAGTATAGACATAAGTCCTCCCTGATCAATAAACAATGTCAAGTGTCAGGTATCAAGTATCACGGAACATATTACCACGTGACACTTGATACATATTTCCATAGGAGCAAACAACATGCCCCGAATCGAAGCCCTGGAACAAGGTTCATCCTCGCAGCGCGATGCCCTTAACCACCAGGCCATTGAAGATTATCTAAAAACAATTTACTCCCTGGCTGAGATGGAAAGCCCTGTCAGCACCTCACGCATTGCTGAGGCGCGGCAAGTGAAGGCGGGGTCTGTCACCAACATGCTGCAGCGTTTAGCCAAGCTCAATCTGGTTCACTATGAAAAACATTATGGTGTGACTCTGACGGAAACTGGCGAAAAGATCGCTCTCGAAGTTTTGCGCCACCATCGGTTGATTGAACTGTATCTAATTGAAGCTCTGGGTTTTAGTTGGGATGAGGTGCATGAGCAGGCAGATATTTTGGAACATGTGATTAGTGAGAAGTTGGAGGAGCGGATTGCGGCGGCTTTGGGCCACCCCGCTTTCGATCCACATGGCGACCCGATTCCGGCTAAAGATGGCTCGATTGTGGCGGTGGATTACTTGCCGTTGTCGGCATTGGGCGTGGGTGATGGGGCGATGGTGGCGCGGATTGTGGATGATGGCAAAAGTGACTTGCTGCGTTATTTGGCGGAATTGGGGCTGATGCCGGGAACGGCCGTTCGCGTTTTAGAGATCGCCCCCTTTGATGGCCCCATCACCCTGGATGTTGATGGCAGCCAGAAAGTCATCGGCTACGCTGTCGCCCAGCAAGTGCTCATGACCCGCCAAGAAACCCCATGAGTGACCGAGCCTGGCCGATTGATATGAGTGTCTTGGCCGAGACAGCCGGGCCAAGAGCCGCTGCCATGCTGCCGAATCTCATCCCCATTTACTTAGAAGATGGCGATCTGTTGATGCGCTGGTTGACGGAAGCTATGCAAAGAGGGGAAGCGACGAAGATGCAGCAGGCGGCTCATCGGTTAAAAGGCAACAGTGCCAGCCTGGGTGTGTTGTCAGTGGCGCGTTTGGCGCAAGAGTTGGAAACGCTGGGGAATGCGGGGGAGTTGACAACGGCCGTTCAGCCCTTCACGGCTTTAGTTGAGGAGTATGACAAAGTAAAATTAGCTTTGCTTGACATGGTAAGCCAAGTAGAATAACCACCTATGACGGTGAGCTTATGAGTCAATCAAACCCCTACGATTTTACGCAGCCTGTGCATGACGGCCGTTATTTTGCCGGCCGTCAACAACTCTTCACCTGGCTCAGAGAGCACCTCCAGGGACCAGATAAACCCATCATCCTCTATGGCCCCTCGAAAATCGGCAAAACTTCCGTCCTCTTGCAGGTGGAAGCTGGCCGTTTTGGTTCCAACTTTCTCACGGTTTATCTCGATTTAGCAGCGCTGACGATGGAGAGTTTGAGCGCATTTTTGTGGGCTTTTGCCGAGACGGCCGTTACCACCCTGCGCCAGCTCAAAATCGAACTCGACCTGCCCCAACTGGCCGACTTCGTGGCCGACCCCCACCGCGCCTTCCAAGACAAATTCCTCAAACCAATCCAGAGCAAGTTAGACGGCCGTCAACTCATTCTGCTCGGCGACAATCTCCACAAACTTTACGAACAGATACAACGGGGCACACTACCCGAAAGCACCTTCACCACCCTCAACAAACTCATCCACGCCCAGCCCCGCACCAGCGCCATCTACACCCTGGAACAGGCCAGCTCCGACCCGGCAGATATGCACCCTCTCCTGCAAAATGCTCACGGCTATCAACTAGAAAACTTGCCGCTCGATGAGGCCATCACCCTGATGCGCGAACCTGTGCGCTACACCCTTGTCAAAGCTGTGGCCGAATACATCTACACCCTTACCAACGGCCATCCCTACGATTTACAGCGCGTTTGTCAGGCTCTCTACGAGCGGCATCAAGAGCATAACCTGCAACAGATCACCATTGCCGATGTGGTGTTCATTAAAACATTTGCCCTCAAAAACAAGACCTTTGCCAGCCCACAACCAGAGCGCATACCCACCTTTGCCATCGCTGCGCCCCAATCCATCCGCGATACCATTCGCCGTCGCCGCCGGCCCTCGTCCCGCCGTCAACCTTCTTGGGTGGGGCGTGGGGTGATGGCTGTGGGAACGGCCGTTCTCCTCTTCCTCATCGCCGCCTTCGCCTTCCCCAACACCACCATCGGCCAACAAATGCGCGGCCTCATTCTGCCCGAAACACCCACCCCAGCCATCATTGTGGTTGTCGCCCCTACCGAGGAAACCCCCACCGCCACCCACACCCCCACGCCCACGCAGACGGCGACAGCCACCGCCACCCAAACAGCCACCCCCACCGCTACCCCTACCCAAACACCCACCGAAACCCCCATCCCCACCGCCACCGAAACCCCCACCCAAACGCCTGTCCCCACTTTATTCGTCCGCGAACTCGACAACATGCCCATGCTCCTCATCCCCAGCGGCACCTTTCTCATGGGTTCCACCGCTGACAATGTGAATGCGGGTGATGACGAAAAACCGCAGCATGAAGTAACGCTTAGTGCCTTCTACCTCGACAAATACGAGGTCAGTGTGGCCCAATATGCCCTTTTCCTCAATCAGCTTGGCGGCTATGAAAGCGCCTGCAACCAGATTGACTGTGCCTGGCCGCGTGAGCGTGCCGGCACAACCAACTATCTGAGCATGATTGAAGAAGAGGATGGCACGCTTTTCTTTGAGCCGTATCTGGACTTCGGCAACTATCCCGTCAATTATGTCACCTGGTATGGGGCAAACAGCTATTGTCAATGGGCGGGCGGCCGTTTGCCCACCGAAGCGGAATGGGAATATGCGGCGCGGGGCACAGACGGCCGTCCTTACCCCTGGGGCAGCCGTGAACCAGATGCCCTGCGTGCGGTTTTTAACAGCGAAGGCTTTGAAAACCTCAAACCAGTAGATGCCTTGCCGGATGGGGCCAGTCCTTTTGGCGTTTTTGCGATGGCGGGCAGCATGTGGGAGTGGACGGCCGATTGGTACAGCCCTGCCTATTACAGCCAAAGTCCAGCCCTCAATCCCACCGGCCCCGAAGGCGATCAACGCGCCATTCGCGGCGGCGGCTGGCCCAACAACAACCTCGCCGACCGCCTCCGCTCGGCCAACCGCAGTGCCTCACCACCCGACACCCTCAGTGCAGCCTTTGGCTTCCGCTGCGCCTATCCTGTCAATCAATAACCTGTGTTATTATGAAACTTCTCAAACGTCTCCTCCAGATTATTCTCGGCTTGCTGCTTCTTACACTCTTCCTCTTCTTTGGCATCATCCTTTACGACAGCCTCTTTGGGGCAGAAACGGCCGATTTCACCAACACCACCTATACCGATGCCAACGGCAGCCAATTGCTTGGCTATTTAGCCCTGCCCGACGGCCCTGGTCCCCATCCCGGTGTCCTGCTCATTCATGAATGGTGGGGCTTAAACGAGGGCATTACCATTATGGCCGATGCCTTAGCCGAGGAAGGGTATGTTGTGTTTGCGCCAGATGCGTATCGGGGAGAGGTAACGGCCGTTTTCCCCCGCGCCCTCTATCTCCGCCTCAGCACATCCGAAGAGCAGGTCTTCGCCGATGTAGACAGCGGCCTGGCCTATCTCCGCAGTCTGGACAGCGTAGACACCGAACGCATCGCTTCCATGGGCTTTTGTTTTGGGGGCGGGCAATCCTTGCAACTGGGTTTGCGGCAGGCAGAAAATCTAGCTATGACGATTATCTATTATGGAGCAGTGGTGACTGAGCCGGAGATGTTACGGCCGTTGGTCGAAGCCCAGCCCGTTCTGGGCGTTTTCGCCGCCGAAGACCAACAAATCTTTGTGGAAGATGTCCTCGAATTTGAAGCCGCTCTCACCAGTCTGAATATCGAAAACCAGATCACCATCTACCCCGATGTGGGACATGGCTTTATCAATGAAGAGAACTTCAACCAGCCCGGCACGGCGGGCAGTGCCTGGCAAGAGGCTGTCACCTTTCTCGACGAAAATTTTGGGGAGTGAACAGGTGGGGAGGAAGGAAGGTCGTTGAGGGGAAAACGGCCGTCTCCCAATACGCCACCACCTCAACCGCAATCAACTGATGAACCTGCGCCGAAGGATGCCCATCAAAAGGGCTGGCCTGGAACTGCTCGGCGGGAAGGTCACTGCCTAAATCTAAGAGATTGAGCATAGGCAGGTTATCGTGGGCCAGTTGGTCGGGAAGAGCCTGGAAGGATTGGCTGGAGTGGGTGGGCAGGAGGAGGAGGAGGCTGGGGATGTTGTGTTCACTGGCGATAGCTTGAAATTGGGGCAGGTAGCTGTAGGTATCGGGCAGTTGCCAATGGGGCGGAGTAGGGATGTTGTGGCTGCGCCAGCGCAGGGTGAGGTCGCGGATGGCGTAGGTGAGGCGGATGGCGCGAAGGCTGCGTTTGAGGCGGGAGAGGAGGGGGAAACGGCTGTTATCCACTTCCCGCACATTGTACCCCCACCGATCCACTTCACCGGTGCGGTGCAGGTCAAAATCCTGCGGAGCAACGGCCATAATGACAAAATCTGGTTGCAGAGCCAGGGCGCGGTGCTGTAATGTCGCCACCATCGTGCGCACGCTGTAAGCGGACACACCAAAGTTGAAAACGCGGATTTGTTGGTTGGGAAACTGGGCCTGTAGACTGGTTTCGACGAGATGGGGGTATGTATCGGCCGTTTCGCGCACCCCTTCGCCAAAAGTAACCGAATCACCGAGAATGACGATGCGGATTTCGTTGACTTGTTTGGGGCCGTAAACCGTGCCGCTTTCTAACGAGCGCAAACCGAGGCTGTCGGTGTTGATGAGGCTTTGGCCGCGCCCCCGTGCCTGTTGCAGGTTGGCTTGGTGGATGAAGGGGATATCGGCCGTTTGCGGAAAAGGCTCGTAGATGGGGTCGTAGATATAATGCTCGGCATAGCCCCAAATACGTACCACGATTTCGAGGAGGATGAGGGTAACGATGAGCCAGTAGAGAGGAAAAAGGAGTTTTTTCATACGAACCTTCGGGAGAGTTTTGAACCACCTTGATTTTGAGTATCAGTATCACAAATGTACTGTAGGACGATTTATAAAATCGTCTGAGCGATTTACAAAATCGCTCTACAAAGATTTCGATCTACTGAGGATGAATCTCCCGGAGGGTCAGGTTTACCGCACCACCAACACCACCTTCCCTGTAGACTGCCGATTGGTCAGCATGTTCATGGCCTCAGCCACCTGTTCCAACGGATAGGTGGCCGAGATATGCGGCTTGAGTTTGCCTTCACCGTACCAGCCGAGGAGGGTTTGCATGGATTTGAGTAGGGTCTGTGGCTGTTTCCAGGCGTATGCGCCCCAGTAAACACCGACAATGCTGCAATTTTTGACGAGGGTAAGATTGGCCGGTGCCTGCGGAATGCGTCCGCTGGCAAAGCCAATTACCAGCAGCCGCCCTTCCCAGTTGATGCAGCGCAGCGATTGGTCGAAGACATCGCCGCCAACGGGGTCGTAGATGACATCGGCCCCTTTGCCGTTGGTAATTTCTTTCACGCGGTCGCGGAAGTTTTCTTGGCGGTAGTTGATGAGATGGTCGGCACCGTACTGTTGGGCGATGGCCAGCTTTGCAGGTGTGCTGGCGGTGGCGATGACGGTTGCACCCATGAGTTTGCCAATTTCAACGGCCGTTAACCCCACCCCGCCGGAGGCCCCATGCACCAACAGCACCTCACCCGCCTGCAAATGGGCTCGATGGTCTAAAGCCAGGTGCGACGTGCCATAAGCCACCATGAAGGCCGCCGCATCCACAAAATTCATGTTATCGGGAATGGGCAAGCAAGAAGTGGCACGGGTGACCACTTCCTCAGCGTAACCACCGTAATCGGTGAAAGCGATTACCCGGTCGCCCGGTTTGTACTGTGTCACGCCTTCGCCCACTGCGGCAATCTCACCTGCAATTTCAAAGCCGGGCGTGAAGGGAAAGGGTGGCTTCACCTGGTATTGTCCGGCGATCATCAATGTATCGCCGAAGTTGATGCCGCAGGCATGAACGGCAATTTTTACTTGCCCGGCAGCTATAGGTGGGCTGGCGATTTCGGCAACAACTAAATCGGTGGGTGTACCCCATTGTTGGCAAAGTACGGCTTTCATCTTGTTCTCCTACACTGTCGTTGTTTGGTAGGGGCAGTGCCTTGTGCCTGCCCACTTGGTGACTGTTAGTTGGGCAACTCTTGTGGTCGCCCCTGCAAAGGGTAAGTGTAGAGGGGAAAGGGGAATTTGCCAAAGGGGATCAGGGTGGATGCAACTTTCATTTGGGGGGCGCGTAATGAGTGGCAATAACAGCTAAAACAGATTTTAATTTCGGAGGTTTTTGACAATGGATGAAAAACGCTTAGTACGTATGAAATATGATCGGATGTTTTTGGGTGTAGCCAGTGGTATTGCCCACTATATGAATCTTGATCCTGTCCTGGTACGGTTGGCCTTTGTGCTGCTGTTCTTCCTGACGGCTGGCGGCCCTGTGCTTTTGGCCTATTTTGTTCTGGCAATTGTTTTGCCGGAGGAGATGGATGTGGCAGCGAAGGCTAATGTGTTTGATGATGAGGAAATTGTCATTAAGGACGGGTCTTAGTTTTATTCTGTAGCTCATCTGGCACTTTCCAATCTCCTGTAGCCAGATAGTGAAGAAACGGCCGTTATCGTGAGGTAACGGCCGTTTTTCTTTCCCCCTCTCTCTCTGTATAATCCCCTGCATGGCATCACTATTACAAAAATTACGCACACTGTTTAAGGCCAGCTTGCACGAAGCGGCCGATAAAGCTTTGCAAAAGAGCGATATGGCCGTTTATGACGAATATATCCGCCAGGCAGAACGGGAAGTGGAAGAGTTCACCAAATCCATTGCCCCCATGTTTGCCCAGGTGAAAACATCTGGTCGGCGGCGCGAAGCTTTAGCCAATAAGGCCGCCGAGTTGGATTACCTGGTGGATCAATTTCTGATGAAGGGCAAGAAAACCGAAGCAATGGTGACGCAGAAGCAGTTTTCGTCTGTGCGAGAATTGATTCGGACGTATGATGCCTCCTTAGAAAAACAGGTGTCGGCTCTGGAGCAGATGAAGGATGTGCAGGTGAAGTTGGAAGGGCGTTTAGCCATCGCCAAACAGGAGCGGGAGGAATTGAATTTTCTGTTGCAATTGGCGAAATCGAAAGAAGTAGCGACAAAATCTATGAAGTCGCTGGATTCGCTGATGGGGTCGGGGGATGCGGATGTAGAGCGGGCGGCGGAGAATATTCGGCAGCGGCTAGACCATGCTGATGCTGCCTGGGAAGTGCAGGCCAACAGTCTGGATCGCCAGTTGGATGATGCCATGAACAGCCTGGAAGTAGAATCGGAATTGGCGGCTCGTATGGAGCGGCTGGGGATTGATTGAGATTGGAGACTGGAAACTGGAGACTGAAAGTATGGCAACATAGTCTCCAGTCCCTAGTCCCTGGTCTCCCCTCTTCATGAAAACCGCGCTGGTTCACGATTGGCTCAACCAAATTGGGGGAGCGGAAGATGTGCTGGAAACGCTGGTGGCGATGTACCCTGGCGTGCCTTTGTATACGTCGCTGTATTGGCGGGAGGGGATGCCGCGCCATTGGCAAGAGTGGGATATTCGCACCAGTTTGATTGACCGTATGCCTTATTCGCACAAGCGGCAGCAGCTTTATTTCCCTCTTTATCCCTTTGCTTTTGAGCAGTTTGATTTCTCGGATTATGATCTGGTGATCAGTAATAAGAGTGGCTTTTGTCATGGCATTATTACGGATACGCAAACGCTGCACATCTGTTACTGCCTAACGCCGACGCGCTATGTGTGGCGCTATAAGCAGTATGCGGAGCAGGAGCAGTTGGGCTGGCTGACGCGCAAGGTTTTGCCGCCGTTTCTGACGTTTTTGCGGCAGTGGGACAGGCTGGCGGCGGATCGGGTGGATCATTTCGTGGCTATTTCAGAGGAAGTGCGTCGGCGAATCGCCAAGGTGTACCGTCGGGAGTCTACTATTATCTACCCGCCGGTGGATACGGCGCGGTTTGAACCGTCGAACCGGGTGGAGGATTTTTATTTGATGGTCGGCCGTTTGGTTCCGTACCGCCGTCTGGATTTGTTGATTGAGGCGTTTAATCGGTTGGGACGGCCGTTACTCATTGCGGGTACAGGCCGCGACCGGGAGCGATTGGAAGCGATGGCGAAGGCCAATATCAAATTTTTGGGTTATGTGCCAGACAGTGAGTTGTGTGATTTGCTGTCGCGCTGCCGAGCTTTTATGTTTCCCGGTGAAGAGGATTTTGGCATTGCGCCTATTCAGGCGATGGCGGCGGGGCGACCGGTGATTGCTTATGCGGGCGGCGGGGTGCTGGATTCGATTGTTCATGGCGAGACGGGCTACTTGTTTGCGGAACAGTCGGTCAATGCTATTATCCAGGCGGTTGAGGCGTTTGACCCGGATTCAGTGAGTCCGGCGCGGTGCCGACGGCAGGCGGAGATGTTTGATACGGCCGTTTTTAAGCGGGAGATGACATCGTTTATTGACAGGAAGTTGGAGGAGCATCGTAATTACGTCATAACGTAATTACGTCATTACCTCTTATGGAATTACGTCGTTATTGGAAAGTTTTTAAGCGTCGCTGGCTCATTGCCGTGATTCCGGCGGTGATTGTGCTGGCAGTGGGGCTGCTGACGTATGCGCCGCCGCCGCCAGCTTACAATGTGGGTATGCGCTTTATTGTGGCTCAGCAGCCCGCCGCCGACAGTGATACGGACGAGCAGCGTTATTATAACTGGCTGACATCGGAGTATATTGTTAATGGCCTGACGGATTGGGCGCGAGGGACGGAATTTGCAACGGCCGTTGCCGCCGAACTGGCCGCACAAGGCATAGATGTCCCCGCTGGCGCGATTCAGGGCGGCCTTGTGCCCGACAACACGCGCAGCATGTTGACCCTCTCGCTGACCTACGGTGATGCGGAGGTGTTGGCGAGTATGATGAATGCGGTGGCCAAGGTGCTGATGGAGCAGAATGCCTTGCCGCAGTTGGGTGGGGAAACGGCCGATCTCATTCAACTGGATCAACCCATCGTCAACCCCATCTCGCCCGGCTTACGCAGCCAATTGGATTTGCCCTTGCGTGTCATCCTGGCCTTCGGCGCGGGGATTGCGCTGGCATTGCTGGCCGAGTATCTTGACCCGACGATTCGAGAGCGGGACGAGGTGGTGCAGATGGGTTTGGAGATATTGGGGGAGATTCCCAGGAAATAATTACGTAATTACGTAATTACGTAGTTAAGGAGTTTTCGTGGAACTGAGAGATTATTTACGAATTTTGCGCCAGCGGGGATGGGTTATTATTCTCGTGGCGGTGTTGACGGCGGGAGCGGCGTTTGGCTTTAGCCAGATGCAGACAGAGGTTTACAAGTCCACACTGCGGCTGCTGGTGCTGCCCTCGCGCACAGATTTGGGGCAGTCGCTGGCGGCTAAAGAGCTGCTGCGGAGTTATGAGCAGTGGTTACGCAGTGGCTATCGCGCCCAAGAGGTCATCAATATTTTGCAATTAGATATGACGGCGGGTGCTTTGTTGGGGGATATTGCGGTGGCTTCGGATAACTCGAGCTTTGTCATTCAGTTGGATGTGGAAAATACCGACCCCAATTTGGCAAATGATATTGCCCGGACATGGGGCAATTTGTTGATTCAGTGGATTAATGCCAACAATGATGAATTGCGGAAAGAAGACCGAATTACAGTAGAGTTTATTGATGAGCCGCAACCAGGGCTGGACAGCCCTAAGACGAAGATTAATACGGCCGCTGGCGGTGTCTTTGGCGCGTTGGTGGGTGTGATTATTATTTTTGTGCTGGAATGGATTGAGTCGGGCATTATGCGCCGCACGGAAGATGTGGAGAAGTATCTGGATATTCCGGTGATTGGGAGTATACCGAATTAGAGGAGATTGGGGACTGGAGATTGGAGACTAGAGACTGGAGACTAAGCCCAGTCTTTAGTCTCCAATCTCCAGTCTCTCTGCAAGATTATGAGTTTAGTAACCCTAACAGACCCACGTTCCCCTGTGAGTGAAGCGTACCGCACGCTGCGGACGAATTTGTCGTTTTATAGTTTGGATCATCCGATTCGGACGCTGGTGGTGACGTCGGCGGCGCCTGGGGAGGGGAAGAGTACGACGGTGGCGAATTTGGCGGTGACGATGGCCCAAAGTGGCCGCCGCACGATTTTGGTGGATTGTGATTTAAGACGGCCGTCTTTGCACACCCTCTTCAATGTATCTGAACAGCCCGGTTTAACCAATATGGTACTCGACGAAACAGAGGCCCCCCTGCAAAAAACGGGCGTGGAAAATCTGTGGCTGTTGGCGAGCGGCACGAAGCCGCCGAATCCGGCCGATTTATTGGGGACGCAGAAGGTGGACAAGGTGATTGAGCAGCTGACGGCGCAGGCGGATATTGTGCTGTTTGATGCGCCGCCGGTGATTGCGGTGACGGATGCGGCTGTCTTGGGGGCCAAAGTAGATGGCGTTTTACTGGTCATTAGTGCAGGCAAAACGCGGAGGGAACATGCCGAACGGGCCAAAGAGCTGTTGGAAAAGGCCAAAGTCCGCATTGTGGGCGTGACATTGACGAACGCGCCGAAAGATAGTTCGCTGGGCAATTATTACGGGTAACGGCCGTTTCGTTTCAAGGGTGCGTTTAACGGCCGTTTTGCCCAACTCGCCGTGACCGTTCGCGGAGGTCTTGAGCGACGAGTTCAGCGGCTTTGTTTTGCCAGTTGTAGAGGGTGCGTTCGGGCACCTGGGTGCGGAACCAGTTGAGAATGGGCTGAACGGCCGTATCCACCACCTCCTCCCTATTGAACTGCCGCCGATGCGGTTTGAGACCCAACACATAAGGCACATACAGCGCATTGTAATGCCGCCACTCGTCCGTTGTGCCGATGGCCTCGCCATTGGGCGGGCGCAGCCGCTCGATGCTTTCGGTGAGGATGACTTTGAGTTCGGCGGCGCGGGTGAGGGTGCTGGGAGGCGTGTTTTGGTCGGCGAGTCGTTTTTCTACCAGTGGCAGTTGGTTGAGGGGGCTGTGGGCCAGTTTGGGCAGATTGCCCATGTGGCTGAGGGCGCGGCGGGTGAGACGGGTGAATTCATCCCGCTGCATTTGCTCCAGATTGAGGCTGTGGTTAACGTGCGTTGTAGCGTCGGCAGCGGCACGGAGTTCAGCACGAGTGGCTTTGATTTGAGGGAAGTTAAAGAAGGCGATACTGTCTACAAAGGTTTGCATGGCACCAGCAAAGGCCTGTATGAGGATGGCGGCGGTGATGGTCGTGAGGAGGAGCAGCAGCATGGGAAAGGTGACACCGGTGCTGAGAGCCATAACCAGGATGATTTGACCGCCGAATAGTAAGGCAGTGAAAAAGGTGTAGTCGAAGGAGCGCAGCAGGGGCGGCCAGAAGGCTTCGCCGTTTTCGCAGGTGTGGAGGTGGGTAACGGCCGTTCCCATCACCAACACACTTGCCGTCATAAACCAGCCCACCCAATCGGGCGGGGACATGGGCAAAATGATAAAACTCAAGCTCAGCGCGTATAGAACCGTTGGCCCCAAAACTAGAGCCATTGTGCGCGGATACCGGCTCAACAAGGTGGGCAAGGTTGTCTCCGCCAGAAATAGGTGGAGCAAGAGGCCAAGCCAGAAGGCGGCGGGCAAGACGGTGAATAGATTTTGCCAGCGCAACAGTTGCACAGCCAGCCAAATGGTGAAACCATATTGCCCCATGATGCCCATCGCCACGCCAACAGCATAAGTGGTAAGGGCCAGGCCCGCCAGCCAAAGCCGTGCATTGCGCATGTCGCGGGCGATGAGGTAGAAGCCAAGCCAGAGGGTGAGGCTAAAGGTGAGGGTGTGGATGATGAGTTGAGGTGTTGCCATAACAAAGTATATTGTGCCACTCATCTTACGCCATTCAAAGTAACTGCTAAGCCAAGTGAACCTCCGGGAGGGGTCAAATGAGATGTTACCTCTGGAGCGAACCTCCCGGAGGGGTAGTAGCCATTCAAACTTAAAGTGACGCAGGTTATGGTATACTGACCACGAGTGTTCCCCATCTAGCGAAGAAGGAGGTTGTGATGTTTGTGATGAGTAATGTGGCCTGGCTGAAGTTGAATCGTGTATTGCTTTGTTGTTTGGTCTGGATAGTGGGTGTGTGGCTGTTGGTTTCTTGGGGACAAACGGCCGTTGCCCAACCTGGCTGCGCCCCCATTTATAACCAGCCAGCCGGCTGGGTCATTGAAATCTGCCCGACGGACCCGGATGTGGGTGTGCCCATGACGGTAACGCTGAATGGTGCGGCGCAGGGAACGGCCGCTTACATTCGTTTTGCCCATCCCGCGCAAGCCGATCCCGGTCAGCCGCAGGTGGCGGTGATTTACGCCAGTGGTTATGTGCGTTTGAAGCAAAATGCTGATCCTGTGCCGCCCATTCCCTTTGGCACCTCTTTTGTGCTGGGGCCAGCCTATTGGGCGGACAGCGCGACCTATTACCACAATCCGCAGTTGACAGAGTTGGCGGTAGATACCAGTTGGCTGCCAGAGGGGCCGATTCGCATGACGGCCGTTGGGCAAAACGGGGCCTTTGACGTGCAGTATGAGTTAACCCTGCCTACGCCGCGTGACCGCCAGACACGGCTGCATGTGAACCAGGTTTATACGGCGACAACGGCCGTTGCCATTGACCCCATTCGCCGCGATGAAGCGCAGGGCTTCAAACTGGTGCAGTTCTCTTCCATGTTTGTGAACGAGGGGCAGCCCTGTGTGGGCGGCCACAGCGACTGCCACGACAGCAACGCCCTTCGTTTTATTGGCGACGATCTGATTCGGCACCAACTGCCTTTTACCACGCTGGTGCCGTCCACACTTTTATTGACAACCACCGTGCCCTTGGGCAGTACGTGGGTAGATGTGCTGCACACGGATGATGAGTCCTGGCAGGGCAACACGCCTAACACGCGCATTGCTCTAGACGTGATGCCGCTGACGCCAACGGTGACGGTGCAGGGCTGGATCAGTGCCACCAACAGCCCGGATGAAGATAACGTGGGGGTGTGGCTGCATGATGATGGGCCAGCTTCGCAAAGCTGGGCGGCGGGGCAGAATGCGACCGTAGGCTATTGGCTGTTGGCGCAGGACAATCCGCCCGAACCCTGGTCGGATTTGGACTTACGCACGGGCGAGGTTTTGCTGGATTTTGAGGGAGCTTATGACTGTTATTTTGTGAAGGATGCGGGGCAGGCGACAAGCGGTTCTATTTATGAGATGGCGGGGTATACGGATACGGCCGTTCAGCTAGACTACGACCTGGGCAGCGACAATGGCAACTGGACCCAACTTCGCTGCGACTTTGACCCACCGCTGGATTTGTCGGCCTATGATCATCTGCGTTTTGATTGGCGTGGGGATTGGGGCGGGGGCAATTCGCTGGAGGTAGCGCTGATGAGTCTGGTGGCGGGGCAAGAGCGCATCTTTGGCCGGGGCTATCATCATGCCACGCAGCATGGCTGGTGGGGGCAGATGGTCATTCCGTTTAACTTTTTGCATCCCTGGACTATCAGCACGACGTTGAATACGGCGCAAATTAGTTCGGTGTTCTTTTCGGTGGTGAAGGACCCGGTGGCGGATGTGGGGGGAAACGGCCGTATTGCCTTCGACAACATCAGCGCTTTCAACGCCATCTCACGCAGTGTGCCTACCGATTTTGAAGAGGTGGGAACGCATATGACGGCAACGGAGACGGCCGTTAACTGGCTCATCAGCCAGCAGCAGCCTTCCGGCCTGCTCCAATCTTGGGCCGAAGATACCACCTGCGCCGCTCATATTTACGATCAGGCGTTGGCGATGCTCGTGTTCAGCCATCAAGGTCATTGGGCTGAGGCCAGTGCCATCGTCACCACTCTGGGCGTTATACAAAACTTGGATGGCTCTTGGTTCAAAGCCTACGATTGCGCGGTGAATCCACCCACTGACATTTCGGGGCAAAACAGATGGGAGGGCGACGTGGCCTGGGCGGTGTACGCCCTAAACCGCTATCTGGCTCTGGGGGGCAGCCATCCTCAGGCCGAAGTTATCCGCAACAAAGCGGCCGATTGGCTGGTCTCACGCATTGACACGGCCGATGGCTGCCTGGTCATTGACCACACGGAAGGAACGATTGATGCCTGGTGGGCGTTGCAGGGCAGCGGCCCGGCTTACCGGGAGGCGGCCGATGGGTTACGCAAATGCCTGCTTACCTACTATTGGGATGAGGCTGTGGGGCGGTTTAAGGGGGGGCGCGATTGGCAGCAGCCCTATCTGGACAATCAGACTTGGGGCGCGGCTTTTCTCCAGGGGATTTGCCAGCCGAAACAGGGGCTGCGAGCGCTGAGTTATGCGCGGGCCACGTTGGTGGTGCCGGCGCAAGGGGGGCAGGGCTATGGGCTGGATGGGCAGGCTGGCCCCTGGTCGGTGTGGCATGAGGGGATGGGGCAGTATGTGGCGCTGGGTGGAGAAGGGGCGCGTGATCTGCTGTGGGATCTGTTCGCCCAGCAGGAAGCCGATGGCAGTATGCCCGCCTCGTTTGATGTGTTTAGTGGCGGCGGGGTGTGGACGGCGCAGTGGCATGGGGTGGCCCCAACGGCGTGGTTTATCTTTGCCCTGAATGATCTGCCCTTCACGGCACAGGGCTGCCTGGGATATCTTCCGTTTTTGCAGAAGTAAATCGCCTAACAAAAAAGAGGCTTCCGAAAAGGGAAGCCTCTTTTTATTGGGCATAGCATACTGCAAATCTACCAGAGTTTACTTAACGCGCTTAATGGTTAATTTGTAGCTCTGGCTGGAACCACAACTTGCATATCCCAAGAATTCTACTGAAATCCGATCCTTACCCACTAAAGAAAAATCCGTAATCCGCACTTTCACAAAATCAACAACATGATATTGGAGTTTACCGTAATCATCTCGCATCACATCCCATACAGGAATAACGATGTCATGATTCATCAGATTTTCCAGCGCCAGATACACTTTACCACTCTTGTAAACATCAGGCCGGCCCCAGACCCAATCGCCAAGAGATACAACATGATCATCAGGGTTATCAGGGTTGACATACGTGTAACTATCACCAGGCGGCATGAGGCTGACAGACAAAACACCATCAGTGATGTCGCTTGTCCAACTTAACCAGCCAAAAGTTCCCGGCAGTGAACCGTTATAAATATCTGTGATGACATCGCCTATTACTACACCCTCTAATGTGTCTGTATGTAAAGCAATTGGATACAGGTCACATGGCGGAATTTCGGTGGGGGTGGCCGTGGGGGAGGGTGTGGCTGTGTGAGTAGGTGTGGGTGTGTGGGTTGGGGTCTCTGTGGGCGTTTCGGTGGCCGTAGCTGTGGCCGTATTCGTAGCTGTAGGTGTTTCTGTAGGCAGTTCTGTGGCCGTCGCCGTTGCCGTGTTGGTGGGGGTCTCGGTTGGAATGTTGGTCGGTGTATTCGTGGCTGTTGCTGTGGCCGTGTTGGTGGGGGTCTCGGTGGGAGTGTTGGTCGGTGTATTCGTAGCCGTCGCTGTGGCTGTGTTGGTGGGGGTCTCGGTGGGGGTAGCCGTTGCGGTGGGGGTGTTGGTCGGTGTTACAGTCGAGCCAGGATCAGGGCAGAAATTCCAAACTGTATCAACTAATTGAGAGGTTCTCGTCTGCCCATCTGAGCCAACAAAGCTTGCCTGGGCAACATCTGTGCCTAACACGGGACTGAGGTAGCTCACTGTGGCCTGGCCGTCGGAATTGGTAAGGAAGGTGCCGAGCGGGCCAGTGTTGGGGCCAGAAACGATTTCAAAAGAAACAGGAACGTTTTCTTGAGGCACATCAGCAATAGTAGCCACCAATGTGTGCTGGGTTCCCAGACAGGCTTTGCCTGGATTTGGGCCTAAGGTAATGGAAATATCTGTTGTGAGACTGCCAGCCTCCAGGAAAACCCAGGAATCCCAAACACGATCTGTGGCATCAGCAATCGCCAGCTTCATGTGATTGATGCTGTTGGGAAGGACGGGTGCATTACAGGTTAGCACAACGGTCAATCCATCTGCTTCTGTATCTATGGAACCGCCTCCGTTTTGCAGATCGTTGTTGCGGTAAAGTTCTGGATGGGAGCCAGGGCCTTGATTTGTTTGTCCGTTGTTAATTGTGTTGATAGAGATGGGGTCGTTTTGTACCAAAGCGCAGTTTTGACCATTAATGAAGAAGCCAAAAACGTCATTGAAGCTTTGGTCTACGAATTCGTTGTATTCTTCAGAGGCAAATACAAATTGAAAGAAAACTTGGGAATCATCAGGTACAAAGTCAAATTCAAGGACGGAAGCATCGAGGGTGGGGAAACCTGACAATGCTGTCAGGTCGGCATCGCCGGGTGTGTTTTGTGCGGTGGAGGTGCTGTCGAAAATGTTGGGGCCAACGACATCGTTCATATCGCCAGAGCTGAGAATGATGCCACTTTCAAAGCCAATGATGCCTGTGCCGCCATTGAAGATGCCAGCGGCCGTTTGCGCCCCGACATACGTTACATTAGCAACAGTCACACCACCACCAACCAGGGTGTTGGCCAAATCATCAGGAGTAACGCCTGTGGTCAAATCCTCGGTAGTCAGGGCAACTTCACTGGCTAATCCATTTCTTTTCTCTTCCCCAATTCGCAAAATCTTTCCCTCATCCGCGGTGGCGGATGTTGTTTGTAGGATGATAATAGTAAAGAGCAAGAGGAGGAGGAGAAAGCCTGCGAACAATCTCCGAAGTAATGACACTACTTTCATGATTATGTTTCCTGATGATTTAAGATTGGCCTTGTTTCCCCAAGAAACAGGTTGAATATGTTTCTTGTTAGTGTGTATGTCTTTATTTAGATACAAAGCCGTTACTAGAGTACTATTTTTCTCTTACAATGATTCTTACAATTGTGTAAGTATTATGAGCAATTCACGAAATTGGGAATATGCAAGCGATTTCCTGTTGATTCTAACAGAGAACACTCTTTACGGAAAATGCCCGATGGAGCAAACGGCCGTTTCTTCCCCCAACTCCCTCACTGGAACCTGACAAATCTTCTGTTCTTCCCTGGCCTGTAGAGCGATTATGAAAATCGCCCTGTGCTGAACACCAACATCCAGCCCCTCACCCCGCTGGCTTCAAAATAAGCAGATCGTCGGTGATGACGGCCGTTTCCCCCGCACCCTCCCAGCCCATCACAAAATAACGCCCATGCCGCCAATCCGCCAACAAATCATCATAATGCGGACTGCCCACATGCCCCGATTGCCCCGGAGCCAAAATAGCTTGCGCCGCTGCTAGATTCCCCATCTCCACAATATGGCGCGAAGAGACCGAAATAGCATTACTGGCATACGGCGCATCGGGCTGAAAACTGGTCTGGCAAACCGTGTCACCATCCCCGCCAATGGGATAAGCTGGCTGCTTAAAGAGCATGTCCAACGGCCGTTTCACCTCCAACACATGCGGAAACTGCGTCTGATGCAGCCGCCCCCACTGCCACTGCTGCGAATCATCACCGAGCCTTTCTTGCAAAACGGCCGTTACCTCCCCCAAACACCTCGCCAGCAACTGCTCCCGTTCCGGTGACACAGGCAGCCATACCGTCGCCTCACCCTCCAGCCAGCGCAGCACCGTCGCCGCCCAATAATTATGAAACACATTCACCGGATTCAACTGAGAATGCAGCCCCGCACCCAAAAAAGCATGTTTGAAAGCAGCTTCCAACTGCGGCTGCAAAACCGCCTCAGCCAACTGCAGCAGAAAAACCTCATAAACCGCACCGCCAACACTGTCCGCCCCCAGCCAGCCATCCCAGGCCACCAGCAACTGCCAGCTTGTCCGCGCCGCCTCATCGGCTGGCCGGCAGTGGTGCAACTGCTGGGCCAAACGATGGCCCGGAATCGAATAAAAGTCTAACTGAAAACGCTGGCAATCAGCCGCTGAAACTTTATCGCGGCTGGTAATAAGCTGCTCAATGCGCTGCGCCCGATAGCCATTGCGCCAAACCTGGCCCAAATAATGCGGATACGCATCAGGCACAAGGCGATGATTGGCCGAAACAATATAACCCTCTTGCGGATTCAAAGCGTGGGGCATTTCAGTGAAAGGAATTTCACCCACCCACTCATGCGTCCCCGTCCAGCCCGGCGCGGGCAGCAGCCCATCCCCATTTTGACGGATGGGCACTATGCCCGTAACCCAGTGCCCAATATTGTCATCAATATCAGCATAGAGGAGGTTGAGAGATGGGGCCTGGAGATGGGTAACGGCCGTTACAAAATCCTCCCAACCCCGCGCCACATTCAACAAACCAAAACCATCCACCTCCAAATCAGGCCGCAGCGCCATTGAGGATAGAGCCAACGCCTCACCAGCCTGCGCCCCCGCCTGAAAATGGGGAATGATGGGGCCATGATGGGTGCAAATCACCTCTTCCACATGCGTTGCCTCCCCCCGCACCACAATCTCCTCAGTAAATCGTTCCGCTTGCCGCCACTCACCCGCAAATTCATAACGTGTGGTATCCTCAGGATGCAGCTTTTCCACAAAGAAATCTTCACAATCCACAAACGAAAGCGTAGCTCCCCAGGCAATACGGCCGTTATGCCCCACCATCACATACGGCATCCCCGGCAGCGTAAAACCCGTCACCCGCAAGCCATCCTCACTATGCAAATGCTGATAATGCCAGATAGAAGGCGTACCCAGCGGCAGGTGCATATCATTACACAAGATGGCGTGGCCGGTAGCACTGCGGTTGGCAGCAATGACCCAGCCATTACTGCCACGCCCCGCCCCATTGTCATTGAATTTGCCCAAAAATGGTGGCAAAACGGCCGTTCCCCGCAGCCCATTCATTTCAATCCCCCCCGGCAGCGTCACCGGGCATTCCATCGGATAACAAGGCAGCAGCTCCCTGGCCCGTGCCTCCCCCAACTGCGCCATCAACTGGGCCGTGATGATTTCACCCGAAGCACCTTCCGTCAACGCCCACATCTGCAAACGGGCATAAGCCACCGTATCCAACGGCTGCCACAAGTCAGGTTGATGGCGCAGCAAATGACACTCCAGCGGCAAAGGCTGGCCGCTTTGCAAAAAAGCATTCACCCCCGTCGTGTAGGCGACCACATCTGCCCGCCAGGGCTGTTTCATCTGCGCCCACGTCTGCTTAGCCAATCGCCCAAACCCCAAAGCGCGGCTCAACCGATCCGTGTCCAGCGTAACGCTGCCAAAAACGGCCGATAACGTCCCCAACGCCGCCCGCCGATTCAACTCCATCTGCCACAGCCGATCCTGCGCATGAACAAACCCCTGCGCCACAAACAGATCATGCCGATTCTCTGCCCGAATATGGGGGATGCCCCACTGGTCACGCTGGATAGTAACTGTGTGTTGCAGGGCAGGGAGATAGAGACGGCCGTTCTGCATCGGCACAAACCGCTGTGCCCACCGCCGAAAAGCAGATTTAGACCAACTCATATGGTCTCGTATAGAGTCGCTGTTTACGCTCGCTTTTTTGCTGTTCATAGACCATTATTCTACCTCACTTCCCCCTTGCCCCTCTGGCACAAACCCGACAACTGGTGATGACACAGCCGTTTCCTCATTTACAATTTATGATCAAACGGCCGTTGCCCACCAACTACTCGGCCACTTGACTAATCGACTACCAGACTGCTCCCTCCATTGACAATTAACGACTGACTATTCATTCGGCCGTTCATCCGTTCATTTCCCCATCCGTTGTAGTCATTTCGGCCGTTCCCCCACCCCAACCAGCACGGTAGAGGTGAGACAGGCGGCGTTGCTGCTTTCTATGCACCAACGCCTTTTCACCCGTCTGTCTCACCCTCTTTTGCTAGAGAGGAGGGGAGAGAACGGCCGTCTCCAGTCAAGAAGACAGTACCCCAGCAGGGAAGGATCCTTCTAAATTGGAAGACCTCACTATAGCGAGCTTTGATTTTTCCTCGTTTCGGCTCTCTCTCTAGCTGAGCTATCATAAACTTGCTCAAAAGTGAGTACTTCACTTTTGCCTCCTTCTAAGTAGAATTCTTGGTACAAATCCCCTTTTCTAATGACACTATAAACGTGATCTATAGCTATTCGATATGGCACAGATGATAATAAGACCTTGTCATTTTGCATCAGATCATATTTGATAATTGTAGAACTTTCATCTCTGTCCCGAGCAAGTACGGTAAATTTATTCATTGCATCTCCCTGTGTATGGTTAGTTAGTTAAGCCAAAAAAAACGTCTACAAATGTCTCCCGAAGGTTTGGACGGTGCTCTATAACATTCCTGTAAAGTACATCAGGAATATTATTTTTTTCAACATGAGTAACCAGGGCATCTACAGCTCGATCAAGCGTAGCATTGTCGGGGATTATTTTTCCTGGATCCAAACCCATATCGAAAATGAGATCCTCAAGTTCATGCCTACTAAATCTGTCAACAAGAAAATCTCTAACTCCATTCGGTAATTGACAATCATTATGAACCAACCATTGCCCCTCACCGATAAAGTACGTGTGGGCAGTAGCAACAGTGAAATTGTACATGGTTTGAGATTCGGCCACGAACTCAATGACTTCCACCGTGCCAGTCGCCCAATCAGCGTTTCGGATTTCATCACCCACTTGCAGGGTTGCGGCTGGTAGCCATTCACCCTCTACTGTAAAGAAGGGATGTTCTGGTGTCGTCTCAATCACTTCCCCCTCAATCGTCAGGTAAACGGTGATTGGGTCTTCATGTGCCCAAACTGCCACCACTGGATACCAACCCATCTCCCCCGTTTTTTCATTGAAAGCCCAAACCAACTCCTCATTAGCCACTTCGCTAATCGGTTCCATTCCAGCTTCGGTAAGGACCAGCGTATCAGCACTAAAGCTGCACATGCCAAAAGCATGCCGAGCAGCATCTAGGGCCTCGTCAGCGTTATCCCCATATCTTCGACCAATTGCAGCCGCAAATTCATCCCAATGGTGAGCGACAAATCCGCCAATCTCATCGCCAAAAGCGGAGGGGATAAGCGGCAACATGCCGAGACTGTCATGCCATTGGAACCCATCAGCCAGGGCTATCGCCCAATCAGCAGGCTCATAAAGGGTGCTAGCAGTTGTGGCCACAACTTCATTAACAGTATTGGCAATTTTAGCGGCCGTTTCCTCATCAAATGTTGTCTTGATACAATTAGCCCCACCTGTACTCGTCTCACACGCTACCTGCCCTGATCCCCCATACCCTTCAGCATAAGAGTGCCCTGTCGGGTCATTCCACACAATAGGTCGATTATTGACATAGCTGTAACGATTGAACGCTTGCGGGTTGGCTGGGTCAGGCACAACGGTATCTGCACTGAGGAACCTGCCCACGCCCGGCAAATAATACCTAGCCTGGTAATACAGCAGCCCCAACTCCATATTCTCCCGCTGCCCCGTAAAATCCCTGTCCGTAATCCCCTGGCTCGGTGCCGTCCCCCGGTAGCCACCAAAGGGGTAATAGTAGGTACGGCTGTTGTTCCGCACCCCATTGTTACTGCTGTCCAGCAAAATGCTCATACTCCCCAAGTGGTCCGACAGATAGAAAAATAGCCCATTATTGCCACTCACCGGGTCGCCGCTCACCCGCGTGGCAATCATCTGCCCCGCCAGCGAATAGGTACGGCGCGTAATTGCCGTCCCCGTCGGGTTTTCCACCTCATAACCAGGGAAAGGCGTATCAATCACTGTCCCATCTGGCTTCACTGTCTTCACCCGTATCCCCGCCGCGTCATAGGTAAAGCTCGTCGTCTGCCCATTCGCAGTCACGCTGGACAGTTCATTCTCCACATTGAAGTTCTGCATATAGGTTGTGCCATTCTCAGTGCGGCTGGTCATGTTGCCATTGGCATCATAGCTGTACGTGCCAACCGTGTAAACACCTGCCATACGGCTGGTGACAGCATGTTTATGCGCCGCATCGCCATAGCCATAGCTTGTGCCGGCGAAGCTGGTGATGTTGCCTAATGTGTTGTAACTGTAACTATGGCTGTAGTTGGCAACATTGCCCGTAGCCGAGGCTGAGGTGAGGCGGTGGAGATGGTCATAGCCAAAGTCCTGGGCATCATTGTAGCTGGTACTACTCTGGGTATAAGTCGTGTCCAGGCTGAGAATATTTCCTATCAGGTCATAGGTGTAGTTAAAATCTGGCTTGCCATCCGTGGTGCTGCCATGTTCAATGGCCTGTAGGCGGTAATTGCTGTCCCCTGTTCCGCCGCCAGCGGCATCATTTTGGCCAAAGTAGCTGTAAGTGGTATCCGACACGCCGTTTCTATCCAGCCACACCATCTGCCCCCGTGCGTTGTAAGTCAGATTATCCACCAATGCTGTGCCAGAATTGTAACTGGTGGACAGGCTATTTTCGCCTTCGTGGTCATAACCAATTGTAACCACTTCATTGTCAGGGTAGGTAATCGTTGTCGGGCGGTGGAAGGCATCAAAGCCGCCATAACTCATGGTATAGGAACGGTCATCTATGATACGGGTATGGCTGGTGAGTCGCCCTAAGCTGTCATAGTCAAACGTTTCATGGTTTTGGGTGTCTGGGCTTGTCCAGATAGCCCAGTGAATGCCAGAAAGCTGCCCTATCTTGCCCGTGCCAGAATTATAGTAGCTGTAAGAAGCCAAACGATTACCCGAAGTAGGGCAGGCAGATGAAGCTGAGGCAGCGAATCTTTTGACACTGATACGGTTGAGATTGTCGTATTCAAAACAGAGTTTTTGTTGATTGGCATCTATTTGCTCCGTCAGGTTGCCCGCCGCATCATAGCTGTAAGTCCAATCACCCATGTCGGGGTCGTCCATAGAGAGTTTACGGCCGAATGCATCATACTCCATGCTAGTAGTAGCCAACCAACTGCCAGGCTGGCTGTTACTCCAACTGCTTTGGCCCACAAATTCCAGATTGCCCACCTCATCATAATGGTAGCGCGTATCAGCCGAGCCGCTCTGGTTGGGATAGAAGTTGGTGTATTCCCGCACCAGACTCAACTGTCCTCGCGCATTGGTGAATTGCGCCGTCACACGCTGGTTGGCATCTACCAGCACCGTTTGCGCCAATTTGCTGAAGCCATTTACGGTGACGGTACTGATGATTTTGTAATCCCGATTGGTCGTGCTGCCATCGGGAGCAGTGATGATGTCGGGTCGGCCCAGGGCATCATAAGTCGTAGTGGTACGGGGTTTGCTGGTGCAAGCGGCCGTGTCAAAAGCGGAGGCTGGCCACACCAGGTTACGAGGACTGTCGCTGTAGAAGGCCAGGTCATATGGTACTGTCTGGCAGCTAACCTGACCATTGGCATGGTAGGCGGTGCTGCTGTAGATTTCGCGGCTGTTACTTTGCCCACTTATCCGATTCCAGATGCTGCGGTTTTGGATAGGACGGCCGAAGCCATCATAAAAGGTTTGCTCATTAAAAGAAACCGCCGTGCTGCTAGAATTTGCCGGAGCAGGGTAGCTACTCGGACGGCTAACCACAACCGAGACAAAAGGCTTGCCACCGGCCGGGTCAAGGTAGGTGACACTATTATTCCAGTTATTGTCCCAATACAAATATCGGCTCACTGGATCGCCGTTGTCGGTAATACTGTCGCCAAAACCAGCAAAATTATCATAACCATCATAGACGGCATAAAGACGGCCGAAGGGGTCATACTCATACTTGGTGGTAATGCCATTGGCCTCCGTCACCTGCTTCAGCAAACCGCGCTGCTCCTGAAAGCCCGTCAGACCCACCCCATTAAAGCCATAAATCTGGAAGGTCGTCGTCTGCGTGGTCAACCCTGACCCCGATAGCGTCATCTGAATGGGATAGAGATGATAGCCTGTTTCATAGGTGATTTGCGTCGTCGTTTCCGTCGCTGGCGCCGCCCCCGCCAACAAGCCCCAATTGCTGTTGAAGGCCTGGTAGCCATACTCATTGCTGCCATATTGATAGGTCTGGTTGCCATAGCTGTCATAGGCAAAGCTGCTTTCGGCGGTGAGGTAGAGGTGGGCACAGCCCGGAGGTGGAGTGGCAGGAGCTATCTGGTTACAGTCATCATTGTTCATAAGGAAGCGGCGGATGCGCGTCGTTGCCCCTTTGGTGGGCGGCGTGTCGGGACTGGTGCTGCCATCATAGTAAATCCATGTCCCCTCCAATTGGGTCAAACTGCTGCCCTGGTACAGTGCCTCTAAACCCACACGATTCACAAGCCAGTAGCCTGTGCCATTGCTGTTGGTGTCATTACGTGGATAGTAGTAGCGGTGGGTGGTGCGGTAGGGCGTACCGGCATTGGCATCATCATATTCGTAGATATGGGTCAAATTGCCATATTGGCTGCCGCCTTGAAAAGAAGTGTCATAGGCATAGGCGACTTTGCTAGACAGGCTGGCCGACCCGCTGCCATTATGATACTGGGTGCTGACCACCTGGCTGGTGAAGCTGAACATATTGGCAATACCGCCGATACCCTGGGTGTTGTAACTGTAGGCAGTACTACTCAACAGCACATTGCCATTTGTTAGAACGTCTACTTGTGTGGGACGGCCGATGGTGGTGTACTGGCTTTGCGAAAAGCTGGTCGTCTGCTTATTCAAGATGGTGCTGCCATTGTAGTCATAGCGGGACTGGGTGGTGCTGGCAAAGCCGACGATGTTGCCATATTCGGGCGAGATGCTGGTGTCGCAGCGGGTTACACCAGTGGCTTTTTGGTCATAACAGGGGGTGCTGTAGCTGTAGGTGGTTTTAACTGGTGCATTACGGCCGTCGTCTACCTTCACCTGCGTCACATAATAGTTATGCCCAATCTCCGGCCATTGCGTCTGGTCTAGCCCTTCTGTATATTCATAATCACCCACATCTCGATTGTCACTGGTGTAAGTAAAAGTGGTCGTGCCCCCATACCCCGTATGCGCTTTGTACAGATAGCGGAAGTAGAAACAGTTCTGCCCAGCATCAGTAAAGTGCACCTTGCTGGTGTACTCAAACGTCACAGGCGGCAAGGCGAAGGCATAAGCCAAATCGTCAGTAGATACCTGACCATCGGTATTGGTATATAGTTGGATAGCTGTGACCACGTCTGTTTCTGTATCACGCGGGTTGCCCAGCCGCTCACAGCCAGAGCTATCTACAGACTGGGTGTCGCTGGTGATGCGATACTCCTTAATGGGGTAGGTAGAGCCATTGTGGAAGACAAGCACATGGCTGATGGGGTCACTAAAGGTGGGGTTGGTATCGGTCGTGGCCCGGAAGCGGATGGTAGTGGCTGGCGTGCTGGTCAGGCGGTTCACCAGGTTGGTCGCCGGTAAGTTGGTGATGCGGTTGGGATAGTTATAAGCAATCTGCTGCAAGCGGCTGGTGCGCGTCGTCAAGTTCAGTGAATAGCCACCACCAGACACCGTTTCACTCTGGGTATCGGTAAAATAATCATACTGCATCTGGTTGCCATAGGCATCCGTCACAGTATCCACATTCCAGGCAATGGCCGAGCGATTATTCGCTTTGCCCCAATGGGTCAGCGGGTCGGCGTACCAGAGCGTGCCTTGTTGGTACTCCTCAGAATCGGCCGTATAGCCCAGGCGATATTGCACCCCATCGGCCGTGGTGACCACCCAGTAGAGACCATCGGTCGGCAGACTGTCATCATAATAACGCCATACCCGCAGCCCCGGCGCATCCTTAGCATAAAAACGAACCGTGCCATTGGTAATAGAGTTACCAGCTGGTTTTAGCTGGTGGCTGACCCCATTGAGAACCAGACTAAAGTTATCTGGATGGTAAATATAGAGGGGGCCGCCATATTTCTTCACCTTCACCCCCTGGCGCATAATGGCAATTTGGGCCAAAGACCAGCCATTGGCAATATCACCAGCTTCTAAGTCCTGAATGGCCCCATCCAAAGCGCGGCTGTTATAAGAAAGGGAGAGAGCCGGTTGTAAGCCGTTGCGTCCCGGCGGTACATCCAGGGGATAGTTATAGGTGGCTGCGCCACTAAACTCTGACACCGTTGGCTGCACCAGTGAGGGATTCCACCGCTCCGGCCGTGAGCCACCCGTCCAGGTAGAAAAATGGGTTACTTCGGCACTAATCAGGCCGCCCTCCTGGTGGATGGTGATGGGGACATCGTGCCACAGACCTGGCTCGTTTTCATCCTCGTAGGCCAAAAAGAAGTTGCCAGCATAAACGGGATTCAGGTTCTCTGCCAGGGAACGCATATCCACAACGATGCGTACCGGCTTCGCAAAACTGTCAACAGCCACCCCATCTTGCAGCATTTCCAGTTGAAAGTGCATAAGTTTCACTGTACCAACCGGGTCTGAGATGCTGTTGGTGGCCGTCAAGGGATAGTAAGGTACGGGCAAAGCGGTAAACAGCAGTTGGGAATCGGCCACAACCGTATCGGCCTCAATAACCACCGCCAACTGTCCCTGGTCAAAGCGCACGACATTGGTAAACGTCCCTCTGATAGGAATCTCAAGGGGTGTGCTGATAGGCGGTGTCACGGTGGGTTCAATGGTCGGCACAGGCGGCAGCGTCGGGGGGGCGGGTAGAGGTGCGGTGAGGGTGGGGGAGATTGGCAAGGAGAGGCTGCCTTCTGTATGGAGGGGACGGGTGATGGGAATGGCGGATAGAGTGGGTAGAGGTGCGGTGAGGGTGAGGGAGATAGGCGGCTCTAGCGTGGGCAGGGGTAGAGGTGGGGTGGACGTGATGGGGCCACCAGGCAGGTTAACGGCTACGGGGATGACAACCGCGCCGGGCGAGATGAACTCCTCCAGGCTGCGGGCATCGAGAGGGGGCTGGTAAACCATGGGCGGCAGGTTGGCTAATGCAGCGGGTACGGCATATGCGGGTTCACCCCTCCCCACTTGGGAATGAACCCCTGTATATAGGGGTGGCAAAAGCAGGATGAAGAGGGCTAAGAGGCAGGCTGGGGCCAGGCGAAGGGGACGTAACATGGATTTTCCTCCCGATGAGCCAGACGGAACTGCTGTCGGCTGGCTCGTACTGTGGGGACAAGGTGGCTTCTTGTTCCCACATAAATAAATTGACACTTTGCTGAAAACAGGTTGGGTTTGGCTGCGGTTGTGGGCTGGAGTGTGTGACCAAACCTGACTGGATTATAGTGGGAGCAGCGGAGAAATGGATAGTAACTCAGCTATAAATTGGCTATAAATTGGCTATAATTTTTTGAAAAAAACAACCCTGTGCAGGGCTTCCTCTCGCAGTGAACCTCATCGGGCTTCAAGCAAGCCCCACTCTCTAGCCCCCCGCCTCCCCCGCCACAAACGCCTCCGCCATTTGGCTGCACGTGGCATACCACACCCGCGCAAACGTGCGTGTGAAAGCGATAAATTCGCGCAGCGTCGCCAGACGAATGGCGCGTCCCGTCACCTGCGGGTGCATCACCAGCGTAAACGCCGCACCCCACTCATACAACTCCCGGAACTCATCCTGCCAAATAGACAACACATGCTGCTTGGTAAACAACGGCCGAGGATTGGACAAACTGGTCGAGCCATAAGCCCAATCATCCAGCGTGGGCTGCTCCGGGATTTCCACTGGCCCTGGCGAACCATCCGCCAGTTGGTGGCGATAGGGCAGATAATGATCCTTGAAGCAGCTGTTATACACCAGCCCCCGCTCCACCAGCAGCCGCAAGGACTGCTCTGACGACACGCCATCGGGTGGGCGATAGCCACGCGGCCGCAGCCCTGTCACTTTTTCCAGCGCCGCAATCCCCTTATCCATTTCCGCCTCAACCAGAGCCGGATCAGCGGGGTCGGGAGCCACATGGGTGTAGCCATGATGGGCAATCTCATGCCCTGCATTTTGGATCATGGCGACGTGGCGAGGATATTTTTCGGCTGTCCAGCCAGGGATGAAAAAAGTGGCGGGTATCTCCTCAGCCGCCAGTAACTCCAAAATTTTAGGCACACCCACCCGCGCCCCATACTGCCCCAGCGAAAGAACAGCGGGCAGTTCATGGTGGCGCGGATTATTGGCTAACCACAGAGATTCAGCATCAAAATCAAAAGTAAGGGCAACGGCACATTGGGTGTTGTTGGGCCAGATGGACATGGGGTACTCCTTTTGGGGATAAAAAATAAAGCGTAAAACGTAATCTGCTTACGTTTTACGCTTCACACACTGGTTGGTTAGACGAGATGGGCTGTGGTGAACTGTAGTTGACGTTGAGACCAAAGTAAGGCGAAGGGTCGAGGGTGTTGTTGATGTCAAGTTCGTTGAGATAACGGCCGTTCCCATCATCCAACACCACCGAAAAGTGCAAATGCACCCACACCGTGCGCGGCGAATCGCCATTGTAATTACCCGTATAGCCCAGCAGCGTTCCCTGCTCCACAAACAGTTCACGTGTCCCCGGCGGAAAAGCATCCACAATAAAATCATTACCTTCCCGGTCGGCCATATGCGTGTAATAAAGCCAAACCTGGCGATCCGGCTGCAAAGGGTCTTGCGGCACACGCATGATGAGCGTACTGCGCCAATCCGCCTCGCGGGTCACATACCCATCATAAGCAGCATAAACTGGCGTGATGCCTGGCTCCGTATCGCTGAAAATATCAATGCCCTGATGGGGCGTGCTGCGCGAATAGGGGCCGCGTGGATCATCATACAGCAGGCCAATGTACCCATCGGCGGGCAGAATGAAGGGCGCACCAGGGCAAGCGTCGCGCTGCACGGTAATCAAAGCCTCGCGTGTGGCTTCATCCCCCTGCCGCCACTGCACAAAACCCTGCGAACGAGGGTCGCGTATGTCGTTGAAAAGTGTCACGGCAAAGTAGATGACAAAGAGAATGACGATTAAAAGAGGGATGATGATGATCGGCCGTTTCAGATTGGCCCGCCAGCGGTGAAATGTTTGTGTAATCATTGGGTTAAGTTTTGTACCCTCCGGGAGGTTTGATGGAGAAGCTAACTTCTGGAAATAGCCTCCCGGAGGATTTGACAATCATGGGGCTGATTCTACAAAGCAAAAGAAAAGTGACAATGAACGGCCGTTACTCCTCACCCGTCACTAATTGCCGCCACACCTCACCCAACGGGGTCAACTGCCCCGTCTGCCGATCATACAAATTACCCGTCGGATAGAGATCAGGATCGTGCAGACTGTACCACACCCACCACTGCACCAGCCGATAATCATCAGCAGCATAACCAATGGTCTCATCCCGCGCCGTCTGGAAAAAGATAAACGATTGCCTCATAAAAGCCGCCACCCGCTCCAGCGGAAAGCCATAATCAGCGGGCATCAAAATGCCATATTCAGTGACGGCTAACGGCCGATCCCCATACCCCCGCTCCCACATCCACTGCCGAAACGCCCGGATATTCTCGGCAAAAATAACCATGTCATCATGATCATCAATCTCATACAAAATGCCCTGCTGCTCGCTCATGCCCGGCGGAATATCCACCCCCCAACTGTCCCGCTCCTCACGCAAAATAAAGGCATGAACCGTCCAAATATCCACTGGCATCGGCCCCCCAAACTGAGCCTCATAAGCCGCCAGTACCCGATCCAGATAGGCCAGCCGCAGCGGCGTGGGCTGCGTCACCCCCCCAATAGCAATCTGCGCCGTCGGATCGCGCTCCATCACAAACTGGTAAACTTCGTGATACAGTTCCGCATACCGCTCCGGCGTAACATTATCCTGCCAAATCACATCCGGTTCATTACCCACAATCCAGACAGCACCGGGGTGGTTGGCAACAGCCGTTTCCCAACTAGCCTCATCCACCCCCATCACCCCCGCCTCCGTCAGCCGCACCATTTGCCAGATAGGCACAGAGGACAGCGGTTCGGGCAAGACATCCCAATCCAGAAAAAAGCCAAAATCCAGGCCCGCTTGCCGCGCTGGTTCCACATCATCCGGCTCGCCCGACACACCAATGCGCGACAGCGGCACAACCGTAGGCACACTGCTAATGGCCACAGGCGTGGCGGTGGGAGCAACGGCCGTTGCCGTCGCCATCATCGTGGGCATAACAGTGACAGAGGGTGTACTGGTCACAACGGCCGTTTCGGGCCGCGTCGCCGTCGGCACAATCGGTTCAGGGGTTCGGGTAGGCGTAACGGGTGTAGGTGTGGGAAGAGACGGCCGTTCCTGGCAAGCCGCCACTATGAAGAGACAACAGAAGAGAGGGAAGAAAGGAGAGAGGAAAGAGGAGAGAGGAGAGAGGGATAGTCCTCTCTCTTTACTCTCCCCTCTCCACCCTCCACATCTTCTAATCCGCCAGATCGCCAACGTCCTCAGCTTCCACCTCAGCGGCAGCCTCAGTCGGGCGGGCGCGGTGCATCACCACCCGCGTCGTCACCTCATTGGCAACCCCATGCGTATTCTTCACATTCAACTTATCAAACAAAAACTCAAACTGCTCCTGCAAAACAGAGCCAACCTGTTCCTGCACATCAGCACCCAAATCCCACCACATCTGCTTCAATGGCCCAATCGCCTTCTTGCGCGTGGAATAGATAAACTGCTCCTCCGTCTGGCTGCTCTTCCACTCATTTTGGTGATTCGACAACACATAATTGTAAGCCGTATCTACCACCATTTCGGGCAGGTTGTCATAGATAATGTTTTGGAAATTGGTCGCCAGATGAATCTCCACCGTGCCAATTTCGGGGAATTTGTTAAAGGCTTCGGCCGGCAGCGTAGACGCACCATGCTGCACCGCACCACCCATACCATAATCATCCCGCGCCACCTGGCTCAAATCACGCAGCGTGTCAAAATCCACCTTCACATCAGCCAGCGTGCCATCGGGCAGCACCACGCCGCCATGACTGGTTCCCGTCTGCACGGAAATCTTGGAGATGCCCGCCGCCGCGCCAACCACACGCTTATAACCCTGCATAAAGGCATGAAGCTCTTCCACCGTCGAGTTCTTGTGGCCCACTTCACCAATCTCGCCGCCCAGCGAAATCGTCACCCCCTCTGGCTCAATCTCCCGCACATATTGGGTCAATTGGGCGCACAAGGTGTAGTTCAATTTTTGCTGCTCGTCCAGGGTGGGGAAGCTCAAATCCACCAGCGTGGAGGTGTCAATATCAATATTGTAGAACCCAGCCTCCACCGCCTCCACCATCAGATCCTTCACCGCCTGCACTTCCGCTTCGGCATCTTTGCCGTAGCGGCTGGCGGAAATCTGGAAGTGATCGCCTTGAATGAAGATGGGGCCACGGAAGCCTTCTTTGATGGCGGCAGCGATAACGGCCGTTACATACTCCGACGGCCGTTGATCCGTATACCCCATCTCCGAACGGGCAATCTCAAAAATAATCGCACCCGCGTTATGCTTATTCGCCGCCCGGAAAATCGCCCGCGACATGGTGTAATTCATAGCCCGCACATTCATCGCCGGCACCGTGAAATTAGCAGGCACATCGCCCCGCCCAATCGCCATATACAGCTCATGGATTGAAGCTGGATAAACCCCTAAATGCTGGCCCAACTCCCAAATCAACCAACGGGCCGTATCCCGCACCAAAGCATCACCAAAAACGGCCGTATACACCACCGCATCCATCTGCTCCCGCAGCTTCGCCTCATCCGTAATCGTCACGTCATTACCATGTACTGTTACTGCGCCCTCAACAAGCGCAAATAGTTCTTTAACCGAATTTGCTTTCATCCTATTAACTCCTTTTTAAGTTTGAAACTCGTGGGAAATCATGGGAATTGTGGGTTCCTATTCAATTGGGTAATCCCACACTCTGAATTATACTAGAATCCACTAATTACGCATTACGTTTTACGAATTATTATGTACCAACGCATCGTCATCAAACTCGGCACCAGCGTTCTCACTGGCGGCACACCCCACTTCAATCGGCCCCATATGGTCGAACTCGTGCGCCAATGCGCCGACCTCTATCAACGCGGCAAAGACATCATCATCTGCACCTCCGGGGCCATTGCCGCAGGCCGCGAACGGCTCAACTACCCCACCCTGCCCGAAACTGTAACCAGCAAACAGCTTTTAGCCGCCGTCGGCCAAAGCCGCCTCATGCAGTTGTGGGAACAGTTCTTCGACATATACGGCATTCATGTCGGCCAAATGCTGCTCACCCGCGCCGATGTGGAAAACCGCCGCCGCTTCCTCAACGCCCATGACATGATGCAAATGCTGCTGGAACAGCGCATCATTCCCATTGTCAACGAAAATGATGCCGTGGCCACAGAGGAGATTAAAGTAGGCGACAACGATAATCTCTCGGCCCTGGTGGCTATTTTGGCCGAGGCCGACATGCTGATTTTGCTCACCGACCAGCGCGGCCTGTTTACGGCCGATCCGCGCACCAACCCCAACGCACAGCTCATCCCCGAAGTGCATACCATTGATGAAACCTTGCGCAAATTAGCCGGGGGCAGCGTCAGTGGCCTGGGTGTGGGCGGCATGGCAACCAAATTGCAGGCGGCCGATGTGGCCCGCCGTGCCGGGGCCGATGTGATTATTGCCGCAGGGTATGCGCCCAACGTCATCAGCCGCATTGTGGCGGGTGAATCAGTGGGCACACGCTTTCCCGCGCTAGACAATCCCCTAGAAAGCCGCAAACGCTGGATTTTGGCCGGCCCCAAACCATCGGGGCAGATTGTGGTGGATGAGGGGGCGGAGAGGGCATTGTGTGGCAACGGCCGTTCCCTCCTCCCCGCCGGCATTACCCAAGTGAATGGCAGCTTTGAGCGTGGTGACACCGTCGCCATCTTCTCCACCCAAGCCCAAGAACTGGCTCGCGGCATCACCCGCTACAACAGCCAAGACCTCGCCCAAATTGCTGGTTGCCAATCCGAGGCCATTCCCGCTAGACTAGGATATACATACGGCCCAGTAGCCGTGCACCGCAACGATTTAATATTGTTGATGTAGAGGCGTTGCCTGACAACACCTCTACCTAGCAAATACCAGGAGACACCATGACTGATTTGATCACAATGGGAAAAGATGCCAAAAGTGCCAGTTACCAGCTTACCCGCCTTTCGACAAAGGAGAAAAACGAGGCCCTGCTGGCTATCGCTGATGAATTGGAAATTCAGGCAGACAGTGTGCTGGCGCAAAACGCCCTGGATATTGAAGACGGCCGATCCAAAGGCTTGAGTGAAGCCATGCTCGACCGACTGCTGCTAACCCCAGAGCGTATCGCCATTCTGGCCGCCGATACACGCCGCATTGCGGGCTTGCCCGATCCGGTAGGCCAGGAGTTGGAAAGCCGGATGCTGCTGAACGGCATCCGCCTCAGCCGCCGCCGTATTCCGATTGGCGTGATTGGCGTTATTTACGAGGCTCGCCCTAATGTGACCATTGATGTGGCCACCCTGTGCCTGAAAACGAGCAATGCCACTATTTTGCGTGGTGGCAGCGAAACGCGGCGCAGCAATATAGCTCTGGTGCAGGTGATTCAGGCAGCATTGGCTAAGGTGGATGTGGTGGAAACGGCCGTTCAATACATCGAAGACCCCGACCGCAATCTGGTGGCCCAACTGCTGCGGCTGGATCAGTACGTAGATATGATCATCCCGCGTGGCGGCAGTTCACTGCACAAACTGTGCCGGGAACACAGTTCCATTCCCGTCATCACCGGGGGCATCGGCATTTGCCATATTTACGTGGACGAAACGGCCGATCTCGACCGCGCCGTAGACATCATCGAAAACGCCAAAGTACAGCGCCCCAGCGTGTGCAACGCCCTCGACACCCTTCTGCTGCACCCCATGATTGCCGAAAAGCTGCTGCCGCCGCTGTTGAAACGGCTAGGCCAGCATGGCGTGGAAATTCGCGTCACCAGCGAAGCGTATGAATTACTGAAATATTATGCTGAGGACCATGAGGCCAAAGTTGTTTTAGCCAGTGCTGGGGATTTTGACCAGGAGTGGCTGGGGCTGACAATGGGCATTCAACTGGTAGGCGATTTAGATGAAGCCATTGCCCACATCCACCGCCACAGCACCGAGCATACCGATGCCATCCTGACAACCAATCTGGAACACGCGACCCGTTTTGTGAATGAGGTGAACTCAGCGGCCGTTTTTGTGAACGCCAGCACCCGCTTCAACGACGGCGGCCAATTCGGTCTCGGTGCCGAAGTCGCCGTCAGCACCCAAAAACTGCACGCACGCGGGCCAATGGGCTTAGAAGAACTCACCACCTACAAATGGGTTGGTTATGGTGACGGGCAGATAAGAGATTAATTTTCTGCTGATGGATCTTTCGTGAAACATAAAGCGTAAAACGTAAAAGGGGCTAAATTACGTTTTACGCTTTATCTTTTTATACCCTCTCTCTCCCTCAAAACAAACTGCACCAATATTTGACAATCTCCTATTAACTGGTAAATTTACTTTGTTAGTCCATTGGATTTACAAAGTGGATGTACCAATGTACAAAGCGACCCAACAGCAAACAAAACTGCATAACAAACAGCTTGTCCTCAAGACCATTTACAGTGAAGAGGCCATTAGTCGGGCGATGTTGGCACGGGCCACACATCTGACGCGGACGACGGTTTCTAACATTGTGACTGAGTTATTGGAGGATGGGCTGATTGCGGAGATTGGGCCAGGGCCGTCTTTGGGTGGCAAACGGCCGATTCTCCTCAGCCTGGTAGACAATGCCCGCACCCTCATTAGCATTGACCTGGGCAACAGCGAATTTCGCGGCGGCACGTTCGACTTACGCGGCCGAATGCTGCACAATGTAAGCTTGCCCGTAGATGACTGCCAGGGTGAAGGGGCCGTGCAGCTTGTATATGATTTGATTGACCAACTTATTGCCCACAGCCGCAGCACGATTGGCGGTATTGGCATTGGCACACCGGGTGTCACCGATGCCCAACACGGTGTCGTTTATGAAGCGGTCAATTTGGGTTGGCACAATCTGCCGCTGAAGAATCTGTTGGAGACACGGTACGGCTTCCCCATTCACATCGCCAACGACAGCCAGGTGGCCGTTTTGGGTGAATACATTTTTGGGCAGAATCAGGAGATGCCCAATTTGGTGGTGGTGAAGGCGGGACGAGGTATTAGCGCCGGTGTGGTAATAGACGGCCGTCTCTATATTGGCGAGCGGTCGGGACAGGGCGAAATTGGGCATGTGATGGTTGTGGAAAATGGCAAAGAGTGCCGCTGTGGGCATCGCGGCTGTCTGGAAACAGTGGCCGGCACTCGCGCCATCATTGAGCAGGCCCAGGCCATTGCCGAGGCCAACCCAGACTCCATCCTGCACCAGTTGGCCGATACGCTGGAAGCTATTAACACCGATGTCATCTATCAGGCTTTTGCCGCGGGGGATGAAACTATTAAGCAGATTGTGACCCAGGCTGGGCGTTATTTGGGGATGGCGGTGGCCCATTTGGTGGCCCTGCTTAATATTCAACATGTTGTGATTGGCGGGCGGCTGGCGCGATTTGGGGATTGGCTGGTAACGGCCGTTCGTCAAGAAATGGCGCGGCGTGTTTTGCCCAAAATTGCTGAGGAAACGGAAATTACTTTGAGTGAATTGGGCGATGATATTGTGATCCAGGGTGGGGCAGCTTTGCTGCTTTCCTGGGAATTGGAGTTGGTGTAATGGCTGTGATTCCCGGCATTGAACTGTTGTGGCGCGATCATCGCACGATGCTGGAAGGGCGGCGTGTGGGGCTGGTGAGCAATGCCAGTGGTGTGACGCGCCAGTTGGTCAGCACCGTGACGCTGTTGCAGCAAATGCCCCATGTGGAACTGGCGGCTATCTTTAGCCCGGAGCATGGTTTTGCGGCGGCGGAGCCAGATGGCACGGCCGTTTCTGATGCCATGTGGGGCGATGTGCCGATTTATAGTTTATACGGCCATTCGCAGCGCCCCACTCCCGACATGCTGCAAGACCTGGACTTGCTTATTTTCGACATCCAAACGGTTGGTGTGCGCTTTTACACCTACCTCACCACCCTGCTCTACACCATGCAAGCCGCCGCCGAGCAGCATATTCCCCTCATCGTCTGCGACCGCCCCAATCCCCTTGGCGGCGAAGTTGTAGAGGGGCCGCTGCTGCAACCAGAATTTGCCAGCTTTGTGGGCTGCGGCCCGCTGCCCATTCGGCATGGCCTGACGATTGGCGAATTGGCGCGGTTGTTTAATGAGGTGTGGCAGGTGAACTGCCAATTAACCGTTGTCCCTTGCGAGGGCTGGCAGCGCGGCCTGTGGTTTGATGAGACGCATCTGCCCTGGGTGCCGCCTTCGCCCAATATGCCGAGGGGAGAGACGGCCGTTCTCTACCCTGGCACTTGCCTCATCGAAGGCACAAACCTGAGCGAGGGGCGCGGCACAGCCCTGCCCTTTGAGATTGTTGGTGCGCCCTGGCTGAATGGGCATCAATTGGCCGAACAACTAAACAAACTGGCCTTATCTGGCATCAAGTTTCGTCCTATGCAGTTTACACCCACTGCCAGCAAATGGCAGGGCGAAGGCTGCCAGGGTGTGCAACTGCACGTCACGGACAAAAAAGCACTGCGCCCGGTGACGGCTGCCTTACACATGATTGCGCTTGTTCATCAACAGTACCCTGAATTTGAATGGCGGCTGCCCCATTTTGACTATTTAGCCGGCACGGATGGGGTGAGAGAGATGTTGGGGGTGGGAACTCCTGCTGGCCTAACGGCCGTTGCCGACATCATTGCCTCCTGGCAAACGGACCTCACCCACTTCCAAAAACAAAGCCAAAGGATATATCTGTATCCAAATTGACCCTTATCCGTAATCAGTAATCGGATAACGGACGGCCAATTACTGAACAGGAGAAATCTATGACGACACCCGCTATTTCCCCCCCCACAACCACCGACCCCACCCCCACGCTCACCGAACGGCTCAAGCACATTGCCAACAGCTACGTTGTACGCAAAATCCTCAAAGCCATTGTCACAGCCTGGGCCGTCACCACCTTTACCTTCTTTCTCATTCGTCTGCTCCCCGGCAACCCCATCGAGCAATACACCAATCAACTCGTCACCACCTACGGCATCCCCTACCACGAAGCTCTGGATCAGGCCAAGGCCCTTTTTGCCATAGATTTTAACCAGCCCATCATCTACCAATATATCAACTTCATGGGCAATCTCCTGAATGGCAACATGGGCAACTCCATTCTTTCCCCTGGTACGCCCGTCACCGACATCTTGCTTACCTGGCTGCCCTGGACGGTCTTCAGCGTTGGCTCCGGCCTCATTTTTAGCTTTCTCATTGGGGTCATCTTGGGTTTGCTCATGGCCTACCGACGCGACTCGATTTTTGACCATATTCTTACCATCTACGCCTCGGTGATGACCTCTGTGCCCAATTACCTCATCGCCCTCATCGTCGTCCTCTACTTTGGCACACGCTGGCAGGTTTTCCCCATCGCCCAAATGCGTGGTGTCCTTTCGCCCGGTGTCAAACCAGAACTTAGTTTAGCTTTTGTCCAAGATGCTATTTTCCATGCCTTTTTGCCCGTGCTCATCTACACCATTACGGGCATGGGTGGTTGGATGTTGACCATGAAGAGCAGCACGATTGGCGTTTTGGAGGAGGATTATGTGACCATCTCCCGCGCTAAGGGCTTAAAGGATAACCGCATTTTATCGGCCTATGTGGGACGCAATGCCTCGCTGCCCATCTTCACCCAGTTAGCCATCGCCATTGGCTTCATTGTGGGCGGTTCGGTCATCATTGAATCTATTTTCCAATATCGCGGCCTGGGGCTGACACTGTTGCAGAGTGTGCAGCGACGTGATTACACGGTGATGCAGGGCGGTTTTCTCCTCCTCACTTTTTCTGTCATTCTGGCAAATTTAATGGCTGATATTTTGTACAGTTGGATCGATCCGCGCATTCGTCTAGAGGATAAGCGGTAAAGGAGCAGCGATTATGGTAGCAAAAGAATCTCATCCTCTTTGGGAGAAGGTGGTGCAAACGGCCGATTCCATCCGTACTACCCTGCGCATCATGCGCTACAACCGCGTGGGTTACATCGGCTTCCTGGCTATTGTGGCCATCGTCCTCATCTCCTACGTCGGCCCCTTCTTCATCGAGCTAGACAATAACACCAAAATTGACCAGATTTACCACACCCCATCCGCCGAACATTGGCTGGGAACAGACAATTCGGGGCGAGACATCTTCTCCCAGATTATTCACGGAGGGCGGGATGTGCTGGCGGTAGGCTTTGCGGCGGGCATCATCTCCACCGTCATTGGTGTGACGTTTGGCACATTGGCGGGGTTTGTCGGCGGCCGCATAGACAGCTTCATCGTGGCCATCACCGACTTCATTTTGACCATTCCTCGCTTTCCGCTGTTGGTTGTTCTGGCCTCCATGCTCACCTTCGACAAAAACGTCTACCTGGGCATCGTTCTCGGCTTGCTCAACTGGCCGTCCCTGCTCCGAGCAATTCGCTCCCAGGCTCTATCATTGCGCGAACGGGACTTTATCTCCGCCGCCCGTGCTCTTGATTTGGGTACACCCCACATCATCTTCCGCGAAATTGTGCCTAACATGATGTCCTACATCATCATCAGCTTCACCCTGGCAATGACGGGCGCGATTTATGCGCTGGTGGGTCTGGTTTTGCTCGGCCTCGCGCCCTACTCCGGTGTGAACTGGGGTGTCATGCTCAGTCTGGCTTACAATCGAGGGGCATTGTACTTCTCCGACAGCATCTGGTACATCATGAGTCCCGTTGTAGCGATTGGCCTGCTGCAACTGTCGCTGATTACGATGAATCGCTCTCTGGAACTAATTTTTAATCCCCGTTTACGGACGGAGGCGTAACAAAGATTAGAGACTAGAGGTTAAGCGTCTCCAGTCTCTAGTCTCCCTCAAAAACCATGACACAGAACGAATATACAAAGATGGTAATGTCTGACCCCCACGCGCCGCTCCGTCTGGAGAATGTGCATATTGGCTACAAGACAGCGAAGGGGCGGGTGCAAGCAATTCGCGGGGTAAGCCTGGCTTTTAAGTCGGGCGAGAGTATGGCCTTAATTGGCGAAAGTGGGTCGGGCAAAACAACGTTGGGGCTGGGCATTGTGCGGCTGCTGGTGAAAACGGCCGAAATCCACCAAGGTTCCATCCTCTACCGCCGCAACGATAAAGAAGTAGACGTTCTCCATCTCAACCCCGAAGATTTACGCCAATTCCGCTGGCAAGAGTGCGCGATGGTCTTCCAATCGGCACTCAACGCCTTCAACCCCGTTTTGCGCGTGTGGGAACAGATTTGGGACACAGCCAAAGCACACGGCTGGCGCGACAAAGAGGCCGTGCGTCAACAGGCTTTAGATTTGCTCAACTTTGTGCAGTTGGATGCCAAACGGGTGATTGATGCGTATCCTCACGAGTTGAGCGGGGGCATGCGCCAACGTGTGCTCATCGCCATGTCGCTACTGCTCAATCCGCAAATTCTTATTCTGGATGAGCCAACCACTGCGCTGGATATTTTGACGCAGCGCACCATCATTACCTTGCTGCGCCGCCTGAAAGAAGAGAAGAATTTCACGATGGTCTTCATCTCGCACGATTTGGCGATTGCGGCCGAATTGGCAGACCGCATTGCCACGATGTATGCGGGGCGGGTGGTGGAGGTGGGGCCTACTGAGGAGCTGTTTTACAGTCCACGTCATCCATATACGCTGGGCCTCATCCGGGCCGTGCCTACGGTAACGGGTGGCTTTGAGGAGTTGGCCTCGATTCCCGGCTCGCCGCCAGATTTCATTAATATGCCTACTGGCTGCAAGTTCCATCCTCGCTGCGGCTTTGCCACAGAAAGGTGTCAGCAGGAGGAGCCGGATTTGGAGCCGGTGAGTGATAAGCATTTTACGGCTTGCTGGCACTGGCGTGAGGTGAAGCTGGAAGTAGATGAGTGGAATAAGGGGCGCGAAGCAGCGGCGATAGGGTAATTATGACAGCACTAATTGAACTAAAAGATGTGACACGGACTTTTGGCGGAGGGAAGGAGAAGATAACGGCCGTTGACAATATCTCTCTCACCATCAACAAAGGCGACATTGTGTGCCTGGTGGGCGAAAGCGGCTGCGGCAAAAGCACCACCGGGGCTATGGTGGCTGGCTTATTGTCTGTTTCGGCTGGCGAAGTCCATTATTTGGGAAACGATATTGCCATTATGGACAAATCCCAATACAGAACCTATCGTCATGGGGTGCAAATTGTGCATCAAGACCCCTACGCCTCGCTCAACCCCACCCAAACTGTGGAGCAGATGCTGATGACTCCCCTGCTCCATCACAAGGTGGTATCCAACCGAACGGCCGCTCGCCAACGCGCCATTGAACTGCTGGAAATTGTTGACCTGACCCCCGCCGAAGAAGTAATGGCCAAACACCCGCACCAACTAAGCGGCGGGCAGCGGCAGCGCGTTTCGGTGGCCCGTGCCCTCACCCTCAACCCCTCGTTCATTGTCGCCGATGAGGCCGTTTCGATGGTGGATGTGTCGCTGCGTGTCAGTATTTTGAAGATGCTCACGCGGCTGCGCACAGAATTAGATGTTACCTTTTTATTCATTACCCATGATCTGGCTCTGGCCAAGTATTTTGCCTGGGATGGTGGGCGTATTATTGTGATGTATTTGGGGCGCATTGTAGAGGAAGGGCCAACGCAGCGGGTGATTCAAAACCCACGCCACCCGTATACCCAGGCTTTGTTATCGGCCGTGCCCGAAGCGGACCCCAACATTGCCCGCCGCAAGCAGCCTTTGGAGCTGCGCAGTGCCGATATTCCCAGTTTGCTAGATTTGCCCACTGGCTGCACCTTCCATCCCCGCTGCCCTTATTTTGTGCCGGGTGTGTGCGATACGGCCGTTCCCCCTCTCGTCACTGTTCCTGGTGGCGGCCGCGCCGCCTGCCCCATCATAAATAAAGAGGCTGTGTCCGTATGATAGATACCAACATCGGTTACGCAGGCTTCCGCATCGGCATGTTCATCGTCACCCTATCGGGTCTGCTTGTGTTGTTTACCGAACCAGAAACGGCCGCTCACGTCATCTCCATCGTCACCCTCATCTTCGGCCTAATATTCACACTTATTATTGTTGTTTTAGTAAGGATTGGACAAAAGTAACCGGAGACTAGAGACTGGAGACTTGTTGAATCTTTAGTCTCCAGTCTCTAGTCTCCAATCTCCCTTTAAGGAGGTGAGGCCACATAGCAAATTACGATTTACCATTAACCATTTACGATTTACCCACATATTTTCAAAAGGAGTTAAGGAAGTGAAGCATAAAAAATTCTATCTACTAGCACTAACAATCATAGCCAGCCTGATTATGGTTGCTTGCCAACCCCAGGTTGTCGAAGTCACCCGCGTTATCACCGAAACCCAGGTCGAAACCGTGACCGAAGAAGTACAAGTCGAAGTGACCCGCATCGTAGAAGGTGAAGTTGTCGTCGAAACAGTCACCGAACAAGTTGAAGTGACCCGCGTCATCGAAGTGGAAGTTCCCGCCGAAGGTGAAGGCGATGGTGGTAGTGGTGTCAGCGAATTCCACACCGCCTGGCCCTACACCCCTCCGCCCTCCGGCCACTTCAACACCTTCGTCACCGATGGCATGTCTTTGAGCATCTACCAGCCTTTGATGGAGCCATCCCTCTTCTTCTACGTCTGGCACGACCAAAGCTGGATGCCCCTCGCTGGCGACTCTTGGGAGTGGATTGATGACACCAACTTGCAAGTTAAACTGCACGAAGGTGCCGTCTGGAGTGATGGTTCCCCCTTCACCGCACAAGATGTCGTAGACACATTTACCATTCGCCGCCTTCTCGGCTCCTCCGAATGGGAATACATGACCGAAATCGTGGCTTTGGATGACTACACTGTAGAATTCCATCTGATCGAGCCATCCACCACCTTCGCCCGCCGCGTTCTGTCCCGTGCTGTCAGCATTCGCGCCTCATCCGTCTATGGTGAATTCGCGGCCCGCACCCAAGAATTGATAGACCAGGGTCTCGATTCTAGTGCTGAAGAATGGCAAGCTCTTTTGCAAGAGTTCAACGAGTTCCGTCCTGAGGATATGGTTGTCCTCGGCCCCTTCAAGATCGATCCCAACAGCATCACCGACTCTCAGATGATCTTGAACAAAAACGAAACCTCCTTCATGGCCGACTGGGTCAAATTCGACCGCATCGTCAACTTCAACGGTGAAACACCCGATGTCACCCCCTTGGTCCTGGCCCGTCAGGTAGACTACGCTACGCATGGCTTCCCGCCAGCAACCGAAGCTCAGTTCATTGCTGATGGTACACGCATCATTCGCGGCCCGCTCTACACCGGCCCAGCCCTCTACTTCAACATGACCATCCATCCCTTCGAGATGCCCGAATTCCGTCAAGCATTGGCCTACGCCCTTGACCGTGACGAAAATGGCTTCGTCTCCCTGGCTGAATCTGGCAAGCGCCAGGTCATGATGACTGGTTTTGCCGACAGCGTAGCTGGAACCTGGCTCACCGATGAAACCAAAGCTGCCCTGGATCATTATGATTACGATGTAGCCAAAGCTGAGGAAATTTTGTTGGGCTTAGGCTTTAGCCGCGACAGTGACGGCGTATGGCTCGATGACACCGGCGCCCGGATGGAGTTTGAACTGACAGCTCCGGCCGAATTCGCTGACTGGTCTGCCGCAGCCGAGAACGTAGCGGAACAATTGACCGAGTTTGGCATTGCCACGACCTTCCGTGGTGTCAACTTCCAGCAGCATCCTGTGGATGTCCGCGCTGGTGACTTCGAGATGGCTATCCGTGACTGGGGTGCAGCCAACCCGCATCCGTCCTTTGCTTATCGCACAGACTTCACCTCCTACAATGGTGCTGGTGGTGAGGCTGTGACCGGTGGTGAAGGTATGGCCTGGCCGCTGGTACAACAAACCTCCATGGGCGAGATGGATCTGGATGCGATGTCTATTGCCGCTGGCAGTGGTGGCGATGAGGCCGCTCAGAAAGACATCATCAACCAATTGGCTTTGGCCTACAACGAGCTGCTGCCGCAAATCCCCTTGTGGGAACGTTACGGCAACAACCCTGCTTCGCAGGTGCGTGTGGCTGGTTGGCCGGCCGATGGCGACCCCATCTACAACAATGGCCCCTACGGCGATCCGTTTGTGACCTATCTGTTGTTGACGGGTACGCTGTATCCGGCTCCTGGTAACGGGAATTAAGTAGTATGAGATTGGGTCAATCTTGAAGATTGACCCAATCTTTCATTGAACAAGATGCGGATAGCGATTGGTGGTATTGCAACGGAGAGCAGCACGTTTTCACCGGATGTGACACGGCTGGAGGATTTTCGGGTTTTGCGGGAAGAGGCATTACTCGCGGCTGGTCGCTATCCGTTTCTGTCTAAGTTTGATAGTACGATAGGAACGAAGACCTCTGAGGTTTTGAAAACCTCAGAGGTCTTCTCTGAGATTGAGTTTTTGCCGACTTTGCAGGCGAGTGCTTTGCCAGGTGCGCCGGTGGATAGGGGGGCGTATGAGGCGTTGAAGGGGGAGTTTTTGGGGCGGCTGCGGGGGCTGCTGCCGCTGGATGGGGTGTATTTGGATTTGCATGGGGCGATGAATGTGCGGGGGATGGATGATGCGGAGGGGGATTGGGCGGTGGCGACGCGGGAGGTGGTGGGAGCGGATTGTTTGATTGGTGCCAGCATGGATTTGCATGGCAACATTTCGGAGCGGTTTGTGGCGGCGATTGATATGCTGGCGGCTTACCGGACGGCGCCGCATGTGGATTATATGGTGACGCGGGAGAAGGCGGTGGGGATGTTGGTGCGGTGTTTAAGGGAGGGTATACGGCCGTTTATCACCCGTCTCCCTGTCCCTGTCATTCTACCTGGCGAACGCACCAGCACCGAATGGGAACCGGGCACATCCGTGTACGCGGCTCTGGCGGAGACAGATAAACAGCCCGGTATTTTGGATGCCTCGATTTTTGTGGGCTATGTGTGGGCCGATGAACCGCGAGCCAGTGCCACCATCATTGTGACAGGCACAGATGAGGCCGTGAATAAGCGGGAGGCGGCGCGGTTGGGGCAGATTTATTGGGAAGGTCGGCACGATTTTAATTTTGGTGTGCCGACGGGGAGCATTGATGACTGTATTGAGATGGCTTTGGCGGCTGAGGAGGCTTGTGTCTTCATCAGCGATTCGGGGGATAACCCGACAGCGGGGGGGGTGGGCGATGTGCCGGCCTTTTTGGAACGGCTGCTGGCGCATGAGGTGCCGAGCGCGGTAGTGGCAAGTATTGTGGATGCAACGGCCGTTGCCCAATGCCATGCCGCTGGCCTGAACAACACGGTCACGGTGTCGCTGGGGGGCAAGTTGGATGCGGTGCATGGACGGCCGTTAACCGTAACTGGTCGTGTTATTTTTCTGAAAGAGCAGGCGGAAGTGGGCGGCGATTTGGCTGTGCTGCAAAGCGGCGGCGTAAAAGTGATTGTGACGCAGCGGCGCAAGCCTTTCCACTACATCGCTGAGTTTGAGAAGCTGGGCATTGATCCGCTGGCGCACAAAATAGTAGTGGTGAAGATTGGCTACCTTGTGCCCGATTTGAAGCGGGCCGCACCGAAGGCTTTGCTGGCCTTGAGTCCGGGCGCGGTGAACCAGGATATTGTTAATTTGCGCTATGAGCGAATTAAACGGCCGATGTTTCCGCTGGATGCGGAGATGGAATGGAAGGCGTAATTACGTAATTACGTAATTACGTAATTATGTTGCTTCATGGAACCTAACCCTGGGTTATTTGTAATTGGTGTAGATGGCGGGGGGAGTAAAACGGCCGTTGCCCTGCTGGACAACAATGGACAAGTTTTGGGGCGAGGGTTGAGTGGTTCATCCAACCATCACAATGTAGGGCTGGCACAAGCCAAAGCCAATTTGTGGGCCGGAATGAGCGAGGCAGCAGCCCAGGCAGAAGTCGCCTTGGGTACGATTGCGGCGGCAACCTGGTCTTTAGCTGGGGTGGATAGACCCGAAGAGCGGGAATTGTTTGGGCAGATGGCGGCATCTATGCTGCCGGGGGTGCCGGTGCGGGTGGAGAATGATGCGGTGGGGGCGTTGGTCGGCGGCCTGGGCCACCATAATGGGATTGTGCTGATTGCGGGGACGGGGATGATTGCCTATGGCGAAAATGAGCGGGGTGAACGGGCACGGGGCGGCGGTTGGGGGCCGTTTTTTGATCATGGCAGTGGCTATGATTTGGTGCAAAGTACGCTACGGCTGATTTCGCAGCAGACAGATGGCAATCAGAATGGGTCGGTGGTGTTGGTGGAGCAGTTGGTAACGGCCGTTGGTCTGAACAAAGTGACTGATTTTTTGGTTTGGGTCTATGCGCCTGAGCGGCGGGTGGCTGATATTGCGGCCTTGGCCCCCGTAGTGTTGGCTGCTGCCGAGCGGGGGGATTTGGCGGCATTGTTGGCGGTGAATCAGGGGGCCGAGTGGCTGGCAACGGCCGTGGCTACTGTCGCCCACAAATTGGGGCACACAGAGCCGTTTCAATTGGTGTTGGGGGGCGGTATTTTGAGCAAAAGCAGCTTTTACCGAGAAGTAGTGGTGCAGGCGATTCAGACGCGGCTGCCACAGGCACAGCCAATTTTGCCCAAGGCCGATGCGGCGGTGGGAGCCGGGTTGATGGCGTTGGAATTGGCGGGTAAAGACCTCCGAGGTTTTGAAAACCTCGGAGGTCTCGCACACGCTGGGGATAAAGTGCCAGGCACTGCGGCAAGTGCCACGCACCAAGTATGGTCGTCGGAGAGGGCCAATGTGTTGAGCCGGGAGTTGGATTTGCTGCCCACAGAGCAGGTGGTGGGGTTGATGCACATTTTGGACAGAACGGCCGTTGCCACTCTGCAGCCTGTTTTGCCGGTGATTGCCCGTGTTGTTGATGAGATTGCGGCGAGGCTCAAAGAAAACGGCCGTCTCATTTACGTGGGCGCGGGTACGTCGGGGCGGCTGGGGATTTTGGATGCGGCGGAGTGTCCGCCGACGTTTCACACCAGCCCCGAACTGGTGGTGGGGGTAATTGCGGGCGGGGAAACGGCCGTTACCCGTTCCATTGAAGGCGCGGAAGATGAGGCTGAGGCGGGCGCTGCCGCTTTGCATGAGTTGGGCTTGTGTGCGCAGGATTGTGTGGTGGGATTGGCGGCCAGTGGACGCACGCCTTTTGTGGTGGGAGCTTTGCGGGCGGCACGGGCGGCGGGTGCTTTGACGGCGGCGGTGGTTTGTAATGTGCCCTCGCCGGTGGCTGAGGCAGCCGAGTATGTAATTGCGCCGCTGGTGGGGCCAGAAATTTTGACGGGTTCGACGCGCTTGAAGGCGGGCACGGCGCAGAAGTTGGTGCTGAATATGCTGAGTACGGCCGTTATGGTGCGGCTGGGCAAGACCTATGGCAATTTGATGGTGGATGTGCAGGCCACCAATAACAAGTTACGCGCCCGCGCTGGCCGCATTGTGGCGACGGCGTGTGGGGTGGATGGGGAAACGGCCGAATCGGCTCTGCAAGCCAGCGAGGGGGAGGTGAAGACGGCCGTTGTTAGTTTATTACTGAATGTGCCACCAGAGGAGGCCAAGCAAAGATTGGCAACGATGGATGGGAATGTACGGAAGGCGATAGCTGGGGTGTGATGGTGTATGGGCGTATTGGTTCAGCAGCTATTCCAATACACGATTACACCAATATACCTTTTTGGAGAAGAGGATGAGTGATTTAGTCTTAATGCCAGTACCAAGGGAGATGAGTTGGGGCGACGGCCGTTTAGCTTTAACGAATGGCAAGTTGATCGCTTTAGATGGCGGGACGGAGAATCTGTTTACGGCGCGGCGGCTGCAAACGGCCGTGAAGGAATATGCCGGGCTGGATTGGGAGATTGTGGCGGGAACGGCCGTACCCCAGGCGCAAATTGGGGCGGTGTTGAGTGTGACACCTGGCTCGGTGGCCTTTCCGCAAGGATATCAGTTGACGGTGACTGGCACGGCCGTGCATGTTGTGGCTGGCACAGGCGCGGGGCTGTTTTATGGCGTCTGTACCTTAGTGCAGATGCTCTCCACCTGCGGCAGTTCGCTGCCACAGGGCCGCATCAACGATTGGCCCGACATGCCCCATCGCGGCGTGATGCTGGACATTAGCCGCAACCGCGTGCCCACGATGGAGACGCTGTATGGCATGATTGACATGCTGGCCGGTTGGAAAGTGAACCAGATTCAGCTTTACACCGAGCATACCTTTGCCTATCGCCAGCACCAGGTGGTGTGGGAGAAGGCTTCGCCGATGACGGGCGAGGAGATTTTGGCGCTGGATGCTTTTTGCCGCGAGCGATTCATTGAGCTGGTGCCTAATCAGAACAGCTTTGGGCATATGCACAACTGGTTAAAGCATGAGGCGTATACGCATCTGGCAGAAGCGCCGGAAGGGGCAGAAACACCCTGGAATTTCTTCCGGCCCGGCCCCTTTGGCCTGTCGCCCGCTGTGCCCGAAACGCTAGATTTTGTGCGCGGGCTGTTTGATGAACTGCTGCCCCATTTCAGCAGCAGCCAGTTCAACATTGGCGGCGATGAGACCTATGATTTGGGGCAGGGCAAGAGCAAGGCATTGGTGGAGGAGTTGGGCGTGGGCCGGGTTTATTTGAACTTCCTGTTGAAGCTGTACCGAGAAGTGAAGGCGCGGGGGCGCACAATGCAGTTTTGGGGCGATATTATTGTGCAGTATCCCGAACTGGTGGCGGAACTGCCGCGTGATGTGATTGCCCTGGAGTGGGGCTATGAGGCACACCATCCTTTTGCCGAGACGAGCGCGGTTTATGGGCAGTCGGGTATTCCTTTTTATGTCTGTCCAGGCACGTCGTCGTGGAATACGCTGGCGGGACGGACAGAAAATATGCTGGGCAATGTACGGGTGGCGGTGGAGAATGGCCTGAAACATGGGGCTGTGGGCTGTTTGCTGACGGATTGGGGGGACAGGGGCCATTGGCAGATGCCGTCGGTGAGTTATTTGGGCTTTGGGTATGGGGCGGCCGTTTCGTGGGGGTTTGCGGGGAATGTGGCGATGGATGTAGCAACGGCCGTTAGCCATCATGCTTTTGGCGATCAAACCGGGGCGATGGGGCGGCTGGCTTATGATTTGGGCAATGCCTATTTGCAAACGGGGGCTAAGATTCACAATATGTCGCTGCTGTTTGCCGCGTTGGAAGCCAAACCAGAGGATGATTTGGAGAAGATGCAGGACATGCTGCTGGATGGCACGGTCACGATTGAGGGTTTTGACAAAGCGTTGGCGTTTATTGATGAGGTGATGGCGGGGCTGAACGGGATTGAGATGCGCCATGCGCAGGGTGATTTGATTAAGCAGGAATATGCCTGGACGGCCGATATGCTGCGCCATGCGGTGCGCCGTGCCCACTGGCTAAAGGATGGTGCGCCTACTCCCGCACCCGCTCTGGCAGCAGATGCGGATCGCTTGCTGGCCGAATATGAGGTAATTTGGCACGCTCGTAATCGGCCGGGTGGGTTTAGCGATAGTGTGGGGAAGATGGCGAAGATTCGGCAGAGTTATGGAGATTAGAGACTGGAGACTAGAGACTATTAATCTCCAGTCTCTAGTCTCTAGTCTCTTCTGTGTCCTATGAGGCAGTTATTCATTGGTATTGGTGGTGGCACGGGGTCGGGGAAGACGACGATTGTGGCGGAGGTGATGGAACGGTTACGGCCGTTAAACATCCATCTTATTCACCAAGACAAATTCTTCAAGCCGGTTGAAGAGCTTCCCACCTATTACTCGGACTATTGGCAGAAGCCTTGCCCTGATTTTAATCGGCCGGATTCGCTGCGGTTGGAGGCGTTGCTGGCGGCGTGTACGGCCGTTTCCGACTGCGATGTGGTGATTTTGGAAGGCATTTTGGTGCTCTACTTTCCCCAACTGCGGCAGTTGATGGACATTAAATGTTATGTGGAAACGCCGTTGGAGGAGATGTTGATTCGGCGCACTCAGCGCAATTTGGCGCGGGGTTATGGCGGGCCGTTTGAGGAGATTGCTCATTACAATATCGAGTGTGTTACGCCGCAGCACCGCCGTTATAACCACCCCACCAAACGTTTTGCCGATGTGGTGATTCCCAATGGGCTGCATGAGGAGTTGGAACGGGAAACGGCCGTTGCGCGGTTGTGCGCGATGATTGAGGGGATGAGATTCAGTGGTTTGCAAAATGGACAATTTTGACGCAAAGAACGCGAAGAATGGAAGGGACGCAACGGTTTTCAGACTTTTTTCTCTCAATGCTTTGCGCCTTTGCGCCTCTGCGTCAAAAATTTCTGGCTTGTCCAGGTTAGGAGGCTAAGAGATTGAACGGGGATCGGGCGTTGAAGGTGATCATTTTGGCGGCTGGATTGGGCACACGGGCGGGGGTCTCGTTCCCGAAGGTGCTGCTGCCGTTGGGGGAGCAGAAGATTATTGATTATGTGATCAAGAATGCCTGTCGTTTTGCGGCTGCGGAAGATATTTATGTGGTGATTGGCCCGGAGGGGCAGCAGGTGCAGGCGCATTTGGGGGGTGGTTATCATTATATTTTGCAGCCGCAGCCGTTGGGGACGGGGGATGCGGTGCGCTGTACGGCCCCATTTTTGCAGGATTTTGCTGGCGATTTGCTGATTTTGTATGGGGATACGCCGCTGTTTCGGCCGTCGCCTTTGCGTGGGTTGGTGAGTCGGCATTATTTGAAGGGGGCGGCGTTGACGTTGTTTACGGCCGTTTTGCCCACGCCCTTCCCCTACGGCCAAATCATCCGCAATGATGGGGGGGAGATTGTAGACATTGTGGAGGAAGGGGAGCAGGGTGAGGCAACGGCCGTACAGCCCAGTTACGAATACAATATTGGCGCTTATATTGTCCAGGCAGCCGCCCTCTACCCCGCCTTGGCGCAGCTCACCCGCCACAATCTCAAGGGAGAGTATTTGCTGACAGACTGCGTGCGGCTGTTGGTGCAGTCGGGTTTGCGCGTGGCCAACTACCAGAGCTATGCTGAGGAGGATGCGCTGGGCATTAACACGCCCGAAGATTTGCAGGAAGCTGAGTTTACCTTGCAAAAGCGGCTCTTCCGGCCGCGCCAGGTGGAGGCGGAGAATCTGATTCATTTTGGCACGGGTGGCTGGCGAGCCATTATTGGCGAGGGTTTTACGATGGTGAATGTGCGCCGCTTGTGCCAGGCTTTGGCCAATGGGGTGGTGCGCGGGAACCGGGAAGGGCAGGGTGTGGTCATTGGTTATGATCGCCGCTTTTTGTCGGATAGGGCGGCGGAAACGGCCGCTGAAGTCTTTGCCGGTAACAACATTCCTGTCTTTTTAGTGCCGGAGGATGTGCCTACGCCGCTCATCACGTATATGACGGCCGATTTGCAGGCCGCTTTGGGGCTGATCTTCACCGCCAGCCACAATCCGCCAGAGTGGAATGGGCTGAAGGTGTTTCACTCGGATGGTTCGCTGCTGCAAACGGCCGAAACGAACCAGATTGAAGCGGAGGCCAATGGATTGACGGCCGATGATGTGGTGCGTATTGGGCTGGATGTGGCCCAGGCGGCGGGGGTGGTGCGGTTGGTGGATTACACCAATCAGTATGTGGATGCGGTGGAGTCGTTGATTGATCTGGCGGCGATTCGGCGGGCGGGGCTGCGGATTGCCATTGACCCGATGTTTGGCGTGGGGCAGGTGACGCTGGGCATTATTTTGACGGAAGCCCGCTGCCGCCTGACGACGATTCATGAGCATCGTAACCCACTTTTTGGCGGCCGTTCACCGGCACCCGATGTGGCTTCGCTGCGCCAGTTGATGACGACGGTGCGTGACGGCCGTTTTGATTTGGGTTTGGCGATGGATGGGGATGCGGATCGGATTGCCATTGTGGATGAGCAGGGCGGCTATGTGCATATCAACGATATTCTGCTGCTGCTTTATCATTACCTGGTGACGGTGAAGGGGGAGGCGGGGGGTGTGGTGCGCAATCTGGCGACGACGCATATGCTGGATCGGCTGGCAGCCCATTTGGGCCAGCCTGCTTATGAAGTGCCTGTGGGCTTTAAGCATATTACGGCGGCGATGCAGGCGCACCATGCGCTTTTGGGGGGTGAGAGCAGCGGCGGGCTGACGATTCGCGGCCATATTCAGGGGAAGGATGGTATTTTTGCCTCAGCGTTGGTGGTGGAGATGCTGGCGCGGACGGGTAAGCGGATTTCGGAGCTGCTGACCGATGTGTATGCTATTACGGGTCAATTAATAACAGTGGAAGAGGCTGTGCCAGCGACGGCCGAGATGAAGGTGGTTGTGCCGCGAAAGTTGAGGGAAACGGCCGTTGCCGACATTGCCGGTTATCCGGTTGTCCACACCTCTTTTCTCGACGGCACAAAATTTTTACTCGAAAACGATAACTGGCTGCTGCTGCGCTTCTCGGGCACAGAACCCGTGTTACGTATCTTTGCTGAAGCCGACTCGATGGAGAAAGCGGAAGCGTGCATCGCCTGGGGCAAAGCACAGTTACAGGTTTAGTGGGAGACGGGAGACTGGCGAAAGTGGGTCTCCCGTCTCCCCAATCGCTAAGTTAAGGGGTATCGGGCGGAGCTTGATGATTATTATGGGATTTAGGGGATATTGGTGTATGGGTGTATGGGTATGGAGGTTGACCTTCTACACCCCTACATCCATACACTAACCCAAAAGGATGACGTGATGAAACGAATAGGTATTGTTGGCGCTGGCGCTATTGGCGGCTGGCACGCAGAGCGGTGGCAGAAGCTGCCGGTGGCAATTGCGGGATTTTATGATATTCGCGCTGAGGCGGCGGAGCGGGCGGTGGCTCGTTTTGGCGGCCAGGTGTATGAGAGTGTAGAGGCGTTGGTGGCGGATGTGGATGTGGTGGATGTGTGTACGATTACGACGGCACATAAGGAGGGGGTGTTGGCGGCGGCGGCGGGGGGAACGGCCGTTATCTGTGAGAAGCCCCTGGCCCGCAATGTTGCCGATTGTGAGGAGATGATAGCTGCTTGTGAGGCGGCGAATGTGCCGCTGTTTGTAGCCCAGGTGGTGCGCTTCTTTCCGCAGTTTGAGAAGGCCAAAGCGGTGCTGGACAGCGGGGCGTTGGGTAAGCCCGGTGTCATCCGCACGGTGCGGGCGGGCAGTATGCCGGCCTGGGGCGAACGCTCCTGGTTCCACGATTTTGAGCAGAGCGGCGGCGTGATGATGGATTTGGGTATCCATGACCTTGATTTTGTGCGCTGGTGTTTTGGCGAGATCACGCGAGTGTTTGCCAGAGGGTTGAGTTTTGCGGGGGAAAACGGCCGTGATCATGCTCTCATTACCCTGCGTTTTGCCAATGGAGCCATTGGGCATATCGAAAGCAGTTGGGCGCATCCGGCGGGGCAGTTCCGTACCCGCCTGGAAATCGCTGGCGATGAAGGGCTGATGGAGTGGGATTCGCTTAAAGATGCCCCGGTTCAGTTGGCCTTAACCGGTGAAGATGGCAGTGTCAATCGCAGCACAGCCAGCCCCCTGGCAACGGAGAATGATCCTTATTACGCCGAGTTAGCCCATTTTCTCGACTGTATGGAAAACGGTACGCCTTGCCGGGTAACACCGCAGGATGGTTTGATGGCGGTAAAGGTATCGTTGGCGGCGATTGAGTCTATGCGCACGGGAATGCCGGTGGAGATTGCGTAGCCGCGAATTCTTTTCGCGTTCTGGGAAACAATAGTGAAGATGCGGTAAGAAACCGCGCCTACCATGAGGAAATCAAAATGAAAATTGGAATGATTAGTTTTGCCCATATGCACGCTGCTGGTTATGCTCAATGTTTGCAAAAGATTGGGGATGTGACGTTGGCAGGGATTTATGATGATAACGCTGAGCGGGGGCAGAAGATGGCGCAGACGTTTGGTGTGCCTTTTTTTGCGGAGGCGCAGGCTTTGCTGGATGAAAAGCTGGATGGGGTGATTATTTGTAGTGAGAATGTGAAACATCGGCCGTTTGTGGAACTGTGTGCCGGCCAAACCAACTACATCTTGTGCGAAAAACCCATCGCCACCACCGTCGCCGATGCCCAGGCCATGATTGATGTCTGTGCGCAGCGCGGCACAAAATTACAGATTGCCTACCCCGTGCGTTTTACGCCAGCCATGCAAAAGCTCAAGCAAACGCTGGACGAGGGGAAATTGGGCCGGCTGTACAGTGCCAAATGCACCAATCATGGCTCCATGCCTGGCGGCTGGTTTGTGGAAGAAGCCATGTCGGGCGGCGGCGCGGTGATTGACCATACGGTGCATGTGATAGATTTGCTGCGCTGGTTTTGGGACACGGAAGTGGTAGAGGTGTATGCCGAGGTAGGTGACAGTCTGCTGCACCCGGAGTTGGGGATTGATGATGCGGGTATGTTGTCTTTTAAGCTGGCGAATGGCATCTATGGCACGTTGGATACGAGTTGGTCACGACCACCGAGTTCGATGATTTGGGGGGATGTGAAGATTGAGATCATGGGCGAGAAGGGGGCGGTTTTGGTGGATGCCTATTCACAAAATGTGACGGTCAGCTCGAATAAGGTGGGGCAGACGAAGCTGCACGGTTGGGGCAGCAATGCCGATTTGGGATTGATTCAGGATTTTGTGGGGGCGATCCGCGAAGGACGGGAGCCATCTATTACGGGATATGATGGCTTAAAGTCTATGGAAGTAGCTTTGATGGCTTATGAGTCGGCACGGGAGAAACGGCCGATTACCTTTTAGGTAATTAGAGATTGGAGATTGGAGACTTGTCCAATCTCCAATCTCCGCCCCCACTTCAGCCCCTTCTGCTTGACATTTTGTGCGTATCTGCTAAAAATACCGACCAGTAGGTATTTTTCTGGCGTATGTACGAAAAATCTTTCACCACCATTGCCGACATTTTAGAGGCCGCCCGCACCCTGTTCGTCAGCAACAGCTATGACGACATCACCATGCGCCAGATTGCTCAGGAAGCTAACGTCACCAAAGGGGCCATTTACCACCACTTCAAGAGCAAGGAAGAGCTGTTTTTGCGGATGCTGGCGGAGTATCTGGAAAATCTGCAAGACCTGCTGCGCGAGGCGGTGGAACAGGCTGGTTCAGCACGGGGGAGATTGACACACCTGACAGCGCTGTATCTGGAACGGCCGCTTATCTTCCAGCGCACCATCCAACTGGTGCGGCGCGATAACAACCGCTTTACGGGCGCAGCGCGTGACGGCCTCATCACCGCTTACCACAACGCCCTACCCAACCAGATTGAAACGATTATCAGCGATGGCATGGCGGCTGGTGAAATTAAGAGCGGCGATGCCCGCATTTTTGCCTGGCAGTTCATTGCCATTGTCGAAGCCTGTTTGAGCGATTATGCCCGGCAGCGTTTTGACAGCCCCCAGGCAATGGCGGCTTACTTGGCGGATGTTTTTTTTGATGGCATTGGCGTGTAATGACATCATGACGACATGACGTAATTAAGGAGTTTTTTATGGCACAGATGTTTATCAATGGCGAGTGGGTGGCTGCCCAGAGTGGGCGGACGTATGAGATTAAGAATCCGGCGAATGGGATGGTGTTGGATAGTGTGCCTTATGGCGAGAAGGCGGATGCGGATACGGCCGTTGCCGCTGCCGCTGCGGCTTTCCCTGGTTGGGCCGATACGCCAGCCGATACACGGGCTGAACTGCTGCGTAAGGGCATGGCCTTGTTGCAGGAAAATGCCAAAGAGATTGTGGGGCTGTTAACGGCCGAACAAGGCAAACCGCTCTTTGAAGCACAGGGCGAATTCCACCATTTTTTGCATGGCCTGGAGTTTTATGCGGGGCTTGCCAGCAAAATTCGCGGGGCACAGGTGCCAGTGCCGCCAGCGATGGGCAAGAACAATTACGGGGTGATTTTCAAACGGCCGGTTGGCGTGGCGGTGGGCATTGTGCCCTGGAACTTTCCACTGACGCTGATGGGCACGAAGATTGGCCCGGCTCTTATTGCCGGCTGTCCGCTCATCATCAAACCATCGGAATCTACACCGCTGGCTACCCTGCGAGCCATTGGCCTGCTCAATGAGGCGGGGCTGCCGCCTGGTGTGCTGCAATGTGTCACTGGGTACGGCCCGGAAATCGGCGAGCCGTTGGTGACGCATCCCGATGTGCGCCGCGTGGCTCTGACGGGTTCGTCACGCACAGGGCGGCGTGTGATGGAGCTAGCCGCGCCAGAGTTCAAGCGCATCACGCTGGAGTTGGGCGGCTCTGACCCGATGATTGTGTGCCCGGATGCCGATATGCGGAAGGCGATTAGTGGGGCAATGATCGGCCGTTATTGGAACGCGGGTCAGGCCTGTTTGGCGGTGAAACGGCTCTATCTTTTCGACGAGATTTACGATGAATTTGTGGCAGGTCTGGTTAAAAAAGTAGCTGGTTATCAGTTGGGCGATCCCACCACCCGACCCGAAAAACCCTTTGTGCGCATGGGACCAATCCATGCCGAATTTCAGTTGCAAGAGATTGAGGCGCAGTTGCAAGATGCGGTGGACAAGGGGGCCGAGGTGCTGATTGGGGGCAAACGGCCGAATGACCCCGCCTTAGCCAATGGGTTTTACTTTGAACCGGCCGTTGTCGCCAACGTGCCGGAGGACAGCCGATTGGTGCGGGAAGAAGTTTTTGGGCCGGTGCTGCCCGTTTTCCGGGTAAGCAGTTTGGAGGAGGCCATTGCTAAAGCTAACGATACCGTTTATGGGCTGGGGTCATCCATTTGGACGAACAACATGGCCTGGGCCAACAAAGCCGTGCGCGAAATTAACGCGGGGGTGACGTGGATCAACCAGATTCATTATGGTTATGATGAACTGCCGTTTGGCGGGGTGAAGGATTCGGGCATTGGGCATGAGCATGGGCCGGAGGCAGTGGATTATTATTTGGAGAGTAAGGGGGCGGTGTTTGGCGGGTTGGAGGTGTAGCCGCGATTTCTTATCGCGCTCTTTGAAATCTATTGAAGACGCGGCAGGGATGCCGCGACTACTTAGGAGAGAGTATGTCCGAACAGGTTGTGACGTTTGCGAAGGCTGGGAAGGTGGGCACGATTACGCTGAATCGGCCACCGGCGAATAGTTATGAGATTGAGTTTATGCGGCAGTTGGGGGTGGCGATTGGGGCGGCGGAGGCGGATACGGCCGTTCGCGTCATCATCCTCCGCAGTGCTTCTGAGAAGTTCTTCTCGGCAGGAGCCGACATCAAGGCGTTTTTGGCGAACAGCACGGAAGACAACATGGCGATGATTCATCTGGCGCACGGCGAGTTAAGCCGGATGGCGGCCAGCCGCAAGATTTATATTGCCGCGATTAATGGTCACGCCCTCGGCGGCGGTTTGGAGATGGCCTTGGCTTGTGATTTGAGGGTGGCGGTAGACAGCGGGCGCGAAGGTTCGCGCCCCTACTATCTCGGTCTGCCCGAAGTAACATTGGGCATCTTACCCGGCAACGGCGGCACACAGCGGCTCCCCCGCCTGATTGGCGCAAACAAGGCCCTGGAGATGATGATTTTGGGCGAGCGCGTCACGCCCCAGCAGGCGTTAGAGCTAGGCATCGTCAACAAACTGTTTCCGGCCGAAAGCTTCAACGAAGATGTGCAAGCCTATGCTGAACGCATTGCCAATGGCGCGTCGGTGGCTATTGGGGCCATTAAGCGGGCCGTGTACGATGGCCTGGAGATGGCGTTGGCAGAGGGTCTGGCTCTGGAACGTGACCTGATTGCACCGCTGTATGATACGGAGGATGCGACCGAAGGCTTTGCCGCGTTTAGTGAGAAGCGGGAGCCGGTTTATAAGGGAAGGTAGCGGCGGTTAAAACTGCAGCAACGACTACAAAGTCGGCCTGCGCCGACTTAAGCCCGCGTAGGCGGGCTTCGTAGTCGTTGCGGCGAATTCATTCGCCCAATTTCAGAGGAGCAACTATGCACTTAACTGAAGACGAAGTACGCGAACGATTGGGGCATGGCAAAATGGTCGAGAACATTGACCATATGAGTCCTACTTACCTGGAAGGCATTAAGCGGATTTTGACCGTTTCGGCCGATACCGAACTCATCTCCGCGCCCGCTTATTTTTTGGCGGCGCAAGCTGCCCCCTCCACCAACGCCTATCTCTCGGCCATGAGCATTATTCAGGATGAGATTGCCCACGCCCACATTGCCTACCGCATGTTGGAGGATTTGGGGGTGAGCAAGGAGCAGCTTGTCTACGAGCGGCGGCCTGAGGATTTCAAATATCCCTATGCGTTTGATGTGCCTCTGGAGACGTGGGAAGAGTTGGTGGTGGCCAATGCGCTTTATGACCGGGCCGGGTTTGTGCTGCTGAGTGATGTGTTTAAGCACACGACCTATGGCCCTTGGAAGCGAGCCTTAGCCAAGGTGGACAAGGAAGAGTCGTTCCATTTGCGGCATGGGGAGACGTGGATGCGCAAGATTAACGAGCAGCCAGACGGCCATGAGCGGCTGCAGCAGGCGGTGGATTGGATGTTTCCGCTGACGGTTGAGTGGTTTGGGCTGCCGGACACGGAGAAGCGGCACACGATTCAGATTGAGTATGGGTTTAAGGGCTATACGAATGATGAACTGCGGCAGGTGTGGATGAGTACAGCCGTTCCCTTCCTCACCTCGCTCAACATCAACGTTCCTGCTTACCTGGACAGCGACACAAACAAGTACATCCTTACCTTCCCCTTCCCTTCCCGTTTTGATGCGGCCAACAAGTGCTGGGCGTTTGACGAAGGGCAGATTGGCTGGGATGAGGTGCTGGTGCGCTGGCGCGGTCGCGGCCCCAACAACAAAAAGTTTGTGGCCGAAATTCAGCGGGGTTATGGCGAGCTAAATGGCACAGAAAGCAGCCGCCGCTGGCAGGAGATTATCGCATGACGGCCGAATTGGACACCACCCGCCCCCAACCACCCTGGCTGGCCCAGGCCAGAGCCGCCGCCTCGGCCGCAGAGTTGGTGTTGTGGCAGGCGTTGGAAGAGGTTGAAGACCCGGAATACCCGGTCAGTGTGGTGGATATGGGGCTGATTTATGACCTGAAGCTGGCTGATGGCGTGGCCCAGGTGGCGTTGAGTTTTACCTCGATGGGCTGCCCCTGCATGGAGTACATTATTAGTGATATTCGTGAGCGGCTGCTGCGGGAGACGGCCGTTCACCAGGTAGACATGCAAATCGTATGGGACCCGCCCTGGACACGGCAGCGCTTGACTGAAAAAGGGCGCGAGAAGTTAAAAAAATGGGGTATTGCCGCATGACAGAATTATTGAAAGTAACACCAGAAGGACAGATTTACGAAGTGTTTGCCCGCTTTCGGGAAGATGGGCTGCGCCACATTGGCAGTGTGGTGGCGCGGAATGATGAATTGGCGAAGATGTATGCGGCCAAGCTGTATGATGAGTGGGGCTGGCGCGAGATGGCAATTGTGCCGCGAGCCAAGATCACCACGATTATTGCCCCGGTGTAAACGATGAATGAGCAAAAAAGAAGTTACCAAATTTACGGCCGTAAAGCCTATGAAGAACCGCTGGCCTTTGTGATGGTGCTGGCAACGGCCGATCCCATTAAAGAAGCCGCTTTACAACAATTGGGGACGGAAGGCTGGGTGGAGCTTGTTGCCATTCCAGCGCAAGAGATGATTCAGGTGATAGGGGAAAGTCAGTAAGGTGTATTGGTCTAGTAGTGTATGGACACGGTCATTGACCCATGCACCACTAAACCAGTTTACCCATACACGATTATGAAAACATATCAACATGCAGAGGAAATGCCCGCCGCATTGGCGGAGGCCGTTTTAGCCTGGACATTGTCGGTGGCGGACACGAAGCACCGCATGGGCATTCAGTTTTCGCGGTGGGTGACTGGCACGCCGGCTTTGGAAGCGGCCGTTGGCTCGGCAGCGATTACGCAGGATGAGTTGGGGCATGCCCGCAGTTTGTATGGCCTGCTGCGCCACTTTCCCCACGCGCCAGAGGCCATTGGCGCGGAGAATGATTTGGAGGCGCGGGAGGTTTATTATGCCCCGGCTGCTTTGCAGCCAGCCTGGGATAGCTGGCTGCAAGTGGTGGCAATCAATGTAACGCTGGATCGGGCCTTGCAGGTGGCGATTGCGGCCACGGCGGATTCGGCTTTTCAGCCGTTGGCGGGACGCACGGCCAAAATTTTGCAGGAGGAGCAGTTTCACCGGGTGTTTGGCGATGAGTGGCTGGTGCGGCTGATGGAGCGTGGCAACGGGATGAGGGGGCGGCTGGCAACGGCCGTTTCCTGGGCCTACAACATCACTTCCACCTGGCTGGGGCCGAACGATGATGCCATTACCAACACGCTCTATGCAGCGGGTGTGCTCAATGCCGATGCCGCCACGTTGCGCCAGCGTTGGCTGGCCGAGGTGGAGCCGGTTTTGGCGAAGTGCGGCCTGGTGGTGGCGGCTGAGGTGCAAGGGTGGGAGGGGTGGAACGGCCGTTTCCGCCATAAAGAGCAGTTGAGTAGTTAACATGACCATACAATGCCCCTTTTGCGATTCAACCGATAACGAGCGATTTTCCCTGTACGGCCAAACCTTGTTAGGCACACAATATTACTGCCACACTTGCAAATCCATCTTCGAAGCCATCCGCTACGATGAGGCAACAGTGGCAAGACCCGCAGGGTTTAACGCCGCTGATACGCCTGTTTCCAACCACCAAAACCCTTCGGGTCTGGAGAAACCATGAACTTTGAAACCTTACTTTTCGATTTAGATGATAACGGCATCGCCACTGTCACCCTCAACCGCCCCGACCATCTCAACGCCGTCAACATGCAAATGCGCCTCGATTTCACGGCCTTGATGGACGACCTATTTTTTAACAAAGCCATCAAAGTGGTGGTTTTTACGGGTGCGGGGCGCGGCTTTTCGGCCGGGGGCGATATGAGCCACTTCGAGCATGAGTGGATTACGCCCGATTTCCGCGCCAACAGCCGCCGCTTAACAAAATTTTTTGATGATTTGGAAGCGTTGGAAAAGCCCGTTATCTGTGCCATCAATGGGCCATGCACGGGGGCGGGTTTTGAACTGGCCCTGGCCTGCGACATCCGCATCGCGGCGGCCGAGGCGACGATTGGCTTCCGCGAGAATTTCATCAGCCTGATTCCGGGGGTCGGCGGCTGCACGCGCCTCATTCGGGAGATTGGCGTGGCGCGGGCGAAGGAGTTGATTTGGATGGGGACGATGTATTCGGCGCAGCAGATTTACGAAATGGGCTTCTTGAACAAGGTTGTGCCGCAGGAGCAGTTGTTGGCGACGGCTTATGAGTATGCCAATGCTTTGCTCAAACGGGCGCCACAATCCATTGGTTTAGCCAAGAAGCTGTTGAATAATCTGCACAATATGGATCAGACATCAGCTATTGCTATGGAGGGGCTGGCGCAAAGCATTTTGATTAAAACGGAAGACCACGCCGAAGGTGTGCAGGCTTTCCGAGACAAGCGCAAACCTAAATTTGAAGGGAAGTGACACTTTCGTTTGGGTCATGTTGCCCGCTTTATGTCTTGAGAACCAGTTCTGCCCCTCATTTCGGTTTGTTTGGCCCACAATTGCCCCCTAAAAATCCGTTGACATCTGACCTCTCTTAGTTAAAGTTTCCCGAACACTCAAAAAAGGTCGGGTGGCCTTTTCTTCATCCACAGGAGGTTTGTATGTCCGAGCGATTACGCCGTAAAATGATTGGTTCAGGTTTTCTATTTGTTGCTGTTGTTTTTGGCATATGGCTTTTGGTAGCTGTCCCCAGCCAATCTACCCCCGAAACGGCCGTATCCCAGGATACGGCCGTTCAGCTTTTAGCCCCCGGCGGGGAAGGCGGCATCGTCGAGTTTGCCCTCAACCCCAACGACACCACCATCAGCGAAATTCAACAAGGCACCACCGCCGCCGCTGCTTCCTACAATGGCGATGTGCGTGACTTGCCCCAAGTGGGGCCAGCAGAAAAGTCGCTCGGTGTAGAGTTTGAGCTGTTCGGCCAAGACCGCAGCAATCCCAATTTCATTGATTCCGTCCGGCAAACCACTGCGGGGCTTGAGGCCATTCCCAGCCCCAGCCAAAGCTTTGCTGGTTTAGATTTACAAAATTGGGGTGCAGGCTGGCCGCCAGACACGCAAGGCGATGTCGGGCCAAACCATTACATTCAGGCCGTTAACACCTCCATTGGCATCTATTCCAAAACGGGACAACAACTGGCAGCCTTTACCTTCGACACCCTGTTTGACGGCACAGGCACATCCTGCGATGCCGACAACAATGGTGATCCAGTGGTATTGTATGACAACGTAAGCGGCCGTTGGATTATTTCCGACTTTGCCTGGACGAACACCCAGAATGGCCCTTATTATGAATGTATCGCCGTGTCCAAAACGGCCGATCCCGTCTCCGGCGGCTGGTGGTTCTATGGCCTGCGGGCCGACGATGCCTCTCACCCCTGGCTCAACGACTATCCCAAAATGGGTGCCTGGCACGATGGCATCTACATGACCGCCAATATGTTCGACTGCCTCACCAGCACCTGCTCCAGTGCCAGCTACAAAGGCGTGCGCATCTGGGCACTCAACCGCGACAATCTCATCAACGGCCAGCCCATCAACTATCAACTGGTTGATTTAGGGTCTGCCTACTTCAGCCTGCTGCCAGCCAACGCCAAAACAACCATGCCCTCGGCCGGCACACCCAACTACCTCATGTCGCTGCAAACAACCAGCACCATGTACACCTGGAAGATGTCCATAGACTGGAACAACTCTGCCAACTCTACCCTAACTGGCCCGGTCAGCACCAGCATCGCCTCCTACTCCAACGCTGGCTCCGTGCCTCAGGGCGGGTCCAGCACCACCCTCGACTCACTGGCTGGCCGCTTAATGGCCCAACTGCAATACAGCAAAGTAGGCAGCACCGAATCCCTCTGGGTCACCCATTCCGTCTCCTCTGGCGGCGTAGCGGGCATCCGCTGGTACGAATTTCGCAATCTCAGCGGCACACCCTCCGTCTATCAACAAAGCACCTACAGCCCCGACTCAACCCATCGCTGGATGGGCAGCGTGGCCGTAGACAGCCAGGGCAACATGGCCGTTGGTTATAGTGCGTCTAGCGCCAGCATCAATCCCCAAATTCGGTATGCGGGTCGCCTGGCATCTGATCCCCTCAATGCCTTAAGCCAGGGCGAAGGCACGCTCATTGCGGGAACTGGTTCGCAAACCTCATACAATCGTTGGGGTGATTATTCAGCCATGACGGTAGATGTGGATGGGTGCACCTTCTGGTATACCACTGAATATTACACTACCACAGGCACAAACTGGCAAACACGCATTGGTTCCTTTGCTTTCCCTGGATGCAGCGGCGGGCCTACACCCACACCTGGCCCCACCGCCACCGCCACACCACTCCCCACCGCCACCAACACCCCTGGCCCCACCACCTGCACGGTTTATAGCAGCACCGATGTGCCTGTGAATTTGCCCAACGGCGTATCTGCTATCACCTCTAACCTGAATGTGGGCGGCAGCGGCACCATTGCCGATGTCAACTTCACCGTCAACATGAGTCACGTCTGGGTAGGGGATATTGGCATGGCAGTTACACATCAGGATACAGGCACAAGTGTCACTGTCTTAGACCGTCCTGGTGTACCCGCCAGCACCTATGGCTGCAGCGGCGATAATGTGGTGGCAACGTTGGATGATGAGGCGGCACTGCCTGTTGAAAATCAATGTGCGGGGTCAACACCCACCATCAGTGGCACTTTTACGCCAAATAATGCTTTATCGGCTTTTGATGGGCAAAACAGCAGCGGCACCTGGATTTTAACGGTCACTGACTATTACCCAGCGGCCGATGCGGGGGCACTCAACAGTTGGAGTCTGGAAATCTGCACGGAAGGTACGGGGCCAACGCCGACCAATACGCCTGTGCCACCGACCCCCACCAACACGCCCATTCCACCAACCCCGACGAACACGACTGTGCCGCCCACGCCGACCAACACCAGTGTGCCACCCACACCGACCAATACGGCCGTTCCCCCCACTCCCACCAACACCCCGGAACCCGGCAGCGGCATCCTCTACGTCAGTTCCACCACCAATGGCAATGCGGGCGGCTTGGCCTTTGCGGATGAAGATATTGTGGCCTACAACATCGGCAATGGCAGTTGGAGCATGTTCTGGGATGGCTCAGCCTATGGCATAACGGCCGATCTCAACGCCTTCGACATACAAAATGATGGCACCATCTTGATGAGTTTCGATGCGGCCGTTTCCGTTAGCGGCTTAGGCACGGTGGATGATTCCGATATTGTGCGCTTTACTCCTGCCACAGGAACCTTTGCCTGGTACTTCGATGGTTCGGATGTGGGCCTGACAACGACGGCTGAGGATATTGATGCGATTGGCTTTGCGCCAGACGGCCGTTTACTCCTCAGCACCACCGGCAACCCCAGCGTCACCGGCGTTTCCGGCACAGATGAAGACCTCCTGGCCTTCTCACCCAGCTCACTCGGCAGCACCACCGCCGGTACCTGGTCCCTCTACTTCGACGGCTCAGATGTCGGACTCAATACATCCTCCTCTGAAGACATCACTGGCGTGTGGGTAGACGGCTCTACCCTCTACCTCACCGCACTCGGCGCGTTCAGCGTAACGGGTGTCAGCGGTGACGGAGCCGACATCTTCACCTGCACTGGCTCATTCGGTTCAACCACAAGTTGTGCCTTCGCTATGTATTGGGATGGCTCTGTGAATGGTTTTGCCGGAGAGATTACCGACGGCCTGGATATTGTGCCCTAACTTTTTTTATGAAAACGGTGAGGACTGTTTTTAGTCCTCACCGTTCGCTTTCTTATCACCGTGCCACCTCTTACCCAACGGTTTAGAGGCGGCACGGTGATTTTTATTTCTACCAAACAGTTTTAGAAAGTGCCCCATCTACCACCAGGGTAGAACCCGTAATATACGAAGCCGCATCAGACAGCAGAAAAGCTCCCGCCGCGCCAAATTCCTCGATTGTGCCGTAACGGCCGATTGGAATAGCAGCCTCCGCCTTTGCCCGCTGAACCTCTGGGGTCATGTCCGCTCTCTCGGCAGCAAACTGATTGAGTGAAATCACCCGATCCGTGTAAATCGTACCCGGCACGAGATTATTGACGCGAATACCCTCCTTAGCCACATCTTTAGACAGCGATTTCACGAGGCTAACCACACCGGAACGCATGACGTTGGAGAGTAAAATGTTTTCGATTGGCTCTTTGACCGAGAGGGAGGTCACAGTGAGAATGGCCCCGTGCTGCTGCTGGCGCATGGTGGGCAAGACGGCGTGAATCATGCGCACGGCACTCATCAAGGTTAGCTCGAAGGCATCGTACCATGCCTGCTCCTCAAAGTCATCGAAACGGCCGGCTGGTGGCCCACCAGCGTTGATGACAAGGCCATCAATACGGCCGTTTGCCGCCAACACACTTTCAGCCCAGGCCCGAATCGAATCACCCTCTCTGGCATCCAGAATATGCCCCTGAGCCGATGTAGCTCCTGCCGCTTTTAACTTCTCCACCGCTGTATCTACATTTTCCTGGTTACGACTGCCTACGCACACAATCGCCCCATCCCGCGCACAAGCTTGGGCAATGCCAAACCCCAGCCCCTTGCTCCCCGCCGCCACCATAATTACTTTCTCTTTCAGCTTCAAGTCCATCTTTAACTCCTTAAAAACGTAAGTGTCTGTTCACCCTCGCGGAGGTTTTCACTCGAGAGAGCCGCCGTAAAAGAAACCTCCGGGAGGATTTTCACACTGAATAATCACAAACGTAAAACTGTCGCCGTTACGTTTTACGTTTTGCGCTCTCTCCACACGTCTCCCGATACGGCTCGCCCATCATATAACGCGCCCACTCCTCAACAGTCATATTGCGCGAGATGCGGGGACAAACGGCCGTTATCAAATCCTCCATCCTCACCCAATACTGCCACAAACGCTGACCCTCCACCACCAAAATATGCCGCTCATCAGGACTCCACCCTGCCCACGACACCCCATTTTGAAAGCGCCAGGACAACACCTCCTCGCCCGTTTCTACCTGCCATAAGCGGACAGTTTTATCAACGGCCGTTGTCAGAAGCTGGCTCTCATCTCGGCTAAACACACAACTTTGCACCATGCCCTGATGCTGCATATATGTCGTCTTGTGCGTCACAAAGTCATGGCAAATGGCCCAATCACCAGAGGCACTGGCCGCCAGTTTGTCGCCATTATGGTTCCATTGCGGATGCCACAATGTATGTTTTTCATCTAGCAAGGCCACATCTTCATGGACTTGCCCAGTTGCCAGGTCCCAGTTGCCTGTTTTGAGCGTGAGCCGATTCTGCGCCACATGCCAGCCGATGCTGCCATTGCCTCGTTCCAACTCCTCGTAATTTTCCAGTTGGATGGTGTGCAGGGGAGCAACGGCCGTTACCTCCCACACAATCGCCTGCCCCGCCTCCGTCACCACCAAAAGCTGCGTACCATCTTCATTCCACAGCAAATAAGCCACCGGCTCCTCATGCGGCCAGGCAAAGCGCTGCTCCCCCGTCACCGCATCCCAGCCCACCACCACATTCTCCGTATTCACAAAAGCCAACAAATCACAACCCGAATGCCACACAATTTGCGTCGAGGGTACGAGGGATACATCTTCATGACCCGGAAACTCATGCACCACCTTACCATTGTCCGCTTCCCAAACGGCCGGATTCACACTCTGGCTGGTCAGAGCAATCTGATTGCCAGCCCCATTCCAGGCCGCATCCTGCATATAATGCCCATGCTCCCGCTGCCACAACAACTCCCCCGTGTGCGGCTGCCACATCCCCACCCACTCACTCGCCAACAGCAGCACCCGGTCTCCCTGCGGATTCCACAGCACCCGGTCAATGTCTTCATGAAAATTCAGCATCGGCCGTTCATAACTGTCCATCTCATACTGCCACAGGCCATCGTAACCAGCCGTAAACAACTGCCGATTGCCCTGGCCCCAAGCCAGCCCCAGCACAGCCTGACGATGCCCCCAAGTGGCGCGTAAATGGCCGGAATCCATATCCCACAACTGCACCTTATTGCCCGCTGTCGTCAGCAGACTGCGCCCATCTTCATGCCATTGCAAGGCCGTCACCGATTCATCGTGGCGCAAAATATGCTCCAGGGCGTGCCAATCATACGCTTCATTTTGCTTATAAATCTTGACCAGCCCATCTTCGCCAGCGGTGGCAATGAGCCGCTCGCTATCCTCATCCCGCTCGTGCCAGATAGCCGTATTCACCCCTTTATCGTGGCTGAATTTGAGCATTTCTGCGCCTGTCGCCGCGTCCCACACACGAGCCGTGTGGTCGTAGCTGGCCGTGAGGACGCGGCTTTCGTCCCGATTCCAAACGGCCGTAAACACCATCTCCTCATGCTCAAAAACCTGCACCCGTTCCCCAGCAGCTGCATCCCAAATAACGGCCGTATTGTCCCGACTAGCCGTCAAAATATGCGTCCCCGTTGCATTCCAACTGGCCCCCTCAACCAAATCACTATGAGCCAGCGTATGCCGCTGCTCCCCACTGGCCGCATCCCAAATATGCACCTCACCGCCGCGCACATTCACCGTCAGCACCTGGCTGTCATCAGGACTCCAGGCCACCACCTGCGCATCATACCCCGTCGGCAGTGCAAGCAGTTCCGCCCCCGTTTGCGCCTCCCAAATCTTGGCCGTGCCATCCGAACTGCCCGTCAAAATCTTGCGCTCGTCATGGCTCCACCGCGCCTGCCGCACATGGCTGCCATGATGCAGCTCAAACAGAACCTCACCTGTAGGCAAATCCCACAACTGCACCAGGTTGAACATATAACAGACCAGCAGTTGGTCTTTTTGTTGGTTAGTGCAAATATAATTTATGCCATTATCACCAATCAGTTGGCGAGCAGTGCTGCGCGGGTCGGCCAGGGCCTGGCGAACGGCCGTAAACGCCTCCGGTATCGCCTGTTTCCGCCCCGCCTCAATCGCCAGCAGCAAAGCCAAATCCGCCCGGCCACGCCCCAATTCCATACCCGACTGCGCCGCCCACTGCCGCGCCAACGACAAACGCAGCAGAGCCGCCTCCCGCCGCTGCGCCTCTTCCTTCTCCCGAATTTCGGCATCAATCACCGCCTGACTCGTCTGCAAAAACAGCCGCTCATCGGCACTTAGTTCCGCCCCATTTTCTTGCGCCCACTGCTGCGCCTGCGCCAACCGCGCCCCGCGATACAACATCCCTGCATCCTGCCCCGTTGCCAGCCACGTCTCCGTCGCCTTACTCAGAGCGCGGTGAAGCAGCAGCCCTTCGCGGCTCTCATCCAGCCATTGGCGCAGCGTCGGCCATTCACGGATGAGGGCTTCATGGGCCACTTCGGCCGTTTCCGCCGCTTTAATCACCAGCCGCGCCGCCACCAGCTTTTCCAACACCTCATTCACCGCTGCACTCGCCTGCTGCGTCAACTCCTGCAAACGAGCGCGGCGGCGGGTGTCTTGTGTGCCATCGCCAATCTCCGTCAGGCGCAAAAAGATGCGGCGGGTGATGGCTTGTTGGGCTGGTGTGAGGCTGTCGAGGACTTTATCGGCCGTTTCCGCAATCGCCCCCCGAATCCCACCCGCACTCACATACCCCGCCAGCGTCATCGTGGCAAATTGGCGACGTTTCCACGTTTCCAACAGGGCATGAGACAGCAGCGGCAGTGCCCCCGGTTCTCCTTCCACATCATCCACAATCATGTCCACCAGCCCCTCATCAAACTGCCAGCCCAGAAACTCCGCTGGTCTGACAATGGCCTGACGCAGTTCATCTAAATTCATGGCACCAATATAGGCTTGCTGCTGCGAAATCATCTGGCGCAAACCATCATGTTGGGCGCACTGGGCATAAAAATCGGCCCGCAGGGTGATGAGGACGGTGAGGGGGCGATGGGCGTGAACGGCCGTTAACAAATTATCCACAAACGCCTGCCGCGCCTTCTCCTCCTTACACTGCGTAAACAACTCCTCAAACTGATCCACATAAAGCAGCAGCCGGGGCGCATTATTCGCCAACAGCAGCGCATCAATCTGCCGGGTAAGCGTCTGCGCGTCTTGCGCCAATGCCTGCTGCAATTCGGCCACCGTTGCTGTTGGCCTCTGCGCCTGGCTAAGTGTTTGTTCAAGCTGGGCCACCAGCGGCATCACATGCGCCGCCTGGTTTTGTTGCAGCAAGGCGCGTAAATCGGCCAAACGCTGCTGAATTTCTTGGGTGAATTGGGGGCTGGCTGGGGGTTGAACGGCCGTTACCAAACTCTGCGCCAACGCCTGCAACGGCCGATCCGTCGGCGTGAGAACCCGATACAACCAGTGCGGACTTTGCGCCGGCAAACGCACCCCCTCCGCCAGAGCCTTCCTGCCCTTCAGCGAGGGCAGCAGCCCCGCCCGCACCAGCGACGACTTGCCACTGCCCGACGCACCAATCACTGCCAGGAAGCTGTTTTGTTGCAGGTGGGCGAGGAGATCGGCCGTTAGCACCTCTCGCCCAAAAAATTGGTCCGCATCATCCTCATCAAAAAAATCCAACCCTTTGTAGGGTGGCTGCCCCGGTGTCTGTTCACCTGTCGCCACCTCTTGGGCAAAATCAGCCCAGGTAATGGCAGACGGCCGTTCCGCCAAAATCGCTTCGGCCAAAACGCGCAGCTCCCGCCGCCGCTCATACAGCTTCACCAGTTGCATGGCCCGATTGGTCAGCCCGCCCGTTAAATCCTCAAAATTCACGGCCAGATAATCGAAGCAAAGGCCCCGCAGCTCTTCCAAATCGAAGCGCTGGGCAATAATATGGCTCAATTGGATGGGGTTAATGGGGTAATCACTCATCTCACCATTATAACCACCTTACCCGCTGCCGCGAAGTCGGCCGTTTATCTGGAGTGTACTGTAAAACCGTGTATGATCAGACTGGAGCAGTTTTGGAAACTGCTCCAGTCTAAAGCCGCCATTGGCAGCAAAATAGAAATCATTTATCATCCCCTGACAACAAAATTGGGCAAAAGCACACTTTTATAAAGAGCCGCTGCCCCTAACAAGAGGTTGTAGACCCGGCAATATCAGTCTCCCGTCTCCAGTCTCTATCCCCAATATGACACACCCTTATGTAAACCAACTCCGTTTTGCTCGCAGCGAGTTTGTGCGCTGCTTAGAAGGTCTTTCTGACGAAGATGCCCGCCAGCGGCTCGTGCCCATGAACTGCATTAGCTGGATGATCGGCCACCTGACGACACAAGAACAGTTTTACTGGTGCTATCTGGCCCAGGGCAAAATGCTGTACCCCGATTTGTATGAGCTAGTCGGGTTTGGCCGCCCCGCCAGCACACCACCCCTGGCCGACATGTGGCAAGCCTGGCGCGATGTCACCGCTGCCACCAATGATTATTTGGACACAATAACGGCCGATCTCCTCGCCACCCATCTCACCCAAGACGACAACCGCTCGCGTGAACCACTTGGCACCATGCTGCTGCGCACCACCTACCACTACTGGTTCCATACCGGTGAAGCCCACGCCGTGCGCCAGCAGCTCGGCCATCCCGATTTGCCTCAGTTTGTGGGCAACATGGGTTCGGTAATTTTGACGTAACAGAGGCTTTTATGAGCGATCTCTGGGAATTGGGTGAAGCTTACGAGCAGTTTATGGGCCGTTGGAGCCGCCCTATCGCGCAGGAATTTTTGCGTTGGCTGGGGGCGATAGAGAACGGCCGTTGGCTCGATGTCGGTTGTGGCACAGGCGCACTCAGCGCACTAATTGGGCAATCAACCCAGCCTCTACAAGTAACTGGCGTAGATTTCGCTGCGGGCTTCATTGGCTATGCAAAGAATATGCACCCTGACCCGATTTATGATTTTCGAGTAGGCAGTGCCTTGGATTTGCCCGTTGATGAGAGCCAATATGATGGGGTCGTTTCTGGATTAGCTTTGAACTTTTTCCCTGAACCGCATACGGCCGTTGCCCAAATGCACCGTGCCGCCAAACCAGGCGGCACAGTCGCCCTCTACGTCTGGGATTATGCGGGCGAGATGCAAATGCTGCGCTACTTTTGGGATGCAGCCAAGGCCCTCGATCCGCAAGCCATGGCTTTAGATGAGGGCCAACGCTTCCCCCTCTGCCAA
>JACKBT010000016.1 GCA_020634415.1 Ardenticatenaceae bacterium
ATAATGTATCATTAAGGGGAGACGATGGGGAGGAGGAAACGGCCGTTGCTGGCTTCGCAGATTCTATCTGTCCCAGTTCCTTTTTAACCTCTGGCGGAGCTAGTTTTTCCACCCAATAAGGCAATTGTGCTTGCTCAATCCGAGTTGCTTCAGCTCGCCGCTTAATATCGGCCAAAATCGGTGACAAAGCCTGGCGACCCAGTGCCTGGTGAATGCTATTTCCATTTGTTGGCAGGTCTGATAGTTTGGTTTCTTTGGCTGGAGAGGAGGCTATTGTCTCAATATCTCGTGCCAACAAAAAATACCTCGCTTTATGACTGTCAAAGGCTAGATGTCCCCCGGCTCGAATACGCATTCCGTCAGCAAGATGACTTTCTTCTGCGGCTCGTACCGAAAGTTTGCATTGAATGCTGTAATCCTTAGCGACCAATTCAAACTTGGTACGCGGGGTGGTGTGGAGATCGGCCGTTTTGTGCAAATTTTCCACTTGCCCCACAACAAATACTAGCCCTAAAGGTAGTTCAGGCGGTAACTGTAAAGCCAGACGCGAATTTAGGTGATTTACAGAAACATCTGTCATGAAGGGATCTCACAAAAACAAAAAGTGCTTCATCCAATCCCATTATATGCCACTCAGACAAAATATGAACGATAACACCTCATAAATAGCCCAAAGTTACTATTCTTAAACACCCGAAACATCCTGACACAATTCATTCAAGAAACTTTCACTTTCTATTTGACGAAATAATAACAAGTGCATATACTATTGCTTGCTCTTTTGAGCTAGTGTATGTTTGCCATATAGCAGTTTACAATATAAAAAAACTGGTTGGCCGACGTAGCTCAATCGGCAGAGCGATGCTCTTGTAAAGCATAGGTTATGGGTTCGATTCCCATCGTCGGCTTGTATAGTGATAGTTTAATTAATAACACTATAGTAATTTCTCAAGGGTCAGTGTCCCGAGTGGCAAAGGGGGCGGACTGTAAATCCGCTGGCGGAAGCCTTCGTAGGTTCGAGTCCTACCTGGCCCATTACTTAATATAGAAATGCCCTCGTAGCTCAGGGGTAGAGCGCATTCTTGGTAAGAATGAGGTCATGGGTTCAAATCCCATCGAGGGCTTTGTACCCCGCTATCCATACATTTAGGTAGCGGGGTATTCTTGTGAAAATTGGACATGTGGCAGCAAAAATTCTTTTGTTGTCAAACAAATTTAGGATTAAGGATTTTAGCAATGGCAAAAGAGAAATTTGAACGGGCAAAGCCACACGTAAACATCGGGACAATCGGGCACATCGACCACGGGAAGACCAGTTTGACGGCGGCCATCACCAAGGCCCTGTCATTGAAAGGGTTGGCCGACTTCAGCGCGTTTGACCAGATTGACAACGCACCCGAAGAAAAAGCACGTGGGATCACGATTGCTATCTCCCATGTCGAATACCAAACCGAAAACCGGCACTACGCCCATGTAGACTGTCCAGGACATCGGGACTACATCAAAAACATGATTACCGGAGCGGCGCAGATGGATGGAGCCATTCTGGTGGTAGCCGCACCTGATGGCCCGATGCCGCAGACACGGGAACACGTTCTATTAGCGCGGCAGGTAGAAGTGCCGGCGATGGTCATCTTCCTGAACAAATGCGACATGATGGATGATGAAGAGCTGTTAGAGCTAGTCGAGTTAGAACTGCGCGAGCTGCTGGACAGTTACGAATTTCCTGGGGATGAGACGCCCATCGTGCGGGGTAGTGCCTTAGTTGCGCTGGAATGTGAAAGCAGCGACTCCAACGACCCGGCCTATGCCCCCATCTACGAACTGATGCGGGTAGTAGACGAGTACATTCCGACGCCAGAGCGGGCTACAGACAAGCCCTTCTTGATGCCCGTCGAAGACGTGTTCAGCATCAAAGGGCGAGGCACAGTAGTGACAGGGCGAGTCGAACGAGGCACCTTGTTACCCGGCAAAGAAGTAGAAATCGTGGGCTTGCGGGACGACATCCGCAAGGTAGTGGTGACCTCGATGGAAATGTTCCACAAGATACTGGACAAAGTAGAAGCTGGCGACAACGCTGGATTGCTGCTGCGCGGTATTGGTCGGGAGGAGATAGAGCGGGGGCAGGTATTGGCCCAGCCCAAGAGCATCACGCCGCATCGCAAGTTTGAGAGCGAAGTGTACGTGCTGCGCAAAGATGAGGGTGGACGGCACAAGGCATTCTTTCCTGGGTATCGGCCCCAGTTCTACATTCGGACGATGGATGTGACGGGGCAAATCACCTTACCAGAGGGAGTGGAGATGGTGATGCCGGGAGACAATGTGAACTTGGTGGTGGAACTGATCACGCCAGTGGCGTTGGAGCAGGGCAGCAAGTTTGCTATTCGAGAGGGTGGATTGACGGTTGGTGCTGGTGTCATCACCAAAATCCTTGATTAGGTTTTTGTAAAGGGAGGCGTAATGCGCCTCCCTTATAGGGTGTTATCATGGCTAAAAAAGCGATCCGCACACATATTATTTTATCATGTACTGTGTGCAAAGAGCGCAACTATATTACGGAAAAGAATCGGCGTAATGATCCCAGCCGGATGGAACTAAAGAAATATTGTCCTCGTTGTCGGCAGCATCAGTTGCATCGAGAGAACCGATAAGTTAATATCTAGATTGGTTTAGGGGGTTAGCTCAATTGGCAGAGCGACGGTCTCCAAAACCGTAGGCTGCGGGTTCGATTCCTGCACCCCCTGCTGAAGGAAACCGAGCTTTATTTTTATAGTAAAGCTCGGTTTCCAACTCCATTATAGATGAAACAGTAACAAAATGGTGCAAGGAAAAAACTCAGTGTCGAATAGTGAAAAACGTACAGGTGCTGTTAAAAAGGCAGCCCCTGAGAATAACAAAAACAAACAACCTAATCCTATTTCACGGTACTTTCGTGAGACTCGTGGGGAACTGCGGAAAGTTACGTGGCCTTCTCGAGAAGAATCTTGGCGTTTGACACTAATTGTGTTGGGCGTGACAATTGCGATGGCTCTTTTCTTTTGGCTTTTCGACTTTGCTTTTTCCAATGTGATTCAATTCCTGATTCAGCAGATTGTTGGTTTGTAATGGCATTAGACCCAGGTGATATAAAATGAGTGATGAGGAATTGAACGAGAAAAGCACCCTATTAACAGATAGTGATGAAGGCTTGATCGCTGAAGATGGTCGGGCATGGTATGTGGTTCATTGCTATTCGGGTTATGAAAATAAGGTGCGCCATAGTATTGAGCAGCGGATTGAAACGATGGGGATGCAAGATAAGATCTTTGATGTTGTTGTTCCTACGGAGGAAGAGATTGAAATCAAGGATGGTAAGCGTCGTACAGTTGAGAGACGTGTTTTCCCTGGCTATATTCTTGTTCAGATGGTGATGGGGGAAGATTCGTGGTATGCTGTTCGTAATACCCCAGGTGTTACGGGTTTTGTGGGGATGGGTAACGAGCCAACACCTTTGCGCCCCGATGAAGTGGCGAAGATCATGAATCGCATGGAAGCTGAAGCACCGAAGGTGAAATTTGATTTTCAAATTGGTGAAAAAGTGCGTATTGGGACTGGGCCATTTGCTGATTTTATTGGCACGGTGGCTGAGATTGACGCTGATCGGGCTAAAGTGCGGGTTATGGTGTCTTTTTTTGGACGAGAAACCCCTGTGGAATTGGATTTCTTGCACGTGGAAAAAGTTTAGGTTAGGATTTTCAATATTGAGTGTTGAAGGCTGGAAAGTGTAAGCTTTCAGCCTTTTATTTTGTTTATTGGAGGAGCCTGAATAGGGCGTTTGAACTCCGGGAGTAGAAAATGGCAAAAAAAATTAAAGCAGTTGTCAAAATTCAGATTCAAGGTGGAAAGGCTAATCCTGCGCCACCGGTTGGTACAGCTTTAGGCCCTCAAGGTATTAACTTGATGCAGTTTTGCAAAGAGTATAATGCGAAGACTTCTAATATGGTGGGTCAGATTGTGCCAGTTGAAGTTACTGTCTATCAGGATAGTAGTTTTACTTTTGTGTTAAAGACGCCACCTGCGGCTGATTTGTTGAAGAAAGCCGCTGGTATTAAGAGTGGTTCTTCGATTCCAAATCGGGACAAGGTGGGAACTGTATCTCAGCAGCAGGTGCGGGAGATTGCTGAAACGAAGTTTAAGGATCTGAATGCCCGAGATGTGGATGCGGCAATGAAGATTATTGTTGGTACGGCTCGGAGTATGGGGATTACTGTTACGGATTAATTATGTTTGATATGTGGGAGAGCTGATTTGGCAGCTTGTTTGTACCACAAGGAGTTGATATGCCTAAAAGAGGAAAAAAATATTTGGAAGCGGCCGCTAAGGTTGATCGTGATAAGAATTATTCACGGCGTGAGGCGGTGCAGTTGATTAAGGAAACCGCGTATACGAAGTTTGATCCTACGGTTGAGGTTCATTTTCGTTTGGGTGTAGATCCGCGTCATGCTGATCAGCAGGTGCGTGATGTTGTGAATTTGCCGCATGGTTTGGGCAAGACGGTGCGTGTGCTTGTTTTTGCTGAGGGTGAGGATGCGCAACTGGCTCAGGAAGCTGGGGCAGATATTATTGCTGATGATGAGGTTATTAAGAAGATTCAGGGTGGCTGGGTTGAGTTTGATGTAGCCATTGCTGTGCCATCTATGATGGGTAAGGTCGGCCGTTTGGGGCGGGTGTTAGGGCCTCGTGGTTTGATGCCGAATCCTCGTGCGGGCACGGTTGCTCCTGGTGCTGATTTGCCTCGTTTGATTGAAGAGTCTAAGGCTGGTCGTGTTGAGTTCCGCGTGGATCGGACGGCGAATGTTCATGCGCCGATTGGCAAGGCTGGTTTTACGGAAGAGCAGTTGTTGGAGAATTTGCATGCGTTGATTGAGGCGGTCCGCCGAAATCGTCCGGCGGCTGTGAAGGGTGCTTATATCCGTCGGATTACGATGGCAAATGCAATGGGGCCTGGTATTCGGCTTGATTTAGCTGAGGCTTTGGCGTAGAATTACGGCCGTTCACTTTACAACTAATCATTTTCTGCCGAAGACAGTTGGTGGCTATTGCCTTAATGATGCCAGCCGAGGTGGGGATAACAAGATTTTATGATTGTATTGCCATGTCATTTGTGTGGTGATGCAGCATGTTTGTATGTAATCCTCATGTCATCGGCATGAGGATTTTTTATTTTTTTGAAAGGAGGTGAGACTGATTGGCTATCTCAAAAGAACGCAAGGATGAGTTAGTAGCTCAGTACGCAGATTTGATTGATCGCAGTTCTGCTTTGTTTATGGCTGAATATTCTGGTATGGATGTGAAAGCTATGAATGATTTGAGAACAAAGGTATATGATGCTAATGGGGCATTATATGTAACAAAGAATACTTTGTTGCAATTGGCTTTGCAGAAGGCTGATAGACCCGCGCCGCCCGATTTTTTGAATGGGCAGTTAGCGACAGGCTTTGCTTTAGACGAAGTGCCTGCTATGGCTAAGGTGTTGGTAGATTATGCTAAAACGCAAGAAAAATTCACCTTAAAAGGTGGCATGTTAGGAGCTGAGTTCCTGACTGCGGCACAAGTTGAGGCGTTGGCAGAGCTGCCTTCGCTGCCTGAGGTGCGTGCTCAGTTGTTGGGCTTGATTAGTGCACCGGCCCGGAATGTGGCTTCGGTGATTGCAAGTGGTATGCGTCAGGTTGTGAATGTGATTGACGCATATTCTAAGAAAGAAGACGAAAATTAATCGGAGGATAAAATGGCTGATTTAGCGAAAATTGTTGATGATCTGAGTAGTTTGACTTTGTTGGAAGCGGCAGAGTTGACAAAAATGTTGGAAGAGAAGTGGGGTGTTAGCGCTGCTGCACCTGTGGCTATGGTGGCGGCCGGTGGGGCTGCTGCTGCTGCTGTTGAAGAAGTAGAGGAACAAACTGAGTTCAATGTTATTCTCAAAGATATTGGTCCGAAGAAGATCAATGTGATCAAGGAAGTCCGTGCCTTGACTGGACTGGGTTTGAAGGAAGCGAAAGAGGCAGTGGATGGCTTGGGTACGATCATGGAAGCTGTGAGCAAGGAAGCTGCTGCGGAAGCGAAAGCGAAACTGGAAGAGGCAGGAGCTGTCGTCGAGGTAAAATAGTACGACATTTTCTGGCTTTTTAGAACAAAAGGCTGGCCTGTAATGGGCTGGCCTTTTGTGGTTATAGGGGATTGGTATGGGGCGTAAGTGGGATTTGACGGTAGATGATCCGCTAGCTTTGCGGCTGGCGGCGGATGTGCGCGGGGGGAAGACTGATTATGGGGATGATCAGGTTTGGGAGTTGGATTTGGCGGCTCTGGGGTTACGAACAGTGTATGGGGGGCGTGGTTGGGGGAGGATTGATGTGGTGAACGGCCGTTTACCACACCTCCATTTCTTTTATCCCAATTATCTGCAATTGAGCTTCCGCAATGAACAGAATGAAGTGGTTATGGCCGAATTTTGGGCAGCGTCAAGCCATGCGGTGGCTTTGAGAGTGTCTGGTGAGGCAACGATTCGGGCGATGTATGAGGTGGATGGATTGTTGCCGGTGTGGGTGGAGGGAAACGGCCGTTATGTGCTTGCTAGTCGGCCGGAAGCAGAAACTTCGTATCAATTGGCGCAAACCATACTTGAACAGGATTGGGATGTAATTTTTGAGCAAATTCATCAGTTAAACCAGTCTACGCCTGAAATTTATACGGGCGATTTGGACTGGGATGCAGCGTTGGCTTTTGCCTTTAAGGTGAGTTTGCAGAGTTATGTGGGTAAGACAGAGCATTTGCCGCACCCGAGTTTTGTTTTTACGCGGATACCGGAACGGGGATTTAGTCGGGTAGGGGATGGCTCGGATCATAATTGGCAGTGGGATGGGCAGGTGGCGACGGAGGCGTATGTGAATTTGCCGATGGTGGCGTATGCTGCGCCGGAGTTGGCGATGGGGGTGATCCGCAATTATTTGGCGGTGCAGGAGGGGGATGGATTTATTGATTGGAAACCAGGATTGGCGGGGCAGCGAAACGGCCGTCTTTGCATTCCTTTGTTAGCGGCCACAGTCTGGCACATTTATCAGCTTACTGAAGATGCAGCGTTTTTGCGGGAAGTGTATCCTGGTTTGAGTCGTTTTTTGCGAGTATGGTATACGCTGCCGCATGATCGCGATCAGGATGGTGTGCCTGAGTGGGATACGACGATTCAGTCGGCTTTTGATGATCAGCCGAGTTTTGTACGCTATCGTGCCTGGGCGCAGCGGGCGGATATTACCAAAGTGGAGTCGCCTGATTTGATGGCTTATTTGTATCAGGAACATCGTGCAATGCAGCAGATTGAGGGGGTACTGGGGCTGGGGACTGATCCATTTCATGAGGAGCGGGCGGTGCATTTGGAGGGGCAGTTGGCGACGATGTGGCAGCCGATGACGCGCAGCTACCATTTCCGAGATAGGGACAGCCATGACTTGCCTACGCAGGCTCTGTTGTTGGCAATGGTGGCGGAGGAGGGTTTGACGGCCGTTAGCCAAACGGTGGGCGCATTTTTGCCTAAACCGAACCGAGTCCTTGTGCGGTTAGAGGCTAATCGGCAACGGCCGAAATTGAATTTAGAAGTAACGATTGAAGGCATTAGCCAGGCAGGGTGGAGCACTACTGAGGTTTTAACAAGCCAAGATTTTTATTGGTATCAAACGAGTGGATCGGCGACTGGCGAGACTTTGTGGCAGTTGGTGGAGCGGGTGCATGTAACGGGGATGAGTGGTGTGATTACGGAGTTAGAGATTGTTGCGCCAGATTTGGGCCGACAAGATCAGACTTTGCTGCTGCCTTTGTGGGCGGGTATGGTGCGTGATGCTTTCGTGGAGCCGTTGGTGAAGCGGACGGTGACGGATCCGCGCCGTTATTGGCGGCGTTATGGGATGCCCAACTGTTCTGCCCTTGATCCGGCTTATCGTGCTGATAATCGAGAAGGGTCGGGTGGGGTGTGGTTGATGTGGAATACGATGATGGGGGAAGGGCTGCTGCGTTATGGATACCGACAGGAGGCGGCGGAACTGATTACTCGGCTGATGACGGCTATGTTGCATACGTTGAAGACGGAGAAGTGCTTCCGTGAGGCTTATAACCCGGATGTGTTGGCTGGATTGGGGGAGCGGGATTATTTGTGGGGTGTGGCTCCTTGCCATTTGTTTATGCAGGCTGTTGGTATTCGCATAATCAGCAGCAGTAAGGTGTATTTGGTAGGTTATAATCCATTTACCTGGTCGGTGACTGTGGTGCATAGGGGGGTGGTAGTGAAACGGCCGTCTGGCCCTGATGCTGAAACGGCCGTTATTTTTCCGCCGGGGGTGGCTGGTGAGGTGGCTGCCGATGGCAGTGTGAGATTCCAGATTTTGCCTTGAACTATTGGAGCACTCGTCTCAACGACATGGTTAATACTGTGTGTAATCAGCAATTTGAAATGTTTTCTCTAACAGTGCGTTAATATACTTAGGGAAAATGAAAATACCAAATGCCTTATCTGGCCAAGCTCGGTTCAAAATAGTCTTTTGGTCAAAATTGACATGGGCAGCGCGATGGATTACCCTACATGATTAACATGCAGGGTATGGAGAAGGTCGGTGCTCTCTTAGAGAAGACTATTTTGGTCAGATAAGAAGTGGGATAGCTTAAGGCGCAACCCGTGATGGTTTTAATTGCGGATAGTGGAGAGAAATAAAAATTTGCCATGAGATGCTCAAATAGTCGTCAGATTTGTGAAGTTGTTCGGGGAGATACTTTTTTTGGGGGGGTAGTACGATGAGGGAACACCCCCGCATTTTGATTGTAGATGATAATTCTGCCGAACGGTTTACGCTGGAGGCATTGTTTTTGCCGCAGGATTATAATGTTGTTGTCTTGGACAGCGGTCAAAAGGCATTGCAGGTTGCGGAGGAGTTTTTGCCAGATGTTATTTTGTTGGATGTGATGATGCCAGACTTGAATGGCTTTGAAGTTTGCCGACGTTTGCGACAGAATCCGAAAACGGCCGATATTCCCATCCTTTTGCTTACTGCCCTTGATGATCAACCCTCCCGTCTACGTGGTTTAGAGAGTGGTGCGGATGATTTCATCTCAAGGCCCTACAGTCGCCTCGAACTACAGGCACGCATTAGAACCATTACCCGCCTCAATCGTTATCGCCGCTTGCTGTCGGAGAAAAGCAAGTTTGAACGTGTGGTTGAGCGTGCTGAAATAGGCTACCTGTTGGTCAATGATGCTGGTAACATCCTGTTTGCCAACCCGATTGCCGCTCTCTACCTCGATCTCCCTCAAGATAACAGTCTGGCAGTGGGTGAGAATTTCCTGAAATTGGCTGAAAATCAATACCTTTGTGAGCCAGGGGAGGCTTGGGCCTCGTGGCCGGAGCCTCTGCCGGACAAGATGCCGCGCTATCTGGTGCGGCCAGAATCTGAGTCGTCGCAGGCGATGTGGATAAAAGTGGATGTTTTGGATTCGCTGACAGAGGAAACTGAGTTGGCGCGATTGATAAGTCTGCGGGATGTGACGGAGCAGATGGCTGTTCAACGAGACCGGCGCAAGTTTCATACCATGATAACCCATAAAATGCGGACCCCCTTTATTAGCATTTTGACGGGATTAGAGTTGTTAATTAAGCATATTGATGATCTCTCGCCTAGTGAGGTTGTAGATTTATCTGGGGATGCCTATAAGTGGGCCAAACGTTTGTATGAGGATGTGGAGGAGATTCTGCGTTATGTGGATGTTTCTACGATGCTTGAGCCGGGTGCTGAGTTTAACCTGACTCTGTTGCCAGCCATTGTGACCAATATTTGTGCGCGAATGGATATTAAAAAAGTCTCGATATCGGGTTTAGCTAATCGTATTGGCCCGCGTGTGACGCTTTCTAAAGCAGCGTTGGAAATGGTTTTGTGGGAGATCATTGGGAATGCTAAGAAGTTCCATCCGCAGCAACAGCCTGTTATTGAGGTGGCTGTGGCATATGAAGAGGCGGGTGAGGTGATGATTCAGATTAGTGATGATGGTATGACGCTGGCCCCGGAGCAGGTTTCCCAGATATGGATGCCTTATTATCAAGGTGAGAAATATTTTACGGGCCAAGTGGAGGGGATGGGGCTTGGTTTGTCGTTGGTGGCTTCTATTGTTTGGAGTATTGGGGGACGCTGCCGTTTGTATAATCGTGCTGGTAGAACTGGCCTAACCGTTGATCTTATTTTGCCTTGTGTCTCGCAAGCAGAAGTTTCGCAGGAATAGTTGGTTTTTAACCAGGTATGGATAGGAGACGCTGATCTGATGGGATCGCTCTTTGCAATGAGAGGTAACCATGTTTGACAATGAAAGTGAGGTAATCACTCGCCTTCGTATCTTGGTTGCTGATGATGTTCGGTCTACGGTACAAAGTATACGATTGATGCTGCGGTTGCTGCCGGATGTGGAGATTGTGGCTACGGCGCAGGATGGGCAGCAGGCGATTGAGTTGGCAGAGAAGCATGAGCCGGATATTGCTTTGATAGATATTAATATGCCGCGAGTTGATGGGTTAACGGCCGTTAAATCCATGCTCAAGCTTCATCCCCAAATGGTCTGCATCATTATGTCGGTGGAGGGAGATGATTCGGCGCGGCAGGAGGCAACCGCTTCTGGTGCGTTAGATTATCTGGTTAAACCTTTTACTACTGAGGAATTGGTTTCTACCATCGAAAGGGCCTCGCAGCTTATTATGAGCCGCCAGCCTGAGGACAGGGATACTGCCCTGTTACGCCGCAAATTGACGACTGCCCCCCTCCGCTTGGGTAAAACAACGGAACTACGGCAGCAGCGGGAAGATGAGTTAAAACAGTTGGCAACCAAATTGCTCAAGGCCAAACGAACCGATGACGAAGTGATAAAAGTTTTGGAAGAATTGGCGGCAAGTCCGTATTGTGAATTGCATTGGTTGAAATGGCTGGCCCTGATTTATGTGAACCGCAATAAGTGGGAGAAGCTGGAGATTTTGGTGGGGCGCTTGAAGGAGCAGACTGTGCAAGGGAAACCAACACATTTGTGAGATCAGTCGGCCAATTTTTGCTTTGTTTGTAACCAGTCGCTTTTGCTGGGGGGTGTTTACCTCTGTTAACTGCTGTCTTTGCAACGTATAGCTGAACTATTTAGGTCTGAGTGAGGTAGGTGTTGTGGCCCTCGTTTGGCTGGTAATGTAGCAGACCGTCGGAAAAGGGGTCGCGGCTGTGGCTCTTTTGCCCTGTCTCCAGAGGAGAGAAAGGGATTTCACGGCTGCTGTCAGGGTCAATGCTTTCTGAGAGGTAGGGGGAAGATCGGCCGTTTTCATTGATGTTTGCGTTTTGTCCATGTATAATTTAACCATAGTTAAATTTATTTATAACATTTGGAAACTTGATTGTTGGCACTGGTGAATAATGGATATTTATCATGAAAGATGGATGATAAACGGCCGTTCTTCCCGCCTAACGAACAGGTAAAAAAATAGAGGCAATTGGTGAAAATAAACGATTTAAGCAACCCAGAAGTTGAGTTACCCCCAGATGAAAATAGCTGCATTGAAGTGCTGGCCGATTCCGTTTCTGAGCAAACCGGTGTGCTGAATGTCAGTGTAGACCCTGAGCATGAGTTGGTGGCGTTAGACTATGATCCGGCACGGTTGTCCCCAGCACAGGCCAAACAGGTGGCCCAACAAGTAGGGCCAGCGCTGCAAGCGCAGTGGCAGACGTGCCTGATGCGTTTGGAAAAGCAAGGTGGCCGTGCCTGTGAAAGCTGCGCCCTGGCTCTAGAGAGGCGTTTACATCAGGTTCCCGGCGTACAACGCGCTTCGGCCAGTTATGTAGGGGGGGTGCTGCGTGTTTCTTATGATGATGCGGTGATAAATCAGCGTGATGTGGCGCGGGTGGTGGAAGGCATGGGTGTGTCGGTCAAGCCGTCGGCGAGTGAGGCAACGGCCGATGCTGAACCTGCTCCTTCGTGGCTTGATGCCCGCCTGATTGAAGCTATCTTCACGGCGATTACGCTTGTTACTATGATCGCCGGACTCATCATTGAAAGGCAATCGGGGTTTACGACAGCCGCGATTGTGCTGTATGCCATTGCCTACGTGACTGGCGGGGTCTTTGGTTTGCAGGGTGGGTTGGAGTCGCTGCGGCAGCGCACCATTGATGTGGATTTGTTGATGATTTTGGCTGCCGTGGGGGCGGCGCTGGTAGGTGCGCCGTTTGAGGGAGCCATGCTGCTCTTCCTCTTCTCGCTTTCCAATGTGTTGCAGGATTATGCGATGGATCGGACGCGCAATGCGATTCGGGCTTTGATGGAATTACGGCCGTCTCAAGCCCTGGTGCGGCGCGGCAACAAAGAAGTGGTGCTGCCCATCGAAAAAATCCTCGTTAACGACCGCATCATCGTCAAACCGGGCGAACGTATTGCTCTGGACGGTGTGGTGCTGGCAGGCGAGAGCAGCGTGGATCAGTCGTCTATCACGGGTGAGTCGGTGCCGGTGGCTAAGGCAGTAGGCAGCACGGTTTTTGCAGGGACGATTAACAAGAATGGCAGCCTGGAAATTGGTGTGACGAAGCTGGCTAAAGATTCGACGATTGCCCGCTTGATCAAGATGGTGGAGGAAGCCCACAGTGAGAAGGCCGAGACGCAGCGCTTCATTGACACGGCCGAGCAGTATTACGCGATGGGCGTGATTGTTTTTACGGCGTTGGTGATTTTGGTGCCGCTGCTGTTTATGGGTCAGAACTTTGCTGAGGCTTTTTATCGAGGTATGACGGTGCTGGTGGCGGCTTCGCCCTGTGCCATTGTTATTAGCACGCCAGCGACGGTGCTGTCGGCGATTGGCAATGGGGCGCGGCGCGGTGTGCTGTTTAAGGGTGGGGTGTATGTGGAGAATGCGGCCAGTGTGAAGGTGATTGCTTTTGACAAGACGGGTACGTTGACGGTGGGCAAGCCGCAGGTGACGGATGTGCTGGTTTTGGATGAGACGCTGCATGAGGATGAGCTTTTGGCGTTGACGGCGGCGGCGGAGTCGCGTTCGGAACATGCGTTGGCGCAGGCGACGGTGGCAGCGGCCAGTGAGCGCAATTTGTCGCTGTCGGATGCGTTGGCTTTTCAGGCGGTGACGGGGAAGGGGGTGCAGGCGCAGGTGGACGGCCGTTCCGTGCGCATTGGCAATCTACGGTATTTTGAGGAGATGGAGACGGTGGGGTTGGCAACGGCCGTTCCCCACATCACCCGCTTGCAAAATGAAGGCAAAACCAGTGTGCTGGTCGCGCAAATGGTAGAGGAAACTGCCCAAATTCTGGGCATCATCGCCTTCGCCGACGTGGTGCGCCAGGATGCCGCCCAAGTCGTGCGCGATTTGCGGGCAGTGGGTATCGAGAAGGTCGTCATGCTCACCGGGGACAATCGGCAAGTGGCCGAGCGGATTGCGGCCCAGGTGGGGGTGGATGAGGTCTATGCCGATTTGCTGCCGGAGGATAAGGTGCAGGCTATTAAAACGATTGAGGCCAAATATGGCCCGGCGGTGATGGTGGGGGATGGCGTGAATGATGCACCAGCCCTGGCAACGGCCACGATTGGCATGGCGATGGGCGCGGCAGGGACGGATGTGGCTTTGGAAACGGCCGATATTGTCCTCATGGCCGACGATTTGAAGAACATCCCTTATGTGATTGGCTTGAGCCACAAAACGCGGCAAACGCTGGTCGTGAATTTGGGTTTTGCCCTGTTCATGATTTTGTTGATGTTGGCGACGATTTTTGTCTCTGGTCTGGCCTTGCCGGCGGCGGTGGTGGGGCATGAAGGCGGCACGGTGTTGGTGTCGCTGAACGGGCTGCGGCTGCTGGGGTATAAGTACAAGCCTGTTAACTTGTGATAAAATGGCGATGGAGGTAAATGATGATTACCAAAACAGGTATTGACTTGCCGAAACGTACCAAAATGAGCTATGAGGAGTACCTTGAGTATGCCAATGAAACACGCATTATGGAATGGGTGGATGGGGAGGTAATTGAGTATATGCCAGCCGGCTATCTGCATCAAAATATAGTCAGATTTTTACTTGCCTTGCTTAATTCATTTGTCGAAATGATGCAACTAGGCATCATTCTTCCTGCTCCTTTTGAAACGAAACTATGGGCGGATGGGCCAGCTCGTGAACCGGATATTATATTTGTCAGTCAAAAGCAACTTAACAAATTAACCGATAGACGTTTTGAAGGTGCGCCGGATTTGGCTGTGGAAATTGTCTCGCCAGGTAGTGTTTCTGAGGATCGGGTGCGTAAATTTAATCATTATGAACAGGCAGGTGTGCCAGAGTATTGGATTATTGATCCTCGTCCGCGCCAGCAGCAGGTGGATTGTTATGTGATAGATGAGGATGGCATTTATCACCCAGTTCCGATTAATGAGGATGGTGTTTATCGTTCGGCCGTTTTGCCGGGCTTTTGGTTTAAGGTGGATTGGTTGTGGCAAGAGGAGTTGCCTCAGGTGCAGTTGGCATTAGCCGAAATTTTGCTTTCGATGGAATCATTGCCACCTCAAGTTAGAGAAGTCAGCCAGGCATGGTACGATTTGCTAAAGCCTGGAAATTGAGGTTTGCTGTTTATGCCGCCCGCGGGGGCGGCTTTTTTATTATCGTTGCTTGATTGGAACGGCCGTTGTTACAATCCCCCTATTATTATTATCAACAATTTAGGAGAACCCCCATGTATAATTTTCCCCCAGTCGCAGGCATAGACACCGAACAATTACAGCAGTTTGACCAAGACTTCAACCGCCAGCCGCAGCATCGCCTGGCGTTGAATGCCGTTACCAAAAATAACGTGCATCAGGTCGCTCTGAATCGGGATGTGGTGACGAGTACCGATCATACTTTTTCCCATATGATTAAGAGCAATGAGATTACGTCGCAGGATAGAAGCGGCCGTTGTTGGATTTTTGCTGGTTTGAATTTGTTCCGGCATGAAGCAATGCAGCAGATGAATGTGGAGAAGTTTGAACTGTCTCAGAGTTATTTTATGTTTTGGGATAAGTTGGAGAAGTCGAACTTCTTTCTGGAAGGTATTTTGCGGACGTTGGATGAGCCGATGAACGGCCGTCTTCTCATGCACCTCGTCCAAAACCCCATCCAAGATGGCGGGCAGTGGGACATGTTCGTCAATCTCGTCAAAAAGTATGGGGCCGTGCCCAAAAGCGTGATGCCCGAAACAGAAAGCAGCAGCAGTTCTTGGCCCATGAACCGCCTCATCACCGCCAAGCTGCGCGAATTCGCCGCCGAACTGCGCCAGATGTATGTTGGTGGGGCTGGCACACAGCTTTTGCACACGCGCAAAAAAGAGATGCTCAACATCATTTATCGTATGTTGTGCATCCATTTGGGGCAGCCGCCTAAGTCGTTCCATTGGCAGTGGCGCGATAAGGATGATGGCTTTCATCGTGACGGCCGTATTACGCCGCAGGAGTTTTATGAAAAGTACGGGCAGTACGATTTAGACAATTCTATGTGCCTCATCCACTGCCCAACGGCCGATAAGCCCTTCAACCAACTCTATACCGTTGACTACTTGGGCAATGTGGTCGAGGGCGACATTATCAAATATGTGAATGTGGACATGGCCGTGTTTAAACAAGCGGCGGTAGAGATGATTAAAGCGGGCAAACCAGTCTGGTTTGGCTGTGACGTTGGCCCCATGTTGGAGCGGGATTTGGGCATTCTGACGACCAATACCTATGAATATGAACTGGTTTATGGCTCGCCCTTCACCTCCACCAAAGCCCAACGAGTGGATTTTGGACAGAGCATGATGACCCATGCGATGGTCTTTACCGGTGTGGATTTGGATGAGGAAGGCAAACCGGTGAAGTGGCGCGTGGAAAATAGCTGGGGCGAAAAGATTGGCGACAAGGGCTATTTGGTGATGAGTGATGCCTGGTTTGAGGAGTATATGTATGAGGTGGTGGTGGATAAGCAGTATGTGTCTGCCGAAATTGTGGCTTTGTTAGACACAGAGCCAGTGGTGCTGCCACCCTGGGATCCGATGGGGGCGTTGGCAACGGCCGAATAACAACTGCAAAGATTGGTTCAATCTTCTTGGTCTTTAAATAATTGATCGGGTAACAAAGTAGAGCGATTTTGTAAATCGCTCGGACGATTTACAAAATCGTCTTACACTCGTTACCCGATTTATTTTTTAATCTGCAACAAGATTGAACCAAACTACTTTTCTCCCAGGGCCATTTTTACCGCTTCGTAGGCATTGACAATGCCATAACCCGCGATGTTGTTGGGCACAACCGATGTATCCGTTTCTGCCAGACAAGTGCCAGTGGTGGGATCGGCCGTTCCTGTACCCAACTCCTCTAACTGCGTTAGAAAATCAGCTTCACCTGCCTCCGAGGCAGGCTCAGTCGTGGGCTGGAAGCGGGTGGCGCTGGCCTGCAAAATGGTCTCCGTTTGCTCTATATCGCCGATGAGGGCCGGATTGGCTGACCAGATGAGGGCGACAACACCCGCTACATGCGGCCCGGCCATCGAAGTGCCAGAGTTAACGCCGTAGCTGCTGCCCGGCATAGCCGACAAAACATCCACGCCCGGCGCGGCAATGTCGGGTTTCACCCGCCCACTGCCATCCACCGCCACAGGCCCAGTGCTGCTAAAGCTGGCGATATTATTGTCAAAATCCACCGCTCCCACCGAGAACACTTCATCGTAAATGGCTGGCGCATCTTCCACCGAACTGCAATTGGGGCCGCTGTTGCCTGCCGAGACGACGACGAAAATGCCCGCAGCGCGGAGGGCGCGAACGGCCGTTAACAGCGACTCTGGATCACAGCCCTCATACGTTTCGGGGCAGCCCCACGAGTTGTTGAGAACGTGCGCCGATTGCGTGGGACGGCCGTCGGCCAAAGGGTCGCCGCCCTGAGGATAAGGAGCCAGCATAAACTGCATACAGTCCAGATACAGCGCGGGGTTGCCCAAATTGCGCACCAAATTGGCACAGGCAAACCATTGCGCATCGGGGGCCACGCCCGTGTTATTGCCCAAAACCGAGCCTAAAGTGTGCGTGCCATGTCCGCCATTGTCCACCGGCGCCACCGTGCCGCGCCAGGGGTCGAGCCAATAGCCACTATGGTCGCCCGCACTGCCCAAATACCCATCCATCAGTTCGGGGTGATCCCACTGCACACCCGAATCGCTCTGGCCGACGATGATGCCCGCGCCGCGCACACCCAACTCCTGCCAGACGCGATCCGCGCCAATGTTGGTGAGATTCCATTGGGGGCTGCTGGGGGCAGGTTCAGGCAGGGAAGGCAGTTCGGCATCCTCGCTGATGGGGCGCAGGACGGGGCTGGGCATGACGCGATCCACATCGGGGCGGGTGGCAAGCCAGAGGCGGACGAGCAGCCCGCCGCGCACTTCCAGGGCGTTGACGAGGTAGTAGGGCGTGTAGGTTAGGCCCAGATTGTCGAGCGATTGGCGCAAATCGGCCTGCGTGGTTTGGGCGTGGCTGGTGAGGGTGTCGTAAACGAACTGGCGGCGCTGGTCGTAGTCGGCGATGGTGCTGGCTGATGAGACATCGGCTTGCGTGTTGAGGATGACAAAGAGCCTGTCGCCATACAGCCCTGGCTGGCCGCTGCTGAAGTACACGAAGAGGCTGAGGGCGAGGGTGATGAGGGTGAAGGCGGGGGCTAAACGGCCGTTCCCTCTCCCCAACCGCTCCCGTAAAAAGAACAAAACAAAACCCACAACCCAGGCAAAAACGGCCGTACTCAACATCGCTTGCAGACTGGCAAACAAAATGCCGTCAAAGGCCACCAGGTTCATGGCATCGGTGTCGGTGAAGGCCAGGATGATGGCGGCGGTGAGGCCAATTAATAATCCAGATGATAATGAATTGCCTTTGATGGCAAGGGCGGCCATGACCCAGGCCAGGGCGGGCAGGGCGATGATGAGCAGGATTTGGGTGCCGTTGAAGCTGAGGGCTGAGGCCAGGATGAGTACGGCCGTGCCCATCACAAAACCGCCCAGGGTGATGTCCCAGCCGGAGCCTTGACTATGTTGGGGGAGAGTGGGCAGCCAGGAACGGCCGTTCACCAAACCCACCACTACGCCAAACATCAGCCCCAATATGAGCGTCAAAACGGTGTCTAGCAGTGAGCCTAACGCGCCTTGCAGGAACCAGGGCAGGCTGACCAGCAGGGCCAGGCTGATGGCTAACCACGCTGGTTTGCCGAAGGGCTGTTTGCGCCAGAGGATGAGGATGAAGACGGCCGTTAATCCTGTCTGGGCCAGCAAAAGCAGTTGGCTGTGCGTGGGCAAGATTAAGCGGGTGAGGGCCAAAAGCAGTGGGTAAGCGCAGGCCAGCAGCCACGTCTGGAAAGCAGCGCGATAGCGTAAAAGCGGCCATTTCCAGGCCAGCAAAGCCGCGGGCAAGGCCACGAGGACGGTCTGGGCTAACACCGCCCATACCCAGGGCCACATCGCGTCGGCCACGCCAGCACCAGCCATAAACCAGGGTGTTCCCTGGGCGCTCAAGACGACAAAGGCATTCCAAAAGCTGAGCAGAACAACCAAAATACGCCCACCCCAGCTTTGCCAGGAGGGAACGGTTGGTTCGTGGTTAGAGGGTTCGATCATGGGGAGATTGGGGACTGGAGACTAGAGACTGGAGATTGCACGGTCTCCAGTCTCCAATCTCCAATCTCTTTGTTAAAAAGTACGCAGCAGATGCACGTAGCCGCGCAAACTCTCGGCGATTTCGGCGATGGCGATGTTTTCTTTAACGGTGTGGGCCACGAACTCATCGCCGGGGCCGTAGCCGATCATGGGCAGGTTGTAGGGGACGAAGTGACGGCCGTCTGTGGCAAAACGGTAGTTGGACAAAGGAATTTCATGGCCGACACCTGCTTCTAGGGCGGCTTTGGCTTTGATGACGGCCTCGTGGTCGGGCGGCGCGTAGAAGCCGGTGATGGTTTTGTCTGTTTCGATTAAACGGCCGTCGCCATATCCTTCCTCCAGCGTGAAATTCAGCCCTTCACCCACGCGGCGGAAGAAATCGGCCAGGCTTTGGGTGCTTTCCAGGGAGGTGCGGCAGTCGAGCAGCACTCGCGTCCAGGCAGGAGTGACATTGTAGCTGGTGGTATCTACTTCGATGACGGTGGGGGCGATGGTGGTTTTGCCCAAAAGGGGGTGTTGGGGTAGATGGGTAACGGCCGTCTCCAACCTCTGCAAAAATTCGGCCATCTGGTAATTGGGATTGTCGCCCCGTTCGGGCACGCTGGCATGGACGGAACGGCCGTGAAAGACGGCCCACAGCCAATGCCCACCGCGATGCCCCAGGCACAGTTTGTTGCTCGATGGCTCGCCAATCACCACCAACGCCACCGGATAATCGAGGTTTTCTACCCAATGAATCGCCCCCGCGCCGCCAATTTCCTCTTGCACCACACCGGTGAAGACGACATCGCGTAACGGCCGTTCCCCGGCTCGTAACAATGCGGCCATGCTGTAGACCTGCACCGCCATCGGCCCTTTGATGTCGCACGCGCCCCGGCCCAGAATACGGCCGTCTACAATCTCACCCGAATAGGGCGGCACAGGCCACAAGGTGGGGTCGCCCGGATCAACATGATCCAGATGTGTGTTTAGCACCAGTGTCCCCAAACTGCGATCCTGCCCAAAGATACGGCCGCAGGCATTGCCCGCGCCATCAAGCCACACCTCATCAAAGCCCAACTGCCGCATCTCCTCGGCCACTACCTGGGCAATGGCGGCTTCTTGGTAGGACATGCTGGGTGTTTGGATGAGTCGTTGGGTGAAGTGCAGGCAATCGGCCGTTAATGTTTCATAATCCATTTTCTTCTCCTGAACCTCCCGGAGGGTTAACCCTGGAGCCAGGTGTTGGGCGGAACCTCCGGGAGGATGAGTTTCTCTTGAATCTCCCGGAGGGTTAACCCTGGAGCCGGGTATTGGGCGGAACCTCCGGGAGGATGATTACCGACCTACGCCCACGCTGCCACCAAAGGCGGCCGACATCTCCTCGTAAATGGCGGCAATACTGGCCTCGTCGCCCTGATAGAAGTTGCCGTTGGCCTCGCTAGCAATGGTCATCAGCACATCTTCATCGGCACTGCTGCCGTAAGCGATGGTGAACACAGTGGTGTTATTGGCTGTGGCTGCCTCGATGAGAGCCGAGTTGTAGCCGTAGCGGGTGCTGGCGGTGTCTTCGCCATCAGTCAATACAACCAGGGCATTGGCGGTATCTACCGATTGGGTGCTGGCGATAACGGTCGCGCCATCACCGATGGCATCGAACAGGGTGGTGTCGCCAGCGGCGCGTAAGCCTTGAATGGTGTTGATGATTTTTTGGCGTGAGGCCCCGACTTGTTCATGTTGGATGAGGAGGTTGGGTTGATCGCTAAAGGCGATGATGGAGATGTAATCATCTTCGCCCATCTGCTGCACAAACTGTTCGGCCGCTTCCAGCATGTTGTCAATGGCGCGGCCGCGCATACTGCCCGATGTGTCCAGCAGCATGACCAGATTGACATCTTTGCGGGCTTCTTGCCACAATTCCTGCACGGCATAGATGGTTTCTACAGTGGGCGGATTGAAGCGAATGACCGGTTGGCTCAAGTCTACACCGCGAGAGGCATCCAAAGGTGCGCCCACAGTCACAGCGTCATTCACGGGGCGGAGACCGAAGGAAACGGCCGTTGTCTGCCCCTCATCACCTACCAAATAATCCCGAAAAATCTCTGCCGCCTCTTGCACATCCGCCTCTGCGGCACTATTGATGCAGGCGGGGTGGGTGGCAACAAAGGTGCCTTCCAGTGGATAAACAGGCACGATGCTGCCGCCGCCATATTGCACAACGGTGCTTTCATACATCACCGCTGCGCCCAGGTAAGATTCGCCGCGTTCGCTCATCGTCGCGCCCAAATTGTTGGTGCTGTTGCTAAACCAGGCCACCGCACTTTCAAATGACCCCACAGAGGCTTGGACGACTGGCTGTTGGATGTCTTCCGTTGTCACTGCTTCGGTTTTAGATTCGGCGGCTTGTACCAAAGCCAATAAGGTGCTGATGCCCGAACCGGAGAGGCCGGGATGGGTGTGGCTGAGGCGCAGGGCATCGCCAAAAGAGCCGCCAGTGTAATATTGCCAGGCGGAGGGATCGGCGGCGAGGCTGCCGACATCGAGCCAGCCGAGGGGCAAACTGGGCCAGCCGAGTGATTCGGCCACGTCGCGCCACATGCCGATGACGAGGGGACTTTCGGCCACGCTGACGCAGGTGTTTTGGAAGGCGCTGTTGCCTTGATCGGCCAGTAAGTTGGTCCAGACGGGTTCTTCGGGAATCCACAGGCCCGCGTTGAGTTCGTCGCTGCTGATTTCGGTGACGGCCTGGCCGGATTCGGTGGCGTGTAACTGGACGTAGATTTGGTCGCCACTGCTGGTTTCGGTTTCGGTGGCGTTGAATTGGGTAACGGCCGTTGCCAGCCAGGGTTCCAAACTCGAATTAGCCACCACATCCACCACCAGCGCATTACGTGGCACACTGCTTTCACTGTCCGAATTCAACACGCTGCAAGCCACTGCCGGCAAACTAAGCATCATAAACAGCAGGAAGATGCTGCGATAGGTTTTGAAGTTCATGATCATTCCTTTGTATCATGTCATTCCGAACGAAGTCTTCGGAGTGAGGAATCTCTCTGGGATTGCTGCCAAGAGAGATTCCTCGGCAGACCTCGGAATGACATATGGACGATTACCGTCCGGCCGTTACCAACGTCAATTCCACAAAGCGGTCTTGGGCTTGTAGATTGGGATCGTCGGTGTTTTGGCGTTCGGATGGGGGCAGCACGGCATCAATGATGAAACGAGCGGGGTCAATGCCTTGCGACACGAGGTAATCCACCACCGATTGGGCGCGGCCTTCGGCGACTTCTAATATCTCAGCTTCGGTGTAAGGTGGGTTGTTGGCCGGCCAGGCCGATGAGCCTGTCACTTTGAGGAACAGACCCACGCTTTGCGAGAGGGTGGGGATGACACAGCCATCCAAAATGCGGCGAGATTCCAACGTCAGTTCGGTGGATTCGGGCAGGAAGGTGAAGGTGCGGCAGGGGAGGACGGCCAGGGTAGCGGCTGTTGCCGACCCTACGCCGGACACATCCAACTGCGTTTGGGCCGACATGGAGAAGGTGTCATTCACAGGGTTGCCGTTTGCCTGCAAACTGGCCTGGTCGGCGGCGCGGAGGACGAAGCCGGGATTGACCAGTTCGTTGACATCATCATCGGCGGGGTTGGCATCGGAGGCGGCCCAGACGCGGCGGGCGATTTCCAGCCGGTTGACGATGGGGCGGGTGTCGCGCATGACGAAGGCGTTATCACCTAAATCGGCCTGGGCAACACTTTCCAGCCACACCTCGAAATCATCGGTGGCGGTTTCGGAGTAGATGAAGCTCCAATCGTTGTGGCCCCATTGGGCGATTTGGGCGGCGGCGGTGTCGAAGTCCTCAAATTGGGCTTTGAGCGTGTCGAACCAGGCGTTGTGGAAGTTCTGCACCAGATCGGCATTGTTTTGGATGGATTGGCGGGAGGTGACGATGACATCTACCACAACCCGCAGTTGGTTGGAACTCATTAGCGGTACGCCGCCGCTGCTTTCGGCATCGTAAATGTCGGGTTCCCAGCCAGAGACGGCATCGGCTTGCCCGGCGTTGAAGGCGGCGACGGCATCGGCCACGCTGTCTTGGGGGACGAGGGTGACTTGGGAGCGGGGGCTAAGCTGGGCAATGGAGAGGGTGTAGTAGAGGAAGTATTCGCCCACGCTGTTCTGGGCGAAGCTGATGCGCTTGCCTTGCAGTTCGTTGATGGTGGCGATGTCGCGTCCCCACAGCTGATCGGCGCCGGCGCTTTCGTCTACGATGGCGGTGATGACGCCGGGGCTGGAGAGGGCTACGGAGTCGAGGGTGGTGAGGAGGCAGCTCCACTGCCCGGCGTTGAGGAGGGCGGTGCGCTGCTCTTCGGAGACATCGTAGGCGGGGTTTTCATCGAGGAAGAAGGGGACGATGCCCAGATGGAAGCCGTGTTCCACGTCTTTGCCGGAGATTTGCATCTGCTGCAAGGTGAAGTAGCTGCCGAAGGCATCGGCGCCGCAGATGTAGGTGGGCAGGCCATCGCTGCTGTCGTAGTCGGGGGCGAAGATGGGGTCGGGGGAGTCGAGGTTGACGACGGGGGTGGCTCCGCCGTTTTGGTTGGATGATACGGTGGCGACTCCGGCAACGGCCGTTGGCTCTTCACCCTCATTAATGGCATTGGAAATCAGGTTGTAGCCAACCACGCCACAAATAGCGACTAAGGCCAGGCCAATGATGGCGATGAATATGATTCGGGTGCGATCTAGTTGCATGGAAATGCTCCTTGTAAAACGTAATGCGTAAAACGTAATTTTGCCCTAGATATGGGCGTTTTTCTTGAAAAGTGAGAATATCAACTGTATATACGTTGATATTATGAAGTTCGTTGCTTAGTTTATATTGAGTATCAAACCTTAGCCTGGATTGTAACCGAGATTGCGGAGGACGGTAACGGCCGTTTGCCCCTGCAACGTCTCAAAAATAGTGTCGCCATTCTCATCCACATTCACAATTAGCTCGACGGCTTCGGGGATGACACAATGTTTGCTGCCGCCCACACCGCCCAGCATCTCCTGGTAGGCACCGATGCTGAAGAAGCCGACATATAATTCGTCGGTGTCGGTGGGCAGGTAGAGGGGGGAGTGGCTGGGTTTGGGTGGGTATACGTCGTCGCTGTCGCAGGTGATGCCGCCGAGTTGGACTTGCTGGAAGGGCTTGTCGAGATTGTTGAGGGGAAGGAGGATGAAATGTTCGCTGAGTGCCCAGCTATCGGGGAAGGAGGACATGATGGAGCCGTCTATGATGTACCAGGGCAGTTTGGAGCTGTTTTCTTTGACGGTGATGATTTTGAAGAGGTGAGCGCCATGTTCGGAGGTGGTGTAACGGCCGAATTCGCCCATCACATCGGGTACAGGTACACCATAACGGCCGCACACCTCTTGCAGCGCGGTCAAAAGCTGGCGCACAAATTCATGATAATCAAAATCGAAGTCGAGGGTCATAGCTACCGGCATACCGCCGCCGAAGTTGAAGATGGAGAGTGAGGGGTGTCGTTGGCGCAGGCGGGCGTAAATCTCCATGCCTGGTTTGAGGTAGGAGATGAAGGCTTCGATGTCGGTCAGTTGGCTGCCGACCATGAAGTGATACAGCTTGAGGGTGAGGTTGGGGGCGGCGGCGATGTAATCGGCCGTTTTCCAAATCATCTCCATGTCCACGCCGAAGCGGGAATTGGCGGCATCCATCTCGGCTTCGGTGGTCTGTGGCCCATAGCTTTTTTGGCGCAAACCGACATCAAATTTGTGGCTGGAGCCGAGGAATGTGGCCAGTTCGCCCAAATCTTCGATGACGGGAATGAGCTTGTCGTGCAGAGGTTTGAGGGTAAGCAGATTTCGGGCGTAGTGGCTGCCTTCGGGTTTGAAGCCGTTGCTGATGATGAAGCGGTCGGGGGGGAGCAGGCCACGCTGGATCATGATTTTGGCGATGTCTACATCTACGGTGGAGGACATTTCGTGGTGTGCGCCCGCGCCGAGGGTGGTGCGGATGACTTCTTCGGCGGCGTTGGCTTTAGAGGCGTAGGTGTAGTGAAATTGGCCTTCGTAGCCAACTTCGGTGCTGACTTCGGCGAAGATGCGCTGCATTTTGTGGATTTGCCGCCGGATGAGGGGCAGGTAGACGATTTCGAGAGGGCTGGTGAAAGGGTCGCCATCGCGGTTGGCTTCACGCAGGAAGAGGTCGGCGAGGTCGAGATTTTGCAGGTGGAGACGGCCGTTTTCTGCCCTCAAATAGTCGTTAAATTGATGTCCATCGGGAACGGGGTTTTCGCTCTCCCAGCCAATAATGGGATGTGTCATTGTGGCCTCCAGATTTATGTTAGGGAAATAGGTTAAGCTGAATCCACAAGCGGCGAGCGTTTCGTTGGGATTCGCTGTTCATTCTTAAGCAATCAACTGTGACGCGCCCGATAGCTGTCAAGCCGATAACTAAACCGTTGTGTTGGTCAGCTTCAAAATGGATTTGCCAATTGTCATGGCGCGGATGGAAAAGGGGAGCTGCTTCGTTGGTAAGAGGGTCTATACATTGTAGTAGATTTTGTTTGTACAGGTTACAGGAACGGCAAGCTAGAGCTAAATTATCGGCTTCGTGTTTCCCTCCTTTGGCTTGGGGAATGATGTGATCTAATTCAAAGTGAAAATTGAAAATGGACTCAGGAGCAAGACAATACTCACAACGATGTCGGGCACGCAGGGCTACGAAGTCGTAAGGCAGATTCATGGAGTCAGATCATTGAGTATAGCGGCGGCACGTTGAGCAGATGCTTGTAATTCTGCGTCTATGAGTGCTTCTAATTCAGACTGTTCGGCTAAAGATAGTTCTTGGCCCTGGTTCAATGCGTCACGCCAATGTTGCATTAATTCGGTCAGCCGTTTAATTTGGGCAGCTGTGAAGAAGCGATCTGGTCTTTGGTTTTGGACAATGACTAAAGTGCCGGTTTCTTCATCTTCTAATTGGGCAGTGATAGCGTCTAGGGCTTGTCCCGCAGTTTGGCCGAAGGATTGTTTGTTGCCAGCAATGGCATGATAAGTGGTGCGACCTTCCTGAGTTTGTATGGGCAGAATGGATACTTGTGTCATCTTTTGTTCTCCCTGTTTCTGCTAATGGGACTATTATACATGAGTTTGAGGGTAAACGGCCGTTTTCGGCATCATGTGTACCATTGCTCATGCACTATGGTTTTGGTAACACAAAATCAACCAGAATTTGTTCATATCCATATGGTGTTCCTTGATGATCATACTTTTCTTTGACGACACCAGTTCCATTGCAAAACCATTTATGGAGCGGGCCAGATAAAAACACTGTTCTGATATGAAAACAATCATCAAACCGACCTATTGGTGTACTGAGGGCTTCAGAAGCCATGACCAAATGATAAATCCTTGGCAACTCTGGGCTAAATTGCCATGATTGACCATCTATCAACGGAAAGAGATATATTGGCCCAGATGAAGGTATAATGCTCAAGTCTAGCTTGTGTTGAAGAAAAACAGTTGTTCCGCTAATTATATACCAACGAGATGTATCCCAAGTTTTTCCGAGAAGGTAATTGTCATATCGGGAATCTCCTAAATTTACGGATGATGTAATGACCGACTGACTTCGTTCTAATTCGATAATATTATACGGGGAATCCTTTTTAATATTTTGCACCGTTTCCGTGATACGATAAGTAGCCGTTATTCTCTTTGTCGTGAAGTTGTCTGCTCCATACTCGCCAGAAGTCCACGTGTCATAATAAGTGGAAGAATAAATCCAAGTTGTTCCTAAAGCTAAAGGGAAGTCTGATAATTGACCTGATAGAGACATTTGTAGCTCATCTGGAGTGGCAAAAGGTATCGTAGTTTGATTTGTTTCATACCATCGTGTTGCACGAGCAGATTTCATGTAACGGTCATTTGTCATTGCCGCTGGACCCAAAAGCACTACAGCCAGTAAGCAAATTACCAAATGTATACCTACAAAGGCGGTTAAGAATTGGCGAACTAGCTTACTGGAAGAGTCCATTTAGGAAGTTATTTCCTGCTCCCTCTAAATCATTTGCCAATGAGAAAGGGAGGGTGCGGATGTGGATGTTGTCGAGGTGGATGTTGAGAGGTTGGGAGAGGGGCGCAGGGTAAATGAGGATGGCGTTGGGGCAGTTTTTGGCGGTGGCGTAGGCGATGATCTGGTTGATGTCGGCAGGGGCGGGTTTAGCGGCCGTTTTATATTTCGTATCCAACACATACCGCGCCTTGCCCGCGCTGTCCTCAATAACGAGATCGATCTCGAATTGGAGTTCGTTGTGGGGGCCAATGTGCAGCTTTTCTTGCGCTTTCACGCGCCAGGGTGGGGGCAGATTGGCTTTGAGCCACTCAGCCACAAACAGCTCATAGAGACGAGCCATGTTGACTAGGAAGGGGATCATTTCGTGGTCACCAACCTGGTGGCTAGGCCCCGTGTGTTCCAAAAAGAAGCGGCAGAGGGCGTGCATGGGTTGGTAATCCTGGTTGAGACGGGTGTAGAAGCGGTTAATGACTTCACTCACACTCACTTCCATTTCCGATACGGCTCCTTTGACGGCGCGATAGGCCTGGCGCACGGCCGTTTGCACTCCTCCCCCACACACATGACTCAAGGCAATCCGGCGCAGGGTGTAGGCCAGGATCTGGTTGTCGGGGATGTCGGCGGTGAAGTGGGCGTAGTGGCAGGGAACGGCCGTTTGCCAGGGCTGCGGCCAACTTTGCTGTAAACGGCCGCGCACATACGGCAGTGATTGTCGTTGGGGTATATAAGAATGATGCAAACCTTGTTGGGCTCGTTGTTTTACCTTCTGTGCCAGAATATGGGCCAGTCGCTCATAAAATTCATCTAAAGAGGACAACCCTGTCAGGCCATCCAGCAGTTGAAAGCTTTGCAGTTGGTAAGCATATTCCAACATGCGGAACAGGTTGTGGATGGGGGTTTTGGGGAGGAGGTGGAGGTGGAGATCGGCCGTTAGCGGAATCATACCCACCCAGCCCTGCGAGGTAATCTGCCACTGCTGCTGATTGCGAAAACTCGGCTCCTCAACGTGCAGTTGCCCGCTCCGCGCATCATAATCCCGCCAAAGTTGTTCGCCCAGAGAGGGAGAGAGTATCGCTTGCGACAGACTTTGGGTTTCGTATTCTTTTAACTCAATAATCATATTGGCTGCCCCACCCCAGCTTTACCTGACTACCTGCGGTGGCAGTGGCTCTCGTTCTTCCACTGGGGCGACAGGCAGCGTGAACCAAAATCGGCTGCCTTTCCCCACCTCACTGTCTACACCCACATTGCCGCCCAGGCGCTGGACAATGCGTAGAACGATGGACAAACCCAATCCCTCGCCTTTGACACGGGGTTCATGCAGCCGGGAATGGGGCTTAAATAGGCGGGCCTTATCTTCGGGGCCAATGCCAGGGCCATTGTCCTCCACCCAAAAGCGGATCATGTCGCCTTCCTGTGTGGCTCCTAACGTAAGTTGGGGGGGAGTACCACCATATTTGAGGGCATTGGTAATGTAGTTGACCCATACCTCTTCCAGCCAGGGGGCATGGCCGATGGCTGTCGGCCAGGAACCGGGCAATTGCAAATCGGCCTCATGCTCATATATTTGCAAGCGCAGCCGTTTGCGTACCTCACCCACGATGCGCTTCATATCTAAGGGGAATAGGGCTACATCGCTCTGGCTGCGCACGCTGGCTAAAAGCAGTATCTCGCTGATCATGTTGTTCATCTTGAGGCCGCTTTGTAAGATGCGGTTGAGGATGTGGGCCACATCTTCGCCGATTTCATCGCTGAAGGTGGTTTCTGCATATTCAGCATAGCCAATAATCTGGCTGAGGGGGCCGCGAATTTGGTGGGCCATTGTGTGAGAGAAGGCATCGAGAGCGGCATTGCGAGCCTCTAGCTCGCTGGCTTTGTGTGATAGTTCGGAGACGAGGCGGTGGCGTTCGATGGCGTAGCGGATGGCGCGGGATAAGAGGGCACTGTTGGTGACATCACCTTTGACAAGGTAGTCTTGTGCTCCTTGCTGCATGGCATCCAGGGCTAATAGTTCGTCGTCCAGGCCGGTGAGGAGAACGATGGGGGTGTTGGGGATGGTGTTGGCCACGCGCTCGAAGGTGCCCAGACCAAAGCTGTCGGGCAGGGAGAGGTCTAGCAGGATGATGTCGAAGATGTGTTGGCGGATTTGTTCGAGGCCTTCTTCCAGGCGGCGTGCGTGAGTAAGCAGGAACTGGGTTGGATTCCGCTGGTTTTTCACTGCGTCCGCGAGGAGGTCGCGGATCAATTGAGCATCCACAGAGTTGTCTTCGATCAATAAAATATGGATGCGGGGATTATTCATAGCTGCTTACTTCTTCCAATACAAGATGAATGTGGTATGAAATGACCTGATGGATCAGGCTGAATGCTATTTGATGTTGATAAAGACTGCCCTTGGGGGCGAACTAAACGACCTTATTCTAGCACAGGTAGGGTGAAAAAAAAGGTGGTTCCGCTGCCTGGTTGTGATTCTACCCAAATACGGCCGTTATGCCGTTCCACAATCTTTTTACAGATAGCCAAGCCGATGCCTGTGCCGGGATATTCCTGGCGATTGTGTAAACGTTGAAAGATGACAAAGATACGTTCCGCGAATTGGGGGTCTATGCCTATGCCGTTGTCTTGCACCCACATCAGCCAATAATCATCCTCGCGGCGGCTGCCAATGTGGATGTGGGGCGGCTGTTCGCCATGAAATTTGATGGCGTTGCCGATGAGGTTTTGCAGAAGCTGTCTCAGTTGGGAGGCATCGGCCATAACGGTGGGGAAGGTGGGGTCGTGGGTAATAACGGCCGTATTCTCCTCAATCGCCAATTGCAGGTCCGCCAACACCTGCGTCAAAATCTGCCGGAAATCTGTCGGCTGCAACGGCTGTGCCTGCGTACCCACCCGCGAATAAGCTAACAAATCCTGAATCAGATGGCGCATCCGGTCAGCCGCATCTACTGTATATTGAATGAAACGCTGCCCATCCGCATCCAGCTTGTCGGCATAACTACGGTTGAGCAGTTGCAAATAGCTGGAAATAATGCGCAGCGGTTCTTGCAGATCATGGGAAGCTACGTAAGCGAACTCGGCTAACTCCCGATTGCTGCGCTCCAATTCGGCGGCATAGGTTTTGAGCGATTCGCGTACTTGGTGGCTTTGTTGTTGCAGGTGATGGTTGTTGATCGCCACGGCAATGAGATCACAAATACCCACTAAGAGCAGCTCATCTTCACGATCCAGGCCGCTGACGGCCTGGCTTTGAATATCCAGCACGCCCAATATCTCCTCGCCCAGCTTGATAGGTACGGCGATCTCCGATTGGGTGTTGGGCAGCATGGGGTTTGCCAGCCAATTTGGCTCTTGAGAGACATTGGTGACGAGGATGGACTGACCAGTGGCGGCGGCTTGGGCTACCAGGCTTTTGGGGGCGTGGAGAGGGATGTGATGGCTGGCTTCTTTGAGTTGACGGCCGATTTCCCCTGTCCCTTCTTGCAAAACGAGGCGTTCCTCTTCCAGGGTGTAAATTTGCGCATGATAATAACCAAACCGCTGTTTGACGGTCTGAACGACGAGTTGAAACAGCTTCTGTAATTCAGGTGCAGCGGCAATGTCTCGGGCAACTTCGATGCTGGTTTGCACCTGATGGGTACGGTGCATCTGTGACGAGGGTTTGTTTTCGGGCGGATACATAGCTGTGGATCCTTGATTATTTTTGTCCATAGGATGTGACTGTTGACATTTTTAACTTGCCGATAGCTGCCTATTGTCCGTGAGAATTGGCTAAAGAGCAAGAACGGCCGTTGTAAACACCCACCCCCCCTGTTAGACTTGTGCCAACTGTTTTGAAGGAGTGTATAAAACCATGAACTTTTCTGTAAAACGTCTATTTATTGTTTTGTTAACCAGCTTGTGCCTGGCAACGGCCGTTATCTCCGTGGCCCTGGCGATGATGCCAGCAGAAGAAGCGGCTGGTGGCATCAGCCTTTCATTGTCCAGCCACGCCACTGGTCTAAGCAGCCCCGTTTCCATTGCCAACGCCGATGCCGGCTACGGCCGCCTCTTCGTCGTCGAGCAGGTAGGGCGAATCAAAATCGTCGAGCCAAATGGAACCGTCAGAAGCACCCCCTTCCTCGACATCATTGGCCGTGTAGATTCATCGAGCAGTGAAGAAGGGCTGCTGGGTCTGGCTTTTCATCCCCAGTATTACGACAACGGCTATTTTTATGTCAACTACACCAACACCACCGGCGGCATTCGCCGCACCCGTATTTCACGTTTCAGCGTAACGGCCGATCCTACCCTTGCCGACCCCAACAGCGAAGACATCCTCCTGACCATCGTGCAGCCCAGTTCCAACCACAACGCGGGCGACATCCATTTTGGCTCAGACGGCTACCTCTACATCCCCCTCGGGGATGGCGGCGGCAGTGGGGACACCAGCAACAACGCCCAAACTCTCAGTCTGGCCTTAGGCAAAATTCTGCGTATAGATGTAGATAACCCCGCCGGAGTGACCCCGCCTGAATGCAACGATGTCGGCGGCAGCAACAACTTCACCATCCCCGCCGACAACCCCTTTGTGGGGGCCGACGGCGTTTGCGACCTCATTTGGGCCATTGGGCTGCGCAACCCCTGGCGCTCCAGCTTTGATCGCCTGACGGGTGACTTTTTCTGGGGTGATGTAGGTCAGGGGTCATGGGAAGAAGTGGATCACCAGTCGGCCGCCTCTACCGGTGGCGAAAATTATGGCTGGCGCTGTTACGAGGGCGATCACCCCTTCAACACCAATGGCTGTGGCCCTATAAGCCAATACACCTTCCCCATTTTTGAGTTTGAAAGCTCAACCAACTGCTCGGTTATTGGCGGCTATGTCTATCGCGGCACACAATATCCGGCGATGGCGAGCCATTATCTGGTGACGGATTACTGTTCGGGTAATTTCTGGGATATGGTGGTGGATAATACCGGCCTGTTTACGCCCACCATGCACACCAACTTGACCACATTTGGCTATGTCTCTTTTGGCGAGGCGGCCGACTGTGAACTGTATCTCTCCAACATTAACAATGGCACGATTTACCACATTCAGGAGACGACGCTGCAAGTGCCGCGAACGGCCAGTACGGCTCTGTGCAACAATCGGCCAGTGGCGGCGGATGATGATGGTTATGAGCTGATGCAGGGTGGGGTGCTGGTGGTGAATGCGCCCGGTGTGTTGGGCAATGACGGTGATTTGGATGGGGATGGTTTAACGGCCGTTGCCATCACCCCCCCCACCAACGGCAGCCTCAATCTCAATCTGGACGGCTCCTTCACCTACACCCCCACTGCCAACTTCTTCGGCATAGATACCTTCACCTACCGGGCACTGGACAGCTATGATGAGTCCAGCCTGGCGACGGTGACGATTACGGTGACGGAAATTAATACCGCGCCCGTCGCCCTGAATGATGTGTACACAACGACCTGGAATGTGCCATTTTCGGTGGCCGCGCCCGGTGTGCTGGATAATGATACCGATGTGAATGGGGACAGTTTAACGGCCGTTCTCGACACCCCACCCAGCCAGGGCAGCCTCACCCTGCTGGCTAGTGGGGCCTTCGTCTACACCCCCACCGCCAACTACACCGGCACAGACAGCTTCACCTACTATGCCTTTGACGGCGGCGATAATTCCAATATGGCCACCGTGTCTCTCACCATTGTCGAGGGCAATGCACCGCCGGTAGCCATTAGCGACAATTACAGCACCACCCAAGACACCCCCCTGACGGTAGACCCGCCCGGTGTGCTGGCTAATGATAGCGATCCCAATGGCGACAGCTTAACGGCCGTTCTCAACACCCCACCCATCAGCGGCAGCCTGGCTCTCAACCTGGATGGCTCCTTCATCTACACGCCCAATCTCAACTTTGCCGGACAAGACAGCTTCACCTATTTTGCCAACGATGGGCTGGATAATTCCCTAGAACCGACGACAGTTTGGCTGGAGGTCATTGCTGGCAATCAGCCGCCGACGGCGACCGATGACCACTACACCACCAGCATTAACACCCCGCTGCTGGTAGCCGCGCCCGGTGTGCTGGCTAATGATGAGGACGTGAATGGGGATGTTGTAACGGCCGTTATCGCCACCATCCCCGTCACCGGCAGCCTTACTCTTAATGGCGATGGCTCCTTCACCTACACGCCCACCCTGGACTTCACTGGCACAGTCACCTTCACCTACCGCGCCACCGACGGCCAGGCCCAATCCAACGCGGCCCTGGTCACTATCGAAGTGACACCCATGTTGAGCTATGTATATCTGCCCTTTGTGGTGAACGAACCCTAGCCGCTATAGACCTCCGAGGGTAGCCAAACCTCGGAGGTCTTACTCCCCGTCAGGTTTTTTTAGGAGAGGAATATAGGTGCTTTGCCAGGGTGGCTGCACGGTGATGGTTTGGGTGATGGTGCTGCTGCCCTGGGGATTAACGGCCGTTAACCCCACCACCACTTCCCCTGCCGCCGTATACACATGCGTGGGCACAGGCACAGTCGTTGTCACCCCATCGCCCAAAGACCAGGTATAGGTGATAGGGTTTAGCCCCGTGCTGTTGTTGTAGAAAACGGCCGTTTGCCCCGCCACCACCGGCTCTTGCACAGCAAAATCAGCCACCGGTTCGGCCGGAATGGGGTGGAACAGTGGCCCGCCAAAACAAGGGTATGTCTCCGGGTTTGGTTCCCCCGTCACCGTCCAGCAGTAGTAGCTGCCGGGATCGCCATCTGTGGCCATTTGCGGCACATACCACAACACAAGGTTGGTATGGGTGATGGGTTCGGGCATTTGCGGGACGCTGGTTGTGCCATAGATAAACTTTTCCGGCCCATGCTCATGGGTATCGGCACAGCAGTCGCCAATGACACCCATGTCCACATCTCCCTCTTCCGGCTTGTACAAGGTCACATACACCAGCGGCTCATCGCCGCGCCCACCGTCGGCAAACTGGCCTATGGCTGGTTCCAGCAAATAACCCGCACCGGTGGTGTCGGTGATGCGCCAGGCGGTGTTAGCGGCCGTTAATTGGTGCGGCCCATGCCCCGCTTCGGCATAAGGCACACGGTATGTCTCTGCGGTTTGTGCCACCCACTGATGTCCATCCCAATAGGCAAAATTATCACCGCCGTCATCGCCACCGGCGGCCAAATCTAGCCGTACAATGGGGCGATAGAGGGCGTGTGTGCCACAACCGCGCCCGTAGGCGGCACTGGCCAGGCGAAAACGGCCGTCTGCCCAAAACTGGTAATGCTGTTCATAACGGTAATTACAGTTCTGCCCCCACTGCAACATGCGAAAATCCTGCACCACCTCGAAGCCCACCACATTGGCCTTCTCATCTAGCAAATCCCGCACCTGCGTGTCGCCGTAGGGGAAAATAGGGAAGCCGCCACCGCCGCCGCCACAACCCGTCACATCCTCAAAGCCGGTTGTGCCATAATCCACGTGCCACTCCAGCAGTTTGGCACTGGTGATGACCAATTGGCCGTTGTAATGGGCATTGGTCGCTCGCAGACCATCCGTGCCGGTTACATCATAATCAAGCTGCCAGCCATCTCGGTTGACACTGCCAGCAGGGGGACAGCCGCCAGTGTCAACGGCCGTTGCCCCCGCCGCCGCCGTCTCCTCTGCTAACAAGGTCCAGTTCAAGCCGGCCAATTCCTCCGTCGTCAAATCCACCACCGCCCACAGCGCCCTATCGCCCAGATCGAAGGTGGGGCTGACGCACAAATGCCCGGCCTCGCAAGCTGAATTCACCAACGAGGCATCTACCGGAGCCATGTCGGCACTGATGGGCCGATAGCCCAACGCGGTTTGCACTTCGGGGGCGTTCAGGGCTATTGCCAGGGCTAAATCGGCCAGCCGTTTGTTGATGCCGGGATGCACACCGGGCTGTTGATAGACGGCCGTTACCATCTGGCTGTGGAGATTGACGAGGGCGATAACGGCCGTATCTCGGTCCCAATCATATATCTCCACCTGAAAACAGTCGGCACAGGTTGTCAGCTGCCGTACCCCAAACACCTCTGTGCGGTGGTCTACCGTCAAGGCCCGTACCCGCTCATCCGCCAGGGCCAGCTCTTGGGCGGCGGCCTGTTCGGCCGTTAGCTCTTGTGTCAGGGGCATGGCCGCCGATTTGCCGCGTAACGGCCTTACGGCCCAGCCCACAGCCAACATTGCCAAGATTAAACCCACACCGAACAGCCCTTTTTGCCAGTTCATACCAACCTCACTTGCGCCCCACAGCGGCAAACGGCCGTGTGTGGCACACTACCCCTCCATGAATAGCCTATGAAACGAAAAAAGGCGAAGGAAATACCCTTCGCCTTTTTCAGGTTCATTTTCGCCTAATGCCGATTAATCATCTGAAGGCACAGGCACCGTTTCCGCATTGGGTACGCTGTTGCCACCACCTGGCGGGTTCAGCAGCGGTTCATACACGCTAATGGTATCCACAAAGCTGTCCGAACCTTGGGCATTGGTCACGGTGAGGGTGATGGTGTAGGTGTTGGAGATGGTGTATTGATGGGTTGGGCTTTCTAAGGTTGATGTTGCGCCATCACCAAACTCCCACAGGTAAGACAAGTTGCCCGTTCCCGACGAGGCGTTTTGGAAGGTGGTGGGCAGGGTGGTGACGTTGGGTGTGCTGTGGGTGAAAGCGGCCGTTGGGGCCTGGCTGAAAGGCACAAACATAGGCCCAGAGAAACAGGGGTAGGTAACGGGATTGGGTTCACCTTGCAGTGTCCAGCAATAGTAATCGGGGCTGGAAGCATCGGTTAAAGATTGCGGCACATACCAGAGGACGAGATTGACATCCTGGATGTTTTCGCCATTGATAAAGGTATGTGGCCCCTGCTGGTGATTGTCGTTACAACAACTGCCAATTGCCCCTAGATCGGTATCACCTTCGTTGGTATGATGCAAAACAGCATAGACAAAAGGATCGTCGCCATGACCATTGTCACCATCATACTGCCCCACGTCTTGCACCATGTAATAGCCCACGCCAGCGACAGAATCGGAGACGCGCCAGCTATATCCATTGGCATCAATCTCGTGGGGGCCATGACCCGTTTCTGTGTAGGGAACAAAATAATTTTCGGTGGTGACATCGGCCCATTGGGCACCATCCCAGCGGGCGAAGCTGTCATTGGCATCACCGCTTACGGCGATGTCTATGCGGGTAACGGGGCGATAGAGGGCGTTGGTGCCGCAGCCTTTGCCATAAGCGCCAGAAACGGGACGGAAACGGCCGTCATTGTAAAAACGCATCCGCTGCTCATAACGATAGTTGCAGCTATTCCCCCAGTTCCCCATACGGAAATCTTGCACCACCTCAAACCCAATCACATTATTCTGATCGTCCAAGAGATCGAGAACCTGGGCATCGCCGTAGGGATAGATGGGGAAACCACCAGATGGACTGCAGCCAGTGGCATCCACATAGCCAGAAGAGCCATAGTCAGCGTGCCACTCTACTGTTTTAATGCTGGTGGCAACATCGGTTCCATTGTAAGCGATGTTGTAAACACGCAAACCGTCATTGCCCGTTACGGCATAATCCAGCGTCCAGCCGTCACGATTGACATTGCCAGAGATAGGACAGCCATCAGGAGCAAAATAGGTGGAACTGCCTGTGGGGTCAATATTTGTCCAGTCAATGCCGGCCAACTTCTCATCAGTCAGGTCTACAATGGCCCACAAAACGCGGTCGCCCAATTCAAATGTGGGTGCCGCACACAGGTGGCCCAGATCGCAGCTTGTTCCCAACGAATTGGCTTCCACGGGGGCCATATCCGCTGCTTCGGGCTGATAGCCTAAAATCTCAATCACTTCGGGGGCATTCAGGGCAATCTCTAGGGCCAAATCGTTGAGGCGTTTGTTAATGCCGGGGTGCATATGAGGCAGATACAGAACATCGAGAACCTCGCTGGTGTCTACATTGACGATGGCTGTAATGGCTGCGTTGTCATCGAAATTGTAGATTTCTACCTGGCGGCAGTCGGCTGTGGCACAGGCGCTGCTCTTTTTGGTGTATTCATCGGCCAAAATCTGATGCACGCCAAAAACTTCACTGCGACGGCCGAATGTATAGCGCTGCACTTCGGCATTGGCTAAGGCCAGGTCTTGCGCCAATATCTGCTCTGGGGTCAATTCATCGGAAATGGGCATGGCTGCCGATTTGCCCCGTACTTCTTGGGTCAATTGCCCCGTACTGGCTAACCCAATCACAATGAGCAGGCTAATCACAACTACCCCTACAATGCGGAAAATAAGTTTTTTGTTCATAAAACTACCTCAATTGGGTGCTGCGCTGATATTGGGAACTCATATCAAGCGCACTATCGAATAGTGGGATACTCATTTTTACTATAATACATGATTACTGTGAAATGAGAACCTTACAAAATTGATCTGCCAAAATCAATTGATGAAAAAAAGCGTGGCAGTTGCCACGCTTTTTAGCGGAGAGGGCGGGATTCGAACCCGCGACCCCTTTTGGGGGTACGCGATTTCCAGTCGCGCGCACTAGACCAACTATGCGACCTCTCCTAATGCGGGGGGAATTATAACAAGGGAGTTGTGCCTTGCCAACCTGTGAACGGTCTATTCAATGGGCAGTTCAATGGAAATAGGGGGCTTGGGTATAATCCCAATAAAGTTTGGTCTTGGGGAGACTGGAGATTGGAGACTACCCAGTCTCCAATCTCCAGTCTCCACCCAACGGAGGGGTTGTTTTGGCGCAAGCTCTTTGTGCCTCAGGCGGACCGGCCGTTAGTCGGATGGTAGTGTGATGGTGACATGGATGGTTTCTTTGGCGGCTGTGGGGAGGAGGAATCCATCGCTGGTGGCTAAGAGTGTGCCGCCTTCGGCATCGTAAACGAGCCAGCGGAAAGTTGGTTGGGCCCCCAAATGGTTTTGGCCCACAAACCAGAGTACGTCGTTGTTTTCGGTTAGGTGGCCGGCCCAGCCGTTGACATCGTACCATTGGCCGTCGCCAGCCAGCCATTGCACTTGTGTCCATAGGCCCGCACGGAGTCCTTGGAGGGTGAGCTGGATGAAGCCGCCGTCAACTTCTGGCTTGGATGGGGCTGTGGTGGGGGCGGCGTTGGTGGTGGGAACGGCCGTTGGGCGCAAGGTGGGTGTGGGCATCATGGTGGGTGTGGGGGTGATGAGAGCTACGGGTGTGGGGGTAGACGGTCGTATCGGCAGTTCGGCATGACTCACATCCACAGATCCTATCACCACATCACTGTTCGATGCGGTGCGTTCCAACACCTCCCGATAGACAAAGGGCGAGATGACGGCCAAAGCAATGAGAATCAGGATACCGTCTTTTAGTCCGATGCTGAATGATTTGAAAAAGGCGAATAATTTATGCTGCATGTTATTGACTCCTTACCCCTTCACCGCTGAAGGGGATTCCTGATGACTTTACACAAATATATAATAACTGTCTGTATTACGGATTCAATGATACGGTGATATGTCCGATGTTGTTATATGGCTCATTGGTTATTTCGTGGGTTTCGCGCACACCACCACTTTCTCTGGTGACATCGGCCGAATCTACCTGGACGTAGATTTCCATGCCATCCGTGAAGGTTCCTGAGAAATCAGTTAGGTCTGGATCGAGTGCGGGGTGGTTGAGGTCAATAACCAGAATGCCGCCGGGTATGAGGGCTTCTATGTCTGTGATGCCCCAGACGATGCCCGCTTCACTGAGCTGATCCCAGGTTTGGTTGGCGGCAGTGGGAGCGGGGTCGGGGTTGATGTACAGGTCTACCCAAAAACCATTGGCAACGGCCGTATTGCCGCTGTTTTCGATGATAATGGTGACGTTATCCGGTGTGACCGTTATTAGTTGCACTTCCAGGTCGGGCGCGTGGACGGCGTTGTTGGTAACGAGAGGCAGGTAAATGACGGACTGAACCACATTGACGATCAGTTGGTCTGTGCCGGTGGCCGTTTCATCATCCATCACCGACAGGGTGACGGTGTATGTGCCGGGGGCGGCGTAGGTGTGGTTGGCGGTGAGGGTGTTGAAGACCGATTCGCCATCACCAAAATCCCATTCGATGAAGTGGGAGTCTAATGTGCCCGGATCGGTGAAGCTGCCGTTGAAGGCGGCTGTGGCCCCGAAGGGGATGGTCTGGTCGGAACCGGCAGAGACGATGGGGGCGACGTTGGCGACTTGGATGACGACCAGGTCGCTGCCGGACAGCCCCATGCTATCGGTGTAGGTGAGGGTGACGGTAAAGGTGCCATTTTCGGGGTAGGTGTGGGTGGGTGTGAGGGTGGTGGTGAGGGTGGTGCCATCGCCAAAATCCCACAGCAGGCCGCTGCCACCTTCGGCCGGGCGGCTGGGGTCTAGGATGATGCCGTTGAATTGGATGGGTGTACCTTCGAGGGTGGGGGTGGTGACGACGTTGAGGGTGACGACGGGGACATCGTTGATGTCGAAGACGGTGACGGTGACAACGGCCGTATCTGTGAACACGCCGTCGCTGATGGTGTAGCTGAAGAGAGCGGTGCCGGTGAAGTTGAGGGTGGGTGAGTAGGTGATGGTGTTGTTGGGGTTGAGGGTGGTTGTGCCGTTGGTGGGGGGGGTAACGGCCGTTACGGTTAATACATCGGTGGGGTCTACGTTGATGTCATTGTCTAGCACATCAATGACCACTTCGGTGTCTTCCAGAGTGATGGCAGTATCGTCTACGGCTGTGGGTGGGTCGTTAACGGCCGTTACGGTAATGACCACCGTGGCCGTCGCGCACGCGGCGGGCAGCGGTGTGCCATCATCACAAATTTCATAATCGTAGCTGTCTACGCCGTTGAAGTTGAGGGAGGGGGTGTAGGTGATGACACCGGTGGCAGGATCGGCTGTGGCCGAGCCGTTGCTGGGGCTGCTGTCTATGCTTAGCGTGGCAGGGTCAATATTGCCGTCTATGTCGAAGTCGTTAGCCAGAACGTCGGTGGTGACGGGGCTGTCTTCGCTGGTGGTGTCGCCATCGTCAACGGCCGTTGGCGGGTCGTTTACCACCGTTACGGTGATGGTGACGGTGGCGGTGTCGGTGAATACGCCATCTGAGATGGTGTAGTCGAAGACATCGGTGCCGCTGAATTCGGCGGCGGGGGTGTAGTCTACGCTGTTGCTGTTGATAACGGCCGTGCCATTGGCGGGCACGGTTACGGTGACAACGTTGGCATCGCCGTCCACATCAATATCATTGAGGAGGACATCAATGTTGATGGGCATGTCTTCGGTGGTGGTGATGGTGTCGTTAACGGCCGTTAAGGGGTCGTTTACGGGTGTTACTTCAATAGAAACGGTGGCGATGTTGGAGTTGTTGGTGCCATCGTTGGCATGGTAGGTAAAGTTGTCGTTGCCGTTGAAGTTGGCGGTGGGGGTGTAGGTGAAGGAGCCATCCAGGTTCAGGTTGACGGTTCCATTGGCCGGGGGGGTGTTTAAGACGGCCGTTAAGGGGTCTAAATCAATGTCGGTGTCATTGCTCAGCACACCTGTGGCGGCGATGTTGAGAACAGCATCTTCGGCCACCGTGTAAAAGTCGTTGTTGGCTACGGGGGCCGAATCATTGTCCGTGATGGTGCCGAGGCCCTGACTGTCGGCGATGGCGGCGTTGGTGGCGTTGCTTAAATCTACCGTGAAGGTTTCACTGCCTTCTACCAGCGTATCATCAATGATGGTGACGCTGAGGGTGGTGCTGATGGTGTTCATGGGGATGGTGATGGTGCCGTTGGTGGCTGTGTAGTCGCCGGGGGCAACGGCCGTGCCGTTGTTGGTGGTGTAATCCACAGCCACGTCTACCGCCACCAGGGTGGATAGGCTGACGGTGAAGGTGGCTGTGCCTGCTGCTTCATCTACGGTGACATCGCTGATGGACAACCCTGCGGGCGACAAGAGATGGTCTTCTACTTCACCATTGGTGACTTCGCCTGTGAGACCGATGGCGGTGTCATCGCTGCAGTCGGGGGTTGTGCCTGTGTCGGGGATGAGGCGGAAACGGCCGTAAAACGAATTGCCGCCCAAGATAGTGCCTGCGGGAATATCAAAGGAAAGGGTATTGGTTCCCGTTGCTACTTCGGCCATCACCAGTATGGCATCACCAGCATCGGAGAAGTTGTTGTTATGTCCCCAATCAATCCAGCCGCTGACGCAGCCGGGCCCGCTGGCGATAACGTTGACTGCGCCCCCGTTTACGCCCACAGCCCAGGCCCCTACGGGTGAGATGCCATCTTCGTCGTCCAGGCCGTTGGCATCGTCGCCATCGGCGTTGGCGGAGACTTGGCCATCGGCTTCACTATCAACGGCCGTTCCCAAATAGAGATCGCCAATGAGGTGCCGCGCCCCATTGTTGGCGGTGGTGGTGAGGGCGTATGCGGCGGGCAGGTCGCCAAAATCGTAGTTGCTGAGGGCTAAGGTGTCGAGCAGCAGTTGGAAGCCCGGTGTGCTGGAACCATCAATATAAAGGGCAAATGCGCCAATATTGGCAAAATCTGCGCCGGTTCCGCCCTGAACGGTAAAGCTGGTGAAGGGGATGAAGAAGCTTTGATTGTTTGTACCTGCACTTACCGGGAGGGTGGCCTCAGAAAAGTTTGTGCCGTCTGTATAGGCGGTAAAGGTCAGGTCGGCTGTGCCATTGGCGGAGGCGATTTGCACGAATAGGCCGCTGTTGCTGCCGCCGTCGGTGAAATCCAGGCCGCCCAAACCGGTGGCATCCAGTGTAACCGCGTCGTTATCGTCGCCGTCCCAAACCACTCTTGTCCAGCCCGTCATGAGGGGGTCTTGGGAGTGGAAAAGGCTGTTGAGGGGGGGGCCGGCAAAAACATCCTGTGAACCAAACAGGCCAGTGAGCATGGTTGTTTCGATGTCTCGTTCGCCGCCTAAGGTGCCGGTGTTGTCTAGGGCTGATGAGGCGGAGCCGCCGCAGCAGGCGACTGTTAGAAATTGGGTGGGTGAAACATCAAAATCATCAATGAGGAGGGGGGCGGCGAGGGTTGGTTGCGGCTGCCAGAGCAGGGCGAACCCGACCGCCAGGATGGAAAACAGAATTGTTTTACGAAAACTAAAAGAGGCTGTCATCTTAATGTCCTTTGTTGGTATTCTTTTGGAACTGCTTGCTGAGAGGGGCCAGGTGAAGAAGTTCAGTAGACGATTGAACACCCGTGTTGTAAAGAATATTACAGATGATTATACATCTGCGATGGCATCGCATTATGTAGAACTTTAGTCACGTACCAGAGGGGAATGAGGGGGATTTGGTTGGTGGGGGGAGGTTACGGCCGTTTTCTTTCCACGTCAATAATGGCTTGGGCGGGCGGCAGGGGGATGGCGAAATAATTGCCCAGGGCATAGTCGGTGAGGGGGGCAATGAGCCGTTGGGTTTGATCGTCTACGTTGGAAAAGCAGCAGCCAAGATGCCAGATGGCGGCTCCCTTGATTTGGGGATAGGGGGCATATAGATCGGCGGCCCAGGCGATGTGCTGTAAGGCGCGGGAGATGGAGGGAACATCTTGATATTCCCAGCCCCATTCGGTGATGAGGACGGTGGGGCGGGGGATGTTGTTTTGGTCAACGATTTGGAAGAACTGCTGAAAACGGCCGACTTTGTAGGGATATTGGTCGGCGATGTCGTCTGTCAAAAAGCTGTACTCGTGCAGGGCGATGGCGAGTCGGTCGGGGTGGTTGGCGGCCAGTTGTAAGAAGGCCAGCATGGCGGGTGTTTGCCACTGTTCTGGTTCTGGTTCGCCGGAGGCCCAGCCGAAGGCGGCCCATTTGAAGCCATCAGCCAGGGCGAGATCGGCCGTTTTTAAGGCGAACTGCCCCAGCCACTCGGCCCGATTTTTGTCTACTTCATTAATTGTCTCAATCCAAACCAGGCTGGGGTCTAATTCGGGGGGGAAGGCATCGCGGTGTAACTGCCAGTGCAGTTCGGCGGCTTGCTCTGGCGGCAGGTCGTAGCGAGGCACATCATACTCATTGCCGCTGCGCCGATAGACGAGGGTGTGGGGGACACCGCTGGCCTGCATGAGCTGCTGGGCCGCAAACAGCGGCCCGGCATCATCCACACTTTTAAGGAAGAAGGGGACACCTGCTTCGTCCAAACGGCGCATCCACTCATCTAACCCCTGGCGGTTGCCACCGACGCTGGTATGAAAACCAATTTTCACGAAGCCTAAATCCTGGCCGCTGGCTTGTAACTGCTCTCTAACGGCCGTAAAGTCAATGGTAGGGGTGGGCGTGGGTGTGGGGGTGTTGGTGGGCTGGGGGGTGGGGGTTTGGGTAGGGGTTGCGGTGGGCGTGGGTGTAGGTTCTTGGGCGAGTTCGACAAAGGGCAGGTAGCTTTGCTCGGTGCTGCCCCCTTCGTGGGGGGCGGGGTAGGGCGTGGCGGGTGGTGGCAGAGGTGTGGGCAGTGAGGGGTAGGCGGTGGCAAGTGGAGCGTGGGGTGTAGCGGGTGGTGGGTAGGGGGAAACGGCCGTTGCCTCGGCTCTGACAATTGTGGTGGCTGTCAAAGTAGGTGTGCCGGTGGCTGTGGCCGCCACAGCTACCGCAGTAGTTGGTCTGGTTGCTACTGTTTCTTCCTGGCAGGCAGGCAGCAGGCAGAGCAGTAATAAAATCAAGCAAAATTTTCTCATCACAACCGCCATTGTATGGGAGGTTCAGGCCACTTAAAACAGTTCTCATTTTGTGTTATACTTGCCCATGTCCAATTTCTCATATGCTCCCGTGAAAGTGGTTTGTTCGCGGAGTGATAAGGAGACTTCCCCATGCAGGTACACAGCAAAATTGGTTTTCACAGTGGGCCTACCGGCAATATGGACGGCATTGGCAATTATTGGCGCAAATTGTCGAATGCGGGTGTACCCATCTTCCACAAGGCGGCCGATGGGTATGGCCCTTTGTATGAGATTGCCGAACTTGTACCTAATCCGCACAATGTGGAGCATTATCTTGTGTACCGCATGAGTACGCGGGGGCAGAATGATGGTTATGATTATGATGTGCCTCCTTATCATAAAGCGCCACGTGAGGCGGCCAAGGAGCATTGGCAGCGCACTCGTGATAAGCTGCCGAAGGAGTTTAACCGGGAGAAGGTGTGGGTGGAGCCGATTAATGAGATTGACAAAAACCGCTGTGATTGGCTGGGTCGTTTTGCGGTGCATACGGCGAATCTGGCGCAGGCGGATGGGTTTAAGGTGACGCTGTTTGGCTGGTCGAGTGGGGAGCCGGAGCGGGAAGGCTGGGAGACGGAGGGGATGCTGAAGTATTTGCGTTTGTGTGCGGAACGGCCGAATCAGGCGGCCGTTTCGGTTCATGAATACAATTTTGGTTTGGATGCCTATGAAAAGGTGTATCCGTACCATGTCGGCCGTTTCCAGATTTTGTTTGATGTTTGTGACAATCATGGCATCGCCCGGCCTAATATTCACATCACTGAATGGGGGTGGGCCTTGAATAATGTGCCTTCGTGGCAAAATGCCGAGTCGTACATCACTAAAGCCAACGAACTGTATGCCAAGTTCCCTGAAATTAAGGGGACTGCTATCTGGAATTTGGGGCGCGGGCCAGAGTTTGGCGATGTGCATAACCAGACGAATCGGCTGATGGCACCGCTGGGTGATTATAATTTGAACCGTCGTTTTGAAGGGCCAAAAGCGGATGGGCCAACTCCGATTGACCCTGTTTTTCACCAAGAATCGGCCGCCTCATCGGGGCGTAACCAGCCGTCGTCGCCGACCCCGCGGCCCACACCGCCGACAACGACGGGGCCCACGCCAACTATTGTGAACACGATGGGGGGAGGGCAGCAGGGGAAACGGCCGTCTATCCAACCCGGCGTGCAGTTTGTGCGTGATGTTAATTTGCCCGACGATTCGCGTATTATCGCCGGTACTCAGTTCACCAAAACGTGGCGTGTGCGCAACAGCGGCAATGCCTCTTGGGGGGCTGACTACAGGCTAAAGCATGTGGGTGGCACGGCCATGACAGACAGCACCAGCCAGCTTGTTCCCACCATCCACCCCGGCCAGGAGACGGATGTTTCGGTGAGAATGGTTGCGCCCACCACGCCGGGTACATATGTGAGTGATTGGCGCTTTCAGGATGACAATGGCAATTTCTTTGGCGACAACATCTTCACGCGCATTATTTCTGAAGCCCCCGCGCCGGTTGCAGGCACGAGTGGCAGCCAATTTGTGATGGATGTGAATATTCCTGATGACACGGTGATGGAGCCGGGACAGACCTTTACCAAGACGTGGCGTTTGCGCAACAGTGGCACACGTGCCTGGGGGGCCGGTTTTACGGTGAATTTCATTAATGGTGTGCCTATGACGGGGGCCACGAGCCAGCCTATTCCGGCGGCGGCCCCTGGCACGGAAGTGAATATTTCGATTGCGATGACGGCCCCGAATGATGCGGGGAGTTATACAAGTGAGTGGTTACTGAAAGATGATCAGGGCAATTTTTTCGGCGCTAATTTCTATACTCGGATCGTGGTTAAAAAAAAGCAGCGGCGCAGTAGGGCTGCGGTAAAGCTGCAAACGGGCATGAACATTAATCCCGATGCGCCGAACAGCAATCCGGTGGAGGGGGATGCTTTGCGGGGGACGGATTGGGTGCGTTTTGTGTTTAAGCTGGCGGCGCGGGAGAATGCGGCGGAGCGTGGTGATATTAACCATGCGTTTGCTCAGTATGATCCGCTGGTGCGTAAGTATCATAATAAGGGGGTGAAGTCGCTGATTGTGCTGAATCAGGAGACGGTGTGGGGGAATGCGCCCTGGACGGGGAATGATGATTGGCGCACGTTTGGCAGTCAGTTGGCGCAGGTGGCGCGGCAGATTGCGGCGCGTTATAGGGAGTATGGGGCGGATGTGGGGTATGAGATTTGGAATGAGGGGGATTTGCCGAATAATCCGGCTTCGGTTTATGTGGAGCCGGAGCAGTTTGCGGGGGTGTTGAAGACGGTGGTGGCGGCGATTCGGGCGGAGTCGCCGGAGTCGCCGTTGGTGTTTGGTGGTTTGGCGACGGGGCCGGACCAGGGGATTGTGTATTTGCGCCGTTGTTGGCAGGCGTTGGGTGGGGTGTGGCCGGTGGATGCGATTGGGATTCATCCATACGGCCGTTGGGCGACCCGTGCGCCGTTTGATTGGGGGACACAGTTTGGGACGCTGGGGCAGGCTTTGGCGCAGTATGAGGAGAATTTCCCGGATATGCCGTTTTGGATTACGGAGATGGGGGTGGCGGCTGATAATGAGATTGGGCCGGAGCATTATGCGGCGATTGCGGATTATTTGACGGATGTGTATGAGCATGTAGCGGCGGAGCATACGGCCGTTGTGCCGGTGCTGATTTGGTTTGCCTGGTCTGATTGGATGCGGAATTCGGGTGTTGTGCGCCGTGATGGCAGCCACAAAGCGCATGTGTATGAGGCGTTTCAGGGTGTGATTAAGGCACGGGATAAGTAGATAGTTACCAGGTATGGCGCGAAAATTAGAGGTGAAAAAGGGGCCAGGGGCATTGCTGTCATTCATGTAAATGCTATCATATGACGCATGTCATGCTTAAAAGGGTCGTATGAAGATTAAGTTCTGGGGCGCACGCGGTTCGGTCCCCTCACCGATTACACCGGATGTTATTGAAGAAAAGATTTGTCAGGCGATATGGGGGATGCCCGAGATTGATACGTCTGATATGGATGCGGTGCGGGCGTATGTGGGGGGGCTGCCTGTGCTGCAGCGGCGCACGGCGGGGGGAAATACGGCTTGTGTCGAGATTCAGGCGGGTAATGAGACGATTATTGTTGATGCGGGATCGGGTATTCGTGATTTAGGTTTTCAGTTGATGAAGGGGCCGTGTGGCCGGGGTGAGGGGGTGCTGCACCTGCTGTTTACGCATTGCCATTGGGATCATATTCAGGGGTTTCCGTTTTTTGTGCCGGCGTTTATTCCGGGGAATCAGATTTTTGTGTACAGCATTCATGATGTGGAGTCGGCGCTGGTGGGGCAGCAGGAGCCGCCGTTTTTTCCGGTGCCGCTTTCTTATTTGCGGGCGGAGATGTCGTTTACGCGGTTGGAGGTGGGACGGCCGTTTGCCATTGGCAAGGTAACGATTAATACGCTGGAAAATGCCCATCCCGGTAAAGCCTATAGTTATCGTTTTGAGACGCAGCATAATGTGTATGTTCATGCCAGTGATGCGGAGTATAAGAAGTTGGATGATGCGCATGTGCAGCCGTATATTGAGTTTTTTAGGGATGCGGATGTGCTGGTGTTTGATACGCAGTATACGCTGCGGGAGGCGTGGCAAAAGGTGGATTGGGGGCATAGTTCGGCCATGATTGGGGCGGATTTGGCCCGCCGGGCGGGGGTGAAGAAGATGCTGATGTTTCACCATGATCCGACGTATTCGGATGATGAGCTGCAAAAGATGTTGATGACGGCGCAGGATTATCAGTTGCAGGATGCGACGCTGCCGCGGGTGGAGATTGAGGTGGCTTATGAGGGGATGGTGCTGGATTTGATTCCGCCGGGGGCGGTGGATGTGCATGTGGATGGGGATGTGATGATTTTGACGCCGCTAAACGGCCGTGATGGGTTTGAGCTTTTGGCGGATCAGTTGGCGCAGGTGGATAAGGAGGGGAAATCGGTGATTGACCTGTCGCAGGTGGAGACGCTGACGACGGCTAGTTTGCAGGAGATTGTGGCTTTGAGTCAGGCGCGGCAGGAGGGGCCGGTGGTGCTGGCGGCTCCGTCGGCGGCTATTCAGCAGGTGATTAAGCTGGCGGGTTATTTGGATTATTTTCCGATTTATACGTCGGTGGAGGCGGCGTTAACGGCCGTTCAGGCCCGTGAAGCTTTGAATTTGCCCGGCCAATTGTTGGGGAAACGGTATCAGATTCAAAATAAGGAGAATGAGGATCCGTTATCGGCCGTTTTGCGAGCTACTGATACCTGGACGGAGGAGACGGTGGCTATCAAGATCATCAATCCGGCCTTTAGCCAGGAAACTATTGAGAGGGTTATGCAGCAGTCGGCCCAGCTTATTGATCTCAATTTTCCCTACATTGTGCCTGTTTATGCCTGGGAAAAGGAGAAGGATTTTGCCTTTATTGTCGAAAGTTACATCATGGCTCCTTCTTTGCAGGATATGTTGGATCGCAAAGAGGAGGTTGACCCTGATGAAGCGTTGGAAATTGCATTGGATCTGACGCAGACGCTGGAATATGTGCATAGTCGCGGCATTATTCATGGAGATTTGCGGCCGCATCATATTTATATGACGGATGCGGGCATTAAGTTGGGTGGGTTTGGTCTGGGGCGTTTGCTGGAGGGGCGCAATCTTTTGGAAGCGCCGATGCTGTTTTTGCCCACGCCTTATTTGGCCCCGGAGCAGATTTTGGGGCAGTCGCTGGATGCGCGGACGGATTTGTATGCGTTGGGGGTGGTTTTGTATCGGTTGTTTGCGGGGCGGCTGCCGTTTGTGGGTAATGATATGGAGATTATGCGGGCGCATATTTATGAGGAGACGCTGCCGCTGCGCCAGCTTAATCCGTCTATTTCGCCTTCGATGGAGCATTTGATTCTTAAATTGTTGTCGAAGAATCCGAACGGCCGTTATACCAGTGCCCATCAAACCCATCGTGTCTCTAGCAATCTTACTATCAGTGTGGATGATCCTACGTTTAGCCATCGTGCGCCTTTCATTAAACGGGAAAGACAGTTAAAAACGTTGCAAACCTGCTGGCAGTCGGCGCAAAGTGGGGAGGGTTATCTGGTGTTTGTGACGGGTGAGCCGGGGGTGGGTAAGACGACGTTGGTGCAGCAGGTGGTGGCTCAAAGTGAGCCGCCGGTGTTGTTGATCGGCCGTTGCCGTGAGGCGGAAGGCAAAACGGCTTATCACCTTTTTAGCGAGATATTGCAAATGTATTTCGCCACTGTGCCGCCCGAATTTTATGATAAAGAGGCGCAAAAGTTGTTGAGCAATTTTGTGCGCCTTGTGCCGGAAATCCGCCATATGCTGCCGGATGTGGCGGCGCTGCCTTCTTTGGAACCGGCGGAGGAGCAACTGCGCCTGATGTCTGGGCTGACGCAGTTTGTGCGTAAGGCGACGCAGGAGCGGCCCTGGTTTCTGATTTTGGAGAATTTGCAGTGGGCTGATTCGAGCAGTCTGGAACTGCTGCGATATTTGAGCCACCATTTGCCGACGATGCGGCTGTTGATTGTGGGGATTTACCGTGATGTGGAGTTGGAACAGGGCCATCCGCTGATGCAGATGATTCGGGATTTGGGCAGCTATCCTACGTTTAAGGAGATTTCGCTGGGGCGGCTGGATGCGGCGGGGGTGGCGCAGATTTTGGAGTTTATCTGGCAGCAGGAGGTGCCGCAGGCATTGGTGGAGAAGGTGTATCAGCATACGGAGGGTAATCCGTTTTATGTGGAGGAGGTGGCGAATGGGTTGATGGATGATGGGTTGGTGGTGTGGCAGAACGGCCGTTGGCAGTTCCCTACGTTGGCTGAGTTACGTTTGCCGGCTACTGTGCATGAGGCGGTGTGGCGGCGCATTTCCCGCTTGAACCCGGTGACGCAGAATTTGTTGGGGGAAGCGGCCGTTTTCGGCCAGACTTTTCGCTTTGAAGACTTGCAAGCCATTAGCGGCTTGTCGGAGTGGGAGGTGTTGGAGCATTTGGATGTGGCGATGGAGCGGCAGTTGGTGCAAGAGGTGCCGGGGGAAACGATGCTGCGCTTCCGGCACGCGGAAATTCAGCAGGTGCTTTATGCCGATTTGGGGGTGCTGCGCCGCCGACTGTTGCACCGCACGGTGGCGGAATGGTATGAGAAAAAATACATTACCTCCCAGCCTTCGCCTGAAACGGCCGCGCCTAATCCTGTGGCTTATCCTCTGTTGGCCTACCACTTTCACCATGCGGAGGATGTGAATCAGGAGCGCCATTATGCCCGATTGGCGGGGGTGCAGGCGGCGGCTCAATTTGCTAATGCGGAAGCGATCACCTACTTTAGCCGGGTGCTGGCTCTGACACCGGAGGCTGACCTGCTGCTGCAATATGAGGTGCATCTGTTGCGGGAACGGATTTATGATAGGCAGGGAATCCGGCAAGCGCAGGTGCAGGATTTGGCGGTGTTGACGGATTTGGCGGAAAGATTGGCGGATGGTGAAGCGGCTTCTATGCAGCGTAAGGCGGTTGTGGCTTTGCGGCAATCGAATTTTGCGGAAGGGACGGGGGATTATGCAGGGGCGATTGTGGCGGCGCAAACGGCCGTTGCTCTGGCGCAACATTGCCAGGATGTCAGTTTGGAAGCCATTGGTTATTTGCGTCATGGTTCGGCTTTGTCGCGGCTGGGCAATTATGATGAGGCCCGCCCCCAATTTGAAAAAGCTCTCAAACTGGCCGAAACGGCCGACTTGAAGCAGATCAAGGCTCGCAGTCTGCGCAACTTGGGCATTGTTACCTGGCAGCAGGGGGATTACGAGGCTTGTAAGGCGTATGATCAACAGGCTCTGGCCCTCTACCAGGCCATCGGCGATTTGCACGGTGAAGGCAAGGCATCGGGGAATTTGGGGGTTTCTTATTGGGATATGGGGGATTATGTGCAGGCGGTGTATTACTATAAACGGGCGTTGGAGATTTACCGACAAATTGGGGACCGACACGGGGAGGCGATTATTTTGAATAATTTGGGTGTGGTGGCTGATGAACAGGGGGATTATGAAACGGCCGTTGCCCACATTGAAAAAGCCCTAACCATCTGCCGCGACATTGGGGATCGGCACGGTGAAGCGGCGCGACTCTCTAGTTTGAGCCGGCCCTATCATCACCTGGGTGACGATGACACGGCACTGAAATACTCCCAAGAAGCGGTGACATTGGCGCAAGAGTGGGGTGGTGGCCGCCAGCTTGGTTATGCTCTGAACAACATGGGCAATGCGCTTTATGGCCTACAGCGCTGGGCAGAAGCGGCAGCGGCTTATCAGCAGTCGGTGTCCATACGCCAGGAGTTGGGGGAGATTCACTTAGCGATGGATGCCCATGCCGGGCTGGCGCGTGTCTATCTGACCCAGGCAAACCTGGCCGAGGCGTTGACGCAAGTGGAAATAATTTTAGCCTATTTGCAGAAGGGCCGGTTGGATGGAACATCGGAGCCGTCTCGAATCTCTTGGACATGTTACCAGGTTTTGCAAGCCGCCAACGATCCGCGAGCCACGGGGATTTTGCAGATGGCTGTGCAGCGACTCCAGGCATTGGCTGTGCAGATAGGAGATGACGCGGTTCGTCGTTCGTTTTTGGAAAATGTAGCTGTGAATCGTCTGCTTGTTGCCGAATGGGCAAAGCAGAGGGAGCAGGCCGAATGAAAGAGGCTGGGTTACGATTACGAAGTAATCATTCGTGTTAACCTGGCGATTTGGGAGGTTGGAGACTGGAGGCCGATCTCCCTAGTCTCCAGTTTCTAACCTCCTGCTGAACAAGGAAGTGATTGGGGAACGATCACTCACTTTGCTTCGATGATAAACGCAAGGTAAGTTCCTCCCGGTTGCCGGACACCCATTACGGAATGCCAATTACTGTTTACCGTTCCTCAAATACCTGTTAGAATCTCGCCAAAATTTCACATCCCCCTCAAGGAGACATTATCAATGCAGCGTGTGATAGATGGCTGGCACAGTCCAAGCCTCAATAAGTACATGGAAATCGTCACCTACGGGCATTATGGCTTCCCCCTTCTCCTCTTCCCCACCGCTGCCGCCGATTTCCTCGAATACGAACGTTTTCTGCTCATAGATGCTATTGCCAGTCATATTGATTCCGGCAAAGTCAAAGTCTTCTCCATCAACAGCATCAACGCCGAAAGCTGGCTAAATCGCCAGGTACATCCTAAATACAAAGGCATGCGTCAGGCCCAATACAACGATTACATCATCAAAGAAGTTGTGCCTTACATATGGAACAGTTGTCAGGGGCAGGCAGGCATTATCACCTGTGGGGCCAGCTTGGGGGCTTTCCACGCTATGAACCAACTGCTGCGCCGCCCCGACTTGTTCGATGGTACAATGGCGATGAGCGGCGCATACGACATTCGCGGCTATTACCAAGATGTGGGTCATTACGACGAAAATATCTACTTCAACAACCCTGTAGATTACCTGCCCCAACTGAATGATGATCATTATCTGCCTCTGCTGCGGCAAAAACAGCACATCTATCTGGTAACCGGGCAGGGAAACTATGAAAACCCCGCTGCTTCCCGCCGCCTATCGGTCATTCTAAATGAGAAAGGTATTCCGCATGAGTTGGACTTGTGGGGCTACGATATGCCTCATGATTGGCCCACCTGGCGGCAGATGATGAGATATTATTTAGCAGAAAAATTTTAGAGAAATAGCCTTCCGGAGGTTTTATCCAGGTAGTTAACTTGAGGGTTAAGCCTCCGGGGGTTTAGAAGAGGAGTTGTTATGTTAAAGATTGGTTTGATGGTTGGTATGGAGTGGTCTTGGCCACCGGCTTTTATTGAAGAAGTGAATAAGCGGAATGAGGGTGTAACGGCCGAATATGTCAAAATTGGCGGTTCCCACATGAACGAACCGAACCCCTACGCCGTCATCGTAGACCGCATCTCGCATGAAGTACCCTATTACCGCAGCTACCTTAAAAACGCCATGCTGCAAGGCACACGGGTGGTCAATAACCCCTTCATGTGGACGGCCGATGATAAATATTTTGGCGCGTCTATGATCAGCAAAATGGGTTTAGACAGCCCTAAAACGGTGGCCTTGCCCAACAAAGATTATGTACCAGGCATTGATCACCAAAAAAGTTTGCGCAACCTCGTCTTCCCCATCCCCTGGGAAGATTTGGTAAATGCCGTTGGCGGTTTTCCCTGCATCCTCAAAGATGCGCACGGTGGCGGTTGGAAAGAGGTCTACGTTTGCCATTCCTACGAACAGCTCTTTCACAGCTATAACCAGACGGGCTTGCTGACTATGATCTTGCAAGAGTTCATTCAATGGGATAATTACATTCGCTGCATGGGCATCGGGCAGGAGAAGGTTCTGGTGATGAAGTATGATCCCAACACCCGCCGTTACATGCACCATGACCTTTCCGATGGGATGTACGAGCGCATTGTAAGCGACTGCCTCAAGATTTGCCGAGGCTTTGGTTACGACATGAACACAATGGAATTTGCCATCCGTGATGGTGTGCCTTACGCTATTGACTTCATGAATCCGGCGCCTGATATGGATGTTAACTCGCTTGGGTATGAGTTCCACCGCTGGTGTGTGGAGAATATGGCGGATATGTGTATTAACTACGCCAAGAATCCCAAGCCGCAGGTAGGGGAGATGCGTTGGACGGAGCTATTTTAGGGAGATGGGAGACTAGGAACTGGAGACTGAAAATCTCTGCTCTCTGGTCTCTAGCTGCCTCAACAGGAACATTCTCATGGATTTACGTGAAGCCGTTGACTATTATCACAGCTTGTTGACAGATGAGATGGCGCGGGAGAGCCAGGCTCATATTGATGGGCAATTGCATCGGCGTGGGTTGTATTTTGGGGATCGGCCGTTATGCACTGTTTTGCGTCCCCGTTTCTTTACTCGTGGGCAATACCGCCTGCTGCACATGGCCTTACGGCCGATTCTCTTTGCCTTCGCCAAATCACTAGATGCTGCTTTGGCCGATCCCGCCGTCATGCACCAATTCCGCCTGATGGATTGGGAGCATGAGTTAGTGCGGTTTGATCCTGGCTTCCGCGCCGCCAGTCCCACCTCGCGCCTGGACAGCTTTTTCATACCCGACACCAATGAGCTAATGCTGACAGAGTACAATGCGGAAACCCCGGCCGCGCCTGCTTACAATGATGTCCTCAGCAACGCCTTCCTCACCCTGCCCGTGATGGGCGCGTTCCAAAAGAGGTATGAAGTGCAGCCCCTACCGGCGCGGCACCACATGCTGCATGTAATTTTGGATGCGTACCAACAGTGGGGAGGGACAGAACGGCCGACTATCGGCATCCTCGACTGGAAAGAAGTGCCCACCTACAGTGAGTTCGTCCTCTTCCGCGAATATTTCCGCAACAACGGCTACGATTGCATCATTGCCGACCCGCGTGAAGTAGATTACCGCGACGGCAAATTGTACGCTGGCGACACCCAGATACACCTTATTTACAAGCGGGTTCTCATCAGCGAATTGGTATCACAAGGCGGCATGAACCATCCTATCATCAAAGCTGTGCTAAACCGCGATGTGTGCATGGTTAACTCCTTCCGCTGCAAGGTGCTGTATAAAAAAGCCTGTTTATCCGTCCTCAGCGACGAGACAAATGCCCACCTTTTCAATAAAAGTGAATCGGAGGCCATTAACCGCCACGTACCCTGGACGCGCATGATGGAGGAGCGGAAAACGGTTTACAAGGGTGCGCCCATTGACCTGGTGCCTTTCTTGCAGAAACGCAAAGATAACTTTGTCCTGAAGCCCAATGATGATTATGGTGGTCATGGCATTATTTTGGGGTGGCGGGCCAGCCAGAGTGTGTGGGAAGCGGGTTTGCAAGCAGCTTTGCAGCACCCGACGGTGGTGCAAGAGCGCATTACTCTGCCCGAAGAGCCATACCCCAGCCTGATTGATGGCAAGGTGTCTATTACTGACCGCCTGTTTGATACGGCTCCTTTTGTGTGGGATGGGACGTATGTGTCGAGCTGTCTGACGCGCATTTCCACAGACCCGCTGTTGAATGTAACGGCCGGTGGCGGCTCAACTGTCCCCACGTTTATTGTGGAAGAGAGGGATTGAACGTAAGGTCTAATCCCCCGGAGGTTTGTTTGGTGATGTCACTTTTGAAACGAAGCCTCCGGGAGGGTTATTTGAGGAGAAACTATGTCTAACGGAAGTCCAGTAGTTGTCTGTTTTTCGAGTTATTTTAAGGGAGCGCGGCTGATTCAGGCGTGTAAAGAGGCGGGCTGCCATGTGATTTTGCTGACGAAGGAGTCTATGCACGATAAGGAGTGGCCCTGGGAGGCGATTGATGAAACCTTTTACATGCCCGATTTGCACACCCAGCCCAATATTACTTATGCGGTGAGTTATTTGATGCGCGAACGGCCGATTGCCCAAATCATAGCCCTCGACGACTTTGATGTAGAAGTGGCCGCTGCCTTGCGCGAACATCTGCGCCTGCCTGGTATGGGCGACACCCTGGCGCGGCACTTCCGCGACAAACTGGCTATGCGGATGCAGGCGCGAGCCAGCGGCATTTTAGTGCCAGAGTTCACCTCTGTCTTCAACTATGATGCCGTGCGCGACTTTATGGGACGTGTGCCGCTGCCCTGGGTGCTGAAACCCCGCTCCGAAGCCAGCGCCATGGGCATTAAGAAGATTAATCACCCGGACGAGTTGTGGCGGCATTTGGATGAGTTGGGTGATAAACAGTCTTACTTTTTGTTGGAATCGTTCGTGGCGGGCGATGTCTATCATGTGGATGGGCTGGTGGTGGATGGTGAGGTGGTGTTCCAGGTGGCGAATAAATACGGCCGTCCGCCTATGAGTGTCTATCAAGGTGGCGGTGTCTTCATGACCCGAACGTTGGATCGGCAGTCGGATGATGCCAAAGACCTGTATGAGTTAAACCCGAAACTGCTCAAAGGGTTGGGGCTGATGCGGGGTGCGAGCCATGCGGAGTATATTAAATCGGCGGCAGACGGCCGTTTCTATTTCCTCGAAGTGGCTTCCCGTGTGGGTGGGGCCAACATCGCCGAATGTGCCGAATATGCCACTGGCGTGAACCTGTGGGCCGAATGGGGCCGCATTGAAGTGGCCCATCTGCGCGGCGAAGCCTACCAACTGCCCCCCATGCGTGAGGAATATGCTGGTGTACTCAATTGCCTGGCCAAACAAGAATGGCCCGATCTGTCGGGTTACAACGACCCCGAAGTGGTTTACAAGATGAAAAAGAAGTGGCACGCGGGTGTCATTGCCACCTCGCCCGATGCCCATCGCCTGGAATCGCTGCTGCAAAGTTACAGCGAACGCTTTGCCCACGATTTTCTGGCCGTTCTGCCGCCGCTGGAAAGCGAAAAGCAGATGCAGGACGAGTAGATTCCAGAGCTGACAGGTTGGCCAAACCTGTCAGCTCTTTTGCCTTTTGCCCCTTTTTCTTTATTCGTTACAATCCCCTTTGTGAGTGAAACATTAGACAAAACGGCCGTCTCCCAGGAAGGTTTTCAAGCAGACCCCTACGGCGACGCTATCAACTATCTCTACGGCTTCATTAACCTGGAGCATAAACGTGTGGACCGTTATATGGCGAGCAAAATGGACGCCACGCGGCCTGGTCGGCTGCTGACCTATTTTGGCTCGCCACATGAAGGGCTGCCTGCCATTCACATTGCGGGCACAAAGGGCAAAGGCTCGGTGGCGGCGATGTGCGCCGCTTGTTTGCGGGCGGCGGGCCTGAAGGTGGGGCTGTATACGTCGCCCCATGTGCAGGAGTTCCGTGAGCGCATCCGTGTGCTGACCCCTGAGGATGCTGATGGCCTGATTACGGAAGCGGATTTTGTGGCATGGGTGGATAAGCTGAAAACGGCCGTTCCCCACTTCCCCGGCATCACTTGGTTTGAAATCGTCACCGCCATTGCCTTTTTGCACTTTGCGCGGCAGCAGGTGGATGTCGCCGTCATTGAAGTGGGTTTAGGGGGACGCTTAGATGCTACCAACGTCATCACGCCGCTGGTATCAGTCATCACCAGCCTCAGCCTGGATCATACCTATCTGTTGGGCGATACGATTGACAAAATTGCCTTCGAGAAAGGCGGCATCATCAAGCCCGGTGTGCCTGTTGTTACCGCTGCCCAAAAACCCGAAGCATTGGCTAAATTGATGGAGATTGCGGCGGAGCGGGAAGCCCCGCTGGCGGTAATCGGCCGTAATTGGCACTATGTGGGCGAGGGGCGCACGGCCAATGGTCAAGCCCGTTTGACGATCACCCAAACACCAGACCCTGACTTTATTCCGCCGCAGACGACTTTTACCCTGTCGCTGGTGGGGGAACATCAGTTGGAAAATGGGGCGGTGGCCCTGGCGGCCTTGCAGGCGGTGCGTCATCGGTTTAAGGGGTTGGGATTAACGGCCGTGCAAACGGGCCTTGCCTCTACCCATTGGACAGGGCGGCTGCAAATTTTGCATCAGGCTGACCATACCCCCACCCTTTTGGTAGATTGCGCTCACAATGTAGATTCCGTTACCAAATTGAGCCACGCCTTAACCCACGACTTTACCTACGAACGGCTGATTTTAGTTTTTGGGGCAACGGCCGATAAAGACGTAACCGGCATGATCCCCCATCTCTTTCCTTTGGCAGCCACCACCATTGTCACCGTTTCCAGCCATCCTCGTGCTGCCAGCCCCTCCGAATTGGTGTTGGCCGCCAACGACCTCCATCTGCCTGTACAAACTGCCCCCACCGTGGCCGCAGCCCTCACCGATGCCTGGCAGTTAGCCGGAGCCAATGACCTCATCTGTGTCACTGGCTCCATCTTCATCGTCGGCGATTTGCTGAATGAATGGCCCAAGTTAGAAGCACAGTTATTATCCAATTACGTAATTACGTAATTACGTAATGAAAAGAACCCCATGAGTCAACAAGATGATTTTGACCTCACTCACAATCCCCAACTGTTAGGCATGTTGTCTGACTTGGATGATGAGTTATTTGAAGATGATTTGATGGAGAGGGATGGCTACATTGAGTGCCCCTTCTTGCCCTTGCGCGACATGGTGATTTTCCCGCAGATGGTAACACCCTTGTTTGTGGGACGCGAGCGATCCTTAGCGGCCGTGCAAGCCGCCATTGCCAATGGCGAAAAGCTCATCGTCTCCGCTCAGCGCGATGGCGATGTCAACGATCCGGGTATGCGTGACATTTTTCCGGTAGGCACAGAAACTTCTATTAGCCGCGTCATGCGGATGCCGGATGAGAGCACCAGTGCTTTGGCGCAGGGCCGCCGCCGTGTGGAAATTCTCGAATTTACGCAGTGGGACCCCTATATTCGGGTCCGCGCTCGGACGATTTATGAGCCAATGGAATGGGTGGGTAACACGGAGACGTTGATGCGGGCGGTGCTGGCTTTGTTTGAGAAGGTGGTGGATTTGAACCGCCAACTGCCGGATGATGCCTATGTTTTTGCTGAAAATATTCACGAACCGGGCTGGCTGGCCGATTTTATGGCCTCCACATTGAATATGCCTTTGCTGGCGCGGCAAGATATTTTGGAGACGGCTGAGCCAACGGTGCGCCTGCAAAAGGTGAGCATTTTGCTGGCGAAAGAGCTGGAGGTTTTGGAGCTAGAGAATGAGATTCATACGCAGGTGCATCAGGAGGTGGAGCGGTCGCACCGGGAGCATTTTTTGCGTGAGCAGATGCGGGTGATTCAGGGTGAGTTGGGGGAATTGGATGTCTTTACGCAGGAATTGCATGAACTGCGGGAGGCTGTTGACAAAAAGCCTTTGCCGGAGGAGGTGCGGGCCAAAACGGAAAAGGAGTTGGCGCGGTTGGGGGCGATGCCGCCTATGTCGCCAGAGGTGGGCATTATTCGCACGTATATTGATTGGGTGTTGGATTTGCCCTGGCTGGAGGAGTCGCCGGATAACCTGGATGTGGCCCATGCGGCGGAGGTGCTGGATGCGGATCATTTTGGTCTGGACAAGGTGAAGGATCGCATTTTGGAGTACATTGCGGTGAAGAAGATCGCTTCGGATAAGATGCGCAGTCCGATTTTGTGTTTTGTGGGGCCGCCGGGAACGGGGAAAACGTCGGTCGGCCGTTCTATTGCCAGGGCTTTGGGGCGTGAGTTTGTGCGCATTAGTTTGGGTGGTGTGCGTGATGAGGCGGAGATTCGGGGGCATCGCCGGACGTATATTGGGGCGCTGCCGGGGCGTATTATTCAGGCCATGCGGCGGGCGGGGACGCGCAATCCGCTTTTTATTTTGGATGAAGTGGATAAGTTGGGGCAGGATTTTCGGGGTGATCCGGCGGCGGCTTTGTTAGAGGTGCTGGACCCTGAGCAGAATGACACCTTTGCTGACCATTACCTTGACCTGGATTTTGATTTGTCGAAGGTGATGTTTATTACGACGGCGAATCTGTTGGATGGGATTCCACCGGCGTTGCAGGATCGGATGGAGGTGATTGAGTTTTCGGGCTATTTGGAAGAGGAGAAGTTGGAAATCGGCCGTCAATTTCTGGTGCCGCGCCAGTTGGAGGAGCATGGTTTGGGGCAGGCGGATATTCGTTTTGAGGATGAGGCGATGAAGATGCTGATTCGCCGGTATACGCGGGAGGCAGGGGTGCGCAATTTTGAACGGGAGGTGGCAAATGTGTGCCGTAAGATTGCGCGATTGGTGGCGGAGGAGAAGCGGTTTACGCGCCGTATTACGCCGCCGAAGGTGGAGGAGTTGTTGGGGCCGCCGCGCTTTGGGCAGGAGGAGCTGCAAGAGGTGGATGAGATTGGGGTGGCGACGGGGGTGGCCTGGACGGCCGTTGGCGGTGACATTCTCTTTATTGAAGTGAATTTGATGCCCGGTAAAGGTAATCTCAAGTTGACGGGTAAGCTGGGTGAGGTGATGCAGGAGAGTGTTCATGCTGCTTTGAGTTATGTGCGCAGCCAAAGTGAACTGTTGGGCATTGACCCGGAAGCGTTTGAGCAAACAGATATTCATGTGCATGTGCCGGAAGGGGCTGTGCCCAAGGATGGGCCATCGGCGGGGGTGACGATGGCCACGGCGTTGGTGTCGGCGTTTACGCAACGGCCGATTTACCGTGAAGTGGGCATGACGGGTGAAATTACGCTGCGGGGGCGGGTGCTGCCTGTGGGCGGCATCCGCGAGAAGGCACTGGCGGCTAGGCGGGCGGGGGTGAAGACATTCATCATGCCCCGGAAGAATGAGAGTGATTTGCTATCCATCCCCGAAAAGCTGCGGGAGGATATTCATTTTGTGTTGGTGGAGCGGATGCAGGAGGTGTTGTTGGAGGCGTTAAGGCCAACGGCCGTTCCTGTTCGCCCCCGTGCGCGGCGTAAAACACCGCCGATGTCCAGTGCGCCGTTAAATTAATGCGTAAAACGTATTTTTTACGTTTTACGTTTTACATTTTTGTTCAATGTCCACAAAGTATGCAGAAGCGACTGGATTTCACCGTTTGATGCGGCAGATGGCGACCAAACGGCCGATTACGTGGCTTTATGCTCACATGTTGCATCATCTGGATGGTTTGGTGCTGCGGGGGACGAACGGCCGTTACACGGCCACAAGCCTGATGACGGGACTGCCCATCATCAATCTCACTACTATTGGAGCCAAAAGCGGGCGGACGCGAACTGTGCCTTTGCTGGGCATACCAGATGGGGATAACATCATCGTGATTGCTTCCAATTGGGGGCAGAAGCAGTACCCGGCCTGGTATTACAACGTGAAGGCCAATGAAGAAGTGATGGTGGAGTGGAACGGCCGTTCCACTCCCTACCTTGCCCAAGAAACAACTGGAACAGAACGAGAAAAATATTGGCAGTTAGCCAACCAATATTACCTGGGCTACGCCAACTACGCTCAACGCGCCAGCCATCGGCATATTCCTGTCATCGTGCTGACACCCGAATAAATAGAGACTGGAGACTTTTAATCTCCAGTCTTCAGTCTCTAAACTCCAATTCCCCCGTCTTGCTGCTGTCTCAACTTCTCTAGCTTCGCCTTTGTTTCCCGCCAGGTAATTTTAGACAACCCCAGCTTTTGGCGAATATCATCCGGTTCCACATTGTTACGCAAATCGCGTAAGGCCGACACCCAACGCAGGTTCTCGAAAGAGAGCAGTCCCTTATCAATGCCCGCCGCCTCAGCCACATCATGCAGCACATACTCCAGGTTACGGGCGGTACAGGTGAACACCGTGTCTGGCGGCGCATACTGTTCCAGGTATTCGTCGAATACGGTCAGCCAGGAGGTGTCGAGCGGCACTTTGCGCTCCTTGTAGCGCAGGCGCGGGTTGGCGTAGCGAATGAACAGCACGGGCGCATCCGGTTCGGTGCGGTCAATGTGGTTGGGAACCATGTTCATGGCTTCGCTTTTCTTGATGCCCGTTTTTAGCAGCAGCGTTAGCAGCAAGTGCGGGCGGGCATCGGGTTTTTTCTCCTCGTGCCGAATGGCCTGGGTGACGGCTAATGATTTCTCCAGGTCGGCTTCGGTGGGGACGGTGGGCAGGGGGCTGGTGACGCTTTTTTGGATGACTTCGGCGGCGGGATCGTGGGGCAAAACGCCAATTTCGTGCAGCCAGCTAAAGAGCACTTTGAGGGTGGTGACGCGCCGGGCATAGGATTTGGGGCCGCAGGGAACGCCCCGTTCGTCGGTCAGCCAGTGCAAGAAGTCGTTGAGATTTTTAGTGCCTATTTCGCCAATGGGCTGGCCTATGCCCAAGAATTTGCCCAACAGCCGCACATCGCTGGCAAAGGCTTTGATGGTATTGATGGCGAAACCTTCATCGCGCATGTGTTCTTCAAAAACGCCGAGTGTGGCCTGGATGGAGGCGGTGGGGGTGAGTTTTGGTTTGGCTTCACCTTCTTCGGGTGGGAGTGTGCCTTCTGGGAATAGATTGACTTGTGGATCGCTCATATCATTCTCCTTTTCGCATAGATGCGAGGAGATTAGAACATTTGAACGATTTTGTCAAGGGTTTGGCAGGTGTTTTTGTAAGATGGTGCGTAAATCTTGTTGGATGGCGGCAAACGGCCGATCCGCATCTACCACCACCCACCGCTCTGGCTCTAGCTGGCGCAGCTTGTGGTAGCCAGCCCGTACCCGCTGGTGAAAACTCACCTTTTCCAGGTCGAGGCGGTTCATTTCCTGGTGATTGGACAGGCGGCGGGCTAAACCGCGTTCCACGTCTATGTCTAGCAAAAGTGTGAGGTCGGGGGTGAGGTTGGTGGTGGCAAATTGGCTGATGAGCCGCAGCGCTTCTAAATCCAGGCCGCGCCCATACCCCTGGTAGGCCAGGGTGCTGTCTACAAAACGATCACAAAGGATGACAGTGCCAGCGGCCAGTTGGGGGCGAATGAGTTCGGCTACGAGTTGGGCGCGGGAGGCGGAGTAGAGGAGCATTTCGGCGGCGGGGGCCATTTCGGTGTTGGCGACATCGTGCAAGCAGGCTCGTACCTGATCGCCGATTCTCGTGCCGCCCGGTTCGCGGGTGGTCAAGACCTGATGGCCTTGTGCGGTTAAAAATGTGGCGAGGGCAGCTATTTGGCTGGTTTTGCCGCTGCCTTCGGGGCCTTCAAAGGTGATGAACATATTCGTGAGGGATAACTGAAAAGTTGATGGGGAGATTGGAGACTGGAGACTGGAGACTGATAAATCTCCAATCTCTAGTCTCCAGTCTCCTCGTAATAAATGCGATAGATGTAGCCGCCTTTGTCGTCGCTGATGTAGAGGGCGCCATCGGCCCCGACAGTGAGGCCAACGGGACGGCCGTTTACCTCAAAATTATCTCCTGTTAACCAACCCGTCGCAAAATCTTGCACGGGGCCAGTGGGGGTGCTGCCATCCAGCGGCAGGCGTACCACTTTGTAGCCCGTGGGCACACTGCGATTCCAGGAGCCATGAAAGGCGATGAAGAGGTCGTTTTGGTATTCGGCGGGGAACAGGCTGCCTGTGTAAAAGACGAGGCCGAGCGGCGCGGAGTGGGCCTGCATCTCGGCAACGGGTGTGGGGACACTGGCACACGCGCCTTCAGAGCCAAAGTCGGGGTCTATGATGTGGCCGTTGTGGCAGTGGGGCCAGCCGTAATGCTGGCCTTCGCGGACGATGTAGACGGTTTCGGGCGGTAGGTCGTCGCCGAGGAGATCACGGCCGTTATTGGTGGCCCACAGTTCGCCCGTTTGGGGGTGGATGGTGAGGCCGACGGCGTTGCGTAAGCCCTGGGCGAAGATGGCTGCGCCCTCGGCCTGGGCGTTGTCGTAAACGACGATGCCTGCACGGCGGGGATCATCTTCTTCGCAGACGTTGCAGCTTGAGCCGATGGAGACGACGAGACGGCCGTCGGGCAAGAATTCAACCGTGCGTGTAGAGTGGGAGCCGGTGGTGGGAAAATCGTCTATGAGTGTGGTGCGGCTATCAGCGGTGCCATCGCCATCTTCATCTACCAGGCGGATGACACCGGAGGGTACGCCGATGTACCAGGCTCCCTCGTGGTAGACGAGGCTGTGGGGGCTGGCGAGATCGTCGGCGAAGATTTGGGTGCTGTCGGCGATGCCGTTTTGGTCTTGATCGGGAAGGCGGAGAATACGGCCGTTGCCCCGCTCTGCCACATAAATGGCTCCATCTGGCCCGGTGTAGATAAAACGAGGCTGATTCAGCCCTTGGGCATACACATTGGCGGCAAAACCGGGTGGCAGCATTAGATTGGTTTCGCTGCCGCTGCCTTGAAAGCCAGCAAAGTTAACTTGCTGGCGGAATTGGAGCCAGAGGACGAGGAGTATGCCTGCTAGAACAACGAACAGTCCCAGGCAGCCGAAGGCCATCAGCTTTTTTTTATTCATCGTGTCAGTCATATAAAAAGTTCCCTCAGTTCCTCTCAGTCCCTCTTGGGGAACTGAGGGGAACTCGGAGGAGCTGTTTTATGCCCAATGGCTCAGTATTTTTCTGGTACAAAAGTCTGTTCTTCGATGGGGGGGCGGATATAGCCTGTGGGTGGTTTGCGTGGGGGCAGTTGCAGAGGCGGCGGCAGGATGTCTTCATAGGGAATGGAATCTAAGATGTGGCTGATGCAGTTGAGCCGCGCCCGTTTTTTGTCGTCGGCGTTGACGACGTACCAGGGGGATTGTTTGATGTCGGTGTAATCGAACATGCGATCTTTGGCTTTGGAATATTCTTCCCACATGTCCCGCGATTTGATGTCCATGGGGCTTAATTTCCAACTGCGTTTGGAGTCGTGGGCACGCTGTTGGAAGCGTTTTTCTTGCTCTTCGTCGCTGACGGAGAACCAATATTTGAGCAGGATGATGCCGGAGCGGATGAGCATCCGTTCAAACTGGGGGCAGGAGCGCATGAATTCTTCGTACTGGGTTTCGGTGCAGAAGTCCATGACGTATTCGGTGATGGCGCGGGTGTACCAACTGCGATCAAATAGGACGATTTCGCCAGCGGCGGGCAAATGGGCAACCCATCGTTGGAAGTACCATTGTGTCTTTTCGCGGTCGGAGGGGATGCCGAGGGCGACGACGCGCACGACGCGGGGATTGGTGCGCTCGGTGATGCGTTTGATGACACCGCCTTTGCCGGCCGCGTCGCGGCCTTCAAAAACGATGATGACGCGCAGTCCCTTTTCTTTGACCCAATATTGGAGTTTGACGAGTTCTTCTTGAAGTCGCATCAGTTCTTGGTCGTAATATTTACTCTTTAATTTGCCTTTTTTGGTGTAGGGGTGAGGGGTTTGGGTGTGTTGTTCGTTGTGGGCTGTGGGGGGCTGCGGTTGGTTTGTCATGTCTACCTCCTGTTGGGGATTTTATTTTTGCCAATATGGGGCTGAATGTGGATAAGATGGGGACGAATTATAGCATAAGGGGAATGGGTGGGCATTGTGAGTGGTTGGTTATGATATGACATTTAGCACTTGTGGGGAGGGATGGAGTTGATTTACACTGGGAACAGCCCAGAAGTTCGCAGACCTGTGTATGAGGACAGGTTTTGGTAGGTTTCATTGCACTTTCCCCCGATTTCCCGCTGTACCATTTCTGGATGTATTGAAGTTGTTGTGGTTTTGGAAATGAGTAGAAGGAGTGTTAATGATGGTGACCGGACAGGATGTTGTTCATGTGCCCCAGGTGTTTGTTTCGCTGGATGCGGTGAGGCGGGAAACGGCCGTTTCTCACAAACGCCTTCTTCTTCCCTATGCTGATATTGGCAAATTGGCCGAGACGATTGACCCGGCCATGCAAATGGCCTCTGATACAGCGGCCGAATTGATTTTGCTGCGGGTGTGTCATCGCCAGCCGTTGGCGGAGCGTGAGGATATTTTTTCGGAGTTGAAGGGCATTCAGGCTCGTTCGCAACTGCACAATGTGGCGCTGAAGATTGATACGACGGTGGGTGAATCGGCGAAGTCTATTGCTCAGTATGCCAGTGCCCATGCGGTTGATTTGGTGTTGGTGGCGGAGGGGGATGAGCGGATGCAGGACAGTGGCGAAGAGATTGCGGCGCAGGTATCGCGCCGGGCAAATTGTGATTCGGTGTTGTTGAGTTAAGGACGTAAGTGGCAGGTGGCAGGTGGCAAGTAGCATATGCTACCTGCTACCTGCTGCTTACTCTTAATTTCCTATCGTGGTTAGATCGAATTTGTAAAGTTTGTGTTGGCTGGTGATGGCGACGAGTTGGCCCTGGCTGGTGATGGCCATGTCGCGGGCGGCACCTTCTAGGGGGATGAGGTGGAGGAAACGGCCGTTATTATCAAAAACCTGAATCCCTTGAAAGTCAGCCACATAAATGCGCCCCTGCCCATCTACGGCAATGGCCGACAGCGTGCCTAGAAATAGGCCCGGTTCGTTGCCACTGCTGCCAAACTGGGTGGCAAACTGCCCCTCGGCCGTAAACTTAAACACCACATCTTGCCGATCTCCCAACACATCTTCGGCCGCACCAATGACATAGAGGTTGTCCAGACCATCTACGGCGATATTGTCGAAACTGAGGGCTGAGGGTACAGATTCTATGGAGATGGTCTGTAAGACGTTGCCCTTGGCATCGAAGCGGACGATGGTGTTGCTGATGCGGTTGAGTGCCAACAATTCGCCATTGACGGTCAGGGCTAAGTGGCCGAAGGAGACGGAGAATTCTTGATCGTAAGTGAATTGGCCCAATAATTCGGCAGTGGCGGCATCATAGAGGTAGATATTGCTGCTTTGCTCGGCATATAAAATGCCATCGGCACTTAGTTCCAGATCGTCGGTGTATTTTTCTTTGTCCCAGGGCAAGGTGGTTTGGTAGGTTCCGTCGGGGGCGAAGGTTTGTAAACGGCCGTTATCCCGATCCGCCACATAAATCGTACCATCACTGCTCAAAGCCAAAGCCCGAGCATCGTTAAATTGGCCGGGGCTGATACCACGCTCCCCCACCACAAACAATAGCCCCTCTGGAGTTCCTGCTACGGTTGAAGAGTCAATCCCCTCTATCTCTTCCGCCACCGACGTTAAAATATCATCCACACTCTCTAAATTGGGTGTAGGCACAACAATTTCAGGCACATTTATAGAAGAAGACTCCTGCTCAAAACCGGGTAAGAAGGCCAAAAACGCCGCCACACCACCCACCAAAGGCACAATTATCGAAGCGGCGATGGCGAGCACAACAAAGAAAATAATGCTCGAAACCAGACAGCCGCCGCGACGGCCTGTGCCGGTTTGGTGTCCAACCTGGACAGTATAAACATGCTGCTGTGCCAGGCTTAAGCCCGCCGCCAGCCGCCGCACAGCATCGGCCGCGGTGTCATTATCTACCTGGAAGGCCATTTTGTAAGTCTGGATGGCTGCCGCCATGTCATTCATGTTGATTAGCCGCACAATGTCGCGTAGGGCTGTTTGCTGGGTGAGCAGGGGGGCGAATTCCTGGCTGTGGGCGCGAGGGCGTAATTCTTCGGGGACGATGACGGTGCTGCTGCAATAAGGGCATTGTATAGTTAGGTGGTTGCCGCCATCGTGCTGAAGGTTGGCGGTGCAGTTGGGACAGGTAAAGGTTTGAGACATAGGTTTCTCCGTGATAGGTACACTGCAAAGTTGATTTTATGTAAATAATTTGACTTTTAGAGATTGGAGACTGGAGATTGAACTCTTAAGTCTCCAACTTCCGCTGAACGATGAAGTTGTTTACGAATGATCACCAGGTTATACATTCATGAGCTGTTCTTGATTGTTTGCCAATCTACCAGAGAACCGTCCGAAATCCGTCCGAGCAAGGGCTAAAAGGGGCAGCGGTGGGGTAGTTAGGGGGTGGTGGATATGGTAGAAAGGGCTAAAGTTGCAGCTTGCTCAAGCGTGAGATTTTTGCCAGTTTGCCACGCTTTGTCAAATTCAGCAGGGGTTACTTTTTGTTTGAGCTGGGCTAAATTTTCTTCGCGCTGGCGCAGGTTTTCCGAGGTGAGGGGGTAGTTGAAGGTTTGGTGTAAGGTGTCACAGGCGCTGTAGAGTTGGATGCTTTGGTTGTAGTGACTCTGTTTTTGCCTGAGTTCGGCCAGCCCGCTGAGAGCAGAGATGATGCCGGTTTGGTCGCCTAATTGTTGGCGTATTTGCAGGCTGTGGTGGAGGTGGGTTTCGGCGGTGGTTAAGTCTCCCTGCACCAGGGCCAGTTTGCCGAGATTGGAGATGACGGAGGCGGCTCCTAGTTGGTCGCCTTGCAATTGCTGAAAGGCCAGACATTCTTGGAAAAGGGCGGCGGCTCGCTGGTAATCACCCAGATATTTGACGACGATGGCGAGGTTGTTGAGGGTGCGAGCCAGGGAGCCATCCATTGTGTTTTGGTTGATTTGGCGGCGCAGGTTGATGGCTTCGGTGAGCAGGGCTTCGGCTTCCTGGTAGCGACCCTGGCGGCCTGCGGACAGACCAAGATTGTGGAGGGCAACTTGCAGCAGGTGGTGGTCGTTGAGTTCGCGGGCGAGGGGGACGGCCTGGGCTAAGATGGTTTCGGCTTCGTCGTATTTGCCGTACCATTGGGCGATGGTGGCGGCTTGGTTGAATGTGCGCAGGCGAATGTGTGGGGAGAGGGTTTGCTGCAAGGCCAGGGTTTGGCAGGCCCATTGCCAGGCTTCGGCGATGCGCCCGCGTATGCGCCAGTAGTCGCTGCCGAGGGCGATTGCCAGGTTTGTTCCCTTTTCAATGATTTCGGCAGGGTGGTGTGGTTGGAGTGACCAGGTGAGGGCGGCCCGGAAGTTGAGTTCGTCGGTTTGCAGGCGGGTGAGCCATAGGGATTGTTGGGCTGTGTGGAGGTGCTGGTTGGCGGTGGTGGCGAGTTGGGTGTAGTAGCTGAGGTGCTGCTGTTGCAGGTGGGGCAGGTGGGGGTCTTTTTGCAGGTAGCTTTGGGCGTATTCGCGCAGGAGGGGCAGCATTTGGAAGCGGGGTTCGTTGAGGGTGGCTGGTGGCTGCTGGATCATGCTTTTTTCGGCCAGGGATAGGAGTTGGTCGAGGATGGTGAGGTCGAAGCTGTGGAAGTCGGAGGTGGGTTGGCTGTGGAGAACGGCCGTTACGGCATTTACCGTGAACCCACCTTGAAAAATGGCTAAGTGGACGAATAACTGTTTTTCGTCTTCTTCTAGAAGATGGTAGCTCCAGTCAATGGCCCCACGTAAGGTTTGCTGGCGTGTGGGCCGGTCGCGGGTGGTGCTGGCTAGAATGTTGAGGCGGTCGTTGAGTTGGGCCAGGAGGGCGGAGGGGGCAAACAGCTTGATGCGGGCGGCGGCTAGTTCGATGGCGAGGGGGAGGCCGTCTAAACGGAGGCAGATTTGGGCGATGGCGGCGGCGTTGTCTTCGTTGAGGTTGAAGCTGGGTTGGTAGGCGCGGGCGCGGGCGATGAAGAGGGCGATGGCGGCGTAGCTGGGTAGATCGGCCGTTGCTGGCAGGCGTTCGGGGTTGGGCAGGGGCAGGGGCGGGACGGGGTATTCATGCTCCCCATATAGTTGTAGCAAGACGCGGCTGGTGACGATGAGGTGGAGATGGGGCGCGGCGGTGAGCAGGTCGGATAGGATGGGGGCGGCTTTGACGATTTGCTCAAAGTTGTCGAGGATGAGCAGTATCTTTTTGTTTTGCAGGTAGCTTTTTAGCTGTCCGGCAGGGGTGTTTCCTTGACCCTCGGCGAGGGTGAAGAGTTGGCTGATGATGGAGACGATTTGGTCGGGCGCGGTAACGGCCGATAAATCTACAAAATAGATGCCGTCGGGGAAAGGGGTGGGCTGTTGGGCCAGCAGTTGGGTGGCGGCTTCTAGGGCCAGGCGTGTTTTGCCGCTGCCGCCAGCCCCGGTGAGGGTGAGGAGGCGGGTGGGGGTGTTGGTCAGCCGTTCGCTGATGGCGGTGAGATCGTCGGTGCGGCCGAAGAAGGGGGTGAGTTGATGGGGCAGGTTGTGGGGGGGGCGGGGGATGGCCAGGGGGGTGCGAACTGTTTTTGTTTCTTTGGTCTCTTTTTCGCGCTCGCCGCTTTTGATTTGGGTGTAGAGAGCGGCCGTTTCGGTCATGGGCCGCACGCCTAATTCTGTATGAAGAAGCTGTTCAAACTGCTGATAGACTTGTAGTGCTCCGGCCCGATCACCGGATTCGTAACGAAGCTGCATGAGTTGGCGAATGGTGTCTTCGCGCAGGGTGTCGGCGGCTAATAGTTGTTGGGCGTAGTAGATGGCCTGGGGGTAGTCGTTTTCGCTCTGGCAGCGGTCAATGAGCTGTTCGAGATTGCTCATGTAGAGGGTGCGCAGCCGCTCGCGCTCGGCTTCCAGCCAATCTTCGTACAGGTCAATGAGGAGGTCATCCTGGTAGAGGGCGACGGCTTCGGCGAGGTGGTTGGTCTGGCTGAGGTGTTCAAAGTGGGCGATGTCGAGCCAGTAAACGGCCGTTGGCTGCCAATAGAGTGTGCTGCCCCGACTGATAATCCACTGCTCGTCGTCGGGGAGGATGCGGCGCAAATCGTAGAGATGGCGGCGCAGGTTGGCTTTGGCCTCGCTTTCGGGCACATCGGGCCACAGCAGGAAGGCGATGGCTTCGCGGGAGACGGGTTGATGGCGATTGAGCAGGAGGTAGGCAAAGAGAGGGCGTGTTTTGGGCAGCGCAGAAAAGGGGATCGGCCGTTCGTCCTCAGACAAAGTGAAGTGACCAAATAGATGTATTCTTAACACGCCGTGTAGAATACTGGAAAGTGGGCAAGAAAGAAAGAGAGTTTAAGTACTGATTTGTGGCGGAGGGGGAGCGGGGAGATTGGAGACTGGAGACTGATCAATCACAGTCTCCAGTCTTTGGTTTTGGGGAGTGAACGGCCGTTTATGCCCCCAAATGTGCCTTAAAAAAGTCGGTGATGGCGTTGTAACAGGTTACACGGTTGTCGAATTTGATGACATCGTGACCTTCATCCTCAAACATGAGGTAGTCAACGGTTTTGCCCTGGCCGCGTAATTCCTCAACCAGTTCGCGGGATTCTTGCTCGATGACGCGGGGGTCGTTGTGGCCCTGGATGACGAGCATGGGGCATTGGATGTTGTGGATGTAGGTGCGCGGTGAGCGTTCGACCATGAGTTCCTTGTCTTCAACGGGGTCGCCCACGAGCATTTTGATGAAGGGTTTCCAGGTTTCGGGTACGCGGTCGGCGAAGGTGAGGAGGTCGTAGGGGCCGAACATGTCTACGGCGGCTGACCATAGTTCGGGGTGGCGGGCGGCCAGGGTGAGGGTCATGAAGCCGCCGTAGGAACGGCCGATTACCGCCGCTCGGCTCACATCAAGCCGCTCATCCTTGGGCAAAACCTCTGTCATGGCATGAATATGGTCGAGCCGATCCTGGCCGCCCCAGTCGCGCACGACGTGGTGCATGTAGGCGAAACCATAGCCGGTGCTGCCGCGCACGTTGGGCACGAAGACGGCGAAGCCGTTGAGGGTGAGGAATTGGATGAGGGGCATGGAGAACCAGGCGAAGTCGGGACGTTCTTGGCTTTGGGGGCCGCCGTGAATGTAGTAGACCAACGGCCGTTGGCCCACAAACCCCAGCTCTGGTGCCGGCAAATATAAGCGGGCGGAAATGCGCAGGCCATCGTAGCTGGTGAAGGAGGCATCTTCGCCGGGGGCAAGCTGGGCGGGGGTGAGGCCGAGGATGCGCTCGTCGGTGTGGCGGGTGAGGCGGTCGCGCTGGGGGCCGCTGACGGTGTAGAGTTGGGTGGGGGAAACGGCCGTTGAAAACGACAGCGCATACCGATCCCCAGCCTTGTCATATCGCGCCGATTCCAGAACCCCATTGGCTAATTCGCCCTGCCCACAAATGACATGTTCCAGGGTGAGCGTTAAATTCTTCTCGTCCAACACGCCTTCATAAAGCCAGGAGCAGCCATCAATATTGTAGGTGAGGGTGTAGCGATGGCCGTGCAGATGCTCAATCCCCTCCAACTCGCCGAGGCCAGTGTGGGCCATGCCCTCAACGGTGATGGGCTGGATATTTTGGGGATCGTCGAGGGGCATGTAGCCCAGGCCACCCTTGTCGTCGAAGAGGATGGTGTTGAAGAAGAGGCCCGTCTCGTCGCTGGTGAAGTGGACATGGTGAATGGCGGTGGGTGTAATTGGCTGGTCAGGTTCACGTTGGTCCAGGGGGATGCCCCACAGAGGGCTGTGGGTTTCGTCGCCTTCGTTGTAGCGATGGAGAATGTGGTCGCCAACGCCGTACTGCTCCATGAGGATGAATTTGTTGTGGGATGGGTTGTTGGCGGCGGGATACATGCCGTACATACCCTGGCTCAGTTTGGTGAGGGTCATGGTGGCTAAGTTGAGCCGCCAACTGACCATGAGGGGTTGTTGGGTGGATTCACCGCTAAAGTAGATGATGTTTTGTTCCAGGTCTTCGCCGCCGGCAAAAACGCGGAAATCGGCAAAGGTTTCGGGGAAGATGGGTTGTGGATAGCCGCCTTCGAGGGGGATGAGCATGGGTTGGTATACTTCGTTGCCGTCCTGATCGAGCAGGAGCAGGATTTTGCCGAGTTGGGGGAAGACGGTGAAGAGGCCGCCGCCGATGAGGTGGGGGTTTTGCAGGGCGATGTGAGGGGGCAGGAGGGGGATGGGGACGCTGCCACCTTCTTGCATGACGTAGAGGCTGTTACGGCCGTTCAAGTTGCTGACAAAATAAATCTTATCATCCACCAGTTGGGGGACTAAAAAGAGGCGGGCGGAGAGGAGGGATTCTATACGGGGCATGGGGTTCCTTTTTATGAGGTAGTTGGGTAATTGAGTCATTGGGTAATTGTTTGGTCTTTAACTACTTGATCGGGTAATAAATGTAGAGCGATTTTGCAAATCGCTCGGACGATTTACCAAATCGTCCTACACCGTTTCCATGATTTATTTCTTGAACTGCAATCAATTACCCAATTATCACCTTGCTCAGTTACTTATACAGTTGTTTCATTGCTGATGGATAGCTGTTCACTATTTGTGGTCAATTGTCCGCTGAATATGCGGACGGCGACGAGGCCGGAGAGGATGACGATGATGCCGCTGATGAGAAAGACATTGCGCACGCCGACGAGGGCGGCGACGGTGCCGGCAAAGAACATGGAGATGAGGCTGGCGGTTTGGATGACGGTGTTGAGGGCGCTGGAGATGCGACCCAGAATTTCATCGGATACGGCCGTTTGCACCAGCGTGGCCACACCCGCATTCAGAGGCGTGGCTAACAGCCCCAGGGCAAACAGGATGGGGAATAGCTGCCAGATGTGGGTGACAAAGGCCAGGGGTAAGATGACCCAACCCGTCAGGAAGAGGCCGCTGCTGGCGAGGGTGGTTGGTTTGAATTTGGCGGCCAGGACGGTGACGAGTGCGCCGCTTATGATCATGGCGGCAACCTGGGCAAATTCTAAGGCCCCAAACCAGGTTTCGGGCAGGCCCAGATCGTTCACGACCATAGGGGCCAGCAGGACGTTGAGGGCACCAATGCCCAGCATGGCGACCCCGCCGGCCATCATCACGCCGATGAGGATGCGGGAGTGGGCGATGAGGCTGAGGCCATCGCGCAGTTGGGTGAAGACATGGCGTACAGAGGGTGGGGTGGTGGTAACGGCCGTTTGTGTTTGCACCTTTAACTGCCAGATGAGCAGTGCCGACAGGACGAAGGTGATGGCATCAATGATGAAGGCGGTGGTGAAGGTGTCTAGTGTGCCTACCAGGAAGCCAGCCACGCCTGTGCCTAAGACGCGGAAGAAGACGACGCTCATTTGGGACAAGGAGTTGGCGGCCAGCAGCCCTTCTTTGGGCACGACGCGGGGAATGACGGCGCTGCGGGCGGGCGCGAAGAAGGCGGAAACGGTGGCGTGGCCGAAGGCTAACAGGTAGATGAGCCATATTTGCCCGGTGGCCGCAGCGATGATGAAGCCTAAGGTGAGTGCGGCCCGCAGGCCGTCGGACATGACCATGACGTGCTTACGATTCCAGCGGTCTACGAACACACCGGCGATGAGGCCGAAAACGGCCGTGGGCAAGGCCAGTGCAATCAGCAGCCAGGCAATGGCCTGGGCATCGCCGCCCGTGATACGATTGATGAATAAGACAAGCGTGAGGTGGGTGACGGAATCGCCAAAGTTGGAGATGATTTGGCCCAGCCACAGCAGGCGAAAATCGCGGATTCTCAATAAATCGCGGGCGGTGATTTCAGGTGGATTTTGTGTTTCTAGTTGGCTCATTGGTATCTATTAGCCTATTCCGCCAGGGATTCGCGCATTTCGAAGGTGACGTGGATGTGAATTTTGCTGATTTGGGTGAGGGTGTGCAGGCCATGACGTATTTTGGCGAGAAACGGCCGTTTGCTGGGCCGCGCTTCTAAAAAGGCAAAATCATCGGGGTGAAGTTGCGGGTCAATATGTGGCTGCCCGCTGGCTTGTCCATACTTCTTCGTGTCAAAATCGCTGCCGAAGTTCATGTTAACCTCCACGTGTAATTGGGTGATAGCTCAATCTATTTGGGAACTTGTTGTTTCCTCGGCATCTGGCCGATGGAGTGGGTAAAGGGCCATCAAAAGCCCATGCAATGTCGCTTCACTATTATCTTCATTGGCCGTTGACAAAACTTCATACTCCTTTCGCAGAGCTTCCAGTTGGTTATAAAGTTCTATCGTTTGTGCTTCTGTTAGCTTCATGGCCGTCTTGGCAATGCTGTGTTTTTCTGGCTGCGTTTTCTCACCCGGTTTCATTAGCCCAGCATGGATGCTGTGGCGGATTTCATCTTTGGTCACATCGAAAATGGCCCCAAACAGGGTGTCAATATTTTCATCCGTCATTTCTGTCGTTGCCAGCAGCCCATCTTCAATGCGGAACTGCCGCGCCACAATCTGATAGGTCTTTTCGATGATGCCGGAGACAACATTGGTTTCTACCACGCGAATGAGTTCATGCTTTTCCAGTTGGCGGATGTGGTAATACAGTTTGGTAGGGTCTGTGTCTAAAAGCTCGGCCACTTCTTTAACAGTACGGGGCTTTTTGAGTGTCCGCATGACCTCTAGCCGGGTAGGGTCGGCAATAATCTTTAATGTTTCTAGGTCTGTGATGAGAAATTCGTTGGGTAATGGGTTTGCTTCCGTCATTTGTCTCTTGTGATACGATGTATTGTTTTCCATCATTGAAAATATTTTCAATGATGGAGATATATTATATGATGAAACTAATTGTGTCAACTGCTAATTTAGGAATGTGTGGGACAGGATTTGGTGTAAGACTAGACTGGAGCCGTTTTCAAAACTGCTCCAGTCTCTCGAGTCCATACACAAAAAAATAAGCGCACCTTGTGGTAATTGTCCCGTAACTACTGACCCTCCAGGAGGTTTTAGTGGAGACCTTTACGCCAGAGATGAATCTCCCGAAGGAGAATCCCACTTACGTTCATTAATAGTTTCACAGTTCAGCTAGAGATTGGAGATTGGAGATTGAAGATTAACCAGTCTCAGTAGATTGAAATCCTTGTAGAGCGATTTTGTAAATCGCTCAGACGATTTACAAAATCGCCCCACAACACACTCGTGATCTGTTTTGATCTACTGAGTCTCCAATCTCTAATGTCCAATCTCCAAAACCGCTAAGTTACAAACGAACACTTATTTAGTAGTTACGAGTAAGGGTAATGTTATGGAGAAAGTTGCGCCTTTTCCTAGCACGCTTTTGACTGAAATGCTCCCCCCATGAAAGGTGATGATTTCCTTTGCAATGGTCAACCCCAAACCGATGCCGGGAATGTTAAGTTGAGCCACTTGTTTCGACCGATAGAAGTGGTCGAACAGGGAAGGTATTTCGTTGGCGGGAATCCCGATGCCTGTGTCTGTGATTTGAACACAGGCGTACTCGTCTTGCACGGTGGTGACAATCTGAATGCCGCCGGTATCGGTGTAATTAACAGCGTTATCTAAAATTTTGCTGAAGACCACAACCAACTGTTCCGCATCCCCATTGATGAGCGGCAAGGAAGCTTGCGGCATGAAGGACAAGCTCAACCCTTTGTTGTGGATTATATCTTGATATTTTTCCAGGAGTTGTTCGATCAGGTTGTTGATGTTGACTTGTGTTAGGTTTAGGGGCAGTTTGTGTAAGCGGGAGATGGTGATAATTCCTTCGATGAGTGCCGCCAGGCGGTTTTTTTGGGTGTGGAGCACATGGGTGTAGTGCTGTCGTTTTTCCACCGAACCACGCTCCATCAGGTCTAGATATAGGCCAATATTGGTAACGGGTGTTCGTAATTCGTGGGAAACATGGTCAATTAACTTGGATTTGAGGGTATCTATTTCTTGGAGGCGTTCGTTGGCGGCGAGTAATTCGCGGGTGCGTTCTGCTACACGTCTCTCCATTTCGTGGGCGTGGCTTTGAATTTGTTCGTGTAATTGGGCATTGTGGATGGCAACGGCCGTTTGCACCGCAAACATCTCCAGCAATTCCACATCTTCCGCAAATTCAACCTTACGATCATGTACAGCCACATTCAACACACCCAAAAATTCACCCCCCCACTCAATCGGCACCGCCACAATAGCCGTAGACGCATCTACATCAAGTCCCGAAATTCTGCCCGCCCACTGCCAATAATCCGTTTGCACAATCGCTCTCCGCTGCTGCCAAACCTTACCCGACAACCCCTCATCCGGTTTAAGGCGTGTCTCCAACGGAATATGCGACTTGCCTTGCCTAATTGTCAACTCCAACGCACCCAGCTCCGGGCGATACAAATAAAGCAAACCCGAATCCCCCTTCAACAGCTCCCTGGCTCTGATGACAATCGAATTGAGCAGCGTATCAAGCTCCAACTCGGCCGTTAATTCCAGGCTCATGTGCCGCAGCCCTTCCAATTGGGCCGTGCGCTTGCGCAGTTCCTCTTCCACCTTACGACGTTCATCCACCTCGTTTTGCAAAGCCACCGTTCTTAATTGGTAGATTTCGGCCTCTTTTTGGGCCTGCTGAATGCGATGAGCCGCCTCTAAGTTGCGAATCTTCCTTTCTATTTCATCGTTGAACATCATCTTCTCAAAAAGATAGAACTGTTCAAAGTGTTCCAGCGCTTTCTCCGGCTCCACCATTTCTTTATATGCTTCGGCCAGAACATGATGGGTCGTTTTTAATTCGGCAACGATATTGCTTTGCTGCGCCAGCGTTAGCGCCTGGTTCAACTGCGTTAAAGCCACAGCATACTGTTTATTATGCAAATTGATTTGGCCCAAACCACGCCAAGAATAAATTGCTCCGTACAAATCTATGTCCTGCTCAAAAACCTTGAGGGCCTCAGCAAAAAAGGGGGCAGCCTCATCGAATCGGCCAGATTTTAGATAAGCAACCCCCACATTATTCAGATTGTAACCATAGACACGACGGATTTGGCCCCCGGCCGTCTCAATTTGCTTATACAGTTCCAGCCCTAGCTGACCATACACCAGGGCATCTTCTAACTCTCCAGAGTGATGGCAGCAGTGGCACAAATTGTTCAGAATTGTGACTTCCCCCTCAATATCGCCGATCACTTGCAGCACTTTTCGTGCCTGGGTGTAATAAGCCACAGCCTGGGGGTAGTTCTCGATCATTAAATAGGAATTGCCAATTGTCCGGTAAACATCGGCCTGGCGTGTTTTGTCGGCGATGTTGACAGCGATGTCTTCGGCCTTGTAGCAATAGGCCAGCGATTCCGGCATATCTCCCAACCGCAGGTAGGCAGCGGCCGCCAAAAGATACAAGTCGAACGCATCTGTGGGCGAAGCCTGAGTCTCGCCCAGCAGGGCCAGGGCTTCCATAACGAGGGCTAGACTTTGGTTGTAATCATGGGAGGCGTTGTGGACAGCGGCTAGATTGCGGAGGCCCCGTAGGATACCGAGGGTATATGTGTGGGCACGAGCTATTTCTAGAGCTTGTTCAGTCAGTTTTCGGCTTTGGGCAATATTGTGCAAACGGCCGTTCCACCCTTCTTGTAACAACCGATCCACATGAGTATTGTCGAATGCCATCATTTATCTTTAGATATTATCTGGAAAAACTATATTGTTAGGACTTACACAGTTGCTCTGGTCGGTGTTGCACCGCGCCAGACTGCTGGCTCGGCTAGCAGGCCAGCCCCAACACGTCCCATGCGTAACTCCAGGTTGTTTTGGGCCACGAAGTTGTGTTCTTGCTGTTGTTAAACAGAAACCTAGCAAGAGAATCTGGTTCACATTCGATAAAAACTACGCGACCCCCATTATGCTCTTGCGCATAGAAATGGTTGCTTTCCATGGGGATATTGTACACACATCACTCAACGATACGCAATCTCAGTAGAGCGAAAAATCCCGACGCACAGGTGCAAAAGCGCCAAGAACGGAGAGGCAAAGCCTAAAATCCGTAACCGTTCACCCTCCCGGAGGTTTTCCCCCGAGAGTGCCTTCGTATAAAGAAGCCTCCGGGAGGATTTTTCGCTCCGGGGACTGAACGATTACAAAATCCTTTGCGTTTCTTTCATTCTTCGCGTTCTTTGCGTCAAAACCGTCTGTTTTATATTTGCTGGATTTGGCAATAAACGATTGGCGTGCAGTTGGTCGTGTCAATGAGGGGCAGGGGGCATGGCCCAAAGCAGGTTGCAGGCTTTGGCCTGCTGTGTGTAGTCTAAGATGTGCTGGCGGCAAATCTGGTGCATATCGGCTTGGGCCTGAAAGGCTTTGAACCAGGCTGCTATTTCGGCGAGAGATTGTTGCCAGTGGTAAATGGGCTGCCAGCCTAAGCGGGTGGCGGCTTTTTCCCAATTGAGCCGTGATTGGCTAACGGCCGTTCCTCCCAGTTCGGACGACATCTGCTGCCAGGAGCCACTACCCCACAGTTCAATCAACTTTTCGGCAATCTGTTGGGTGGAGATGCCGGTTTGTTCCAGAGGGCCAAAGTTCCAGGCTTCGGCAACGGCCGTTCCCTCCGTCAACAGCTTAGCCCCCAGCCACAAATAGCCGCTCAACGGCTCCAACACATGCTGCCAGGGCCGAATGCTCAGCGGGTTGCGCAGGCCAATAGCTTCACCTGCCAGCAGCGCTCGCATACAGTCCGGCACAAGGCGAAACGCGCCAAAATCCCCACCGCCAATCACATTGTCGGCGCGGGCCGAAGCCAGCGCCACCCCATGTTCGCCATAGCTGCGGGCGGGAAAATAGGTCTCACGATATGCCTGCACCGCCAATTCAGTCATCGCCTTACTGGCACTATAGGGGTCACGTCCACCCAGCTTATCATGTTCCCGATAACCCCACAGCCAGCCCTCATGCTGATAAACCCTATCCGTCGTCACACAGATGAGGGCGCGGACTGAGTTGGTTTGGCGGATGGCTTCCAGCAGGTTGACCGTGCCGCCGGCGTTAATCTCCATCGTTCGTCTGGGCTGCTGCACAGAGTTGGTGACGATAGATTGGGCAGCGAGATGAAAGATAAGGCGCGGCTGGTGGTCGGCAATAATTTGGTGCAGTTGGGCAAAATCGCAAATATCGCCGCGCAAGTCGGTGATGCGGGGGCCGAGTTGGGCGAGGGCGAAGTTGCTGGGTGTGGTGGGCGGCTCTGGCAGGCTGTAGCCAATGACTTTGGCCCCCAGTTCGAGCAGCCAGGTAGTGAGCCAGGAGCCTTTGAAGCCCGTATGGCCGGTTACAAGTACAGGAAGATTGTGATAGATGTTATGGAAAGGCATACTCATTACGTCATTACGTCATTACCCGATTTTCCCCCAGCCGCCACCGCCGGGTGTTTCCACGCGCAGGGTGTCGCCTGCTTGCAGGTCTAGGGTGATTTTGCCGGGGAGGGGTGTGGTTTGGCCGCTGCGGATGAGGCTGTTGCGGCCAGGTTGGCCGGGTTGACCGCCATTGAGTCCATATGACGGCCGTTCTCGTCGTTCGCTCATCAAAGTAGCTGTAACAGGTGTTAAAAATTCAATGCTGCGCACCAGGCCATCGCCACCGCGATGCTGGCCCGCGCCACCAGAGCCGTGCCGCAGGCTGTATTCCCGAATGCGCAGGGGAAAGTTGTACTCCAACGCTTCGATGGGTGTGTTGCGCGTGTTGCTCATGTGGCTGTGCATCCCATGCCCGCCATCTGCCTGGGGGCCAGCGCCAATGCCCCCGCCGAGAGTTTCATAATAGACGAAGGGCGAGGGGCGAGGGGCGAGGGGCGATTCGCCTTTCGCTCTTCGCCCTTCACTCTTCACATTCAATACGCCGCCAAATGTCACATTATTCATGGTGCCCTGGCTGGCGGCGGGAATGAGGTGGGGCAGGGCCTGGGCCAGTGCGCCCATGACGACATCGGTGATGCGTTGGGAGGTTTCTACGTTGCCTGCGGCCACAGCGTGGGGCGGGTGGGGATCGAGCAGTGAGCCAGGGGGAATGGTGACGGTGAGCGGCTGGAAGATGCCCTCGTTCATGGGCAGATTGGTTTGCAGCATCTCTAGGGCGACGCAGCGCAGGCAGTAGGCCACCGCTGATATGGCTACGGCGGGTACGGTGTTCAAGTTGCCGGCTACGGCCTCGGTTGTGCCGGTAAAGTCTACGGTGAGATGGTCGTCTGCGATGATGAGGGTGGCCTGGATGGGGCGGGGGTCGGATGTTTGGCCGTCGTTGTCGAGATAGTCGGTGAAGGTGAAACGGCCGTTGGGCATCTGTTGAATCGCCGCTCGTGTCAGCCTGTTCGCATAGGCAATAAGGGCATCGGCCTGGGCCAGCATCTCCTCCAGGCCATATTGGGCGGCAATGTCGGTCAGCCGCCTGGTGCCGGTGGCGTGGGCGGCCAGTTGGGCGGCCAGGTCGCCATCCCGCTCGGTGGGTGTGCGAACATTGCGCAAGATGAGCTGCCACACGCCTTCGTTGCGCTGGCCTGCTTCCACAATTTTAATGGGGGGGATGATGATGCCCTCTTGATAGATTTCCCGCGAGAGGGGCATGGAGCCGGGCGACATGCCGCCGACATCGGCGTGGTGGGCGCGGCTGGCGACGAAGAAGTGGGGAGATTGGGGATGGGAGATTGGAGACTGATTATCAATGAATACGGGGGAGACGAGGGTGATGTCAGGCAGGTGGTTGCCGCCCTGGTAGGGGTCGTTGACGATGATGACATCGCCGGGTTGGAAGGGGGCGCAGTGGGAAACGGCCGCTTGCACCGACGCGGGCATGGCTCCCAAATGCACGGGAATGTGGGCAGCCTGGGCCAACATGCGGGTGTCGCCTAAGAAGACAGCGCAGCTAAAGTCCAGCCGTTCTTTGATGTTGGGGCTGTAGGCGGCGCGTTCCAGGGTTACGCCCATTTCTTCGGCGACGGAGGCGAAGAGGTGGCGGAAGATGGAGAGGGTGGCGGAGGAGGGTGTGTGTGTCATGCCATGTGTCAGGTGTCGTGGGTCAGGTACGTGATGCCTGACACCTGGTGCTTAGTCCGTGAAGACGGGCAAGTTGCCTAAAGCGATGATGTGGGACCAGTCGAAATCGCCTTCGGTGAAGACGGCCGTTATGGCCACAACCTTTGCTTTGGCCTGCGCCATAACATTTTTCATCCCCTCCAATGTGCTGCCCGTGCTGATAACATCGTCTACAAGGATGACATTTTTGCCTTCTACCAAAGCACGGTCTTTTTCGTCGAGGTGCAGGGTTTGCACCTGCCCGGTGGTAATGGAGGTGGTTTCCGCTTTGAGGACGCGCCCCATGTAGCTTTTGTAGCTTTTGCGCAGGACGACGTAAGGCAGCCGGGTGATGACGCTTAGTTCATAGGCCAGGGGGATGCTTTTGGCCTCGGCGGTGACGATGACATCGCCTGGTTTGCCTTGCAGTTTGTCGGCCAGGGCGGGCGCGGCCGCTTTGACGATTTCGGTGTCGCCAAGCATGTTGAAGATGGCGATACGCACGCCGGGGGCAACTTCAAAAAGGGGGAAATAACGGGTTAGTCCGGCAACTTCTACTTTGTAGGTTGGACGCTGGGTCATCGGATTCTCCTTGTCGGGTTTGTTGATAGGGAGAGGTGCAGATGGCTGTGTCTCTTCCTATCAGGCAAGTAAAGCTCAAAGAGCCATACAAGTTTAACGGGGAATGGGTTCCTGAACCACAATAAGTTTTATCCTCTTATTGAATCTATCGGCTATTGCTGGTAAAACGGAAAGGAAAATTAAATGGTCAATTGGCAATGGCTTATTGGCGATGGCGAGGTGCATGATGAAAGGTATTGTGGTGAAAGGTGAAAAGGGCAGTCCGGTGTTGGTGTGGGAGGATGTGGCGGATGTGGTGTGTGGCGCGGGTGAGGTGTTGGTGGCGGTGGGGGCAACGGCCGTTAATCGTGCCGATCTCTCGCAGGCCAGAGGCAATTACCCGCCGCCGCCGGGAGCCAGTGAGATTTTGGGGCTGGAAATGGCGGGCACCATTGAAGCCGTAGGCGAAGGCGTGAGCGGCTGGCGGGTGGGAGACCGGGTGTGTGCGCTGCTGCCCGGCGGCGGTTATGCCCAGAAGGTGGTTGTGCCGGCCGGGATGTTGATGTCTGTGCCTGGTGATTGGACGCTGGCCCAGGCGGCGGCCATCCCAGAGGTGTGGTTTACGGCTTATGTAAATTTGTTTTTGGAGGGCGATTTGCAGCCGGGGGAACGGGTGCTGATTCATGCGGGGGGCAGTGGTGTGGGTACGGCGGCGGTGCAGTTGGCGCACCATATTGGCGCAGAGGCGTATGTGACGGCGGGGGCGGCGCTGAAGTTGGAACGCTGTCGGCAGTTGGGGGCGGCGCTGGCGGTGAATTATAAGGAGGAGGATTTTCTGGAAGCGGTGTTGGCTTTTACCAACCATGAGGGGGTGGATGTGGTGTTGGACCCGGTGGGGGCGGCTTATTTGGATAGGAATATGCAGGTTTTGCGCCGATACGGCCGTTTGGTCAACATTGGCCTGCTGAGTGGGGCTAAGACGGAGATGAATATGGGGCTGCTTATTGGCAAGCGGCTCAAGTTGATTGGCTCGACGTTGCGCACACGGCCGTTAGCTGAGAAGGTAGAAATCACGCGCCAATTCAGCGAACGCTTCTGGCCTAAACTGATTGCGGGTGAACTACAGCCCATTGTGGATACCGTTTTCCCCATTGAGCAAGCCCAGGCCGCCCATGAATATGTGGCCGAGGACAAGAATATTGGCAAGGTGATTTTAGCGGTGGGCAGCCAATAATGGGTGAATGGGAACCGATTAGCTGTTGGTTTTGGGCATAGGCGGGGTTAGAAACGTGCCGGTGATGGTGCTTTTGTCGCCAATGCTGTCGCGGAGGGGCAGGGAGACGGTGAAAATGGAACCTTTGCCCGGTTCGCTGGTGACGGTGATGTCGCCGCCCATCATCTGGCAGAAGCGGCGGCTGATGACGAGGCCCAGCCCTGTGCCGCCATATTTGCGGGTGGTGGAGTTGTCGCCCTGCACGAAGGGCTGGAAGAGCCGAACGATCTGCTCCTGGCTCATGCCAATGCCCGTGTCGCTGACCTGAATGAGGAGTGTGGGCTGAGACTTGACGGTTGCCTCCGTCATGCGTAAGGTGATGTCCCCGCTTTCGGTGAATTTGGCGGCATTGCTCAGCAGGTTGAACAGCACCTGACGGAATTTGGTCATGTCGGCGATGATTTCGCCGACATCTTCGGCTTCGATGGTGAGGGTGTTGTTGTTGTGGGCGATGAGCAGGCGCACGGTGTCGGCTACTTCATCAATCAGACCTCTAGCCGAAAATCGTTCCAGATGTAACTGCATTTTGCCCGCTTCAATTTTAGATAGGTCGAGGATGTCGTTGATGAGGCCCAACAGGTGGCGACCTGACTGCTCGATGCGTTTGAGGTCGCTGGGCATGGCCTCGTATTCGCCCATGTCGGCATCTTCTTGCAGCATTTCGCTGTAGCCGATGATGGCGTTGAGGGGGGTGCGTAGTTCGTGGCTCATGTTAGCCAGGAAGGTGCTTTTGGCCATGTTGGCGGCTTCGGCTTCTTCTTTGGCTTTGCGGTACTCTTCGGCCAGGTCTTGCAGCAGTTGTTTTTGGTCGCGCAGTTCTTGCTCGACGACTTTTTGGGTGGTGATGTCGCGCAGGATGACGAGCCGCCCCATGAGCTGTTGGCGCTGATCGCGGATGGGGCTGATGGTGAGATCGTAGCTGCGCCAGGGCAGGCCGCCGTCGGTGACGTTGGCCATGTCTATGGAGATTTCGGTGCGGAGTTGGGTGACATCTTGGAACTGCTGGAGCAGTTCGGGCCGTTGGATGAGTTCGCTGACGGGTTGGCCGATGCTGTGAACGGCCGTTGTCTGAAACAATGCTATGGCGGCCCGGTTCAAATCTACTACCTGGTTCTTGTCGTCAATGACAAACACAGCTTCATCCATGCTGTCTACCACCGTGTGGCGGGCCACTGGGGCCAGCTCGAAGAGCCGGAACTGAAACAGGCCCCAAAACATGAGCAGGCCCGTGATGTTAAAAGCCAGGGTGGTGTAATCTAGATTGGGGAGGAAGGGCAGCAGGTTGAAGTTGGTGATGATGTTAGCCAGCAGGGGTACAAAGGAGGCTCCCACTAAAATGGCGGCCTGCCCCCGGTAGGGCATGGGCCAGCGAACGAAGGCAATGATGATGAGGCCGATGCCGATTAAGACTTTGGTGTAAGAGGTGATGATTTGGAACCAGAAAAAGAGTTCTGGTTGGAAGTCGCGCACCATGAGGGGGCCGATGGATATAAGGTGATCCTGGCTGTAGTAGAGGTGATGCCAGCCATTGGTCCAGAGAGCGGTGGTGGTAAAGGCGGGGAAGAGCAGCAAGATGATGACATTGCGCCGGGTGACGAGGTGTTCTTTGTTGGTGTAGAGCAGGGCGAAGCAGAGCCAGCTTACACCAATGGTGTTGGTGATGAGGTTGGCTATGTTGAAGACGATCTGCTTGTTCCTGAGGCTGGGGATGAGGAGTTCGACGACGTATAAGAGGGTCCACCAAGCGGCGGTTCCCATCATAATGGCGTAGGCTTTGGACCAAACGGCCGTTCCCCGTTTCCACGCATACCAGGCCAGCCCGACAGAGCTGGCACTGGAAAGAAACAAAAAAATCAGGATGACGGTAAATAACCACATAAACGATGCTGCCTGGTTGTAACCGTTCACCCTCCCGGAGGTTTTCCCTCGAGAGAGCCTTCGTAAAAGAAGCCTCCGGGAGGATTTTCGCTCGAGGAACTGAACGATTACGCCTGGTTAGGACAATCTGCCACCTATTATAGAGGATTCTGCCTGATTTGCTGATTTTACTATGACAAAAGAGCCATCCCTATGCAAGTAACGTGAAAAATGGGTTTTCCGGGTGGCGAGAGTGGGCAGGTGGCCGGTGGCAGGCAGACTCGTTCTGTCTTGCTGCCGGCCACACATCATCCCCCAAACCTACAAGGTTAAATCGTTTTGGTAGTTGTGGAAGACTTGGGGGCGGAGGCAGAGAAAGACAAATAGGCTGCCGAAGAAGCCGCCGAGATGGGCCCAATAGTTGATATTGTATTCGGCCTGGTTGAGCAGGCTGTTAATGGCGGGTGGTAGTTGCAGGATGAAGAAGTAGAGGATGAGCCAATAGGCCCGGATGGTGGGGAAGGTGGGTACGAAGGAGAAGAAGAGCAGGGTGCGAATGCGGCCGGTGGGGAAGAGGATGAGATAAGCACCCATCACCCCGGCAATCGCGCCGCTGGCCCCAATGCCGGGAATGTCGGAGCCGTAGCGAGTGGCGGTGCTAACGATGTCGGCGAAGACACCGCAGATGAGGTAAAAGACGAGGAAACGCCAGGGGCCGCAGACATCTTCGACGCGACGGCCGTATACCCACAAAGCCAACATATTACCGCCTAAATGCAGCAGCCCGCCGTGCATAAACATATGCGTGAGAGAGGTGAGCGCACCGCCCCCACGTAGGCTCAAAATGAGGGTGGGGATGGAGCCGAAGGAGTAGAGGTGGGAGAGGTAGGCAAAATCACTTTCTGACCACAGAATTTCTTCGTAGGCCATGACCAGGATGTTGATGGCGATGATGGTCATAACCATAATGGGCAGGCTGCTGTAGCGGTTAGGTTCGGTATCGTTGAGGGGGATCATGATTTAGGGGAAGGTGGCCTGGTAAAGCTCTAAGCGGTTGATGGTGTTGAAAATGAGGATGAGGAAGGGGATGAGGGCCAGGATGAAGCCGACGATGGGTAATATGTTGCGGTTTTCCTGGACGACGGGTGGGATTTTTTGCCATAAGGGGTGTTTGGCACTGTCACGAACGGCCGTCCACAGCAAACTCCCTACAACCACCGCCAAACCGCCCAAACAAGAAGCGAGGGGAATGCGCAGGGGATTTAGACCACTGTGAACCAGGACTAGCAGCCCAAACAAGATGGGTGGGCCAGCCGTGAGGCGGAGCAGGGTGAGGGTAGGATGGGTGCTTAAATAGGGATCGTAGAATTGGGTGATGGCCTCCAGCCGCTTCTTGGCGATGTCCCGTTCCTGGGCGATGGGGGAGATGATAACGGCCGTTTCATAAGCCAACACCGCATTCTTCCAGTCCTGCCGCTGCTCATAGGCACGCCCCTGGGTTAATTTGTCCACCTCCCCTTGCTGGCGCAGTTTGAGCAGCTTTTGCGCCTCCCCATGATAGGGTTCTAGCTGCAGCACATTTTCCAGAGCCACCAACTTGTCCTCAATGTTGTCTACCAGCACACCCAGCAGCAGCCAGACAGGCACATTGTCCTGCTCTTTGGCGGCGATTTTGAGGAGACGGTCGCGGGCTTCTTGGAAACGGCCGTCTCCGGCCATAACCACCACATCCGCCAGCCGATCCTTATCTTTCAGTTCGTCAGCTTCATAGTGGGCTTCTAGCTGGGCCAAACGCTGGCGCACTGCGGCCCGGTCTGGATTCAAAGCTTGGGCCTGCCGCAGCGCGTAGATTTTCTCGCTCATCTCGTCGGAGGCTTCACTGAGCCAAATCCAGGCCATCTCGTTGGTTGGCTCATCGGCCAGAATGTCCCGCAGCAGGGTGCGGGCTTTGAGGCGATGGTTGGTTTTAACGGCCGTTACCGCCTCTCGCAAGCGTTCAGTAGAAGCCATCAGGAACGGGAACTGCGCAAACTGGCAACCAGATAGCGCAAACGCTCCGGCAAGGTTTGCGGCGGCACAACTTCTGCCTCAAGCACTTCCGGCTGTTGGAACGGATAATCATCAAACATCTTGCGCCAGACATAAATGCCAATCAACTTCAACGTCGCCGCCACCGGTGCAGCCAAAATCGCGCCCAAAATGCCCGCCAAAGACCCGCCCATAAACACGGCAATCATCACCAGCAGCGGATGCAAATCCAACGCCTCACCCACAATGCGCGGCACCAAAATATTATTCTCCAACTGCTGAATCACAAACATCAGCCCCAACACAATCAGCGTAAACTGCCAGCCAGCAAGGCCACAACTACCCGCTTCAAAAAAGAATTGGAAAATGCCGCCACAATGGCTGGTCTGGAAGAAAGCCACAATCATGGCCGCGCCCGCGCCAATCACCGGGCCAATAATGGGGATGAACTCCAGCAAACCAGAAAGCAGCCCCAACGCCCCCGAATTCTCCACACCCAAAAGCGCCAGCCCCAGCCAGACAATCACGCCAATCGTCAGCCCCAAGATGACCTGCCCGCGTAAATAAGCACTCCAAATGCGGGCAAACTCGCGCATCAGCCGCTCGGCATCCTTGCGGTAGCCCGGTGTTTGGGCAAAATCACCCACATAGCCGCTCAGTTTGGGGATTTCGATGGCGATGTAGATGGAAAGGACGAAGACGAAAAGCATATTGCCTACGACGCTAACCGTTCCCGTTAGGATTTGTGTGACAAGCTGCCCGCCACGATTGACCAGTGATTGGGCGATGCTCACTACCTGATCTTGCACGCGTATCCAGTCGTCAGCGTTGGGTGTATAGGAGAGCGGGCCAATTGTAATTGGCTCGTTGCGTGTGGTGATCTCTTCCACACGAGTCGTTATATCGGCGACGATGGTTGGTACACGATCAATCAATTCACCAGTTTGCTGGAATGCGGTTACGCCTAACAGCCAAAAGCCCCAGATAACGGCCGTTGCCAGCAGCAAATAGGTCACAATCAACACCGTGCCTCGTTCCACCTTGGTGCGGCGGTCTACAAAGTTGATGATGGGGTTCAAAATGTAGGCCACGATGGCGGCGATGACCAGTTGGGCGATGAGCGATTGGAAACGCTGCGCCGTTGCAATTAGCAGCAGTACCACCGCCACGGCTACGAAGATTTTGGTGTAGCGTCCCCAGGGCGGCGACTCGATGTGGTAATCGTAATCGGGATTGTAGTCGTGATCGCTGAGGGTGGGGGCGAGGGGGAGGGGGGCAATGGGGTTGACGGCGGGGGTCTCGGGAGGAGGAGGAGACAGTTTTTGCAGATAACGGGAGATGAGGGTGATGAAGAGGACGAGGGAGGTGGTAACGGCCGTTATCAAGGCCCCTGCTACCCAAGAAGAAGATTCATTTGTTGAAGGATGTTGCTGATCAGCCATAGAACCACTGTGTTTTCCAGATTATGTCACGTAGCATAACACAGGCCACAATCCAGCGTCAACGCATCGGCCGTTAGTTTTCGGTGGCCGCTGGCAATTCATACGCATAAAACAGCGGATCGCTGTGGAAGCCCGCAAACGTCTTCACTTCCCCGCCCGGAAATTGGTTCTGTACGCCCTGTAACTCACCCGAACGCTCTGGCAAAAAGATGAAAACCTGGTTGGGCGCAGGCGAATCGGGCAGCGGACCGCCCTCCGGCGGCACGTCAAACAGGTTTAGCCCCTGGTAAAAATCTTGCGCCAAAAAGGGAATGGTAGGGAAGCCCACATACATGCTGGGCGGGCCATAAAAATAGGCCACCCACTCATCACCCCCCAGCGCGTTGAGGTAGTGGGACATATTATCGGCAATCTCTGTGTTGCGGTCGCCAAAGGTGTGTTGGGTTTGGTAACGGCCGTAATAAAAGAAAACATCCATCCCCGCCAGCGCCACCGCTATTACCACGAGGATAAAGACGAGGAGCGTGGGGCGTGGGGCGTGGGGCGGTTCCTCTTCATGCCCTTCACCCATCGCTCCTCTCCCTTCACTCTTCACCAATCGCTCTTCACCCACCACCAAACGGCCGATCCACACCAACGCCAGCCCCGCCAACAAACTCAAAGCTGGCGCAGCCACAATCAGCCGATGGCTGTTGGGGGGATTCTCCAGCAAAATCGCGCCAAAAATCAGCGTCACCGCCACCCACACCACCAGCATACTGTCTTGTAAGCGGTGAATACGCCAGATAGCCAGCCCCAGGCCCAGCAAAAAGAGCAGCGATGGCCCCAAACCCAGCAGCGGCGCATCGGGTCGGTAAGAGGGGCTGTTATCCACGCCCGAATTAAAGGCCAACAGCCCACGCCGAATCTGCTGCCACCAAAGCTGGCTGCGGCTCTGCCCCGTAAAGCCCACTTCGCGGCTCAACCAACCGCTTTGGCTGTCCAAAATGCCCAGCGTGTTGGCTCGCTCAAAATAGATGCCGGGGTTGCTGTTGTAATAAAGCACCAGCGGCAAAGCCACTACCAACGCCAGCCCAATGGTGGCGAGGATGTGGGGCCAGTTAGCCAGGAGTTGGCGGGGATGCAGGACGGCCGTTAATCCCAACAACCCTATCAGCATAATGGGCAGCAGATGGGAACTGGTGAAAAAGTAGGCATTTAGGCCAATTGCCAGCCCCGCCAGCAGCCACAGCCGCCGTTGGTTTGGTGACGAGACCTCCGAGGTTTTCAAAACTTCGGAGGTCTGGGGTTGCTCCCAAGCTAACGCCAGCAGCCCCAACGCCAGCAGCACCATAAACGGATCCCACACATTGGTGACACCCATCCGGCTAAAATGCACATGAAAATGGGAGCCGAGCAGCAAAACGGCCGCTGTCAGGCCCACCGCCTGCCCCCACAGCCGCTTGCCCAGCAGATAAACCAGCAGCACCGTCGCCGCCCCCACCCAGGGCGACAGCAGCCGTATCGCCAACGTGGATGGCCCCAGCAGCTTAATGGGAATCGCCAGCAGCGTGTAAGGCAGCGTCGGGTTGGTCAGCCAACCGGCCGCAAAGGGATTGGTCAACGAGCCATCCAGCACCCGCTGCATGTCCAGGCCCAGACTGGCCTCGGTGCCGTTGAGAATGAAGGGCAGTTCCGTCAGCTTAATGGTGCGCACGAGGAGGGCGGCGATGAAGAGGAGGGTGGGGATGAGGAGGTTTTTAAGATTGGGAGATTGGGAGATTGGGAGATTGGAGATTGGAGATTTTTCGTCAGTGAAGGCATAAAAGGTAACGGCCGTTGCCGCCAGCCAGGCCACAATCGCCAAGCCACCCTGTGCGGCCGCCCCCAAACTTTGGGCCACAAAGGCCAGCACCAGCCCCGCCACAAACAGCCAGCGGCGCGGCGCAATCTGGTCAAGCGAGGGTAAGGCCATAGACGGCCGTTCCGCCACCACCTCCCCTTCATCCACAACGGCCGTTGCCGCGGCAACCACCTCATCTGCCGCCACCACCTGCCACTTACCCCCTGCCCCCTGCCACTCGCTGTCAGCCACACTCTCCCCTCGCCCCTCGCCCCTCGCCTCTCCTTCCTCCGCCAACTCCGCCACCGTAAACGGATAAGCCGCTGGCAAAGTGGCCCGTATCGGCCCATCGGCCACCTTACGGGCGATAATGAGTATGTATGCCCCTTCCTCGCCAAACTCTTCCTCGAAAAACGGCCGTACCCACCGCTCTGTCCTTTGCAAATTGTCCCGCCAGGGCGCGATAATCCAGTGCCCCGTGAGAAAATGCAAAACGGCCGAAGGCAGCCCCTGCACATGCCCCCACTCCAACGCCCGCAGTGCCTCTTTAGAGAAATAATATTGCCATCGCTCCACCGCAAAGCCCGCCTCCGCCAACCGCTGTGCCCATACCTCCGGCGAATCGGTGTGGGCATGGCGCGAGATGAAATTAAAAAACTCCCGATACTTGTTCGCCAAACCCCGCAGCCCCAGCCGCTCCAAAAAGGCCGCGCCGCCCAGATACTCCGTGAAATAATGGCTGGGCATGGTGATAACAAACGGCGCACCTGGCTTTAACACGCGGCTCGTCTCATTCAAAACAGCCTGCACCTGGGGAATATGCTCCAACACCGAGTTGCTAAAGGCACTGCCAAAGGTGTAATCGGGGAAGGGCTGGTAATCGCCCATACCTTGCAGCACGGTTTGGTACATGCCCGAAGCCTGTGCCTTTTGCAGCGGCCCCCACCAGGGGTCTGTACCTACAGCCAGCGGCTCGGCGAAGGTCATCTGCGAAAAATGCCCATCGCCGCAGCCCACGTCCAGCGTCGGCCCTGGCAAATGAATGTGGTGATAAAAGCGAGCCTCTACCGAACGCAGTACGGCGCGGAAGGCGGGGATGGTTTTTAACTGCTGCCACAGAATGTCGTTGTCGTTGTTTTGTTGATTACTCACGTTTCTGGAGAGGATCGGTTATCGGTAATCCGATGACCGATTACCGATAACTATCTCGCATGGCCCGCAGCCGTTCGTAGGCTGGCGGTTCGGTTGTTTGGGGCTGGAAACGGCCGTTTAGCAAATCCTCAAACAGGCGTATGTATTCAACGGCCGTTACCGACGGCAAAAAACTGTCGCCAATCAACTGCGGCTCACGCATATACTTCTGCTTATCCGCCAAAATCCCCATAATCGCCGCCGCCAACGCCTCATGATCGCCAATCGGTGTCACCTCACCCATGCCCGTCATCGTCACCGGCTGGCGCACACCGGGCAGCGCACAAGAAGCCACCGGCACCCCACTCTGCATCGCCTCAATCTGCACCAGGCCAAAACTCTCCGTGCTGTTCAGACTGCACATACACAGCACATCCAGATTGCGGTAAAAAGCGGCAAAATCCGCCCCTTCCAGCAGCCCCAGCAGATGATATACACCCTCGTACTTCTTAAACAATGGGGCCAATCGCGCCGCATACGCCTCTTCGCCGATGATATTTTGATACGGCCCTGCGTGCAGCACCTTTACCTTGGGGAACTGCTTTTGCACCAGCGGCAAAGCCTTCAGCAGCACCTCAATGCCCTTCTCCGTAGCCAGCCGCGCCGCAATGCCAATTACCTCATGCCCGGCCAAATCGTGCTTGTGGGCAAAGGCTTGCGCTTCTTCATCTGTGCATGTCACCATCTCTACGGGGGGCGGAATGACTTTTAGCTTGTTGTCTACATAAGGCGAGAGATAGGGGGAATGTGTGCCGTAATCCCGCGTGTAGGTTACGACGGCATCGCTTAAATGCCCTGCCAGGCGGTTCATCATCAACACGACCTTATCTACTACCCGGTTGAAGAGGCCGGGCGGTAGTTGTAAATCGCAGTGATAGGTGAGGACGACGGGTTTGTTCATCAAACGGCCGCGTAAGGCCACCCCCGGCGCATCAAATTGGGGCAAATGCAGATGGATGACATCGGCCTTTTGCGCCAACTTCCAGGCCATTGGCCCAAAACTGGGCATCAGCACCCCTTTGCTCACCCGTGCCGCCACCGGCACGCGCACAATTTTCACCCCATCCTGCACCTCATAACGGGGCAAGGCCGGATCATATTGCGAGGTAAGGACTGTTACCTCGTGGCCCTGCTGCACCAGTGCTTTGCTGAGCCATTCCACATAAATGGTCAGCCCACTCATCCAGGGGCGGTAGTAAGTTAGGACTTCAAGAATTTTCATACATATTTTCGTAGGCGCGGTATCCTTACCGCGCTTACTTCTTCATAAAGGCTCGTGTCGAGGCGACGACATGGTTAAAGGTGGCACCGGTGCTGTAGATGCCAATGATGCCTAACACAACGGGTACACCGACCATGTTGAAGGCGTGGTAAAGGAAAGCAAAACTAGCAGACTCAGCCTCAGGCTGCCCTAAAATTTGTAAGGCGGCAATGACCCCCGCATGGAAAACGCCAATCTGCCCTGGTGAGGAGGGCAGAGCCACACTGAAGGCGGCGGCACAAACGACAAAGGCGGACATGATGGGCGTTGGTTGTAAATGCACGGCACGGAGGCTTACATAGTAGGCAATGAGGATGGGAAGCCAGGTGAGGATGCTGAGGAGGCTGAGGATGGAGCCGTCTTTGAAGCGGGTTAAGCTATCTAGCCCAGCCAGGAAGCTTTCGGCGCGGCTGCCCCAGGCTTCGGGGTTGATGGTTGGCAGCCACTTGAAGAGGCCTGAACGATGATCTACGATTCGTTGTCGGTATTTTTCCATAAGGGTGAAAAATGTGACGGTAAGACGGCGGACAAACGGCCGTTGGTTGGCCGCAATGATTAAAACGACGATAGCCCCAATGGCTGAAATACCAAAAGCGCGAGCGGCCGTTTGCATCCAACCCGGCAACGTGTCCACCGCCGCCAGCGTAAAAGGCAGCAGGGTCACAATAAACAGCAAATCAAGCACCCGCTCCACCACCATCGTCGAAAAGCCCCGCGCAATGGTCACGGGTGGCACATTGCCAATCAGCACCGCCCGCGCTACATCGCCCAAACGCAGGGGCAAGATGTTGGTGAGCATATAGCCAATGTTTTGGATGTGAAAGACTTGGCCCCAGGGGACATCATTATTCAGCATAAAGCGCCAGCGCACGGCCCGAATCACCATGAAGATGAATACGCACAGCGCACTGAGGGCTAGGAAGCCGTAATCGGCCGTTTGCAACGCCTGCCAAATGTCACGGGGACTAATGAAAAAGAAGATGGCAATTAAACAAAGCAGGCTGATGCCCATCCCGATCCAAAATTGGCGACGCTGCGCGGTTTCTTTCATAGCGGCGGGATTATAACGGAATGTAACGAATCCGTGAATAAAGTTGCCCCTGCCGCTGGAGCAACGTATTATCTGAGAGATGGGTTTTGGAGAGGTTAGAAAATGAAAGAGAACATCATTTCAATCCATAAATGGACAGGCCCACTCCCCCCGACAGAATCGGCACTCCGCCACATGCTGCAACAAGAAGGTTTAACCCCTTACCGCTGGTCGAACAATCCTGGTGATGTGTATGAGGCGCATGTACACAATTACCACAAGGTAATTTATGTGGTGTCCGGTTCCATTACGTTTGGATTTCCCGTCGAGGGAGAGCCAACCACACTGTATGCCGGGGATCGGCTGGATTTACCAGCGGGAGTGGCCCATAATGCAGCCGTTGGCTCGCAAGGAGTTGTCTGTTTAGAAGCACATAAGTAATTTGGGAGAGATAGCATGGATTATGTGAATTTAGGTCGTTCCGGTTTGAAGGTTTCACGCATTTGTCTGGGTATGATGTCTTATGGCACGTCTAAGTGGCGTGATTGGGTATTGGATGAGGCAGAAAGTCGGCCGTTAATTCAGTACGCACTGGAAAAAGGCATCAACTTCTTCGATACGGCCGATGTCTACTCCATCGGTGTCAGCGAAGAAGTGACCGGCCGAGCCTTGCGTGATTTTGCCCGGCGCGATGAGGTCATCATTGCCACCAAAGTTCACGGAGCCATGAGTAAAGACCCCAATGATCGCGGCCTGTCGCGCAAACATATCATGGATTCTATTGACAATTCGCTGCGCCGTTTGGGAACCGATTATGTGGATTTGTACCAGATTCACCGCTGGGACAAGGAAACGCCGATTGAGGAAACGATGTCGGCCTTGCACGATGTGGTGAAAGCCGGCAAAGCCCGTTACATTGGCGCATCCAGCATGTTTGCCTGGCAATTTGCCAAGGCCCAACATACGGCCGATTCCCATCACAGGACGCGCTTCATCTCCATGCAAAACCATTACAACCTTGTTTACCGCGAGGAAGAGCGGGAAATGAACCCGCTTTGTCTGGATCAGGGTGTGGGGCTGATTCCCTGGAGTCCGTTGGCACGTGGCTTTTTAGCGGGCAACCGCTTCCGCGAAGGTGGCGGCCCCACGCGGCGGGCCAACAGCGACCTGTTTGCCCAACAGATGTATTACGAATCGCATGATTTTGAGATTGTGGATCGGGTGGTGGAGGTGTCGCTGCGTTTGGGCATTAGTCCGGCGCAGGTGGCTTTGGCCTGGCTGCTGCACAAACCCGGCGTGGCTGCCCCCATCATCGGCGCTCGGCGCACGCAGTTTATTGATGAGGCGGTGGCGGCGGTGGCGACGGAACTGTCGGATGAGGACATGAAGCTGCTAGAAGAACTATACCAACCTCATCCTGTTTTGGGACATTAAAGCAAATGGGAGGGGATAATCACGATTATCCCCCTCCCATTTTTTTCATCAGGCTTCGCACCTCTTGCTCGGTCTGCTCATCCAAATCCGACGACGCGGCCAGAAACGTTTCCAGCCATTCAAGTTGTTCCTGCTCCGTAAATTCCCCGTTTTGCCAACTTTCTAATTGCCCCCAAAGCTGATGAACCCTGGCGCGTTCCGCCAACAGAAAATTGAACTGAGCATCACACGCCGGAATGGGCGGTGGATAATACAAAATCTCTGCGGCGATTTGCTTCTTCTTGGCGGCGATTTGCGGGTGGATGAGCTGCCAGGCTTGGTGCAGGGGCGTTTGCCTTTCTTTGGCTGCGGTGAATGTCATAGCTGTCTCCTTAAACGGCCGTTTTCCTAAACGGCCGTTTCCCTCCCCCACAACCCCATCTGCCAAACTATACCACACCTGGCCTGCAGGCCCTCGTAAATCCGTGCCAGATGTCAGGCTGAATGTGTGACATCCATCATAAATCGAACGATTCAGAATACGTTATAGTATGCCTCGTGTGCAGATTTATAGAAATTTGCTAAGATTTACATAGATTTTTGATTCATTGGGAGACCCTTATGCAATCACAACCGTATCCTTCACCCCGGCTCATCTTTTGGGAGACAACGGCCGGGTGCAACCTGGCCTGCATTCACTGCCGCCGCATCACGGTGGCCGACCAACTGCTGCCACAAGACCTGACCACGGCCGAAGCCCTGGCCATGATTGATGAGATAACGGCCGTTGGCCGCCCCATCTTCGTCCTCTCCGGCGGCGAACCCCTGTTTCGCCCCGACATATACGACATCGCCCGCTACGCCACCGACGCTGGCCTGATTGTGGCCCTGGCGACCAATGGCACACTGATTGATGCCAACGTAGCCCAGCAAATCAAAGCGTCGGGTGTGAAGCGCGTCAGCATCAGCCTGGATGGCGCGGATGCGCCGACACACGACATTTTTCGCGGCCCAAATGCCTTTGCCAAAGCCGTCGCGGGCATGATGCACCTGCGCGATGTGGGCCTGCCTTACCAGATCAACACCACCGTTGCCAAACACAACGTAGACCAGATGCCGCAAACATTGACCTTAGCCAAATCGCTGGGGGCAGTTGCCCTGCACCTGTTTTTGCTGGTTCCCGTGGGCTGCGGCGTGGAGATTGCGCCCGATCAGCAGATTACGCCGGCCGAATATGAAGAAGTGCTGAACTGGATGTATGACGCGGAGATGGAAGGCGACATCGAGCTAAAGGCCACCTGTGCGCCGCACTATTTCCGCATTGTGCGCCAGCGGCAGGCCGAGGAACGGCGCAATGGCATCTTCCGCGAACGGCCGAATTCCATGCACCGCCAACAGCATGGCGGCAATGCCCATACTGGCGGTCATCCCGGCGGTCATCCACACGGCAACGGCCGTCACGCCATGAATGCAGCTACCAAAGGCTGTTTAGCCGGAACCGGGGTTACTTTCATCAGCCATCGTGGCGAAGTATTCCCTTGTGGCTATCTGCCCGTCGAAGCAGGCAACATCCGCACCCAATCCTTTGCCGATGTCTGGCAGGATTCGCCCCTCTTTGCCGAACTGCACCAGCCCGATTTGCTGGGCGGCAAGTGTGGCCTGTGCGAATTCAAGAAGATTTGCAGCGGCTGCCGCGCCCGTGCCTTTGGCATGGCGGGCGACTATCTGGCCGAAGAGCCGTTTTGCACCTATGTACCGCAAACGGCCGTACACGTTAATTAGAGCTATGACACAGAGTTTCACAAAGGGACTCAGAGATTCACAGAGATTTTAATGGTAGGGGCGACCCTTGTGGTCGCCCAAAGGGGGCGGGCACAAGGCCACGCCCCTACCAAGTCTATTAACTTGTAGAAAATCTCTCTGCAAAGCTCCGTGCCTTCTTCGAGTAACTCTGCGTAACCTTCCTTATGACTTTACACCATATCACCATCATCGGCGGCGGCATCAGCGGCCTTAGCACCGCCTACTACGTGCAGCAGGAAGCGCAAAAACGGGGCCTGGATTTGGCCTATACTCTGCTCGAACAGGCCGACCGCTGGGGCGGCAAGATTTGGACCGAAACCATCGAGGGGTACGGCGATGAGCCGTTCGTCGTCGAGCGCGGCCCGGATGCCGTTTTGACGCAAAAGCCCTGGGCATTGCAATTGGCGCGGGAATTAGGCATCGGTGAGGAGTTTTTGCCCACCAACGACGACCGGCGCAAAACCTTTGTCCTCAACAAGGGCAAACCAACACCCCTGCCCGATGGCGTGATGCTGATTGTGCCCACCCAAATAAAACCCTTCGCCCTGTCGTCGCTCATTTCGCCCTGGGGCAAACTGCGCATGGGGCTGGAGTGGTTCATTCCGGCCAAAACGGATGACGAGGATGAGACGCTGGCGCAGTTTATTACGCGCCGGTTGGGGGCGGAAGCCCTGGACAAAATTGCCGAGCCGCTGATGTCGGGTATCTATAATGCCGAAGCCAATATGCAGAGTGTGCTGGCGACGTTCCCGCGCTTTCGGGACATTGAAAAGCAGCACGGCAGTCTCATTAAGGGGATGTTGGCGGCCAAGAAGGCGCGTCCGGCCAGCAGCAATGGGCAGAGCAACGGCCGTTCCCCCGCCATGTTTACCTCCTTCAAAAATGGCATGGAGGCGCTGGTAACGGCTTTGTGTGCCCAGTTAACGGGAGATTGTCGGCTGGAAACGGCCGTGCAGGCCATTACCCCCGGCGCTGCCCGAAACTATCAGGTGCATCTGGCTGATGGCCCAAGCCTCGACACCGATGCTGTTGTCCTGGCTGTGCCAGCCTTTGCCGCCGCTGAGCTGTTAGCCGATATTGCCCCCGATTCGGCGCAAGAGCTGCGCCAGATTCGTTACGTCAGCACCGGCACTGTTTCGCTGGCTTTTCGGCGTGAAGACGTAGCCCATCCGCTCAACGGCTTTGGTATCGTCATCCCTAGCAGCGAAAAGCGGCGCATCAACGCCATCACCTGGAGTTCGACCAAGTTCAACCATCGTGCGCCCGCCGGGCATGTGCTGCTGCGCGTCTTCTTTGGCGGTTCGCGCACGCCGCAGATGATGGCCCTGGATGATGAGGAATTACTGAAAACAGTGCGAACGGAATTAGCCGACATTATGGGCCTGACGACGGAACCGCTGTTCCACCTGATTCACCGCTGGTTTGATGCCAATGCGCAGTATGATGTGGGCCATTTGGAGCGGATTGCGGCGGTTGAAGCAGCTTTGCCGGATGGCATGTATGTAACGGGCAGTCCCTATCGCGGGGTGGGTGTGCCGGACTGTGTGAAGCAGGGACTGGAAACGGCCGTTCGGGTAGTTGCCAACCGTTGACACATCAATTTAACTTCGGTAAACTTTTCACAATCACATAGATTTACATAGATTTTGATACGTTTAATTACTTTTTATGAACACACAGCAACCAGATACAGAACAGTGGCTTTCTTTGAGTGCGGCGGCGAAGCGGTTGAACGTCCATCCCACGACCTTGCGGCGGTGGGCGGATGACGGCGAGATTGCCGTGATGCTCACTCCCGGCGGCCATCGCCGCTTTGCCCTGACGGATGTTGAGCAGTTTGCCCAAAGCCGGCATGGGCTGCGTCGCAGCAGCGGCATTGAGCAAGCCTGGGCCGACCATGCTCTTACGGTGACGCGCCAGGAAATCGTCGCGCATCGAAACGTTGCTTGGATGGCTTCGCTGGATGAGAGTGAGCGGGAACGGGGGCGGATGATGGGGCGGCAGTTGATGGCCCTGACGCTGCAATATATTTCCAATGGTGAGGATGAGCGGCTGGTGGCAGAGGCGCGGCGGATGGGGACGGAATATGGTTTGCACTGCCAATCACTGGGTATGCCACTGACGGATGCGCTGCAAGCTTCTATCTTTTTCCGCGATACGATGATTGAGACGGCGCTGCAACTGCCTGATAATGTGCGGATTCAGCCGGAGGCCAATGTGCGCCTGATGCGGCGCATTAACACGCTGCTAAACACGGTTCATTTAGCCATTGCTGAGGTGTATGATGCCTACAACACTGTGTCTGGCAGTTAGCCATCATACGGCCCCGGTGGCTTTGCGGGAACGGCTGGGCTGTACGCTGATGGAGGTGGTGCGGCAACGGCCGTCTGAAGCTGTCTGTGAGCTTGTCCTCCTTTCTACCTGCAATCGCATTGAGTTGTATGGCGTGGTTGAGGCGGAGATGCTGCCAGCTAAGGCGGTACTGTTGAACCTGCTGGCCCAAACGTGTGGTCTGGATGTGGCCCAGTTTGGGGAGTATGTGACGGTTTATGCCGAAGATGCGGTGGGGAATCATTTGCTGCGCGTGGCGGCTGGTCTCGACTCGCTGGTGTTGGGGGAGGCCCAGATTTTGGGGCAGGTGACGGATGCGTATGTAACGGCCGTTTCTCAGGGCACCACTGGCCCCATTTTAGACGCGCTCTTCAAAGCCGCCATCCGCACGGGCAAACGCACGCGCACGGAGACGGCCATCAGCAGCAACCCGGCCAGCATTAGCTCCGTAGCCATTGCCCTGGCGCAGCGCACGTTGGGCGATTTTCAAAATCGCCCTACTCTGGTGGTGGGGGCGGGCGAGATGGCGCGTTTGGCGGTGAAGTCGCTGCGCCATCGCGGCTTGAGCCGTATTGCGGTGGCTAACCGCACGGTGGCGCGGGCGGCGGCGTTGGTGAGCGAGTGGCACGGCCGTTTTTATGACCTTACGCAACTGCCGCAGGCGATGGCCGAGGCGGATGTGGTGATTACGGCCGTTTCCAGTGAAATGCCCATCATTGATGCCACGACGATTGGGGAGCGGGAACGGCCGTTGATTGTGGTGGATTTGGCTGTGCCGCGTAATGTGGATACGGCCGTGGCCAAGCTGCCCCAGGTGCGGCTTTTTGATGTAGACGATTTGCAGGCCACTCTGGACGAATCGCTGGCGGCGCGGCAGGCCGAAGTGCCAGCGGTGGAAGCCATCATTGCTGAGGAAAAGGCCAATTTGCAAGACCAACTGCGCCAGCTAACCATCAAACCACTGATTGTGGATATGCGGCGCAAGGCGGAAGAGATTCGCCAAATTGAATTAGAACGCACTTTACGCCATTTGGGCGATGTTGATCCTCAAACCTTGACACATATTCAGCACCTTTCCCGCTCTCTGGTCAACAAGCTGCTGCACGAGCCAACGGCGCGGCTGCGGCAAAAGGCCACGGACGAGGTGTATACGATGACGGTGCGGGATTTGTTTGGGTTATTTTAAGAGGGGACTAGAGACTGGAGACTGGTGATTAGGACAGTCTCTCGTCTCTAGTCCCCAGTCTCCAATATGAGTAAAACAACCATTGTGATTGGCACACGCACGTCAAAGCTGGCGTTGTGGCAGACGAATCACGTTAAACAGCAGTTAGAGAGACGATGGCCGGGGGTGGTGTGCCGCCTGGAGCCGTTTGTGACGCAGGGGGATAAGACGCTGGACAGGCCGCTGCCGCAGATTGGGGGCAAGGGGCTGTTTACGGCCGAATTGGAAGATGCGCTGAGGAACGGCCGTATTGACCTGGCCGTCCATTCCCTCAAAGATTTGCCGATTGAAGATGGGCCGGGTTTGACGCTGGGCGCGATTGGCAGCCGCGCTGATGTGCGCGATGTGTTGATTGCCCCGCATGGCCTAACGCTGGCGACGCTGCCGCAAGGGGCCGTGGTGGGCACGAGTAGTTTACGCCGTCAGGCGCAGCTATTGGCCCATCGCCCCGATTTGCAGGTGCGCTCGATTCGGGGGAATGTGGACACGCGGATTGGCAAGGTGATGGCGGGGGAGTATGAAGCGGCCGTTTTGGCCGGAGCAGGCGTGACGCGGCTGGGGCTGGATGATTGCATCAGTGAATGGCTGCCGCTGGAGATGATGCTGCCGGCGCCGGGGCAGGGGGCGTTGGCCGTGCAGTGCCGCGCCGATGATTCCGCCACCTTGGAACTGCTGGCGGCGATTGATGAGGCAGTGACGCGGGCGTGTGTAACGGCCGAACGTGCTTTTCTGGGCGGCTTGGGTGGCGGCTGTTCGCTGCCAGTGGGAGCCTATGCCCAAATGCGGGATGATGGGATTTATCTGGCGGGTTTGGTGGCGGCGGATAGTGGTAAGAGTGTGATAAGGGTGGTGGGAAACGGCCGTAATCCCCAACAACTCGGCACAGATTTAGCCGAAGAAGCCCTGGCCGAAGGGGCAGAGGTGCTACTGCATGGCTAAACCGCTCGACGGCAAACGCATTGTCGTCACCCGTAGTCCCGATTTGGCCGAGCCAATGTGTAAGCAGTTAGCCGCTTGGGGCGCAGTTCCCCTTCGCTTCCCGGTGATTGATTTTGTGCCGCTGCCCGCGCCGGAGCTTGATCTGGCACACTTTGATTGGCTGGTTTTTACGAGTGGGAATGGGGTGAGATTCTTCTTCGAGAGACTGGAGACTGGAGATTGGAGATTGGGCACTGATTTGCGAGTGGCGGCGGTGGGGGAGGCGACGGGGCGGTTGTTGGCTGAATATGGTGTAGACGTTGCTTTTGTGCCGGAGGTGTTTACGGGGGAGGCGTTGGGGTTGGGGTTGGGGGATGTGAGGGGCAAGCGGATTTTGCTGCCACGAGCCAAGATTGGGCGGCCGGAGATTGTGGATTTGCTGCGGGAGCGGGGGGCGGTGGTGGATGATGTGGCGTTGTATGAGACGGTAACGGCCGTTGCCGACCCCGCCGCGTTAGCTGAACTGGACAAGGGTGTGGATGTTCTGACTTTCACCAGCCCGTCTAGTGTGCGGAATTTTTTGAAGATTGTGCCCTCCCCTGGCTCCTCCCGAAGGGAGGGGAATCCGCTTGTGGCCTGTATTGGCCCCTCGACGGCCGAAGAAGCGGAAAAGAATGGTTTAACAGTCTCAATTGTGCCGGATATTTACACGATTGAGGGGTTGATAACGGCCGTTGTTGATTATTTTGAAAGTCGTACCGGAGTAGAGGCTTTAGCCGGAACCGTTCTGGCTAAAGCCTCCACTCCTATTAGATAGAGTTATGATTGATTTACCGACTAAAACGAAGACGCAAACATTGACTGTTCGTCCGCGGCGGCTGCGGCATACGGCCGTTTTGCGGGCGATGGTGCGGGAGACGGAACTGAATCCGGCCGATTTTATCTATCCTTTGTTTGTGACACACGGGCGGGATGTGAAACGGCCGATCCCCTCCATGCCCGGCATGAACCAGTTTTCGGTGGCGCAGGCGGTGGCCGAGGCTAAGGCGGTGGCGCGATTGGGTGTACCAGCCGTTATTTTGTTTGGCATTCCCGCCGCCAAAGACCCCATTGGCGCGGAGAATTTTGCCCACGATGGCATCATTCAGCAGGCCATTCGCGCCATCAAAGACAGCCTGCCGGAGATGGTGGTGGTGACGGATGTGTGCCTGTGCGAGTACACGGATCATGGGCATTGTGGGCTGTTGAATGGGGGCAATGGGCAGCGCCCGCAGCCGACGCTGCCGGAAGGGTATGTGTTGAATGATGAGACGTTGGCGGTTTTGGGGGAAACGGCCGTTGCCCACGCCGAAGCCGGAGCCGATATTGTGGCCCCCAGTGGCATGATGGATGGTATGGTGGCCGCCATTCGTGGCTCGTTGGATGAAAACGGCTACCAACATCTGCCCATTATGTCCTACGCCGTCAAATATGCCAGCAGCTTTTATGGCCCCTTCCGCGATGCCGCCGATGGTGCGCCCAAGTTTGGCGACCGCAAAACACACCAGATGGACCCGGCCAATGCCCGCGAAGCGCTGCGCGAAGCGGCTTTGGATGTGGCCGAAGGCGCAGATTTCTTAATGGTGAAGCCCGCGCTGGCTTATCTGGATGTGATTTATCGGGTGAAGCAGCAGTTCCCGGAACTGCCGCTGGCCGCTTATAACGTGAGTGGCGAGTATGCCATGATTAAGGCGGCGGCGGCCAATGGCTGGTTGGAGGAGAAGACGGCCGTTTTGGAAACGCTGACTAGCATCAAACGGGCGGGAGCCGATTTGATTATTACGTATCATGCCAAGGAGGCAGCCGCATGGCTCTAAATATTACGATTGAAAAAGAGGCGGAAGGCCAGCTAGACATTAGCGAAAAGGGCAAGCGGGATGGTGAAACGATTTCGCTGAACAGACGCTTGTTTATACAGCTTTTGGCTTTTACGGATGTGACGAATACGGATTTATTGATTGAGGCTTTGCAAACGGCCGATCTTCAGGCCGTTCTCTATGCTGATCTGAATGATCCCTTTGGCGTGGGCTTGTTGACCTTTAGCCCTGAGCCGGATTATTTTGTGGAGGTGTTACGGCCGTTTCTCAACGACGATCCCTTCCGCAGCCTCACGCCGCGCCCGGAGATGACGATGCTGGGGCGCACCTACACCATTGGCTATGAGGCTGACTTGGAACGGGTGCTGATCAATCGCCCCATTGAGCGCGTGACCAACCCCGAATGGCCCTGGGCCGTCTGGTATCCCCTGCGCCGTTCGGGGCAGTTTGAACAGCTTGCGGCCAATGAGCAGCGCACGATTTTGATGGAACATGGGGGAATCGGCCGTGCCTATGGCGAAGCCGATTTGGCCCATGATGTACGCCTGGCCTGTCATGGGCTAGGCACAGAGGACAATGATTTTATTGCCGGTCTGGTGGGCAAGGAGCTATATCCCCTCTCCCAAGTGGTGCAGCGAATGCGCAAGACGAAGCAGACATCGCTCTATTTGGAGAAGTTGGGGCCGTTTTTTATTGGCAAGGCGATTTGGCAGAAGAAAGGAGACTAGAGACTAGAGATTGGAGACTAGAGACTAAACCAGTCTCCAATCTCTAGTCTTCTCAAGAAGATGACACAACAAGAACCAAACTCTCGATTTTTACGGGCCTGTCGGCGGCTGGAAGTGGATTGCACGCCGATTTGGCTGATGCGGCAGGCGGGGCGGTATATGGCCGAGTATCGTGCCATCCGCGAGAAACATGCCATGCTGGATGTGATGCGCTCGCCGGAGCTGTCGGCGGAGGTGACGCTGCAGCCGATTAAGGCGTTTGACCTGGATGCGGCGATTATTTTTTCGGACATTTTGCCGCCGCTGCAAGGGATGGGGCTGAATTTGGAATTTGTGAAGGGGGAGGGGCCGGTGATTCATAATCGCATTGAACGGCCGTATGACATTGACCTCCTGGCTACGCCACCTGCCGAGCAGACGATGGGGGCCACTTTGGCGGCCATCAAATTGGTCGTGGCCGAGCTGGAGCCGCGTGGCATTCCGCTGATCGGCTTTGCTGGTGCGCCCTTTACGCTGGCGAGTTATGCAATTGAGGGCGGTGGCTCCAAGACCTATGCCCGCACCAAAGCACTGATGTATAGTGAACCGGCTGCCTGGCAGCGGCTGATGAACAAGCTGGTGACGGTGCAGGCCGATTACCTCATCAAGCAGGCACAGGCGGGAGCCTCGGCTTTGCAAATCTTTGATTCGTGGGCAGGGATGGCTTTGGGGCAGTACGACTATGGGCGTTATGTGCAGCCCTACAACACGAAGCTGCTGCAACTGCTGGCGCGAGCCAATGTACCCACGATTAATTTCAGCACAGGTACGTTCCCCTATCTCGAGGATGTGGCGGCCTGTGGCGGCGATGTGATTGGGGTGGATTGGCGGATGCCGCTGGCGGCGGCCTGGCAGAAGGTGGGTGATGACAGGGCAGTGATGGGTAATTTGGACCCGGTGGCTTTGTTAGCGCCCTGGCGTGAGTTGAAGTTTCGGGTGGATGAGGTGTTGGCGGGGGCAAACGGCCGTCGCGGTCACATTTTCAACCTCGGTCACGGCATTTTCCCCAACACGCCGGTGGATAACGTGCGGCGGTTGGTGGATTACGTGCATGAGAAGACGGGTAATCGGTGAACGGTGAACGGTAATCGGTGAATGGTGAACGGTGAACCGATTACTGATTACGGATAACCGATTACCGATAACGGACAACAAATATGAACTATCCAATAGGTGTACTGATCATGGCCTATGGCGGGCCGAACAATCTGGATGAGGTTCCGGGTTATTTAGCAGATATTCGCAGCGGGCGGGTGACGACAACGGCCGTGTTGGAGGAGATTACCAACAACTATCGGCAAATCGGGGGCAAATCGCCGCTGCTGGAGTTTACGCTGGCCCAGGTGGAGGCCATTAAGAGCCAACTTGATCCGGCCAGGTTTAGGGTGTATTTGGGGATGCGCCATTGGGCACCCTGGCTGGAGGATGCCGTGCGCGATATGTTGGATGATGGCATTACCCAGGCCGTGAGCATGGTGCTGGCTCCCCATTTTAGCAAGATGAGCATTACCAAGTACCAGGACAAGATTGCTGAGGCACTGGAAATGTATCGTGGGCAGATTGAGTTTGCCCATATCAACAGCTACCACGATGTGCCAGGGCTGATTGAGCCGCTGGCTGACCGTGTGGTGGATGGCCTGAATCGCTGGCCGGAAGAAGAGCGCGAGGACGTGCATGTGATTTTTAGTGCCCACAGCCTGCCGGAGCGGATTATCAAGATGGGTGATCCCTATGACCGCCAATTACGCGAGACGGCGCGGTTAATCGCCGAAAAGGTGGGATTGGCAGACGAGCAGTGGTCGTGGAGTTATCAATCGGCGGGGCGCAGCCCGGAACCCTGGCTGGGGCCGCAGATTGAGGATCATATTCCGGCGTTGGCGGAGCAGGGGATTAAGAAGATGGTCAGTATTCCGGTGGGGTTTGTGTGTGACCATGTGGAGATTTTGTTTGACATTGATTTGAAGGCACAGGCGGAGGCGAAGCGGTGTGAGGTGCGGTTGGAACGGCCGTCTGCCCTGAACACCGACCCCGTGTTTATGAAGCAGTTGGCTGAACTGATTGTGCGGCGAGCGGGTGAGGCGGGGTGGGGTTAGGGAGATTGGAGACTGGAGACTGGGGACTAGAGACTGGAGACTAACCAGTCTCTAGTCTCTAGTCTCCTCTTTAAGGAACAGAGATGAATATTCAAAAATCGGTAAATTTATTTGAGAAGGCGCAAGGGTTGCTGCCGGGTGGTGTGGATTCGCCGGTGCGGGCGTTTCGGGCGGTGGGGGGGCAGCCGTTGTTTATGGAGCGGGGTGAGGGGGCGTATCTGGTGGATGTGGATGGCAATCGTTTTGTGGATTATGTGTTGTCGTGGGGGCCGTTGATTTTGGGCCACGCTCATCCTGAGGTGGTGGCGGCGTTGGCGGAGACGGCCGTTAAAGGCACCAGTTTCGGCGCACCCAGCCCCCTCGAATTGGAATTGGCGCAGTTGGTCATGGACTTTATGCCCAACATTGAGATGCTGCGCTTCGTCAACTCTGGCACGGAGGCGACGATGACGGCTTTGCGGCTGGCGCGGGCCTATACGGGGCGCAACAAGATCATCAAGTTCGAGGGCAATTATCACGGCCATGCCGATATGCTGCTGGTGCAGGCGGGGTCGGGGGTAGCCACGCTGGGTTTGCCCGATTCGCCCGGTGTGCCAGTGGCGACAACGGCCGATACGCTGGTGGCTCCGTTTAATGATGTGACGGCCGTTCGCCAACTCTTTGCCCAATTCCCTGACCAGATTGCGGCGGTGATTGTGGAGCCTGTGGCCGGCAATATGGGGGTTGTGCCGCCAGTGCCGGGCTTTTTGGAGGGGCTGCGGGAGATAACGGCCGATCATCAAGCCCTTCTCATTTTCGACGAAGTGATGACGGGTTTCCGCGTTCATCCTGGTGGCGCACAGACCCTTTATGGCATCAAGCCCGATTTGACGACGTTGGGCAAAGTGATTGGCGGCGGTTTGCCGGTGGGGGCTTATGGCGGGCGGCGCGAGATTATGCAGATGGTTGCGCCTGTTGGCCCCATGTATCAGGCGGGCACGCTGTCGGGTAATCCCCTGGCGATGAGCGCGGGCATTACAACACTAAAGGCCCTGCAAGCGGCGGGTGTGTGGGAGAAGATGGAAGCGGCTGGTGCGAAGCTGGTAGCGGGTTTGCAGGCAGCAGCGGCAGCGGCGGGTGTGCCGATTGTGGCGGCTCAGGTGGGGACGATGTTTGGCTTTTTCTTTAATGACCAGCCGGTGATTAATTGGGCGACGGCCAGCCAGTCGGACACGCAGCGGTTTGGGGTTTATTTCCAGAAGATGCTGGAGAATGGGGTGTATGTGGCTCCTTCGCAGTATGAAGCGGGCTTTTTGTCTACGGCGCATGGGGAGGTGGAGATTGAATTGACGCTGGCGGCGGCGGAACGGGCGTTTGGGGTGTTGTAGGGGGATTGAAGATTGGAGACTGGGGACTGGAGACTGGAGATTGGTTAGTCTCTAGTCTCCAGTCTCTAGTCGCTTTTAAGCTGTGGTGATGGAGACGGCCGTCTTGCGAATCTTATAACTATCGCTGGCTAATACTTGAGAGACCAACTCTTGGGGGATGTCCACCAATGTGTGTTGAGCTTGAATATGAATGGCACCAATGGCGCGGCCGGGGATGTCGGCGTGGTAGGCGATGGTGCCGACGACATCGTTGGGGCGGATGCCCTGGGCTTTGCCTACGTTCATGACGAGCCGTACCATGCCGCTTTCGTGGGAGGAGCGGCTGCTGCCGCTGCCGTTATTATTAGCGCGGCGGCTGCCGTTGTTCGCCTGGTTGCCATTGTTGTTGGCGCGTGACGGCCGTTCGCGGCGATTGTTCGTCTTTTCTACCACTTCGCTGACGGGGTAAATCGGCCGTTGTTTTTCTTCGGCGCGAGCCATTTTGAGGGCAGCGGCGGCCACTTCAACGGGATCGTACCCTTCAGCAGCCAGGGTTTCTACCAGTTCCTTCTCGCGGCGGCAGCGACCACGCTTCAGCCAAACAAGCATCATTTCCACCAACTGCTTCTCACGGAAGGCTTGAATATCCTCGACAGAAGGCAGTTGGACGCGGGTGAGTTTGTGTTTGATGTATTTTTCGATGCGGCCTAGCCGGAACTTTTCGCGGGGTGTCACCAGGGAAATCGCCACGCCTGTTTTGCCCGCCCGCCCTGTGCGCCCCACGCGGTGGACGTAGCTTTCGGAATCATTGGGTAAATCGAAGTTGAAGACGTGGGAGATGTCGTCAATATCCAGGCCACGTGCGGCTACATCCGTTGCCACCAGCACCTTAATCTGGTTTTGGCGGAAGCGGTTGAGAACACGCTCGCGGGCATCCTGGCTCAAATCGCCGTTGAGCGATTCGGCGGGGAAGCCGCGCACGGTCAGTTCGTTGGCGAGTTCGCCTGTGCCCATGCGAGTGCGGGCGAAGATGAGGGCGCTGTGTATCTCTTCTACCTCAAAGATGCGGGTGAGAGCGGCCGTTTTGTCTTCCTCATTCACCAAAATATAGCGTTGGTCAATGGCTTCTACCGTGCGCTGTTTGTGCTCAATGGTGATGGCCTGGGGGTTGCGCATGTATTTTTGGGCCAGTTGGCGAATGGGGGGGGGCATGGTGGCGGAGAAGAGGGTGGTTTGCCGTGTGTTGGGTGTGGCTTCTAGGATGGTTTCGATGTCTTCGATGAAGCCCATGCTTAACATTTCGTCAGCTTCGTCGAGGACGACGGTGCGGACGTGGCTCAAATCCAGCACTTTTTGCTTCATCAGGTCAATTAGCCGGCCCGGTGTGCCGACGACGATGTCTACGCCGCGTTTGAGACGGCCGATTTGCCGACTGTAGGGCGCACCACCGTACACAGCCAAGACGTGCATGTCGCTGTGTTGGCCGTATTCGTAGACGGAGCGGGCTACTTGCAAGGCCAGTTCGCGTGTGGGGGCGAGGACGAGGGCTTGCACCTGGTTGAGGCCAGGAATGAGACCGTTGAGGATGGGTAGAGAAAAGGCGGCTGTTTTGCCGGTGCCGGTTTGGGCTTGTCCGATCACGTCTTGACCAGACAGCATGAGGGGGATAACGGCCGTTTGAATAGGGGTGGGTGTGGTATACCCACGCTCGGTGACGGCTTGCACCAACTGCGGCTGCAAGCCCAATTCAGAGAATTCGGTTGTCATGGATTGCTCCTATTGTGGTCGTAGAGATGTTGCACTGCAACGTCTCTACCAACATTGCGTTTTGACGAGTCCGTCTGTCATACCACCCTCACGGGTGATAAGCCCTGTTGTCAGTCCACTACCTGACTCGTCCCACAAGTGAGCCAATGCGTGGCAACAAAAAACCCGACCAACCTGAGTCGGGTTCCATTTTGGAATTTTCAAAACAAACTTTTGCTAAAATTTGAAATCCAAAGGTGGATAACGGCGGGAAGTATACCAAGTTTTGGGGAAGAATGCCAGAGGGATTTAGAAACGGCCGTCGCTCAAAATTGTAGGGCAACGGCCGTTGCCCCACACTAAAAATCTTAGCCGCCAAAGGCACCCTGGATGGCAAACATCTCCTCAATCATCACGCCGATAAAGCCCAGCGGCGGTTGATTCGAGTCGAGTGTGCCAATGAGGGTGATGTTTTGCTCCGGCCAGTAAAAGGCGTAGCTGTTGAAAAGACCGCCATGCCCTTGCAAGGTACCCAGCCCAGGAATATCCCATTCGTCGAGGACAAAGAGGTACGTGCCTAAACCGTAATAGGCTCCGGCATCGGTCGTCTCTATCCAGTCCATCATGGCCTCTTGGCTGGCAGGGTCGTCAAACAGGTCGCCTTTGACCCAGGCCCACAAGAAGCGGTTTTGGTCTTCAACGGTGGAGACCAATCCACCGGAACCCCATTCGTAAGAGTGGCTTTCCAGGTCATTCCAGAGTGTGTCGTTGTAGTAGGCGTGGGAGAGAGAACGGCCGTCTACACCCGGCACCACCTCCTCACGAAACTCAAAATAGGTATGCTCCATGCCCAATGGCTCGAAAATCAGTTGGCGGTAGGCTTCATGCAGCTTCAGGCCCGAGGCGGCCTCCACTACCAGACCGAGTAACTGGAAGTTGGTGTCGCTGTAGTGGAAGGTTTCGCCTGGTTGGGCAAGGGGTGGGGCATTGGCGATGGCCCATGCCAGCACCATCATCTCATCCCAACGGGTATCGGGTTCGGCCAGCACCAAATCCTTGAAATCGGGCAGCCCATTGCCATCTTTGTCCTCGCCATTGGAGAAATCGCCCAGGCCGCTGGTGTGGTTCAACAGGTGGCGCACGGTGATGGCTTGGCCGTAGGATTCGCCATCCAAAACGAGAAGGCGCGAAACAATGTCCTCTGGTAGGTAAAGGCTGATGGGATCATCCAGGCTGAGCTGGCCTTGCTCGACGAGTTTCATGATGGTAACGGCCGTATACATTTTGGTGATGCTGGAAAGGATGTATTGATCATCGGCCACCATCTCTATGCCTGCTCCGGCATCGGCCATGCCCGCTGCGCCTTTCCAGGTGAAGTGATGGTCGGGGGCATCTACCATGAGGATGAAACCTGGTGCACCGTTGTGATTAACCCAAGTGTCGGCGATGGCTTGTAAGGCGGCGGCCAATTCGGGCATGGTCTCATCGTCGCTCATGGATTCGGGGGCGGCTATGTCGGCTGGCTCGGCGAGCCATTTTTGGGTCATGTTGGCGAAGATGTAGTTGCGGGTAAAGCCACCCTCGTTACAGCCGTCCTCCACTGTCTGGAATGTGGCGCGGCCATCGTCCAGCAGCAAAACATCATACACGCCGACTGTTTCGGCAGGACATTCTACCCAGTGCCCCGTATTTTCTAGATCGCGGATGTGCAGTTGGTTGTTTTCAAACCAATAGTCACCGGTGATGCGGGGTGAGGTGGTGAGACCTTCTTGGGAAAGGGAGAGGAAGTAACGGCCGTCTTCCGTGTACATCAGATAGCCTTTTTCACCAGCGACGGAGCCTTCCCAAATGCCCGCCATCTCCTCAGTGGTGGTGATCATGGGCGGGGTGGTGGGTTCGGGAACGGCCGTTGCTGTTGGCTCAGTCATTTCCTCTTCAATGGCTGTTGCGGCGGCGGTGGGTTGGGCTGGGTTGGTGGTTTCATCGCCACCGCAGGCGGCTAACAGGCATAAAAAGATAACGAGAACGAGAACTACTTTTTTCATGATTCTTACTCCTTCGTAAACGACCCTCCCGGAGGGTTAACCCTTGAGT